>SVHC01000008.1 GCA_015056055.1 Clostridiales bacterium | reverse complement strand
GGCGGAGACAATTCAAAGGTCAAGCTTGAGCATCCCGAATGGTTCTGGATCAACCGCAAAACCGGCAAGCCCGGCGGCCTGATCAATATGAGCATTCCCGAAGCCGCCAAATGGGTGGAAGACAATATCCGCTACCTCATTGAGGAATACGGCATCGAAATGTTCCGCTTGGATGGCGGCAGCGACAGCGGCTCCGGTCCCGTCACTTCGCTTTTCTGCCACGAGAAAGACGGCTTTACCGAAACCGCAATGACACGGCATTACGAAAATGCCTACGCTATGTACGCTCGCCTGCGCAGGGACTATCCGCATGTTGTGTTCGAAAACTGCTCCGGCGGCGGCGGTCGAAGCGATCTTGGCATGGTGGCAAACTTCACTCATACATGGGTAACAGATTATCAGAAGAGCCCCAACAGCGTGCGCATCACCAACGGTATGACCATGGCTCTCCCGCCCGAGTGCGTGGACAGGCTTATCTGCGGTCAGCATTCCTTCCTGTCTGCCGATCTTGACAGCCAGATGCGCCATGCCCTTTTCGGACGCATGACCTTCAACATGTTCTCCCCCATTGACGCTCAGGCCAATCCCGAGCAAATGGATGCAGCCAGGAAGTATGTGAAGCTCTATAAGGAATTCGTGCGCCCCATGCATCCGGATTCCCTGTTCTATCACCACACTCCCGCTCTTCCGGGCAAAAATCTTGAAGGCGCAAAGGGCGTGTGCGTCATGGAGCTTGATGCTGCGGATGCTTCCCGCGGCATGCTGGGCGTATTTGCCCTCGTCACCGGCGGAGAAACCGAAACGCATGTGCGCCTGCGCGGCGTGGACATTTCCGCCGATTACGAAGTCACCTTTGACAACTGCGGCAGGACCTGCACAATGCCCGGTATTCAGCTTGCGCAGGAAGGCCTCTTCATCCGTCTTGGCGGCTCGCTGACCAGCGAACTGGTTCTGTATAAGAAAAAGTAAGTCAAAACAAATTTGCTCCCTGCGTCACCACACGACGCAGGGAGCTTTCTTTTGGCAAATAACACCTCATCAGTCACGGCAAGCCGTGCCAGCTTCTCCTCAAGGAGAAGCCTTTAAGGAAGAACGTATTTTAAGCCTTCCCCTTCGAGGGGAAGGTGCCTCCGAAGGAGGCGGATGAGGTGCCTGTTTCCTTTTGTAAACCTTTTTTCTGCACGCCATCATGCAGATCTTATTCTGTGCTCATTTGCCAAATACAATTTTGCCGATTTTGCATTCAACGCGGGCGTATTCATCCGTCCACTTGTCGCCCTCGGTGACGAAGGTTCCCGGGCCGTGACCGCGCTGCTTTGTGGGATACACATGCAGGGGACCAAAGCAATTCCTGCGGGTGCCGGTGAGCGTGATTCGAATGGGCAGATCATTTTTCACTGCCTCGGTCACATCCGCCATGTAGGGCTCCCACGCAACGATTTCACGCTTTCCGGCGCATTCCACGCTTGTCAGCGCGCCGCCGAATTCCGGCAGCTGCATCCAAATTCTTTCCGCATTTCTGTCCACAAGCGGGGCATATTCGTCTTTCGTAAGTTCAATGGAAATATCCGCCGCGTAGAAGGGCATGTCAGCATTCTCAATGTCATTAAGGCCAATGGCCGCAGCTTTCGCCGTCATGACCGATGCTCCTGCCTTCGCCTTTACGCCGAAATCGCCGACGATGTAGGTCGCCTCGATATTCGTCATGCGCTTGAAATTCGTGACAAGCGTGATCACGTTTTCACCCTGTTTGAGCGCGCCCTCCGGAATTTCCATCTTGATGAAGGCGTTGTCCACCCACCAGTCGTTTTCGTCGTGCACATTCAGACGGATTCCGTTCAGATAATACTCATTCTCATCGGGACGCTCGCCTACAAAATAGCACTTGCCCTCGGGCAGCGTTTCCACGCGGAAGGGGTATTCCAGTGTAAGCATTCCGTACGGTTCCAAATTGCGCAGTTTCAAGACCCACGGCTGCACCATGACCGCACCGCGAAGCTCAAGCCCCAGCTGATTGCGGATGGACTGGTCAACCTTCAGAACTTCCTTCAGTTTGCTGAATTCATCGCCTTCAAACTTATAGCGTGCATAGTCAAGCACCATAACGTTCGGCTCTTCCAGTTCATAGGCAAATGCACCGTCCGTAAGTTCTCCGGTAATCTGCATGTTCTTTGCACAGTATGGTTTGAGTTCCTCCTGCGACTTCGTGAATACCAGAATCATGCTGCCCGCGCCCGGCATGGAGCAGTTCAGAATATGCTTTCCATCCCTGTACTCACTGGGATAGACGAAGCGTTCGCCCGTTTCCAGCTCCCAGATTTCCGCGCGGTATTCGCGGGGCAAAGAAGCCGTGATGGTAAATGCACCTGTTTCGTTCTTATAATCCGCATTGATCCAGCCGGTGATGTAAGTATCCCCTTCCACGCGCAGCTGCGTAAATACGGCTTCGCAGGCATCGGAAGAAATGGGATTCGTGCCAAATGCCGCCATTTTTTCGCCCAGTTCGCTAATTTCCATATAAACGGCATTCTCGTAAGCATCCAGAAGTTCGCGGCATGCGTTGCTCTTCACTCCGCCGACATACTCCGGCACATTACCCGCAAATACAACGCGCGCGCCGGCATCAAGCATTTCACGCATGATATTCAGCGTGGATTCGCGCACGGTGATCGCACCGGACACAAGGAACGTATTGTAGCTTGCCTCGCCGACATAGAGCTTTCCATCTGCCACACGGCAGTGTTCCGCCATGATGGCTTCCTCGCCGTAATCGAAGAGGACACGGTTGGAAAGCAGCTGCGCATTGGTTTTGACGTAATCCGCTTCCAGCTTCAGACCGTCTTCGCAGCTCGTACCTGCCCAGACACTCCAGTCCGTCCAGCGCAGGTGTGCAAGCGCCCACATGCTTTCGATGGGCTCCAGCACCAGAACATCGCTCGCTGCCTTGCCCTGCGACATTGCAACGCCGAATCGGGCAAAGTAGCTCTCCACATAGTCATAATCCTTCCAGTAGGAGGACTGATAGAACACGCTTGCAGGATAGTCGCGCTTGCATTCACCTTCCATAGTGTACCAGGAAAGATGCGGGCAGCGCAGATTTACGCCAAACAGCGCCTGCCAGTCGCCAACGGATTTGTGACCGCGCAGAGTAAAATCCCAGCCCGTGCAGCCGTACAGCTCGGAAAGCATCCACTTTTTGCCCAGCTGGCGGCACACGGATGCACAGCGCTGAATGATCCAGTAAAAACGGTCGCGGTAGTCCTCAGGTTCTCCGTCCAGAAGGTCAACGCCGGGAATGCCCATGTGCGGATACATGCGCATGAGGGAACCAAGCATCGCCGTCTGGCTGCAGAGGGAATCCTCGCTGAGATAGTGTCCGGTAAGGGTGCAGTTGTTTTCCTCGCACCACTCATTGACCTGCATGCCAAAGCGCTCTTTGAAAAGATCGCAGCCCAGATCGAAATAATCGATGCGGACCTTTGAAACCGATTCACCGTTCAGGCGGTAGAACACCTCGGGCATCAAGGGGCGAATGTCGTATCCGTATCGAGCGCTGAATTCATCGAAAATATCATCCGTATAGAATATAGGACTGATTACAACACCGTTCTCCTCACGCGTAAGATTCATGCCCTGACCGCGATTCGTTTCATCCGTAAAGATACCGCGAATCGTGGTGCCGACGCGCCCCTCGCCGCGTTTTGCGTACTCCTCGTGCGTTACATCAAGGAAGTGGCGCACAGCCTCTTTGCTAAGGGTGTTGAGGTAGGTATTATCGTTATAATTGCCGTTGGGCTTATCGTATTCGATTTTGTAGGCAAGCACTTTTGCCGCTCCGGCGCAGTCTTCAAGCTCTGCCCATGCCGCATTGGCATTTTCGCGCGTCAGTTCGCGGTATCCGCCCATGGAGATACGGTCTTCCCCGATTTTTGCCGCAAAGGCAAAGACGACGTCCTCCGTCCATTCGAAGGCATCCGGATTCATTTCGTACAGAACGAGCGACTTTTCGCGGTATTCCATTTCTTCGGTCGCCTTGCCGCCTGCGCTGCCGGAGGGCCAGCGGTCCTCATCGTACAGCCAGTTTTCCATTCCGGCCTTTGTTCCGGCATCGGCAACCGCATTGGTCAGTTCGAACCATTCATCACCGAGGTATTCGGTAAGCAGGCCGCAGCGGGAATGCATGAAATACCCGCCGAAACCCATTTTTTTCATCACATCAACCTGACGGATGAGTTCTTCCTTTTTCAAATCTCCGTTCCATGCCCAGAAGGGCTTGCCGCGCCACTCAACGCCCGGCGATTTGAAGGTATCAAAAACTTTTTTATCCATAGTGTTTTTCCTCACACGGCATCAGCTTTTGAAAACGATTTTGCCGATCTGTGCTTCGATCAGGGAATAGTCATCATGCCATTTTTCGCCCTTGGTGACGAATTCACCCGGACCGTAGCCGCCGAGCCTGGTGGGCACGATGTGAAGCGGACCGAAGGAATTGCGGCGGGAATTGACCAGAGTCACGCGGATGGGCGCGCCCGCCTTCACAGCTTCGGTGACATCAGCCATATAGGGTTCCCATGCAATAACTTGCTTTTTGCCCATTGCTTCTACGCGAATCAGCGTACCGGAACCATCCGGCACCTGCATCCAGATGCGTGCAGCATTCTTGTCTACAAACTTCTCATACTGTTCGGCCGTAAGGGTAATCGCTGCGCAGCCGCCATAGAAGGGAAGATTTCTTTCCGCCATATCGTCAAGGCCCACTTTTTCAGGCAGCTTCGTCATCACGGATGCCCCCGCCTTCGCCTCAACGCCGAATGCACCGATCAGATAAATGGATTCGATATTGGTCGTGCGCTTGAAATCTACCGCGATGGTGATAACGTTTTCGCCCGTTTTCAGTACGCCTTCCGGAATTTCCATCTTGACAAAGGCATTGTCCACCCACCAGTTGGCCATATCCTTTGCTTCCAGACGCACACCGTTGCAGTAGTATTCCTGCAGTTCGGGACGTTCGCCTGCCAGATAGACCTTTCCTTCCGGCAAGGTTTCGATATTGAAGGGATATTCCAGCGTAAGGGGACCGAAAGCATCCTCATGCATCTTTCTGGCAAACCAAGGCTGCAGCATCTCGCCGCCGCGATGCTCGATACCGATCCTGTCGCGCAGATCCTGATCGACCTTCAAAGCTTCCTTCAGCGGGCCAAACTCTGCGTCATCTGCAAATTTGCTGCGCGCATAGTCCAGCACCATCACGTTCGGTTCTTCCAGTTCATAAGCAAACTCGCCTTCGGAAATTTCGCCCGTTACCTTCAGTTCCGGCTTCGCATAGGTTTCGATTTCATCCGTTGATTTCGTAAATACCAGAATCATGCTTCCGGCAGCCTCAAGTTCGCAGGTCAGCGTGAGTTTTCCGTCCCTGTACTCGGAAGGATAGACCATCCTCTCGCCCGTTTCCATGGACCAGATTTCCGCGCGGTAACCCTTAGGCACATTTGCAGTCACGGTGAAAGCTCCGCTTGCGTTATCCGCATCCATGTTCAGCCATGCGCTGATATAATCCTCGCCGTTTACACGAACTTGATTCAGAATCTTTTCGTCTGCATCGGCGGTAACCGGGCAGGTATCCATAGCCAGCATGCTGTCGCCCAGAGTATCTTCCTCCACGCAAACGGCATTTTCGAACTCTTCCACAAGCTTTGCGCAGGCATCCGAAGGCATGCCGCCCACATACTGCGGCAGTTCGCCCGTGAATACCACGCGTCCGCCCGCCTTCAGGAATTCGCGCAGGATGGTGAGCGTCGATTCGCGGATGGTAAGAGCGCCTGCAATCAAAACCGTGCGATATTCCGCCTGGCCGATATACAACTTTCCATCCTCAATGCGCCAGTTGCGCGCCATGATCTGCTCTTCGCCGTAGTCAAAATCCACGCGTTTTTCAATCAGGCGCATAAAAATCCGCCTAAAGTACTTTTCCAGATCCTGCACTTCTTTGCTTACGCTGTAGATCCACTGTGCCCATTTGATATGCGCCAGCGCCCAGATCGTTTCAACCGGATGCACCACCAGCAAATCGCAGGCAGGCTTTCCTGCCGCCATCATCACGCCAAAGCGTGCAAAATACGTTTCTACAAAGTTATAATCCTTCCAGTAGGGAGACTGATACGAAATACTTGCCGGATAGTCGCGCTTGCATTCGCCTTCCATGGTATACCAGGAAAGGTGCGGACAGCGCACATTCACGCCAAACAATGCCTGCCAGTCGCCCATGCGCTTGTGACCGCGCAGCGTGAATTCCCAGCCGGAAACACCGTACATCTCCGACAGAATCCATTTCTTGCCCATCTGCCTTGCAACAGAAGTGCATTGTTTGGCGACCCAGTAGCTGTAATTGTTGTTTCCCAGAATATCAACGCCGGGATTGCCCATGTACTGATAGCCGCGCAGCAGCGAACCGCACGGCACAACCTGCGGAGACAGATCATCCTCATGCAGCAAATGTCCGGTCAGAATATGATTGTGCTCATTGCACCAATCATTGATCTGCTTGAGGAAGCGCTCGCAGAACAGATCGCATCCCAGATCAAAGTAGTCAATTCGGACTTTTGAAACGCGCTCGCCCTTCAGTCGGAAGAAAATTTCCGGCAGAATGGGACGTGCGTCATAACCGTATCGCTTCAAAAATTCATCCAAAATGTCCGGCGTATAGAAGATCGAGCAAATCCCCACTCCATCCTTTTCATGGAAATTGCTCATTGCACGTCCGCGATCGGGTTCATCGGTAAAAATACCGTTGATGGTGGTTCCGATGCGGTCACCGCAATGTTTCGCGTATTCCTCGTGCGTCAGGTCAATAAAATGGCGCACGGCCTTTTCGCTCATGGTATCCAGATAGGTGTTGCCGTTGTAATTGCTGCTGGGCTTTTCGTAGGTCATTTTGAAGGAAAGAACCTTTTTCTCCCCTTCGCATCCTTCCAGCGCTGCCCATACTTCATCGGCATTGTCCTTTGTAAGCGCCGTATAGCCGCCCATTCCGATTCCATCCTCTGCGATTTTTGCCGCAAATGCAAACAGAATCTCATCGTCCCATTCAAAAGCCTCGGGAGGTGTTACAAAGATGGTAAGGGACTTGATGCGGTATTCCATTTCCACCGTTGCCTTGCCGCCTGCACTGCCGGAGGGCCAGCGGTCCTCATCGTACAGCCAGTTTTCCATGCCTTCCTCTTTGCCCGCATCCGCAACGGCATTGGTCAGTTCAAACCATTCTTCGCCGAGGTATTCCGTAATCAGGCCGCAGCGCGAATGCATAAAATATCCGCCGAAACCCATTTCCTTCATCACACGAACCTGACGAACCAGTTCTTCTTTATTGAGTTCTCCGTTCCAGGACCAGAAAGGCTTGCCGCGCCATTCGACGCCCGGAGCCTTAAAAATATCATAGGTATTTTTCATGCTCATATTTTTTCCTCTCCTTAACGAAATTGCTGACTTTATTGTATCACGTCCGATAAAAAAATGGAATCCCGTGAAACAGAAAAAGCGCAGGTACATCCCTGCGCAAAACGGAATATTTTTTTGTTGCTTAGTGAAGTTTGGTTTCACCAAGTGAAGCAGCGGCGATGCCGCTGTGAAGTATTGTGCTTTGCACAATGTGAAGTCAAGTGTGCCTCTCACGCCTGCAGGCACTTCACGATGCATAGCATCGCTTCACGCACCGAAGGTGTGCATATCGTGCCGCAAGGCACACTTAGTTCAAAAAAACACTCCTTTGTCCAACAGACAAAGGAGTGTTTTTTGTGGCGGACCCTAAGGGATTCGAACCCCTGACCTTCTGGTCCGTAGCCAGACGCTCTATCCAGCTGAGCTAAGGGACCGCGAACTGTGCTCTCGCATCAGTGCCTATATATTATGCATCAAAATCCCGATTTTGTCAAGCATTTGCAGCGTTAAAAAGAGATTATTTCCAACCCGGATATGCATCTCAGCTGCCATTAATACATTATCTGAGCAGGCTTTTTCGCATCCAGAATAATGGATACCATTCCAAGCTTTCCATTTTCGTTTCGAGTATCAAAGCGCAGGGAACGGCCAATTTTTCCGTCCGCTTCGTTCCAGTATTTGTAATGAAACCGGCCCATTTCATCGCACCATTCCAACAGTTCCACTTCAAATCCTGCAGATAAAAACACCTGTGACAGCAATCGGTAATCATATACAATTTTGTGGGTAAAAGCCGGATGATTCACATCTCCGTTCCCGCCTACTTTCACCATATTCTGATACCATTCATTCCGAAAATTTTTGTCCGGTACGGCGACCCGCATATAACCACCATCAGCCAAATACGAAAAACAATTCTTTGCCGCCAAATATCCTTCTTCCAGAGTCATGTGTTCCCAAACATGTTCAGCAAGAAATGCTTTTGGCTTTTCTTTCGAAAACATCCTCTCAAAATCAGCAGGTTTCAAAAGATTCAGCTCTGTTTCCTGTGTGCTGATCCACCCATCATAGGATGTATTCCCGGCACCAAGTACGACTTTCATTTTGAATTCTCCTTCGCTGTGTTAATGGATGCGATAAGAATTCGGCGCATTGTCCCACATTGACTGTATAGATCAACAACAGCTTCTCTGTTTAGAATATCCGCTTTTACAAAAAGTTCTAACCAATACTCTGTTTCATAGCACTCTTTTAAGGCAATCTGCAGTTTGACAATAAAGTCAGCTTTTCCATGGGCATAATTTGCCTCATGGATATTTGCGCCGATGGATGTTGCAGAACGTTCCAATCGATTGACAAGCGAATAGTGCCCCTTGATCATATCGCATAATTTGATTATCTTAACCGCAAAGTCTGTCGAGAGTTCTCGAAGTTTCGATTCTGCCATACAAGCACCACCCAGCATTAAAGTGAAATATCGCTGCGCGATATGAAATAATTCCCTACGGTCATTGTGAAATATTCCGTGTTCCGCGAAATGTGAAATGAAATAAATCCACCTACGCCCGCTGGCATTTCACATGGCGCAGCCATATTTCACGCCCGCAGGGCATTTCACAAATCCCATCAGGGATTTATTTCGTTGAAAAAACGCCTTTGTCATTCGACAAAGGCGTTTTTTCATGGCGGACCCTAAGGGATTCGAACCCCTGACCTTCTGGTCCGTAGCCAGACGCTCTATCCAGCTGAGCTAAGGGACCGCGAACTGTGCTCTCGCATCAGTGCTTACATATTATAGCGCAGGAAGAACATTTTGTCAACCCATTTATGTGTTAAAACTGGATACAATATTATTGCCGCAGAGAATGTTCTCCGCGGCGCACATTCTAATAATATCGCGTACAGCTGGTCGGGCAATCATTTACGATGCAGACACGCTTTTTATGAACGCTGACAATCCAGTTTCCGTTGCAGTCCATGCCAAGTACCTTAAAGGAGTATTCCGGATTTTCGCAGCAGGGCATCTCCCATTCTTCCCGGCACGGTCGCGGTTTCGGCGGCCTCGGCGGACGACATCTCCAATTTTCGGCATTCCAGATATTCATACAGTCACCCCTTCGCTGCTTTAAGAAATCAATGATTTCTCAGTCAGCTATGGCATGATATGCAGAAGGATGAGCCGATGTGCACAAAAGCACCCGCAGCAAAAATTGATGCGGGCGCTTCTTCAAATACCGAATGGATTACAGAGTTTCGTTTGCGTAGCTTACGAGGGTTGCATCCTGAATGCCGGGCAGGGAGAGGATCTTGTTGATCAGAGCATCCTGCTGGCGCTCCAGACGGATTTCGTAGGTCAGCTCAACGCCTGCGCCGGAGAGAGTCTTGCTCTTCATGCGGCAATTCTTGATGCGGCGCAGCAGGCCGGACACATCGTTTTCAACGCCGCTTTCGCCGCGTACAACGAGCAGGAAGGTTTCAGCCGGCTTGGAAGTGATGAACTTGAGCAGGAACGACAGGCCCGCAATGCCCACAGCCGTAACAGCTGCGAGGAAGAACTGACCGGCGCCTACAAGAATACCCATCGTCAGCGACCAGAACATGTAGGCCGTATCCAGGGGATCCTTGACAGCCGTACGGAAACGAACAATGGACAGAGCGCCGACCATGCCCATGGAAAGCGCAACGGACGACTTGATGCACAGAACAACGGGAGCTGTGATCGTGGCCAGGAGAACCAGAGAAAGCGCATAGTTCTGGCTGTACATTACGCCGCGGAAATTCATCTTATATACCCAGAAGATGAACACGCCGATGGCGAAAGCAAGCAGCAAGGTAATCAGTACGGTCGGGAAAGAGCTGATGGAAATCGTCTGCGAATCCCAAATAGCGGTCAAATCGGTCTTGTTCATTTGAATCCTCCTATTTCATCAAGTCGAATCTGCGGCAGTGAATATACTTGGAGATTGCGCTTCGCTCGGCAGGAACGCCGGCAAGAAGATTGGAAACGATCGCGGGCAGCACGTGGTCGTACTTAACTTCCAGTATCTGCCGCTCGTCATCCAGCGCCATGATGCCCGGCGAAGTATCGAACAAACCTGCCGGGAACGGACCCGTAGTGAGCCGTTTATCGAAAGTAACGCGCGTGTTTTCCACCGGGTAGATGAATGCCTCGCGCCAGTAGTCCACGCGAACCACCGGACGCAGAAGGCGCGTACGCATTAACACGAAAAGATCCTTCAAAAGCGGCTCGTTCAGAAGTTCCAGCCGGTTCGGGTTTCCGTCCATGATCTGCTCTGCGAGGCGGCGCGTGATGTGCACGCTGGATTTGGAAATAGAATCGCCCATCTTTCGCTTGCGCTCCAGATAGATCTGCTTTTCATTCATTCCGTAAACGCGGATGCGGTATTTATCGCGCGCTTCTCCGCCTTCCAGCTTTTCATAATAGGCACTGTTCACATAGTCATCGAAGTATACCGAACGAATGAAATATTCCCCGTTCTTTCCGGCATGTGAATCGCGATACAGTACCTTTTCCAGCCTTGCGCCCAGTGCAGCCATATCTCCGTTATTGATATAGAACTTAAGCTCATGCCTAGTGGGGAAGGTCGGTTGAGATCGTACCATTGCTTACCCCTTCCTGGAAAGCCTGCTGGAGAGCCATGGCTTCGCCGAAATAATGCTGCATTTCCTCGTTAGTAAGGTTATCGGAAGAATCGCTTGCATCCATGCCCTGAATATATCCCTTGCTGAACAGGATATACTGGCGCTTCATAGCCCAGTCACGCAGAGCCTGAACTTCCTTTTCCCAGGTAGTACTGTTCTTCCACTTGGAATAGTGCTGCCCCATCTCGCCCTTCAGTTCGAGATACCGCTCGTCAATACGGGCAAGCACATTTTCCGCACTCCACTCCACCAGCAGTTCACCAAACCGGGTGAGGAAGTAATCGCGGACCTTCTCGTTTTTCAGAAGTGCGCGCAGGATGCGGTTGTAGGTCAGATTGTCACGACCCGCACCCTTGGGATCCAGCATTCTGCCAACGGAATTCTGATCAATATAGGTCATGCCGCCGTCGGTATCAAACAGAATCCAGCGCCACTTTCCGTCCTCATTGACGGAGCGGTACTTCTTCACATTCAGAAGGTCTGTGTTGGCAAAATACATCTGCAGAATGATATAGTCCAGATAATTTTCGATATCCATGCGCTCAGCCACGTAGGCAAGCTCTTCATCGGTATCGACACCGTTCTGGGCGATCCATGCGCGCAGTTCTTCATACGTTTCATTGGAGCCCTGCATCACATTTTTATTGGCCTTTACAAGGTCGATCTCCTCGGGGTTGCTGGTCCAGCCTTCCCACTGTGCAATGGAGAAAGCATTGATGCGCTCACGCATATTGTAGCAGCCCCAGTATTCGCCGTTCAGATAGACAACGCACAGCGCGGTATCCTGATACATCACGTTGCCCTTGTCCAGATCCTCGGCAAAGGAGGTGATGATCGAGTCGCGCATGAAGGACTTTGCCATATCCTGACCGGAGGCTCGCAGGAGGAACGACTGATATTCCGTATAATCCCTGTCAGGGAACAGTTCCGCTTCAAAGCGGTTGCTGCCGTACTGGCTGCGCGCAATGACCTTGAATGCCTTCTGGTCTTCCGCGCGGCTGTACTGACCGTGCAGCTTGATACCGCAGCCCTGTGAAAGAATGGTGGTTCCGTCAAAGCCGAAGAGTTCAACGTGCGCGTCGCGTTCCCAGTCCATCCAGAAGTTTGCACCGCTGCCGAGGCTTCCGTAAGGATATTTGCTTGTGGCGTTCGGACCCTTCACGTAGATGCCCTTTTCATCGCTGAAAAGGTTGTCCGGATCCGATACCAGGGAAACGATCTGCAGCGAATGGTTCAGATCAAACAGATAGCTTTCCGTTGCCGGAAGCGAATTGAGCGAACCGTTTTTCACCGTTACCGCACGCAGAATCGTCGTGCCGGAAACCGTGATCGGCCCGGTGTAGACAATGGAGTTTTCATCCGGGTCCGAGCAGTCTGTTGTGTAGTAAATCCTGCCGCCGTCCGGCGAAGAAATCGTCACGGTGAAGCTGTCGCCCGTGCGGTACAGGCCACCCTCAACACTCATCACCGGGGAAGCTGCGCGGTCGCGGTACCCCGTCATGGAATTTGCCGCGCGCGGCGTGGGAGTGGTGAAATAGAAGTAGCCGTCCTGCTGGTACATGCGACCGTAGGACATGTCCGTGTACTGCTGCAGTACCGGCATGCGGCTGTAAATTTGCCCTTCGGGAGAGGAGAGAACGAGCGTTTCTCCGCCTGTAGCCGAAATGGAAAAATTCGTGTGATACGTTCCGGCGGAGTAGGTATCCATCCCGGAACAGAATACGCCCAGATACGAATTGGGGCCGATTGTTGTGCCCGCCGGAAACTGCCACTTGCGCGGGTGGGACGGATCATCCGAAAAGCCCCAGCCGGAGATGTCCACCGTCTGCGCAGTCGAATTGAAAATCTCTGCCCAGTCGTACTCCTGCTCTGTTGTGGTAGCCGCAAATTCGTTGATATAAATCCCGATTGAATTTTGCGCCGCAAACTGACCTTCGATCAGCGCGGCGCTAGCAGATGTGTTTTCGTGACCCGGCGTAGGAGAAACGTTAATGGTCCATTCTCCGGTATTCAGAATCTTTGAATACGCCTGATCAGCCTTTAAATTTTCGAAATCGACAATCTCAATCAGTCTGCCGTATCCGTCTGCCAGAACGACCTGTTCGCGTTCCGCGCTGAGCTTGAAGCCCGCATGCAGTTCCGAACCCGTCTGGTTTTCCAGCCCGGAGGCATAAACAATGAGGTACTCACCCGGCTGAATCGTTACATCCGGGAAGCGCCACTTTGTGGGCTCCGCCTCGGAATCGGAGAGGCAATATCCTTTGAGGTTGACAGCCTGAGATCCCCTGTTGTGAATCTCAATGTAGTCGTAAACGAGACCGGAAACGGTCGGCGCGTAAGTCGCACAATCCGCCATAATTTCGGTGATTTCGATATCACTTGCCACAAATTCGCGGTTCGAAATCAGCGAAGTATAATTGATGTGCGTGTTTGCCATGCCGGGCGTGTATTCCGCGGAGATTACCCATTCATCGGAAGAATTGCGCATATATACGCAGTTCGAATCCAGCGCAGGAACCGTCACGCTTTCAATTACCGTGCCCGCATCGTTGCAGAGCATAACCGTGTCGCCGGAAGACGAGATTTTGAAGGGCGCATGGTATACGCTGCCGTAGGCATTGGCGTTCCCGTCATCGCAGAACACGAGCACCGTTTCGCCCGCGCCCAGCACATGTTCGGGGAATACAAACTGCACCTTGGAATTCAGCTTGTCCGTCAGAATCAGACCGTGCAGATTCACCGGTGCGGAACCGGAATTGACCAATTCCACATAGTCGCCGTATTCGCCGCGCTCATCCGAAAATGCGGATGAATTCGCACTCATAATCTCGTTGATCTTTACTTCGCTCGTCGCTGCAATGGCCGCGACGCTCTGGCCGAATTCGTTGTCGGGCGTTGTTACGCTCACTCCGCTCGGGAACCAGACAAACTGGGCGAAATAGGCGAGCAGCAGCACAGCCACCATGGCAACAGCCATAACCACCTTCATTAAGCCGCTGTTTTGCGGCTTGCCGGACTTTGGCATGTGCGTTTCCCTCCTTCGCATGTATTGCTGTATTTATGACATAACCGTGTATTTGACGGGCGCTGCCCGTAAAAAGTTACATCATGCCGCAAGGTATAAACCGGTATTATTCTTCGCAGGTGTTGAACTTGTAAACCGTGGTGAACTCGTACTTCTTGCCGGCAGCCAGAACTGCGCAGCCGAATTCCGGATGGTTGATTGCATCCGGGGTGTACTGAGTTTCAAGGCACAGACCTTCGCGCTTGCCATAGGGACGGCCGCACTTGCCTACTTCTTCGGTTGCAAGCATATTGCCGGCATAGAACTGGATGCAGGGCATGTCGGTGGAAACGGTCATCACGCGGCCTGCTGCGTGCAGAACTACGCAGTTGCGCATTCCTTCGCCGTTGAGAACGAAGTTGTGGTCGTAGCCTGCGCCGAAGCCGATCTGCTCGTCATTGGCATCGATATCGTCGCCGATGCGGCGCAGTGCGCGCAGGTCAAACGGAGTACCGTCGACAGGGCGGCTTTCGCCAGTGGGGATGCACTTGCTGTCCACGACGGTGAAGCAGTCCGCTGCGATCTGGATCTTGTGATCGATGATGCTGCCGCTGCCTTCGCCTGCCAGGTTGAAATATGCATGGTTGGTGAGGCTGACGGGGGTATCCTTGGTAGAAACCGCTTCGTAACGGATGGAAAGAGCACAATCGTCATCGAAAGAGTAGGTAACCATGACGGTCAGCTCGCCGGGATAATTCTCCTCGCCGTCTGCGCTGACATACTTCAGGATCAGGTGGTCAGCCTTGATGCCCTCAACGGGAGTTACGTCCCAGATTTTCTTATCGAAACCGACAGCGCCGCCATGCAGGTGGGTAACGCCGTTTTCATTCTTTGCCAGCTGGTATTCGATGCCGTTCAGGGTAAAGCGTCCATCGGCGATGCGGTTGCCGACGCGGCCGATCAGAGCGCCGATATAGCCGGGATTTTCAATATAGCCCTTGATTGCGGGGTAGCCCAGAGTAACGTCCGCCATTTCGCCTGCGGCATTGGGAACGATAATGGACTGGATAATTCCGCCGTAATTCAAAATGGAAACGCTCGCGCCGGAAGCATTGGTCATAGTATAGCGTTCTACCTGCTTACCGCACGGCAGAGTATCAAACAAATTCTTCTGAATGGACATGGAAATCCCTCCATAGTATAAATAAATCTGTATGCCTATCATACACGAAATCCGGCGATTTTTCAAGAGCAGTTTGTTAAACACATTTGACAGAGGTAGTTGTATCTGGTACAATTTAATTATTGTAAAAAACGCATATCGGCACAAAGCAGCTTTATCGCTATTGAAAGGAAGCATATTTTATGAACAAAATTTCCGTATGGAACACCGCTTCTTCCTCCTTTCTCTGTGAAAATATCCCCGCACCCAGCTGGGCGGAAGCATATCCTCTGGGCGACGGTCGAATCGGTGCCATGGTATACGGCGATGCCAAATGCGCACAGGTATCCTTTAACCACGACCTTCTGTGGCGCAAGGCATTTCCGCACCCCGAATACGGCACCAAAAACGATATTGATGCAATCAAAAAGCTCTGCCTTGAGGGCAAATATCTTGATGCGCACAATCTTCTGATGAAAACCATGCCGGAATCCGGAAAACCCATCTATGTCAACCCGTTTGTTCCGGCATTCGATATGTATGTGCAGATGAACTTTGCGCCGGAGGATGTGTCCGATTACCGCCGCGGGCTGGATATGGAACACGGCGTTGCCTTTGCGCAGTTCACGGTGAACGGCATCCGCTATTGTCAGGAAAGCTTCTGCGCCCATGAGGCAGGCGTTTTCGTGATGCATCTTTCGGCATCCGCTCCCTCCGCGCTCTCGGGCACTGTTTCCATTTCCCGCATGCCCGATGACGAATGCGAAATCACTTCCGAAGTCCGCTTCGGCGAAATTTCCCTTTCCGGCGTTTTTGAGGAGGGCAAGCGTTTTGCCGGAGCGCTGCGCGTTCTGCACCGCAACGGAAAGCTCGGCATTGCCAAGAAGACCTACGACGAAGAACCCGTCACCGAACCCAAATCCTACGGTCTTGATTGGGGCTTTACCCGCGATACGGGCAACAATCCCGACCGCGGACAGGCCATCCGCTTCAACACCTGCGACGAGGTCTGGTTTATCGTAAGCATTGCAGACGACCGCGAAACCGCCGATCCCGCTGCACTCTGCCTTGAAACGCTTTCTCCCATCAGCGATTATCACCGTCTGCCCGCTATTGCCAAGGCGCACCGCGAACATTTTTCTTCCGTATATAACCGCACGCGCCTGAACATTGCCTCTTCCGATGTTGTTATGCCTACATCCGAACGCATCGACGCCTGCTGCGAAAGCGGAAAATGCGATCCCTTCCTTTTGGAAACTGCCTTTAACGCTGCGCGCTATTTCGCCATTTCTTCCGGCATGCCGAAAAAGGATGCTTCCCTGAAAGCGCCCATCAATCTGCAGGGCATCTGGAACCGCGACATTCGCCCGCTGTGGGACAGCGACTATCATCTGGATCTGAATATTGAGATGTGCTACTGGGGTCTGGGCGCAGCCGGACTGAAAGAGTGGTTCCAGCCCTTCCTTGAATGGGTGGAACGCCTGCTGCCTGACGGTCGCCATGCGGCAAACGATATGTACGGCGCTCGCGGCGCAGCCTTTGACGGTTGCTGCGATCCGTGGATCATTGGTTCCACCGATATGCTGGGGTATGGCTTCCTTGGTTCCACTGCATGGCTGGGCACGATCCTCTGGTTCTATTACGAATATACGCAGGATAAAAACCTTCTCGCGCGCATGTATCCCACGCTTATCGAAATCGCCGATTTCTACGAATCCATGCTTGTTTCCTGCGAGGACGGTACCCTTACCTTCCCCTTCGGCGCATCTCCCGAAATGCGCCATCTCGTGGACGGGCAGTATATCTGGATTGCCTCCGCCGCATCCTGCGATCTGGAACTGGCGTATGAGCTGTTCCTGGATCTTGCAAAGGGCGCAGAAATTCTCGGAAACGCAGAAGATCAGGCAAAGTACGCCAGCCTTGCCGCCAGCCTCCGCAAGCCCGGAATCGGTGAAGACGGCGCGGCGCTGGAATGGGCTCTGCCGCACAAAGAATCCGAGCCCGGTCACAGGCATCGTTCCCCCTTTGTCGGTTTCTGCCCCGGCACTTCGATCACCCGCAAAAGCCAGCCTGCTCTTACCGATGCGCTGGAAAAACTGCTCGACAAGCGCTTTGCCGCTGGCAATGCGGACTCCACCGCCTTCTCATACGCATGGGATGCACACATCCTTGCCCGTCTTGGACGCGGCGACGAAGCCTACGGCAAATTTTATCCGGCCTTCAACATCCATACGCTGCCCAATATGATGATGACGCACACCGACTTCCGCGGACGCGGCGGCGCACAGTGGTTTGGCGGGGAAAAACTTTTCCAGATTGATGCGCACATCGGCCTGATTCCCGCGCTTACAGAGCTTTTCTGTCAGGATCTGGACGGTGCAATCCGTCTGCTTCCTGCGCTCCCCTCTGCACTTCCCACCGGAAGCCTCACCGGTCTTACTCTGCGCGGCGGATTTACGGCGGATATTTTCTGGGAGAACGGCGTGCTTACAAAGGCAGTCGTCACCTCTCTTTGCGGAAATCCGGTTCGCCTGATTCTGCCCGAAGGAACCATCCTTGAAAGCGGTGAAACCACCTTCGAAACCAAAGCAGGCGAAAGCTACTCCCTTACTTTCAAAAATGCATAAATCCCGCCTCATGCCACGCCTTTCGGGCACACAAATGCATAAACCTATGCAAATGACACAAACATTTATGCAAATGAAAACAAAGGACTGTTGACAGTTCGTGTTCATGGCTATATAATTTCTCCGTATACACATAAAACTGGAGGAATATACACCAATGTTCGATTTCAAAACTTCCGGCACCTGCTCCCGCATGATCCACATCGACGCTGAAAACGGCATCATCCGCCGCGTTGTTTTTGACGGCGGCTGCACCGGCAACACCCAGGGCGTTGCACGTCTGGTGGAAGGTATGGCTGTGGAAGAAGCAATCCGTCGTCTGAAGGGCATCGAGTGCCGCGGCGGTACGAGCTGCCCCGATCAGCTTGCACTTGCACTGATTGCAATGCAGGAACAGCAGAAGTAATTCCCCAAAGCCGAAAGCAGACGGAATAAAATCCGTCTGCTTCCCACTCCGCAGCATTTCTTGCACGGAATGGGAGATTTTTCCTTGTAATCCCCAAAAAGTTTTGGTATAATGTAATTTACAGTATGCGGAAGGATAGTTTGCATGGCAAATCCTTTTAATCGAAGTGGCGTATCCCGCAAGGATGCAAAGGCCATGGGCGATATGCTCTCCGGCGGCAAAAATGCACACTCCTCGCGCTATTCGCGCGTAGTGCTTGAAAGTGAAAAGGAGCGCTTCTTTTCCACCCGTGCTCTGACGGCATTCCTGCTTCTGATCATACTTCCGCCCGTCGGCATCGCGCTGTTGTGGCGCAAAAAGATATTTCTTACGCGAGGGCGCATACTGCTTACCGCAGTGTCAACTCTGATACTGATGGCAATGCTGATTCCGCTCATGCCCGAAGGCGGCATGCAGACCGTTACGCCTTCGCCCAATCTGCCCACCTCGTTTACCTATTCAAAAGGCAATGCGGTGCAGGCGGATTTTGACCGGCTTTCTCAGACCACCGGTCAAAACAACAGTTACTTTTCATCTGTCGTATACACCACGGACGGCGATGAATATTATCACACAGGCGCATTGTGCGACGGGAATCCCCTTACACTTGCGCTGACCATTGAACAGGCACATCAGCGCGAGCTGACCGCCTGTCCGGTGTGCAATCCCCCCGCATAACAAGCGGGCGCACAGTCAACCCTTTGAACGCCAAGCGCTAAACCGCCCCGTTCGAAAAGGAGGATGAAACATGTTTTGCGCAAATTGCGGTAAAACCCTGAAAGCCGATTCCACTTCCTGCCCGTTTTGCGGTGCACCGGTGGGCGAGAATCGTTTTCCCGGTCACCCGTACACGGCAGCTCAGCCGGTAATCGCTCCCGGCGAAACTTCCAAAATCGCCGCGCAGTTCCTTCCCTACACCCGAACCACCTACATGAGTCCGGATGCGCAGGAAGATGAGGGCGATGTTCTCAGCCGCACAACCTACAGGCCTGTCCTTGAAGAAGAAGCCGTCGCCGAAGAAGCTGCTCCCGAAAGCGAAGCCGCCGAAAATGCACAGGAAGCTGAATCCCAGAGCGATGAAGGCGGCGTAGAATCCATCTTTGGCGATGCATCTGCCGCGCAGACTTCTGCCGAAGAAGCACCCAAGGCAGAGGAAGAAGCCGAAGACGACGCACTGGATATTGATATTTCCGATATCCATGTGGAGCCCGTTGTCGTTGAGGAAGAACCCGAAATCAGTGAAATGGCGCAGCGCATCATAAACGGCGAGGAACCCCTGCCGGTACGAAATGAGCGCACCAAGCGCAGCAACCTGACTGCCAAGCTTCCCTTCGGCCGCAACAAGGATACCCGTCCGCTTTTCTCCGAGGATGAAGATGACGAGGATGCGGATGACGAGAACCTCGCGAATTCCGGCGTTTACAACGAGCCGCACAGTGAAACCGTCTCTGATGACGACGACACTTTGGACGACGATAACAGTGAAGGCTTTGAATTTGAGGATGACGGCCGTGCTTTCCGCATGCCTTCCCTGAATTATGCCTCTATCGCCAAGTACGCTGCCGTTGTTATCGTGCTGATTGCAGTGTTCGTGGGCGGCTATCTGTGGATTGACTACGTTGTCAGCCAGCGAAACACCTCTCCCATTGAAGGCGTTTCCCGTACCCTCTTTGAGGACGGCACCACGTACCTCACCACATTGACGGAAGATACCTATAAAGTGGAAATGATCGCCCTGTACCAGAGCGATGCACTTTCCTTCGTCAACAAAGTCGATGAAAAGACCGCCGAAATCAAGGCAATGCTGCCCGACCCGGCACGCGAAAATGATCAGCTTTTCATCAATGCAATGCTGCACATCTGCGAAAATATCGGCAGTGCCCTATCGGTTGACGGTATGAACGCCGCAAAGCTCGCAAATGCAACCGCCGAGGAAAAGAATCAGATCAACCAGACTTCCCAGAACAACTGGACCATTGTCCAGAACGGTATCGCCGCCCTGAAGGGGGCAACGACGCCCTCTGTTCTGAACAACATCATCAACAGCCAGAAGGTCAACGTCAATACCGAACCGGTTGAGCCCATCATCACTGAAGAGCCCAAACCTGACCTTTCCCAGTACACCTCGCTCGCAAAGGATATGTCCTCCGATGCCGTCAAGGCGCTGCAGGAACGTCTGATCGAGCTTGGCTGGCTGAATGATACCGCGGACGGTAAGTTCGGTTCCAAGACGCAGACCGCTGTCAAGTTCTTCCAGCAGGAAGCCGGATTTGATGTTGACGGTATTGCTTCCCCCGAACTGCAGGCGCTGCTCTTCTCGGAAGATGCTCCCAGAAAGACTCCTGCCGCCACTCCCACTGCCGCACCCGCCGCATAATCCATCGCTTTATAGCGCGAAGCTGCTGCAAACGCAATCTGCGTTCTGCCGGCTTCGCGCTTTTTTGTTTGCGCGCAATCGGAATTTCCGGCAGCATTTGCGTATATTATGGGACGAACCCTTTTCAACGCCCTTTATAAGGAGGAGCCTATGTCTGTCATCTGGGTATTCGTTCTGTTTGCGGCAGGTATCCTGCTGATTATAAAAGGCGGAGACGCCTTTGTGGACGCCTCCGTCTGGATTGCCGAAAGGACAGGCATTCCCCGGATGGTTATCGGCGCAACGCTTGTGAGCCTTGCAACCACGCTGCCGGAAATGCTGGTTTCGCTGTTTGCTGCCGTGCAGGGAAAAATCGATATGTCCGCCGGAAACGCCGTAGGTTCCGCAACGGCAAATGTCGGACTGATTCTCGCCATTTCCATAATTGCTTCTGCCCCGTCCGTTTCGCTGCAGGATTTTGCGCCCAAGGGGCTTTTGCTGATGCTTTCCTCCGCACTGCTGTTTTCCACAACGCGAAACGCGTCTCTTTCCCCGTTTCAAAGCGTGCTCTTACTGGCGGTTCTGGGCCTGTTCCTGTATCAAATTACAACAAGCGCCCGCAGCCTTCCGGCAGCGGACGCCCATGAATCCCATTCTGTAAAAAAAAGCGAGATTCTGTTTCGCATATTTCAGTTTGCAGGCGGCGCGGCAGGCATCGCAATCGGCGCACAGCTGCTGGTGGATAAAGGCAGCGCGCTTGCATCTCTCGCCGGGGTCCCGGACGGCGTAATCGGTGCAACACTCATTGCCGTCGGCACTTCTCTGCCGGAGTTTGTAACGCTGATTGCCGCGCTCCGGCGCGGAGAAGAGTCACTATCCATCGGCAACATCATCGGCGCAAACATCATTGATCTCACGCTGATATTGCCGCTGTGCTGCCTGATTGCAGGAGAAAATCTGCCGCTGAGCAGTCAAAATGCCTTTATTGACATTCCTTTCGGCATGATTCTTACACTGATTGCCGTTGTTCCGACACTTTTGAAGCAGCGCTTCTGCCGTCTGCAGGGAGTTCTTTTGCTGGCTGTTTATTCCGCCTACATAGCGTTTCTGATTATTTGACGATTACAACGCGCTCGTTGGCCGGAATTTCCGTCAGGGTAAAATGCATCGGATCGCACGGTTCGCTGAAATAATAGCCCCAGTTAAATCCGGCAGGTGCAAAAGCGATTTCATACAGCAGACAGTTTTTGAGCTCGTCGGGCACCGCTCCCGTTTCGGGCGCTTTGCCATCGTAGGAGAAACGGTACAGTGCGGTATTTCCGATAAATCCGTCTCCCAGATAAGTCAGTTTTGCCATCGCATCGGCGATGATCGCACGGTTCTCCTCTTTCATTCGATTGACAGGCAGCGCCGAATTAATATCGATCGCCGTGCCAAAGCTGTGCGAGGACAGATTTTCGCCGCCGGAAGTGAATCGGGCATTGTAGGTTCCGTCCCCCATTGCGCACATCACCAAATCCGCAAGATCGCATCTGCGCACCTCGCCGTCCGCATACTGCATCTCTACCTGCGAATTGAGAATCGTGCCCAACGCCACTTCAAAATTCGGCAGCGCCTTTTTGTTCACGGAATAGCTCATTCCGTAAAAGAAATGCAGGCTCACGATGTTTTCCCGAACCCATTCGGGATCCACAATAATATTCCCATCTTCCATCGTATAGTCGAACAGGTAGGAATCGTCGCCGAAAAATGCCGCAACCGGCTCCGGCTCATAAATCATGCTGTTCTCCGCCCGCTGCCAGATACGTTCTTTTACCACAAAGGTAACGTCCCATACATTGGTCACGCCCGCATCGGTTTCAACGTCTATGGTCATGCGCTTGATACCCGGCGTAAGACTGCCGAATTTCACCTTCGCATCAATCTTTGACATAGAATAGCGGAACGCGCCGTCCGCCGGCTCCGTCACGAAAATTTCATCCCCTACCTTCACGGTCACGGTATGAATGGGATCGCGCGAATAGATAGTTCCCGTCAGCGCAAAGCTTTCGCCCGCGTACAGCGTCATCAGTCGGCTGATTCCGTACAGGAACACGCGCGCATTCTGATCGCGTACGACAACAAAGCATTTTTCATCCCCGGATTCCACCACGCCTGTTCCCTGTTTTTTTCCTGTAAGCACACTGCCTTCCAGCGAAACAATTTCCCCGCCGCCCGTGACTTCCTCGCCGAAATCATAAGTTTCACCGATTACAATCTGAATGGATTCCGGCAGTGCCATTGCAGAAGGAACAATTCCCATCAACAGACACATGGCTATATACAGACACAAAAATTTTTTCATATCGTCACCTCGACTGTTTATCAAAACCTTCGCCCAACCGATGCCTTGAAAGAATAATATCGATCTGCAGCGGATAATACTTGCAGAGGAACTTTCTTCTCTGCCGCAAAATACACACGACATCCTTGTTCATTAGACCATATTTTCATGCCAATGTCGCTACGAATGCGTTAATTTTTCGTTTTCAGGCCATCTTTTCTCCATTGACAACAATTGCCTGATGCGGTATCCTATATAGCAACGAAAGGATGTTGTTACATGAGCTATCTGAAAAAAAATCTGAATCTGCCAAACGCACTTACCTTCCTTCGCATTCTGATGATTCCGGCAGTGTACATCACTTATTATAAATACCCGGATATGCGATGGATTTCCCTGGTGATTTACCTTGCAGCCAGCTTTACGGATTTCCTGGACGGATACCTCGCCCGCAAGTGGAACCAGATCACCTCCTTCGGCAAGCTTTTTGACCCCCTTGCCGATAAGCTGATTGTGCTCACGGTTCTCTACTGTCTTGCGGATACAGGCTATGTGCCATGGCTTGTATTCTGGCTGATGATCGGCAAGGAAGCATTTCTGGTCATCGGCGCGCTGGGCATGCTGGGCAAAAAGGTCGTGGTCAAGAGCAATATCTTCGGCAAAGCCGCAACCTGCCTTTTCATCGCCGCGATTGCGCTGGTCTATCCCTGGCACAATGTCACCGCAATTTTCACCATTGGCAATGTCATGATCTATATCGCGCTTGCCGCATCGCTTTTGGCAATGGGCATCTATGCATGGGAAGCCGTTAAAATTCCGTCAAAGTCTTGACTCTTTGATAGGAAAGGTCTATAATCGTTAGCAATACTCGCCTGTGACGGAGAGGAGTACCTGTATACCAGCCAGCAGAGAGGGCGATTCATCGGCTGAAAGATCGCTCGGGTCAGGATATGGGGAAGGTCGCTTCGGAGGCGGCACGGTGAATCATTAGCTGTGCCGGGGTGCGCCCCTTATCGCGCGAGAGGACAAATTAAGGTGGTACCGCGGTGTGTTCGCCCTTAGCGAACGCATCGCTATTTTTATTTCTGGGAGGCAGAACAATGCAGATGGAAAAAACCTTTAACCCCACTGCAGTCGAAGACCGACTGTATAAAATGTGGGAAGAATCCGGCGCTTTCATTCCCGAGCGCGTTCCGGGCAAAAAGCCCTTCACCGTAATGATGCCGCCGCCGAACATCACCGGCCATCTCCACATGGGCCACGCGATGGACGAAATCCCGACGGACATCCTCATCCGCTATCACCGCATGAAGGGTGACCCGACCCTCTGGCTGCCGGGCACCGACCATGCTTCCATCGCAACCGAAGTAAAGATCGTTGACGCCATGAAGGAAGAGGGCCTCACCAAGCAGGACCTCGGCCGCGAGGAATTCCTCAAGCGTGCATGGCAGTGGCGCGAACAGTACGGCCGCCGCATCGTAAGCCAGCAGCGCAAGTTGGGCACCTCCTGCGACTGGACCCGCGAGCGTTTCACCATGGACGAAGGTCTGAACAAGGCCGTTATTGAAGTATTCGTACGCCTGTATGAAAAGGGCCTCATCTACCGCGGCGCACGCATCATCAACTGGTGCCCCGAGTGCCAGTCCGCTCTTTCTGACGCAGAGGTTGAATACGAAGAGCAGCAGGGCAACCTGTGGCATCTGCGCTACCCGGGCGCAAACGGCGATGTAATCGTTGCCACCACCCGTCCGGAAACCATGCTGGGTGATACCGGTATTGCCGTACATCCGGATGACGAGCGCTACACCAACCTCGTTGGCAAGACCGTTACCCTGCCCCTCATGAACCGCGAAATCCCCGTAGTTGCAGACGAATACGTTGACCGCGAATTCGGTACCGGCGCAGTTAAGATGACTCCCGCACACGACCCGAACGACTTCGAGGTCGGCCGCCGCCACAATCTGGAAATGATCCGCGTCATCAACGACGACGGCACCATGAGCGAAGCCGCAGGCAAGTACGCAGGCATGACCCGCGAAGAATGCCGCAAGGCCGTTGTTGCCGATCTGGATGCACTGGGTCTGCTCGTAAAGATCGAGCCCCTGACCCACAACGTCGGTACCTGCTACCGCCACCACACAGCCGTTGAGCCCCTGGTATCCACCCAGTGGTTCGTAAAGATGCAGCCGCTTGCCGATCCCGCCATCGAGGCAGTTCGCAAGGGTGAAATCGAATTCATCCCCGAGCGCTTCTCCAAGACCTACTACAACTGGATGGAAAACATCCGCGACTGGTGCATCTCCCGCCAGCTCTGGTGGGGTCACCGCATCCCGGCCTATTACTGCGACAAGTGCGGCAAGATGGTCGTAGCACGCACCGCTCCGGATGCCTGCCCCGATTGCGGCGGCTCCATGCATCAGGATGAGGATGTTCTGGACACCTGGTTCTCCTCCGCACTGTGGCCGTTCTCCACGCTCGGCTGGCCGGACAAGACCGAAGATCTGGAATACTTCTACCCCACCAGCCTGATGGTTTCCGGTTATGATATTATCTTCTTCTGGGTCGCCCGCATGATCTTCTCCAGCATCGAGCAGATGGGCGAAGTTCCGTTCCCGAAGGTACTGCTGCACGGTCTCATGCGCGATGCACAGGGCCGCAAGATGTCCAAGTCCCTGGGCAACGGTATCGATCCCCTTGAGGTTATCGAAAAGTACGGCGCAGACGCCCTGCGCTACTCCCTCATCCTCGGCGCAGCTCCCGGCAGCGACATGCGCATGAGCATCGAAAAGATCGAAGCCAACCGCAATTTCGCCAACAAGCTCTGGAACGCCAGCCGCTTTGCCATGATGAATCTGGAAGGCTGGAACGGCGCTCCCATCGACGTGAATGCGCTCGACCTGTGCGATAAGTGGATTCTCACCCGCTTCCAGCAGACTGTCCGCACCGTAACCGAGAATCTGGAAAACCTCGATATCGGTTATGCCGCAGAAGCCCTGTACGATTTCGTATGGAGCCAGTTCTGCGACTGGTACATCGAGCTTGCCAAGAACCGCCTGAACGGCGAAGACGAGGCCGCCAAGACCTGCGCGCAGTCCGTACTGTGCTATGTGCTGACCGGCATCCTCAAGCTCATGCACCCCTATATGCCCTTCATCACCGAGGAAGTTTACTCCTTCCTGCCGAACACCGAAGGCATGCTGATCAAGGCAGAATGGCCGGTTGCACTGCCCGAGTTCGATTTCACCACCGAAGCCGAGCAGATGGAAGGCATCATGGAAACCATCCGCTCCATCCGCAACCTGCGCGCCGAAATGAACGTTGCCCCCGGCAAGCGTGCCCAGATGTTCGTACGCCCCGCAGACGGCTGGCAGAATGTTCTTTCTCAGGCCGACGGATATTTCGCACGCTTGGCTTCCTCCAGCGGCATGACGCTGCTGGCAGAGGGCGACGCCAACCCGGCAAAGAGCGCTTCCTGCGTAACCAACGCATGCGCAGTATTCATCCCGCTGGGTGAGCTCGTTGACCTCGATAAGGAGCTTGCACGCCTGAATAAGGACCTCGCACGCGTTCAGGGCGAAATCGCCCGCGGCAAGGGCATGCTCACCAATGAGAAATTCATTTCCAAGGCTCCCGAAGCTCTCGTAGCACAGGAGAAGGAAAAGCTCGCCAAGAACGAAGAGCTCCTCACCTCCATCGCAGCCCGCATTGCAGAAATGCAGGCACTGTAAAATAAATACACCTTATGTACGCCCCGGATCGGAAACAGTAGGTTCCGATTCGGGGCGTTATCTTTAACACAGAAACAACCTATATGACGCAATTGCATGCACGCTTCTTTGACACATGAATGATATAATACAGAACCGTACGCGCAAGAAACTCTACTTATTAAAGATGAAAGAAGGCACTGATAACTATGTCATCCACGGCAGTTCTTCTGATCACCCTTTCGGTAGCATTGCTTGCAGGACTTCTTCTTTCCCGACTGGCAAAGAAGCTGAACCTCCCCGCTGTTACCGCATACCTCGTTGCTGGCGTTCTGATCGGTCCGTTCGTTTTGGGCGCATTTGACATTCCCGGTCTTGGCATCACGCATGATCAGCTTGCCGGTTTCGGCGTTATTTCCGACGTAGCTCTGGGCTTCATCGCATTCTCCATGGGTGACGAGTTCCGCCTTTCCGCTCTGAAAAAGATCGGTAAGCAGGCAACCGTTATCGGTATCATGCAGGCTATTGTAACCACCATTGTCGTTGACGTTGCTCTGATCGCTCTGCACTTTGCCATGCCGAACGTACTGCCCCTGTCCGCCGCAATCGTACTGGGCGCAGTAGCAACCGCAACCGCACCTGCCGCCACCCTGATGGTTGTTCGTCAGTACAAGGCCAAGGGTCCGCTGACCGATATCCTGCTGCCTGTAGTTGCATTGGATGACGCTGTCGGTCTTGTCGTATTTGCAATTTCTTTCGGTATCGCAAAATCCATCAGCCTTTCCGAGCTCAACGTTCTGTCCATCATTCTTGAACCCCTGCTGGAGGTTATCCTTTCCCTGGGTCTGGGCTTCGTTATGGGTATGCTGTTCTCCAAATGCGAGCAGTACTTCCACTCCCGTTCCAAGCGTATGGCTGTGTCCGTTACCTTCGTAATGCTGACGGTTGGTATCTCCTGCTGCAGCTTCACGGTTGGCGGTATTCACGTTGGCTTTTCTTCCCTGCTGGCATGCATGATGCTGGGCACCGTATTCTGCAACATCTGTGACTTCTCTGAAGAACTGATGGAGCGCGCCGACCGCTGGACCGCACCGATTCTGATTCTGTTCTTCGTTATCAGCGGCGCAGAACTTGACCTTTCCGTATTCTCCGAGTGGACCGTTGTTGTTGTCGGTATCGTCTACATCATCGCCCGCTCCCTCGGTAAGTACTTCGGCGCAAGCAGCAGTGCAAGCCTCGTGAAGTGCGACCCCAATATCGTCAAGTACCTGGGTATCACGCTGCTCCCGCAGGCAGGTGTCGCTCTGGGCATGGCCATCAAGGCTACCGCACTTGGTGCCGATGGTTCCATCGTACGCAACATCACCCTGTTCGCTGTTCTGATTTACGAAATCGTCGGTCCCTACCTCACCAAGATCTCCCTTACCAAAGCCGGAGATATTCAGGAGGAAGGCCGCACCAGCGCCCGCGACGCTGCAAAGAAAGCCATGGAGGCAGCCGCAAAATAAATTCCTGTTCAGAGGCCGGAGAATGTTCTCCGGCCTCAAATCGTTGACAAAGTCAACGATTTGCCAGAGTCTGAAAAAGCCTGCAAGGCAAGGAAGCAAACTTGCAGTCAAGGGAGCTTACATGGACATAAGTGACTGCTGGCTGCAAGTGTTGCTGACACAGCAAGCAAAAATCCTTACGACGCTTTTACTGTTCATAAGGATTTTTGCGTTTGCAGGGTTTGGCAGAGATCTGAGGCCGGAGAATGTTCTCCGGCCTTTTTTGTACGCTTTTGCAGCATATTTCATTGACATATCCTTTATGAACCCCTATAATAATAGTTGCATCTTTTTTTGTGATACGTTCGGAGGTCATACATGGATACGCCTTTGCGTTCCCTTCCCGACGCCATTTCACAAATTTCCTTTCATGTCAGCAATTACAACGGTGTCAGTTTTCACATCCTTCTAAACTGCACCCGGCGCACCAAGCGCATCCGCATCACCGTCGCCGGTCAGGACTGCATCTTGCCACAATGCAAACTCACACCAGAATCTTGCGACGATCTGCAGGTCAATTCCATTGAATTCCCAATCAGTCAGCCTGCATATGCGCAGCTTCTTGACCGCATGGATGAAATCGGTGTGTATCGCTGGGAAAAGCGCTATTTTGCCGACAGTTATCCTCCCTCGGAATGGGGTCTTACCATCTCCCGCACAGGCGTTGAATCCATTTCCCTCTCCGGCGTCAGTGCATATCCGGAAGAATGGAATTCCCTGATCTCCATCTGGAACTGGTTTGCGCGGCTCGATCGGTTCATTCTGATATCACGCCGCCGACTTAGCAGCAATACAGAGTAGTTTCAAGCATCAAAAAAAGCCTTCAGCCAAGCTGAGGCTTTTTTTGATGCTTGCACTTAGACACAAAATGCCTTGACGCAACGCTGCGATTGCAGTAAAATATAAACATAGATTATATACCATGAGGTGGAATACATGAGCATCACCAAAGACGATATTACCCGCGTAAAGGCGCTTGGTTTTCTGCGCAATCGCGGAACCGATTGTTTTTCCGGCCGCGTAGTCGCGCCCGGCAGCGTCTTTACCGCAGCCCAGCTTGAAATTCTTGCCGAATGCGCACGCCGCTACGGCAACGGCACGGTTGCATTCACCGTCCGCCTGTGCGCAGAGATTCCCGGTATCGCTTATGAAAACATCGATGCAGCCCGCGCCTTTGTTCGCGAAAATGCCGGTCTGGAATTCGGCGGCACCGGCGCAAAGGTTCGTCCGGTTGTTGCCTGCAAGGGTACTACCTGCGTTTTCGGCAACTATGATACTCAGGCTCTGGCAAAGCGTCTGCACGAAAAGTATTATATCGGCTGGGGCAATGTTTCCCTGCCGCACAAATTCAAAATCGGCGTTGGCGGCTGCCCGAACAGCTGTGCCAAGCCTAGCCTGAACGATTTTGGCATTGAAGGTCACCGCGCACCGGTATTCGATGCTGAAAAGTGCCGCGGCTGCAAAAAATGCGCCATTGAGGCTGCATGCCCGATGAAGGCCGTTTCCGTTGTGGATGGTAAGGCACAGATCAATACGGATGTATGCCTCGCTTGCGGCGTTTGCACCGGCAAATGTCCCTTCGGCGCATTCGCACCGGAAAGCAAGGTTCAGTACGCCATCTATGTGGGCGGTACCTGGGGAAAATCCACCCGCGCAGGCACGCGCCTGTCCCGCATGGTGGACGGAAACGAAATCGAGCCGCTGGTTGAAAAGACGATGCTCTGGTTCCGCGAGAATGCCTATAAAAAGGAACGCCTCGGCAAAGCCATCGACCGGCTCGGTGTGGACGCTCTGGAAAAGGCTCTCTGGAGCGATGATCTGCTCGCACGCAAGGATGAAATCCTTGCAGCAGACATCAAAGAACGCTGATTTCGATAATATGCCAATCCAAACAGCTCTCTCATGTGAGGGAGCTGTTTTTATGCTCCAACCGATTCAGAGAAGAATACCGACGAATTCCTTTCTCCGCACTGGCCTGCACTGCGTTTACCCAGTGTTCCGTGGCGGCGCTCGAAGTTGCCGCCATTTCAGCCTTCGGTCTCCGGAATCCGTCGGCCCGCGCGACGTCAAGCTCCCCTTGAATCAAGGGGAGGTGTCACCGCAGGTGACGGAGGGGATTCCCCTCGCCTGTCCGCTATTCTTGTCATTTCAATAAAAAAGGCGCTGCCTTGCAGAAAGGCAACGCCCGGTTGTGATATTCTCAATCGAACAACATAGCTATCACGCGAAGTAGAGACTCCCGGGATCAACTCTGTAATTTAAACCTCATGATGGAAAGCTTTTTGCCTTCGAAAGAAATACTCAGCGAACGGTCAGCTGCAAATCCTACGGAGCAGGCGGCCTTTTCCGCCTCTGCAGGCGCACCGGAAAGAATCACGACATTGCCTTCGGGCTTGAGCGTGCGGCGGAATTCACTGAATACCGCTGCATAGAATGCATCCATGCTTTCGCCCTTGGGAAGCAGCCACGGAAGCACTGTAACAACGTGATCAATCGTGCGCAGCTTGACATGGGAAAGCGCGTTTGCCGGGCACTTGAGAGCGCCATTTTCACCCTCAGGATCGCTCAGAACGGCCTTTGCACTGAATGCCTTCAAAGCCTGCGCAACGGCTCCGGATGCGCTGAACGGATCCATTACGGTTTCGCCCGTCTTTACTCCCGCAAACAGCGGCAGAGCATAGGCGATCTCCGGACGGAGCATTCCTTTTGCAGCGCGGGTACGCTCGCGGGAAAGCTGCATCGTATAGAATGCATTTCCGTCCTGACGCAGGATATAGCAGAATTCCAGCTCGGCCTTCACCCTGTCCGGGCGGAAATGGCCCGTGCGCTTGACCAGCGCTTCTGCACGTGCCAGATCCGCAGGCGGCACGCTGGCGGCATGACCATCCTTCATAAAGCGAATGCGGAATGACTGGCGCGGATGCGTATAGGCAAAGAATGCCGTGCTTGCCGTTGCCTCCGCCACGCGGAGGATGGGGCCAAATTCATTCGTACGCGCCTGGCAGAGAACCAGATGCACATTGGTGAACAGATCCGGCCATACCTTGGGACGGGCAGGGCAATCGATCAGCGCAGCGCCGCCGGAAGAACGAATCAGGCGGCTGCCCTTGGGAATACAGTCCCGCACAAGCGATTCAAGCCCAGCGGGAACGGTTGCATAGTACAGCATATCAGCGGCCCAGCATTGCGGCGCCGATGATTCCTGCATCGTTGCCGAGGGTTGCCAGCTCGATGCGTGCATACGGCATAGCCTTGTAGAATACCATGCTCGGCAGCTTTGCGCGAACAGCATTGAGCAGGAAATCGCCGGCCTTGGAGACGCCGCCGCCGATTACCAGAACTTCGGGGTCAACGCAGTTGATGATGTTCACAATGCCGACGCACAGATAGTATACATAGCGGTTGAAGAGCTCGGTGGCATCCGGGTCGCCTTCCTTGGCGAGGTCAAAGATGGTCTTTGCGGTGATGCGGGACAGGTCGCCGCCGACTGCGCGGGCGATGCTGCCTGCGGGCTTCTTTTCAGCCACTTCACGGCCCATGCGGATGATGGCAGTGGCGCTGGCGTAGCGCTCCCAGCAGCCGCTGTTGCCGCAGGTGCAGGGCTCGCCGTCGATTACGGTGATCATGTGGCCCACTTCGCTGCCTACGCCGTTTGCGCCGGAGTAGGGCTTGCCATCAATAATGATTGCGCCGCCGACGCCGGTACCGAGGGTAATGAATACGGAATTCTTTACGCCTGCGGATACGCCTGCAACGGACTCTGCAAGGCCCGCTACGGTTGCATCGTTATCAAAGTAAATGGGCTTGTCGATGTACTTGTTCATCAGCTCGATTACGGGTACATCGTGCCAGTACAGGTTGGTGCAGAAGGGAACATGACCGGTGCGCGGGTCCTGAACGCCCGGCAGACCGATACCGATGGACTTTACGTCATCAAGGGTCTTTCCGCCCTTTTCAATAACGGTCAGGGCGAGCTTTGCCATGTCGGCGATAACGGCTTCATGGCCGCGCTCAACGCCGGTGGGGCAATCTGCCTGTGCAAGGATCGTTCCGTCTTCCGTGATAAGACCGGCCTTGATGCCGGTGCCGCCAAGATCAATACCTACGTACAACATTTGTTTATCTCCTTTTATTCAAAATCTATTCCATGGAGCCGCGCATAAGGCGCTCGTTCAGGCGTCGTTCAATTTCCTCTGCAGCATTGAAGCCCATTTGCTTCAGGCGCAGATTGCGGGCGGCAACCTCCAGCACAACTGCGAGGTTACGACCGGGGTGAATGGGAATCACAAGCTGCGGAATCTCTACGCCAAGGATGGAAGTTTTGGTTTCTTCAAGACCCAGTCTTTCGTACTCCTTGTCCTTCTGCCACAGCTCCAGATGCACATTCATATCAATGGATTTGGATCGGATGATCGCGCCCGCACCATACATGGTTGCAATGTCAATAATGCCGATTCCGCGAATTTCCATGAAGTGACGGATGGCTTCCGGCGCTTCGCCAACAAGGCGCTCATCGTTTACCCGGCTGACATCAACAACGTCATCGGCTACAAGGCGGTGTCCGCGTTTGATGAGCTCCAGTGCAGCTTCGCTTTTGCCCACTCCGCTGTCGCCCGTAATCAGCATACCAATACCGGCAATGTCCACCAGAACGCCGTGGATGGTCTTCCTGGGCGCAAGATAGCTGTTCAAAAAAACAATCAGACGAATCTGCAGCATGGTGGTGTTTTCCTTGCTGCGGAAGATCGGAACTCCGCGTTCCTGCGCGGCTTCCATCATTTCAGGGAAACAGTCCATACCGCGGCAGATGATCACGCAGGGAATGTCATAGGACATGAGTTTTTGGATACGTTCGCGGCGGTCCTTCTCTTCCAGCGTTTCCAGATAGGAGGCTTCCGCTTTGCCGATCAGCTGCGTGCGTTCCCGGGCGAAATAGTCCCAATAGCCGGCAAGCTGCAAACCGGGGCGGCTGACTTCGGAAGTCTCAATATGCAGACTGTCACCGTTTCCAAGATAGAGAATTTCAAGGCCAAGCGCCTTGACCATGTCGGCAGTCTTTACCAATCCATCTCCCCCTCGCTGATCAGTTGTTCAATTACCTGAGCAACGCCGTCCTTTGCAAAGTGCGGCGCAATCCGGTCGGCCATTTCGCGCACCGAAGGTTTGGCATTTTCCATGGCATAACCAACGTGCGCATATCTGAGCATGGGAATATCGTTTTCCTCATCGCCGAAAGCAATGATCTGCTCACGGGGAATGTTCAGATGCTTCGCAAGTGCTTCGAGTGCGCGTCCCTTGTCCACCGTAGGATGAACGCATTCGATATAGATGTTCCGCGACTGAAAAAAGGATGCCTTTCCTTCAAACGCCTTCTGAAACACGGGAAGTTCCTGACGGCAGGTTTCCTCCGGAGCGATGATCAGAAGCTTGTTCACGTCCGTGGTGATAAATTCGCTCATCTTCGTACCCGTTGCGGTGCCGGGATAGCGAATCATTTTTTCATAATAGCGGGAAAATTCGTTGGTGTTTTCGTAAAAATATCCACCGTCGGGATAAGCCTGAATATGCAGCCCTTTTTCCTCCGCCATGCGGCAGATGTCCCTGGCATCCTCCATGGCAAGGGGGAATCGCGTGGCAGCCCGATTTTCATTCAAATCCCATGCAATCGCACCGTTAAAGGCAATCAGGGGCGCATTTACCGGGATGGAATCCGCAATTGTGCGCATGGCTTCCACCATGCGTCCGCTGGCCAGAACCACACAAACGCCGCGCGCCATGGCCTCCCGCAGCGCAACAATCGTGCGCGGGGAAACGGTTCCTTCCGGCGTAAGCAGCGTATTATCAAGATCCAATGCTATCAATCGTACCATAAGCACACCTCACCTTTCATTTTACCGCAAAAACGATTGCAAATCAAGAAGATAATGCATCAGGCAAAAAATTCGCATGCTTACAATGGGATTGACCCGGAGCGCAATTGACGGTATAATATTGAATGAAAAAGTATGTGTTTGCAACTGCGACGATATGCCGCGCGTCAAAGCGATGCATATCGAATATCAGAGAGGAAAGTTCATCCATGAAATATATCCGACGAGCCTTATGGTTCATTGCCACGCGCCTTGTGATCGTCTGCGTATGCGTGGCGATTCTGATCACAGCGTTTTATATGGCGCTCAACTCGGGAAATATCTACATTCTGGTGACAGAAGGTATGCACAAACGCGTGGAAGTAGCTCTCACCCGCGAGGACGCAGTGGAGCTGAACAAGTATTTCGGCGCAGAATTCCTGGCGAATGACCCGGTAATGAACGCGGCATTCTCCGAAAATTCTCCGTATATCGATTATCGGATCACGGATTTTGACCACGCTATCACCCTGGAGTGGCTGTGGGCATGGCCGTGGCAGAATACGGCATACTGCACGATCACCGAACGCGTGCCCGAAATCGAAGGCAAAGTTGCCTCCAGCCGCGTGAATGATGTCACAGGCGATATCCCCGCCTGGCAGGGTGGCGAATACGACGTGACTCTTTTGAAAACAAACGGTCAGTGGCGCATCGTGGGACTGAAGCAGACAAAAGTTATCCTGGAACCCACACCCGTGCCGGAGCAGGTGGAGAATGAATAAAGAATGGATTGTGGCGCTTGCGCCGATGGCGGGCGTAACCGATTTGCCCGCGCGTCTGCTTGCACAGGAGATGGGCGCGACTTTCTGCGTGACAGAGATGCTTTCAGCAAAGGGGTATCTTTACGCACCCCGGGATGCACGGGCGAGCATTTCGCTTACGCGGCGCGGCCCCAGAGAAAAGCGCCTTGGGCTGCAGCTTTTCGGCCGCGAGCCCGATTTGATGTCCCGTGCAGTAGAAGAACTTTCCGACCGTGGATTTGCTTTCATTGACATCAATATGGGATGCCCCGCGCCCAAAATCGCCGGAAACGGTGAGGGCTCCGCATTGATGAAGGAACCCGAGCTTGCCCAGAAGGTCGCCGAAGCAGCTGTAAAGGCAACTCACCTTCCTGTTACTGTCAAAATCCGCGCAGGCTGGAACAGTGTTACCGCACCGGACCTGGCCAGAAGGCTTGAGGACGTGGGCGTATGTGCGCTCACCGTTCATGCGCGCACGAGGGAACAATTTTATTCCGGTCATGCAGACTGGAATGTGATCCGCGATGTATGCCGGGCAGTTTCCATTCCGGTGCTGGGCAACGGCGATGTTGTAGACGGCGATTCCGCCATGCGCATGATGGAGGAAACCGGCTGTGCAGGCGTAATGGTCGGCAGAGCCGCGCAGGGAAACCCCTGGATTTTCTCGGAAATCCGGGCTCGCTTTGCCGGTGAACCCTATACTGCTCCTACTCCTTCCCAGAAAGTCGACATGGCGCTCAGACATCTGGATATGCAGGTTTCCCTGATGGGAGAAGCATGCGGCGTGCGCGAAATGCGAAAGCACGTTGCATGGTATGTAAGCGGCATGCCGGGCAGCGCCCGTCTGAGAGAAAGGATCAACACCCTGCCGCAGGCGGAAGAAGTTCGCTCCTGCCTGAAGGAATACCTGAAAACGCTGCCTGAATGAATACTATTAATTCATTTTGCATCCCTTATGCATAGTATTGATGCATAAGGGATCTTTTTTATGACGGAACAAGCAAGTCGCATTTGCATCTCTCGCCGAAATTCGGGCATTTACGGCCTCCTTTTTCGCAAACTTGCAAGAAAAAGGAGGCCGTAATTCATTTTTAACATTCGCAAAAGCAGGAGAAGAAGAAACTGCATAGAATATATATTGCAGCTTGCAAAACCGAAAGGATGGATATATATATGGCTTTGGAACTTTCTACCCGCATTAAGGCAATCGCCCCTTCTGTAACGCTGGCAATTGATGCAAAGGCAAAGCAGCTGCGCGCAGAGGGCAAGAACGTAATCGGCTTCGGCGCAGGTGAGCCGGACTTCCCCACCCCGGAATACATCCGCAACGCCGGTAAAGACGCGATTGACCGCGGGCAGACCCGCTATACCCCCGTCGCAGGTACGCTTTTGCTGCGTGAGGAGATCTGCAGAAAATTCCAGCGTGATAACAATCTTACCTATAAGCCTGAAAACATCGTTGTTTCCAACGGTGCAAAGCAGTCTCTTTTCAACGCGCTGAGCGCAATCCTCAATCCCGGTGAAGAAGTCCTCATCCCCGCTCCGTGCTGGGTAAGCTATCCGGAAATGGTCCGCATGGCATGGGGTGAACCGGTATTTGTACATACCTCGGAGGAAAACCACTTCGTTCCGCAGCTTTCCGATATCGAAAAGGCCATCACTCCCAAGACCAAGGCCATCATCGTCAACTCTCCCAGCAATCCCAACGGATGTGTATATCCCACCGAAGTTCTGGAGGGAATTGCTCGTCTGGCAGTTGAACATGGCTTCTATGTCATTTCCGACGAAATTTATGAAAAGCTGATCTATGACGGTGAACAGCATGTTTCCATCGCTCAGCTGAGCGACGCCATCAAGGAGCAGACCATTATCGTAAACGGCGTATCCAAGTCCTTCGCTATGACCGGCTGGCGCATCGGCTACACCGCCTCGCCCGCGCACATCGCCAAGGCAATGACCAGCTTCCAAAGCCATGCTACCAGCAATGCCAACTCCATTGCCCAGCATGCGGCATCGGTTGCGCTGGCAGACAGCGGCGAAGTTATGCATGAAATGGTTGCAGAATTCTCCGCGCGCAGAGTTCTTCTGACCGAATCCATCAACGATATTCCGGGTCTGAGCGCAAATCTGCCCAAGGGCGCATTCTACGTAATGGTGAACATCTCCGCCCTGATTGGCAAAAAGCATGGCGATACTGTCATCGACGGCAGCAGCGCATTTGCCGAGGAACTGATCAATTCCAAGCAGGTTGCCGTAGTCCCCGGTCTTGCCTTCGGCACCGATAATCACGTCCGCCTGAGCTACGCAGTTTCCCGCGCGAACATTATGGAAGGCATGCGTCGTCTCCGCGAATTCGTGAATGAACTGGTGTAAGCGAGTATAAACATTGACCCCGACCTACATTGAATAGGTCGGGGTCATTTTTCTTGGTATTTTCGTCCGAGAGATATTTATTTCTTTTCGCCCCACAGCACGTCCTGCATATTGTAGCGACCCGGCTGCTGAGTGGCAGCAAAGCGTGCAGCAGTCAGTGCGCCTGCGGCAAAAATGCGGCGGCTGGCTGCAGAATGCTTGATTTCGATGGTCTCATCCTCGCCGAGGAACAGAACGGTGTGGTCGCCTGCAACGGTACCGCCACGGATAGCGTGCACGCCGATTTCGCCCTTGCGCTCGCCGATACCCTCGCGACCATAAACGCGTCCGCGCTCATTGTTCGGGTCGATAGCATTCAGAAGCAGCTTTGCAGTGCCGCTGGGTGCATCCTTCTTATAGCGATGGTGTGCCTCAGTCATTTCGATATCGAAAAGATGGCTGACCGTGCGCATCTCCTGCAGAAGACGCTCAACGATGGCGACGCCGGTGGAGAAGTTTGCAGACTGAACAACGGGAGCAGCCTTGGCAGCCTCATTGATCATCTGCTGATGTTCTTCACCCAGTCCGGTGGTGCCCAGAACCAGAGCAGTCCCGCACTTCACGGCACGCTCGCATACGGCGCGGATGTTGTTCGGATGGGAGAAATCAATGATAATATCCGCCTCGGGAAGATCGGCTTCGCAATTTGCCATTTCCACCATTCCCGCAAGAGTCAGGTCATCGGATGCTGCAATTTCGTCCGCAACGGTGTGACCCATGCGGCCGTTACCGATAATGCAAACAGAAAGCATGATTCTTACCCCCTGAGAACAGCCAGCTGGCGGCGGAGAGCTTCGCGGTTGGAATCCTCCATCTCACACAGCGGCAGACGATAGCCGCCAACACCCATACCCATCATGTTCATGGCTTCCTTGATCGGAATCGGGTTGACCTCGATGAACAGCGCATTGATCAGATCGAGATACTTGATCTGCATGTCGCGTGCCTTTTCATGGTCGCCGTCGAGGTAAGAGTGAACCATATCATGGCAGATCTGCGGGCAGAGGTTTGCAAATACGGAAATAACGCCGGAACCGCCCATGGACATCATCGGCACGATGATATCGTCGTTACCGGAGAGAATCTGGAAATCGTCGTTGATGTAGCGCGCAATCTTTGCCATATAGGACATATTGCCGCTGGCTTCCTTCAGAGCAACGATGTGCTTGTGCTTGGAAAGCTCGCCAACGCATGCCGGGGACAGTGCACAGCCGGTGCGGCCGGGAACATTGTACAGAACGGTGGGAATCTGAACCGCATCTGCAACGTCCACAAAGTGGTGGTACATGCCCTTGTCGTTGGCCTTGTTGTAGTACGGAGTGATAACGAGGATACCGTCAGCGCCCATTTCGCGGGCAGCCTTGGACTTCATGATAGCGGTTTCGGTGCAGTTGGAGCCGGTGCCTGCGATAACCGGAATGCGGCCGTTTACAACGTCCAGCACGCGGCGGACAACAGCATCGTCCTCCTCATGGCTCATGGTGCTGGATTCGCCGGTGGTGCCCAGAGCAACGATACCGTCAGTACCGTTCTGAACATGCCATTCGCAAAGCTCAGCCAGCTTTTCAAAATTGACGCTTCCATCCGGATGGAAAGGGGTAATCAGTGCAACATAGCTTCCCTTCATGATCATTTGTATCTTCCTCCTGTGCGGTGTTTTTCTGTAAGTCTATCGCCTGTGACCGACCTGCCGTTCAGTAAAAAACGACAAGCGCCTATACTTGTCGTCATTATTCTAACAAGATAGCGCAACCACACGTCCCGTGTGGACAGTGCCGGGGATATTCTCCACGACCCCATCAGCGCCCCGCGCCCGGGGAACCAATTCGGCGAAGATGCCTCGCACAGTTTCACAGCCCGCCGGCTCGTCCATGCCCATCAGCTTCGCGCCTCTATCACTTCATATGCGATTTGATTTTATGATACTATGCAGGTATTCAATTGTCAAGTTATTTTCTTTATTCACACCGGCACATACTCATTCGGGCGCTGCGATGTACTCCCGCGCACCAGCACTACCTGAAACCGTCATTGCAAACGAATCGTTCACAGGCCGCAAAAATGCCCGCACCGCCGCAGCTGCAGAAATCTGCGACTCATTCCCTACCCGGACATATGCCGCCTTCACCGCCCCATTTCCGGCAAATCAGGCTCACAAAAGCGTCCTCCGGCAAATGCCGAAGGACGCAGTTACTATTTAAGTTTATACGTTGAATTCCCAGGTACGGCTCCAGGTCATTTCCTCGCCGGGAGCAAGCTTGATGGGCAGGAATACTTCGCAGGACAGTACGTAATAATCGCCCCAGATTGCAACGCGGCAGGGGTCGAAGGAAGTGTACTCGCAGCAATTCCAGCCGAGGGTCTTGTGGGTCATACGCCATGCAGGCTCACCCTTAACGGTGTCGCTGCTCTTTACGTAGAAGGAGAAGGAGGGTTCGCCTTCCAGTTCAAAGCCGCCGGGCACGGGATACAGAACGCCGTTGGTCAGGCCTGCGGTATCCTTCAGGGCAGGAACTTCCAGCTTGTAGTTCTCGTCGACCGCTTCATCACCCAGGGAGATGAAGTTGTGGCCGTACTCTTCCATTTCGAAGGGCTTGTCACCGGTGTTGCGCAGGGTAACGGTCTTGGTCAGCTTGTTGCCGTCGAGCTTGACAACGCGCTTCTCATAATAAGCGTAGCCGTTCACCTTGGGGCTGTCGGTTTCGAAGATGGCGGTATCCTCGCCCACGATTTCATAGCGGGTGGGCAGGGGCTCGTACTTGACATGGTGCACGATGCTCCAGGTGTACTCTTCACGCTTCAGAACGCCGATGCCCGGCTTCAGGTACATTTCGCCCGGCTGGGAATCCAGTTCGATCTGCTGGCAGTTGTACTCGCAGCAGATACCGCTGCCTTCGGTGGTGTTGAATCCGCCCGGCTGGCTGCGCTCATACTGGGTGAAACGAACGCCTTTGTACCACACATCCTGAACAAATGCAGAATGGTTGAAACGGGTACGGGTGTAACGATAGCTTTCCGGCACCAGAACACGTGCCTTCAGATCGCCGCTTTTGAGAATAAATCCGCTCATGATAATTGCCTCCTATGTTTTATTCATCAGCGTCACTCGAACGCTTTTTCCCTTTTTTCAGTTTCTTGATACAGCAACGGATGCCCATTCCCCAGAAAACCAGATCAAACGAGAGCACCAGTATGATCAGAAGACGCGTCATCGCATCATTCTGGTTGTATACAAAGCCCACAAGCTGCTCTACCGTGCCGTTAATCAGCACCATATCACTGTCCGCAACCGGCAGAACATCCAGCTTGCCATCGCCGATGGTAGCGGCAAAAGTCGCCTTATCGCCCACCTTGACGCCACGCATCACATAGCGGCGGTCGCCTTCGTTCAGCTCCATGCCATCCGGATAATAGAAGCCGTTTTCCAGCTGTTCCCACGCGGTTTCCACGCAGTTGGTTTCGTCCATCGTGCCGTAGCCGCCGTATTCAAATGTTACTTCGTTCTTGTCCAGACCAATTCCTTCTGCCAGAAGAATTTCATCCGATACGGAAGTCCAGCACTTGGCAGGAGTAATAACCCATTTGCCCTGCAGGATGGTGTATCCATCCGAACCACGCACCAGGCTCTTCGTCAGAAGGTGGCAGTCATAATTCAGAATCAGGTATTCGTCGGTCAGAATTTTCAGCCCGTCGTTTACCGGCGTTCCCGAAAGAGCAAGTCCTTCGACGGCATAGTTTGCCGCCGGTCCATTGAATGCCTCGATCAATTCTTCCTGTGTGGTAATGCGCGGATAGGAAGTGTAGGAACGAATGATCTTTCCGTCCTCATTGTCCTCATGCACATACAGGGCGCACACAACGATGAAAAATATGATCGCCAGCACAAAGTACGGAAGTGCCCTTTGATTTCTGTTTCTCTTTGCCATGATGGTTCTTCGTACTCCTTATACGCGCCTTGCAGCCTCCGCCATTTTGAGCACGCGGAACATATTGCCGCCCGCCATCTTGGCCATAGCTTCGTCCGAATAGCCGCCGCGTGCCTTCAGGAAATCCAGAAGCGCCGGGAAATCCGCCGGCGTCGCCAGTCCCTCGGGCCACTCGTCAATGCCGTCGAAATCGCTGCCGAAGCCGATTACGTCCTCGCAGCCCATCTGCATCAGTGCATCCACATGGCAGAATACGTCATCCAGCGTCGCGGGGCGATCCTTCGCCAGGAAAGCGCTGAAGAAATTGATGCCGATGTAGCCCTTCTTTTCGATCACAGCCTTTACCTGATCGCGGTTGAGATTGCGGAAGTGATCGCACTTTTCGCGGAAGTTCGAATGGCTTGCCACCATCGGCAGTGCAGAATGTTCGGCAACATCCCAGAAGCCCGCCTCGTTCAGATGGGAAACGTCGCACAGAACGCCGTGCTTATCCATCTCGCGCACAAGGGTAAGACCGAAGGGTTTCAGACCGCCATCGGGACCATCCTTTGCGGGATGCGCAATTTCATTTTCATGGTTCCAGGTCAGGGCGATCATGCGCAGACGTGCAGCCTCGTCGAATGCATAGAAATGTTCCAGAGAGCCTTTCAGAATCTCGCCGCCTTCGATGGAGAATACACCCGTCGGCTCGTCCGGCAGTTCGTCGGGCAGATTGCCGCGGCACATGTTCAGCGGATAGTTCTTGGATGCTTCCAGCATCTTAATGCCCTTCTCATAGGGTTCAATGTCCCCGCCGTAGGTCGCAAACATAGCAAACATCTGCAGGGAAACGCCGCCCTCACGCAGACGTTCCGGCGTAACGGACATCTGATCCATGGGCGTGTTGGTCGCAATGCGGGAAAGCGTATCGCAATGCGCGTCGCAAACCTTCAGTTTCATCGGTATCACCCCTTATAAATTCATTCTCAGTCTCAGTTCATTAAAGGCATTCACGCAGGTAAGTTCGCGAACCCATCTGCGGTCGCCGCGAAGGTGCAGTTCCACAGCCTCGCATCCGTCCGGCGTAGCAATGCCGACATATACAAGTCCTACCGGCTTTTCCGGCGTGCCGCCATCCGGCCCTGCGATACCCGTGGTAGAAATCGCACAGTCCGAGTTTGCTGCGCGCCTTGCTCCCTCTGCCATTTCTTTTGCACACTGTGCGCTCACCGCGCCGTAATTTCGGAGCGTGTCCTCCGAAACGCCCAGGAGGCGCATCTTGGCTTCATTGGAATAGGTCACATATGCTTCATTCAGAATCGCAGACGCACCGGGCACATCCACAATGCGGGAGGCAAGCATACCACCTGTAAGGCTCTCGGCACAGGCGATGGTAATGTTCTTTTCAATCAGTGCATTTACCACAGCTGCGGCAAGCGTAAGATTGCGTCCCTCGCCATAAACCGCCCTGCCCGCGCGGGCACGGATTTCATTTTCCAGGGGATCAAGCAGTTTTGCACTTTCCTCCCCATCCGCCACGCGCGCGGAAAGACGCGCCGTCACCTCGCCTGCGCTGCAGTACAGGGCAAGCGTCGGATTTTCGGAATGGAACAGGTCGATAAGAATCGTTTCCAGCTTGCTCTCGCCAATTCCGCACACATGCAGAAAACGCGAATCAATGCGCACGCCTGCACGGCCTTCAAGATACGGCACCAGTTGGCGTTCAAACATATCCTGCATTTCACGCGGCGGTCCCGGCAGGATGGCAACGGCTTTTCCGTTTCCTTCCACGATCGCGCCCGGCGCCGTGCCGCACAGATTGGGCATCACGCGTGCGCCCACGGGCATCATGGCCTGCTTTTTGTTGTTGGGGGTCATTTCGCGGCCCATGCGGGTGAGCCGCTCGGTCAGAGCATCCAGACTCGGCTGATGCAGATACATCTCAAGACCGAAATGCTCCGCAACCATTTCCTTGGTAAGATCGTCCTCCGTGGGGCCAAGGCCTCCCGTAGTGATCACGATATCCGACCGGGAGATCGATTCGGCGAGTGCCTCGCGAACACGCTCGGGATTATCGCCGACAGTGCTGTGACGATAAATATTGATGCCCAGTTCACCCAGACGGCGCGAAATATACTGCGCATCCGTATTGGCGATCTGGCCCATAAGAAGTTCCGTACCGATGGACAGAATTTCTGCAATCATACGCTTATCCTTTCAGGAACTGACGATTTTTCCACACATAATCGATGCCGCTGAGCGCCGTAAGCACTACCGCCACATACAGCACAAGCTTTGCAACAATGGCAAGCGGGCCGGGCACAAAAACAATCGTAAGCATAACGGCCAGCATCTGGGAAACGGTTTTGAACTTGGCAATCGTGCTTGCCGCGATCACAACACCGCCCTCAGCTGCCACAAGACGGAAACCACTGACGATGAATTCTCGCGCCATGATCACGATCACGGCCCATGCCTCCATGCGGCCCTGAGAGCACAGCATAACGAATGCGCTCATGACCAGAAGCTTATCCGCAATAGGATCCATAAATTTGCCAAAGTTGGTAACAAGGTTGTTCTGACGCGCAATCTTGCCGTCCGCCCAGTCGGTCAGGCAGGCAAGCGCAAAAACAGCCAGAGAAATCCAGCGCCACAGATCGCTGTCCGGCGAAAACGCCAGGAACACGCAGAACAGCGGAATCATCAGTACGCGCAGGATGGTGAGCTTATTGGGCAGATTCATTCGATTGCCTCCCCGTAAAGGTCGTAAGGTTCGGCGCGGGTAATGCGCACACGTACAAAGTCGCCCGGCATCACAGGCTTCACACTTTCAAACAGGATCTTTCCGTCGCTTTCGGGAGCTTCTTTTTCAGAACGGCCGAAATAGCGTTTTCCCTTGCGTCCTTCGCACAGAACGAGCGTTTCCTCGCCCACGCGCTCCTCGTTCTTTTCAAGGGCAATCCCCTGCTGCATCAGCATGATTTCGTCCAGACGCTCGGCCTTGATATCCTCATCGATCTGGTCATCCATCTCGGCTGCCACAGTACCTTCTTCCGGAGAATAGGCAAATGCGCCCATACGGTCAAACTGTGCCTCGGCTGCAAAATCGAGCAGCTCTTCGAATTCATCCTCCGTTTCGCCCGGGAAGCCCACGATAAAGGTCGTACGCAGGACAATGTCCCTTTCACGGCACTTTTCCACCAGTTCGCGGATATGCTCCGGCGTTCCGCGGCGATTCATGGCCTTCAGAAGACGGGCGTTTATATGCTGCAGAGGCAGATCCAGATATTTCACCACTTTGGGCGTATTGGCAATGGTGTCGAGAAGCTCGTCATCCACCGTATCCGGATAGCAGTACAGCACGCGCACCCATACAAGACCTTCAATGGCTGCCACGCGGCGCAGAAGTTCCGGCAGCATGCGGGAGCCGAAATCCGTGCCGTAGCGCGAGGTATCCTGCGCAATCAGCGTGATTTCCTTGATTCCCTGCGCAGCCAGCTGCTCACACTCGCGAACAATGGATTCCATCGGGCGGGAACCGTATTTTCCGCGAATCAGCGGAATCGCGCAGTAGGTGCAGCGGTTATCGCAGCCATCGGAAATTTTGACATAAGCAGTTCCGGGCGTGGTGGTAATCACGCGCTCATTATCCAGAAAGCGCTTTCCCTCACCGCAGAACATGGGACGGTTGTCGGATTCCATCATCTCAAATACGCGCTCGTATTCGTTTACTCCCAGGAATCCGTCCACCTCCGGGAAACCTTCCTTCAGAGCTTCCGGATACCTCTGCACCAGGCAGCCCGTGACATAGAGCTTTTCCAGCCCCTTGCCCTTACGCGCAGCCAGATCCAGAATTTCCCCGATGGATTCCTCTTTTGCGGGCTCAATGAATCCACAGGTGTTGACAAAAACGATCTGTGCCTTTTCCGGCTGCACGATTTCATAGCCCTTATCGCGCAGAAGTCCCAGCAATTCTTCGCTGTTCACGCGGTTTTTTGCACAGCCCAGCGATACGATTCCCACAGTTTTCATGGTTACATTTCTCCAAACATCTGGTTGAATTGTTCGCGCGTCATCAGTACCTCACGCGGCTTTGCGCCCTCGTTGGGCGAAATGATTCCGCGCGCTTCCATATCATCAATCAGCCTGCCCGCGCGAGCATAGCCGATTTTCATCTTTCTCTGCAGCATGGAAATGGACGCCTGCTTTGCATCAATTACGATTTCGATCGCACGCGGCAAAAGCTCGTCGTATTCCTCGGCAGCCTCCGCACGTTCCGCATCCGGAACATCCGCATTTTCCATGTGCTCGATCACGTCGTTGTTGTAATCCGTCTCGTGGTGCGCAATGATATACTGCGTGATCTTCTGTACCTCGTCATCCGAAACCCATGCACCCTGCACGCGTACGCGGTGCGTGGTGGACGTGGCGTAAAGCATATCACCGTTACCCAGAAGCTTTTCTGCACCGGCAGCATCCAGAATCGTTCGGCTGTCAACCTGAGAAGCAACCTGGAATGCGATACGTACAGGAATATTGGCCTTGATAACACCTGTAATAACGTTGACGGACGGACGCTGCGTTGCGATTACAAGGTGGATACCCGCAGCGCGCGCCAGCTGCGTCAGGCGCTGAATGCTGTCTTCAACTTCGCCCGGCGCGACCAGCATCAGGTCAGCCAGCTCGTCGATAATGATCACAATCTGCGGCATGGGCTTTTCGCCTTCGGGGCATACGGCGTTGTAGCCCTTAATGTTGCGCGCGCCCACAGCAGCAAACTTCTTATAGCGGTCCGTCATTTCGCAAACCGCCCATTGCAGCGCGCTTGCCGCCTTGCGCGGGTCGGTAACTACGGGGACCAAAAGGTGCGGAATATCGTTGTATACACTCAGTTCGACGACCTTCGGGTCAATCAGGATGAGACGTACCTCCGCAGGCGACGCGCGGTACAAAATGGAACAGATAATGGAGTTGATGCAAACGGATTTACCGGAGCCCGTAGCACCGGCAATCAGAACGTGCGGCATCTTCGCAATATCGGCAATCACGAACCGTCCGGCATTGTCCTTGCCCAGAGCCACTGCGATTCTGGAAGGATTCTTTCGCGCCTCCGGACTTTCGAGCACTTCGCGCAGCTGCACAAATTCGCGCTCGTCATTGGGAACCTCAACGCCCACGGCATCCTTGCCGGGAATGGGCGCTTCCATTCGCACGCTTACCGCAGCGAGGTTCATGGCAATGTCGTCTGCAAGGGATGTAATCCTGCTTACCTTAATACCCGGAGCCGGCTTCAGTTCAAATCGAGTTACCGCCGGTCCGTGTGCAACACCGGTAAGACGGGTTTCCACGCCGAAGCTTCTCAGCGTATCTTCCAGCCGCTGTGCCTTTTCGGCATCCGCTTCCTGCGAATCCTTCACAGCGCCCACTTTAACCGGCGCAAGCAGATCAATCGGCGGATAGTTATACTCCGCGTCGTCCTCCGGCGCGCCAAGCGCAGTGGACAGGGCTTTTCCCGTATCTTCTTCATCCGTTTCGGCAGCAGCGCCAAGGGAAACGGGTTCAATCTTGGGAAGCTCGCGCGGCGCAGTTTTCTCCTCTTCCGGTTCGGCAGCATTGCTTTCAAATACCGGCGTTTCCACCGGCTTTTCTTCCGGCATTTCAAAAGGCAGTTCCGGGTCTGCGTCGAAAATCTCCACCGGCTTTTCTTCCGGAACGACATTGACTGTTTCGGTCTTCTTTTCGGGAACTGTTTCAAATACAGCGGGCCGTGCAGCCGTTTCCGTTCGGTGGATGCGTTCGGTAGAAACGGCGGGAATTTCCATTTCGACCTGCGGTCTTTCCGTTCTTACCCTTTCACGCAGCGGCGCAGATGCACCGGTAGAATACGACTTTTCCTCCCGTACCGGGGTCAGGATCGTGTCTGCCGAACGATTCTTTGAACGGGAACGCTCGCCCGAATTGGCACCCTGCGATAAATCCTCCAGATACATGCTGCCGATGGGAATGTCCCTCTTGGGATAGCGGCTTTCGCGCGGGGCGGACCGATATTCCTGTACCTGATTGCGTACCCGTCCGGCGATTTGGGAAACGGAAATTTTTCGCATCAGTACAAGATCCATCAGCACAATGGATACCACCGCAATACCCGTACCCCATACGCCCATAATGCTGTACAGCGGCCAGCACAGAATCGCACCGATTGCACCCGCGCCGGTACCTGCCCTGAACGACAGCGTGACAAAGTTCAAAAATCCTTTTACCCGCATCTGGTGTGCAATTCCGTCTGCCACAAAAAGGTGAACAAACGCAAACAGGCACACAAACAACAGCCCGATGCCCATTACGCGCAGCGGTGCAATGCGCTTGCTGCCGCCAACCGCCATCAAAAGGCCCACCCAGGCAACCACAAGAGCCAGCGCAAACAGCAGATGCCCCGCAAGGCCCTTCAAAAATACACCCAAACCCAGCGATCCACCGGCAAAAGAAAAATACAAAAGAATTACGGCAAGCCCAATCAGGCAGACGCCCAGGGCTTCCCTTTGTGTGCTGCGGTTCTCCTTCTTGGCAGCAGCTTTCTTTTTTGATTTCGATGCAGCCATCTCATCCTCCGGGATTCTCATTCGGGATGCGCTGCGAATCCGCACACGATCCCATCATATTATTATATTATATCGCAAATCACACAGAATAGCAAGCGCGGAACCAATAGCATATAGTGAAGGGAAATCTCTTTGAAAGGAGCATTTCCCGTGGCATATGTAATTAAAGAAAAGCGGCGCACATGCTGCACCTGCGGCAGGCAGGACGCCTGCGTTTCGCCCGGCGCTGCCCTGCGCTCCACCGGATTTTTCCATCCGTTCCCCATTGCGCGTCAGATGCAGCCGCCATGTCGGCTCGTTCCCCAGCGCGTACCCGAACCCTTCTACGACGGTCCCTGCGGCACGGAAACCGAAGTTCCCTGCTGCTGCCAGAGCAACGATTTCTACCCGACCTATGCATACTTTTCGCAGTTTACTCCCTTTTCATTGGAACCGGGCGACGCAATCCCCTTTACCGGCGATTTCAACATTTCTCCCACAGGCGTACGCATAGAGGGAGATTCCATTTTTCTCTCGCAGCCCGGCACCTACACAGTCAGCTACATGCTCAACATTCCCGCCGGAACCCCGGCAGACACCACCTTTTCCTTCCTTGTGGACGGCGTAGAAGTGCCGGGCATGACGATTTCCGTTTCCCAGGATGAATCCGGCGGCGGAAAGCAGGCATTTGCACAGGCAATCATTACCACCGACCGCACCGTTCTTCTGGAGTTGGTTTCCTCGGAGGCAGTTTCCTTCACAGGCGATTCCGTCATTGCAACCCTGTCGCTTCACAGGATTGCATAACATTCGTCTGTCGAAAAAGCAGCCATTCCCCTTCCACCCGCGTTTTCGTTTTTCCCCATACTAAAGCCCGGCATCCACGATGCCGGGCTTTGATTGTCAAAAAACGCGAATATCGTTTAGGCTAGAAAAGAAAAATCCAATCCGCAGCGGCGGCGTGTACGGCGCGAGGAGCGAATTTTTTCGAAGGAGAGCCAGCGAACCGAAGAAAAAATCGCTACATTGCAGATTTCACGCCCGAAATCTTTATGATTTCAGTGAAATCTGGTGAGGGTGGCAGTGGCGGGGGAGCTTGCTTCCCCGCTACAAGTCTGGCAAAAATACTTTTTTGACAGACTGAGCCCGGCATCCACGATGCCGGGCTCATTTGAGTTATTCTTTTTCGTCATCCTTTTCGGATTCTTCGCCTTCCGGCACTTCATCCTTTTTGATGATTGCCCATTCTACGCGGCGGTCTGCAATTTCCGTAACGGAAATGGTCAAACCGTAGCACTGAACAACCGGGCGGGAACCGTCTTCCGGGATGGTGGTAAGCTGGCTGAAAATCATTCCGCCCAGCGTATCGTATTCTTCATCGGCGGGCAATTCCAAATCCAGCGCTTCGTTCAGCGTTTCGATATCTACGCCGCCTGCCACGCGCCATTCGTTATCCGCGATGGCAGCGATTTCAGGCTGCTCCGCCTCGTCGTATTCATCGTAGATATTGCCGACGATTTCCTCCAGCAGGTCTTCCAGTGTAACGATACCGCTGGTTCCGCCGTATTCATCCACAACGATGGCCATGTGCACCTTTTCCCTCTGCATATCACGAAAAAGCACATCCGCACGCACGGATTCCGGCACAAAACGCACCGGGCGCACAAGTTCACGCATGGGCAGGGGCTGCTTTTTCTGCGCATTGAGCAGATAATCACGCGTATGCATTACGCCGATAATATCATCCAGATCCTCGTCATATACCGGGAAGCGTGAATAGCCGGATTCGATGATCATTTCAACAATTTCGTCATGCGTATCCTCAAGGGAAACCGCTGTCACGTCGGTTCGGTGCGTCATGCACTCCTCCGCCGTGGTATTGTTGAATTCAAAGATATTGTCGATCATCTGCTTTTCGACAGCTTCAATGGTTCCGCGTTCCTCACCGATATCCACCATCATGCGGATTTCTTCCTCGGTGACCTGTTCTTCCTCGGCATCGGGATCAATGCGCATCATACGAAGAAGCAGGTTCGTGGATTTCGAAAGCAGCCATACGATCGGCTTCATCAGCTTTGCCACGCACGACAGCAAGCCGCAAACCGCACGACCGACCGCCTCAGGCTTCTGCATGGCAACCCTTTTGGGAACAAGTTCGCCCAGAATCAGCGTAAAATACGAAAGAATGATGGTAATCAGTATAACGGCTATTGTATCCAGCGTCGCCTCAGGGATCACCGTAAAACCCCTGGCCACCATTGCGCTTACAATCCTGTCGGAAAAGTTTTCCGCAGCGAACGCACTTCCCAGAAAACCGGCCATCGTGATGCCAACCTGAATCGTGGACAAAAAGCCTGCCGGTTCCTGAATCATTTTCAAAAGGGCACGGGCTTTTTTATCCCCATCCTCCGCCTGCACGTGCAAACGGTTTTCATTGATGGAAATGACGGCGATTTCGCTTGCCGCAAAAACGGCGTTCACTACGATAAGAACAAACTGCAACAGTAATTGTGGCCATATAGGATCCACGGACGGTACCCCCTCAAATTCCGATAATACTCCTTGTGTGAACCAATTTTCACCAATTGACCTTTATTATAGCACATCTGCAATAAGAATACAATGACGCTATGGTTATTTCCGTAAAACAATCCGCCTTCTCGGTCAGACGATTCTGAGCAGCATATTCTGCGTTTCGTCCACCTCGATGGTCAGGAGTTTCTCCCGTTCCAGGCGCTTCATAATATCCGAAAATTTCTTGAACCCGATCTTATGCTCATCATAATCGGGATATTCCGCCTGAATGGCAGCCTTGAGAATGCTGGGATTGATACGCTCAAAGCCTTCCTGCTTAAACCGTTCAAGATGAACCCGGAAAGCCGGAAGCCAATTGGACTTATCAATGGTCTTTGCTGCAGCTTCACCGTTTCCAAGCGAAATAATCAGCGAGGATTCCACCGTTTCCAGGCGGATTTTCGGCGATTCGCGCGCAACCAGAGCCATAAACTTGCCAAAGCTTGCACAGCCATAGCTTTTTTCGCTGAAATCCGGACGCAGACGCACAAGCGTTCCTTTCAGTTCGCTGGCATACATGCGCTCGTCCGGCTGCTCTGCCAGAATGGCCGGAATCATCTCTGCCAGTTCCTTGATTTCATCGCGCCCGCCCTTCTCCTTTTCGGGTTTGGGCGCGGAAGCTACCGTCGCAACGCTTTCCAGAAACAGAAACTCGTTGCACGCCTTGATAAAAATGCTGCTCGCCACTTCTGAGCGCGATATACCCAAAACGTGCTTGCCCATGCTTTTCAGTTTGCCCACAAGCGGCGTATAATCACTGTCGCCGGATACAATGCAGAATCCGTCAATCATGGGATTGACATAGGCAACCTCCAGCGCATCAATTACAAGCTGAATATCCAGATTGTTTTTCTGATTTTTCCCGTGCCGCAGCGAGGGGACTACATAAAACGTATTGGACAGAAGAACTTCCTTCAGTTCCGTGTATCTGTCCGTATAACCGTAAACCTTGCCCAAAAGAATATCGCCGCGAATTTTTACCTTTTCAATAATATTCTGCAATGTGCTCTGTTTGGCGCCCGCGTTTTCCAGGTCCACAAACACAGCATAGTTTTTTTGACCCATACAATGCCTCAATTCTCATTAAAGTCTTTTGCTATTTTATAATGAATACCCCTCTTTGTCAATCTTCCGCCCCGCAAAGCCTGCATACAGGATTTTCTATTGACATTTCGGGAATTTGTGTGTAATATATGGATAGATATATAGAAATATACTGAAGATCATGGGAGGATGCCCTGAAGATGAATAAATGGATTCGCAAACACTCCGGTCGCTCCATTGTCAAGTTTCTGATTGGCCTTCTGATTCTGGCAATCATTGCCGGCGTTGCAATTTATATGCTCACGTCGTTTGACTATTCGCATCTCCTGCCCGCCGATGCAGACACGCGTCCCTACACCGGCACGCATGCGCCTGCCGCTTCTCCCACGCCGACGGCGCTTGCACAGTTCCCCAGCGTAAATGCTACGCCCAAGCCCACCGTACCCGTAGCCACGAAGGCTCCCGTGCCGACCGCAACCGTAAAGCCGACTCCGGCTCCGACTCCGGTTCCCACGCTTGCAGAGGCGATCCCCGCTTCCGCGCATAAGCTTTCCAGAGAAACCCGCTACGGCAACATCGGCATCTCGCAGCTCTCCTTTGACGGCACCGTCGTCACCATGGAAGGCTGGGGCTATGCGGATGTATACGGCTTCGACGGCCGCAATTCCCGCATCTATCTGGTTGTTCAGAACCTCAAGGGCGGTTCCGATTCCTACATCGTTTACGAAACCACCAAGGAAAAGGGCATCACCGGCGTTACCAACACCAGTGAAAATGCCTTCAACCTGGATGAAGCCGAATTCTCCGTCCGCTTTGATGTTGCCAACGTAACCACCGTGAATGGCGAACCCATGGCATTCCCGGATGGCAAGTATGCATTCGGCCTGTCCTTGTTCTTCGATTACGAAGGCTCCGAAAAGCAGGTTCTCTACAAGTTCGATACGAATTATAACCTCACCGTCAAGGACGGCAAAATCGAAGCTCTCCTGACCCCGGGCACCACTCCCGCACCGACGGAAGAACCCGCTGAGCCCGTAGCTACGGCAGAAGCAGATACAACCGAAGCAGATACGACTGCAGAATAACCGCATTGTACAAGCGGCCCGCATCTTTCGATGCGGGCCGCTTTCATTCTGCATTCAGAACTCAGGGTTCCAGATCAATCCACATTGCAGGGCGAACAGCGTTCTCCCAATAATCCACATATTTCTCGGTCTGGCCGGCCATCAACCACGTCTTAGAACCGTTTGGCGAAACAGAACTTGCACTTCCATCCGCCTCGCCGGGGGTTCTCAGCCACCACGCGCAATTTTCCCTATCGGCCGGCTTATATCCGATGCCGATATCAATTTCGCGTCCGAGCCTTTCCTCCACTTTTGCCTTGGCATAGGCCGTTGCTTTGCACTTTCGCGCTCCGTTTGACGACAGATACTGCTCTACTTCCGTCAGGCTCAACAGGAATACCTGATCCTGCGTATCCTTGCCTGCATTCAACGGGTTGTGCGGATTTTTATCCGCAGTCACCGTAACGACCGGAATTCTTTCCCGTTCCTCTTCTGTAAATGCGTTTTCAATAAATTCACCATTCAGCCATGCGCGCAAATCCCAGGTTTCCCACGTTATGGATTTATCCTCCGCAATCGCTCCGTGATACGGCATATATTCCAGTGCATACACGCTGAGCACCAGTGCTCGCCCATCCTTTATTTCCAGCACGCGCCATTCAATCGGCTCCGGACCGTTGTCAAGGTTATTATCCTGTTCATATGCGCCGAAAGTCGTGTACTTGCCAAACGCCCCTGCCTTGCCTGCAATTTCCGGCGGCGGAATTCTTTCCCCCTCCGCGCCTGCCGGGAAAATCATGCATCCCATCAGCAACAGCATCACAAGCATCCATGCAACTATCTTCATAGTGTCTTTCTCCTTTTTTACTCTCCGACCATCAAATCAGCTCGTTCCTGCATTTCCAGAGCAAATTCATCGACGGTTATTTCATCTGCGAGGTACGCCGAAACCAGCTCCTTCACGCCTTTGTTAAACTCCTGATTGGTACCGCGCTGCTTTCCGGTGCTCAAAAAATGCTGCCACTGTTCCATTTGTTCATCCGTGGGTATCCAGTTGAACATTTGCCAGAGCGAATACTCCGTATAGCTTTCAAGATCGGAAAGGAACAGCTCACTGCCCACCTGACTTTCAAACTGCACTTCGGGCGAACTGAAGATTTCCAGAAATTCAATCGCCGCGTCAGTCTGCTCCCCGTAGCAATTTACATAAAAAGCAGGCAGATCAATGGGCGTGATGATTTCCCCATCCATTGCTGGCATACCGAGATGTACGTATCTGTCTTCTCCCTGAACCGGGCACCCAAAGCCATACTTAAGAAGAACATTGCCAGTTTTCGCAGGATCATAATTGATCATATCCTCCTCGCTCAGCTGCTTCCATATCCCGGCAAGTTTGCGGAATGCATCCGTATCATAATTCGCCTCACCGGCAGCGTAGTCGCAATATGCGGATTCGTACCATTCTCTGAACCCCCACCAGCTCATGTCATCGTCTATCAGCCGCAATCCCAACTCTTTGGCAACGTCTTTCAGGGCAAAAAACTCATCCCATGTCCAGTTGCGGTCAATATCAATATCAATTTCATTCAGCAGTGCACGCGTGATCGAAAAGCCCTTGGTAAATACCCTTACCGGAATTCCATACAAACTCCCGTCGTCCTCCCACAAAAACGGCATGTCCATGTACTGCGCAATATTTTCCGTGATCACTTCGTTCTCCGAAAAATCTACGAGTATCCCGGAAATCTTGAAATCCGTGCTGGTTTTCGAATCCATCAAAAACAAATCGTATCCCGGTTCATTTGCCATTACAGCGGTTCTTAACTGCGCACCATACTGGCTTTCCGTCAGCTTAACGGTATACTCCGGATTACGGGCAGTAAATATTTCAATAGCCTTTGCAAAACGAGGATCATGAGAACCGCTGAGTCCGCCCACGATTGTCAGCACCTGCTCTTCCGCAGGCTCTTCATCTGCACGGTTGTACATTAGCCGGTTATCCACAATTACGTATATGTTTTCTCCGTCCGCCTGCGCATCGGTCAAGCCTTTCGTATCCCAGAATGCTTCGTAGACACTTGTGTTTCCGCCGAATGCGTCCATGAAATATATGTTTCTTTCATCGTACAGATAGATTCCGTTTTCCGAAGCGCCTGCAACCTTCTGACCGTCGGATAAAAGCTCCCCATCCGTATCCATCAGCGTAGCATATTCCAGCCGCACAAGTTCGGCATTCTTTACAAGCAGGAACGAATCCTCATTGTAAAAATCGATATCTCCCAGCCGCTGTGCTGTGCTAATGTTCAGTGTGTGCTCTTTTCTGCTGATGGTACCGTATTCTTCATCGCCCATAACTATGATGTATGTATCGTTTGCCAGAATCTTCCTGAAATTGTCGACGGGCGTATCCCACCTTTCAACCTCGCTTCCTTCACGGTCGTATTCAAAAATATCCCCATCAATGCTGCAAAATACATTTCCGTCGGAACCTATGGCATAGCAATCCATTCCAGGATACAGTGCTGCGCCAATTTGCCCGCCTTTCGCATCGAAAGGGGTAAGACCGGCAGAAGTATGCACCCAGATGGTTTCACCCTCAATAGCAACGATAGAAAGAAGCTTCATGTCCTCCTGAGCGCCTGCCGGGAAACCCGCACATCCCAACAGTAAAACCACTATAAGAATCCATGCCGTCATTTTTGCGTTTTTCATCCCAGTTCCCTCCTTCGCATTATCTTTGCCGTTTTGCCTTTCTATATATAAGTGTCCGCTCAGCACATTTGCGTGACAGTTTTTATGTTACGTTTATATTATACTTTATTTCAGCACATAAAACAATTCCCGGATGCACTGCTGTCACCCGGGAATTGCGCTTAAATGATTTAGTTTTCTTTTTTGTTCTTCCTTGCAACGAAAACCTGCTTTGCCTTGACGAACATCTCGTAAGCCGCGCCAGACTTATTCAAAACGCCTATCAGCATGTAAATAACAAACATGACTACAAAGATACCCAGCATACCCATGCCCATGATTGGCAGAGTATTCAAAAACGCCTGAAAATTCATTCCTATATCCCCCTTATACTGCGATCAAAGCCATGATCAGACCACCTGCGATAACGGATGCGATCTGACCGGCAACATTTGCGCTTGCCGCATGCATCAGCAGGAAGTTATTCGGATCTTCCTGCAGACCCATTTTATGGACCACGCGAGAGGACATAGGGAATGCGGATATACCTGCAGCACCGACCATCGGGTTGATTTTCTGCTTCAGGAACAAGTTCAGGAACTTAGCGAACAGCACGCCACCAAAGGTATCGAAGATAAATGCCACCAGACCCAGAGCAAGGATCATCAGCGTTTTCAACTGCAGGAAGTCAGCCGCCTGCATCTTGGATGCAACAGTAAGACCCAGCAGCAGTGTAATGAGATTTGCAAGAACCTTCTGAGCGGTTTCGGACAGAGAATTCAGAACGCCGCATTCACGCAGGAGGTTGCCGAACATGAGGAACCCTATCAGCTCAACGGAATCCGGGGAAGCAATTCCTGCAATAACCGTAACAATAATTGGGAACAAGATGCGAGTGGTCTTGCTGATTGCCTGCGGATTGTAAGGCATACGGATCATTCGCTCTTTCCTGGTGGTGATCAGTCGGATGCATGCCGGTTGCACGATTGGAACAAGCGCCATATAGGAATAGGCCGCAACAGTGATCGCGCCAATGTACCGTGTTTTGAAATGGTTCGCAACAACAATGGCAGTCGGGCCGTCCGCCGCCCCGATAATGGCAATGGATGCCGCATCGGTCAAATCAAATCCCAATAGAGATGCCATAGACAGCGTGAAGAAGATACCAAACTGCGCAGCCGCGCCGAACAAAAGCATCTTCGGATTGGAAAGCAAGGGACCAAAGTCGATCATCGCACCGATACCAATGAACAGAAGCAGTGGAAAAAGTTCGTTGGAAATACCGGCATTAAACAGGGTACCGATAACTTCCATTGCACCTGCCTTTGGAAGGTTGACTAGAATCGCGCCGAATCCCATCGGCAGAAGCAGCGAAGGTTCCATATCCTTCTTGATAGCGAGGAAGATCAAAAGACCACCGATCGACCACATAACGATCATTTGCCAATTGATCAGGGTAACGTTCTCGAGAAAAACCTCCATGGAAAAACTACCTCCTGTGTGATTTGCGGCCGGTATCCCGTACCGCATCCTGTTTTCCATGAAAGTCTTGCTTTGCACCGCCGCGGATTTTCATCGTGTTGACGCGAATCGGCTACGCACCCCGAGCGCAAGCTACTCCCCTTCATCCCGCACATTGTAGCACGCCTAAATAAAAGAATCAACGAAATGAATATAAGCTTTCACGTTTTTATAGATAAAATCTTCGCTATCTTACCGCAAAATGTTCGATTTTGTAGGAGCCCTGCATGCCGCCCGAAAGCGACGCCCGATAAAATACCGGCGTTGCGCGGAAGAGATTTTCCCCCTCCAGTTTCAGAAGTGCAACCGCGCTCTCGCTGCCCGGGGCCGGAAACCGCATGCGGGTGCATGCATCGTACCCGTCAATCAGGATATTCACAGGTACGCTTTCCAGCGCATATCCCGGAGCAAGATAGCCGCCCGCCTCACCTGTCAGACCCAGGAGCGCCGCCTGCAAAGTCGCTACTGCACAGCCCTCCGCCGTTTCGGGCCACATGGGCATTCCGTTTGACCAGAGCATATCCACACTGACCGGTTCATACCCCTCAGCGCCCGGCATATATACCACCGCCCGTGCATGACCGACCTCATCATTCAAATCTTCCACTACATACACACTTCCATCTGCGCGCAGCATCGCCTCGCGTCCTGCCACGCGCAAAAGCTCATGCCCCGCACGCCGTACGATTATAAGGCGCCCGTTTTCCGTATCTTTTTCATATACTTCCAGTTCACCAAGCATGCGCGGCGGAGGCATTTCCTCTATCTGAGGCGCATCAGAAATCTCAACTTCCACCATGCCTCCCGGCCATACTACCGCATGGATGCCGGAAAGCCCTCCCCATGCATCCGCCACAGGAACGCCGCCGGCAAACACAAGCCTGCGCGCAAGCGGCACAGAATCGTCATAGGGGTGCAGTTCCAGAATCTGCACGCCCTGCGCCGCCACGGGCAGAATCAGTTCGCGGTCCGCATCCACCTCTCCGGCAAATCGCCCTCCCAGATAAATCGCGCCCGGACGCAGCGAGCGCAGGAGCAGAATCGGCTGCATAAAAAAATCCCTCCCATCGCATAAGACTATGCGTGGAAGGGTTGCCACTATTCTTCTGTAGTTTCTGCCGGTTTTTCGCCGTTGAACGGAGCATGCTTCAGATAATACGGGCCGAATCCGATGAGCGCTGCAAGCGTTACCGCTGCGCACAGCCAGAAAACACTCTGCTCTCCCATCGTCTGCGCGGCAAGGCCGCCCAGAAAATTTCCCGCAACGCGCGCAATGCCAAAGCCCGTGAGAGCAAGCAGCATCTGCCCGCTGGAACGCAATTCCGGCGCAACGGTTTTTGAAATATACTTTGCCATCGTAACCGTGATTACGATAAAACCGCCGCCGTGCAGAATCTGGCTGAGCATGGCAATCGGAACGCTCGTCGTCGATGCGAGGAGCGTCCACCGCGCGGTCAGAAGCACAGCCGAAACGGTCATCAGCTTTCCTGCACCGAACTTCTTAAAGAGTTTATCCGAAAGCAGCAAAAACGGCGTTTCGCTGAGTGCTGAAATCAGATAGCACCAGCCCAGCAGCGCTTCGTTTCCACCCGGAAGGGACACGAAATGCGTGGAGAAAAAGCCGTAAAAATAGCCCATTGTCAGCTGCAGCGGCATGGTAAGCCCGATAAGCATCATCAGGTCTTTCTGCCTGAACAGCTCACGCATGCTTCGCTTTTCACCCGAATTCTGCGCGCCGCCCGTCTGCGGAAGTGCAAACGTGGAAAACAGCGTCAGAATCAAAAGTCCGGCAGCCGTGAAAAGAATCAGGTTTTCCCGTCCGCCGCCGTCCACCACGCGCCCAAACAGCATGGAGGATAGGGCAAAGCTCACGCAGCCGCACCAGCGAATGGGACCGAAGGACTGGTCACGTTCCTGCAGCGATTCCAGAATCACCGAATCGCCCATGGGCTGAATCGACGTATAGAACGCCGCGAACACACACGTAAACGCAAGCAGCAGGCCAAACGATGAACCTGCCGAAAAAAACAGCCCGACCATCACGCACGCGCCCAGACACAGCAGCCGGATTACGCGGGCGCGGGAACGGGCTCTGTCTCCCACACCGCCCCAGAAGGGCTGCGCGAACACGGAAACCAGCGATACCGCAGCAATCAAAATGCCGCGCTGCGCCTCGTTCATGCCCGCGCTTTTGTAGTACAGTGTGATAAATCCCTGGTATACCGAATTGGTAATGTAGTACGCGGCCATAAAAAGCCCGTACTTCAGGGGATAGCGCATATTACGCCTCCGAAAGCAGTTTATGGATCTCCTCTGCGCCCTGCTTACCTGCGCCCATTGCGAGAATAACGGTTGCAGCGCCGGTTACTGCGTCGCCGCCGGCATAGACGCGGTCCATGCTGGTCTTGCAGGTATTCTCTTCCACAACGATGCCGCCCCACTTCTGGGTCTTGAGCTCGGGCGTGGTCTGAGGAATCAGGGGGTTCGGGGAATTGCCGATTGCAATGATAATGGTATCTACCGGCATGGTGAATTCGCTGTTTTCCTTCACAACAGGGCGTCTGCGGCCGGATGCATCCGGTTCGCCCAGTTCCATCTCAACGCAGGTCATGGAGCAGGCATAGCCCGTTTCATTGCCCTGGATAGAGGTGGGATTGGTCAGGAAGCGGAACTGAACGCCCTCTTCCTTGGCGTGATGGATTTCTTCGGCGCGTGCAGGCAGTTCAGCCTCGCCGCGGCGATATACGATGGTAACTTCCTCAGCGCCCATGCGCAGTGCGCAGCGGGCTGCGTCCATGGCTACGTTGCCGCCGCCGATAACGGCTGCACGCTTGCCTACGCGAACCGGAGTCATGTGGTTCGGGAAGTCATAGGCCTTCATGAGGTTGATGCGGGTCAGGAACTCGTTTGCAGAATAAACGCCGCCGAGGTTCTCGCCCGGAATGTTCTGGAATCGGGGCAGACCTGCGCCGCTGCCGATGAATGCTGCGTCGTAGTCAGCGAGGAGTTCATCCAGCGTAGCGAAACGACCCACAACACGATTGACCTGAATATTCACGCCCATCTGACGAAGGGTATCGATTTCCTTGTTTACCAGCGCCTTGGGCAGACGGAATTCCGGAATGCCGTATACAAGAACGCCGCCGGGGGTGTGCAGGGCTTCAAATACGTCAACTGCATAGCCTTTCTGACGCAGTGCACCTGCGCAGGACAGACCTGCAGGACCGCTGCCGATAACAGCGACCTTCTTGCCATTTTCTTCAATGGCAGGAACTTCCACCTGATTGCGCATGCCTTCGTCCGCAACAAAGCGTTCCAGACGACCGATAGCAACCGGCTCACCCTTGATGCCGCGTACGCAGTTCTTTTCGCACTGGTTTTCCTGCGGGCAGACGCGGCCGCAGATTGCAGGCAGCGAGCTAGTGCCGCGGATTACCTTATAAGCTTCGGCAAAATCGCCCTTCTTTATCCAGTCTATGAAGGTGGGAATTTTTACGCCAACCGGGCAACCGGCAACGCAGGGCATATTTTTGCAATTCAGGCAGCGCTCTGCCTCGTTCATAGCCATTTCGGCGGTATAACCCTCGGCTACCTCGCAGAAATTGTGACGACGGATTTCCGGCTTCTGCTCCGGCATGGGGGTTTTCTGCATCTGCATATTTGCCATATTAGTGCACCTCTCCCGTCAGGCGGCATACATGCTTGCTCGCCTCAGCTTCTTCTGCCTTGTACAGTGCGCCGCGCTTCATAGCGGAATCAAAATCCACCAGGTGGCCGTCGAAATCGGGGCCGTCAACGCAGGCGAACTTGGTTTCGCCGCCAACGGTCAGGCGGCAGCCGCCGCACATGCCCGTGCCGTCGATCATGATGGAGTTCATGGAAACGATGGTGCGAATGCCGTAGGGGCGAGTCAGCTCGGATGCAGCGCGCATCATCGGCAGCGGGCCGATAGCGATTACAGCATCGTATTCCTCGCCTGCTTCCAGCTTCTCAGCCAGTGCGGTGGTAACAAAGCCCTTGCGGCCGTTGGAACCGTCATCGGTCACGATGTGCAGTTCGGAGCAGGCATTCTTCAGCTCATCTTCCAGAATGATCAGATCCTTATTGCGGAAGCCGACAAACAGGTCAACCTTTGCGCCAGCCTGATGCAGAGCCTTAGCCTGCGGATAGGCGATGGCAACGCCCAGACCGCCGCCCAGAACGGCAGCGCGGCGAATGCCTTCGGTCTCGCTGGGCTTGCCGAGCGGACCGGCAAAGTCGAGGATGCTGTCGCCTGCTTCGAGGGTGTCCAGCAGACGGGTGCTTGCGCCCACCTTCTGGAAAATAATCGTTACGCCGCCGGTTTCACGATTGTAATCCGCGATGGTCAGCGGTACACGCTCACCATTTTCATCAATGCGGAAAATAATAAACTGACCCGGCAGTGCCTTTCTGGCAACATGCGGTGCATGGATCTCCATCAGCGTAACCGTGTCATTCAGTCGTTCTTTACGAAGGATCTTATACAAGATTGCTCGCCCCTTTAATTTCATCTTCCTTGTGCTGCCGGATAAAGGACGTGCGCACCGTTTTCGGAGTAGGCAGGATTTGTCCGGCATTTTTATATATTGTACACCACAACCACCCATTCCGTCAACGTGGAAATGCAATTTCTTATGATATTTCCTGCCATAAATGTGCCAATCCGTAACAAATTCCTTTCTATTTGAATATTATACCGCAATCAGCCCCATATTGATTCTGTGAGGTGATATAGTATGCGTACCTGCTCCTTCTGCCGCGCAAAGCATAGCCGCTGCCTACAATTTGCCGATATAACGCTGTGCCCCGAATGTGAAAAAGCGTTTTCCACACTTTCAGCAGCGGACCCAAGATACGGTTGGTTCGTTGCCGCAATGAAGAAAAATCTCTTTTCTTTCCGCTGCAAAGCATGATATAATATGCACATAAACCACATAAGGAAGCGTTCAAAATGAAACGTGCATTTATTCTGCTTTTCGCCCTGATTCTGTGCGCCTTTCCTGCATTTGCGGAAACTGCCGCAGAAGATTCCTCCACGGCGCTTTTCACATACGAAGATGTGTTTACGCTGAATTGCCCGGTATTCTGGGAATTTGTCCCCTACGAAAGCAGCGCCGCCACGGAATACTACATCCCCATAGGCATCCTTACCGACCCTGCGCCCGACGGACTGGTCTTAGATATGTACACGGTATTCTTCCGGCATCTGGCAGATTTCAATCTATTCGAAGCAGATAAAGAAGCATTTCAAAAATACATAAACGATTCTCTCGCCGACTACGAACCGTTAAACGGCATTTTCCGCGAAACGGTTTTCGCCATGGATGGTACTATCCCCTTTGCGGTATTTGATCTTGTCGATGAATACGGCCCTTTCATCCGCGCAGAAACCATGTTTTCCGGAAAGGGTATCTTTTTCGATCTGTACGCATATGCGGACGAAAGCTATTCCGTCTGCCGTCCGCTGACCGAAGACGACTATGCCATCTTTATTCAAATCCTCGAAAGCTATCTGTCAATTATTCCGGAATATTCATTACAGTAAAAGGCAGCGCCACAATTGCGTGACGCTGCCTTTCACTATTCCACTTTGCAGATATGTTCCGCAGCCCAGGGATTGTACTCATCCCGGTAAAATGCCTTGTATCCATCAAAATCCAATTTGCAATTCAGGCCCAGAAGTTCCATCTCCACGCCGAACACAACTGCTTCAACGCACAGTTCCCTAAAACCCGCACGCTCATAAAAGCGTTTTCTGCGAATTTTTTCCGGCAGGTTATCCGCACCTTCACGCGTGCTTTCAATTTCGACGAATATACCGCGCCCGGCATACGTTTTTTTCAGGCTTTCCAGCATTTTTGCGCCTATTCCCCGGCCTTGAAGTGCTTCCGGCACAGCAAGATAATCCAAAAGAATCAACTCATCCGAATTGATCGTCGTGGCAAAACCCGCAAATTTCCCCTTTTCCGAAAAATACCATACATCTGTTTTTCCCTTTTTCCGCATGCTGCAAATGATGGAAAAAGGTTTTCTTTCGTCCCTCGGAAACGCTTTGCGGTACAGGCAGCGAATTTTCGCCCACTGAAGGTGACCACTTGCCTGCTGCATGCAAAATTCTCTTTTTTCCATATCAATCCTCTTCCACAATCAAAACCGGAGGGCAGGTCACACCAAAGGAGCGCAATCTGTAAGCATCCCCGTAATACACCCCACCGGAACGCCAGCTGTACGGTCCCCAGACGGACTCCTGCATATTCCAGTTGTGCAGCGCGCCAAAGGTGTTTACGCGATTTCCGTATGCCGTAATAGCAATTTCGTGTTCGCCCGCCGAAAGATATCCAAGCTGCGCTTTGTACGGGAAGGCATAAATCAAAATCTCCTCTCCCCCATCCACGCGCACACCCAAAACCGGCGCACTATAATCCGCCACCTGCAAAGCGGCTCGCCCGGACTCTTTAGTCATACACCGGCACTGATACGTAATTGAACCGCCGTAGAAAGCCAGATTTTGTTCCGCCGCATCGCCAAAGGCAATCGTTTTCACCGGAGCGGTGATAGTGGCCTTATCACCCAAAGCACGCACACCGAAATCGCCCAGAATATACATGCTTTCCAGATTCACGCGGCGATCGAAATTGTATTCAACACTGAGAATATTATGTCCTGCTTCAATCCTTCCCAGAGAAACGCATTCGATGGCAGAGTCCAGATAGCAGCCGACTTTTTCGCCCACCTCACGCCCATTGAAAAAAATGCGCGCATAATCTGAGCCTTCCAGCGCAAGGCGGGCATCCTCCACAGTATATTCGGATGAAATATCGTATTGCAAAACCACACTGTGCCTCTCGCCCGGTTCCGCCTTCTGCAGCCACGGCTGAAGGGCGGATTCTGTACGCATAGGCAGATTCAATGTGCGGCGGATTTCATCGTCCGCCGTGAGGATGTACGTTTTTTCATGCCATTTGCCGCCGTCCAGCCGCCAGCGGGGCATATCCAGCAAAAGCACATTGGCCTCATGCAGCTGCACATCACAGAACGCCGGCAGCCTGTACATACGGCAAGCGCCTTTTTTCTCCTCACATTTCCGCACAATCGTTTCACCGGGAATCAATTTTAAAAGCAGCGAATCATGTTCCTTGAATTCAAACAGGTACTCTGTTTTGCCGCTTTCCTGCGCAGCATAAACTTCATGCATTTCGCCTGTTTCGGTATCGCAGCAAATCACGCGCCACTTTCCCGGAATGGTCATACGCAGATGGCAGTAATTCAATTTTGTGCCATGTCCCTTGGGCCAACCGTGTGCAACAAAAAGATACCGTTCTCCTTCCGCCTCGCGAAGCTGATAAATCACCTCATCCACACGTTCCCCGTTATCGGCGCGGCGAATATCAATTTCGCGCACGCCATCCAGATTCTCCAGCAGGCAGTCACACTCAAATCCAATATGAACGCACTTTGGCAGCCGTGCGCCGCCGGGTACACTCCGCCCATCCACGCAGCCGGGTACATTCCCCATAAAAATCACGCGTCCGCCCTGCGCAGCAAACGCATTAAGCATATCCAGCGTTGTCTGCCGGATGGTATAAAGCGGCGGTACAACGATCACGTCATAGTGCATCGCGCCCACACAAAGCCTGCCATCTTCTGCGCTGCCGATTTCGGGAAGCGAAGATTCCGCAACAAAATCAAAATCCATAAGGCCGAACAGAAGCCATTCCGTAAGTTCGCGAAAACGCCGCTCCAGTCCGCTGCATTTCTCGCTGTTGTCTTTATCACCACTATTCAGAAGCCAGTAGCTTTCAATGGGGTGAATCACGCCCACGCGCACCACAGGACGACCGCAATCCATAGCAGCAGCCACGCGCGCAAGGTGATTTTCGATGACCGTATATTTCTCGAACCAAGGCGAGCGCCCATCCAGCGTAGCCGGATAATCGCGTTTTGCTTCGCCGCCCATCTGCGCCCAGGACAGATGCGGCACACGCGCATTCACGCCCAGCGCCGCCAGCCAGTCGCCCTGTCGCTTGTGTCCGCGAAAATCAAAATCCCAGTTGGTAACACCGTAGCATTCACACATCACGCCGGATTTTCCCCTCTGATGTGCAACGCTCTGAACCTGCTTGAGCGCATTGTGATGGCACCAGTCAGCCAGCACATCCACGCCCGGAATATCAAAGCCGCGATATGCACGCATAACCTCTCCGCTGCATTTCGCCTGCCCGGCAAGATCATCCTCCATCATCAGATGCCCTGTCGTCAGCATACCGTTTGCGCTGCACCAAAGGCTGATTCTCTCTAGATAGCTCTGTGCAAACTGCTCCGAAAGCATATCCATATAATGGTATCTGGCAGCTCCACTGCTTCCGTCCGCCGCTTCGAAAAAGATTTCCGGCAGGCAGTCGGCAAGCGTCTTTCCGTACTTTTCGGAAAACTTCTCGTCAAATCCCGGCGTAAAGGGAATCCCTGCCTCGCTTTCCGGGGAAGACAAAGTTTCCACCCGGCTGAATTGCGGCTCATCGCTGAAAATACGGAAAGAACGCTTTTGCAGCCGCTCACCCAGCACATCCCGGTAGCGCTCATGCGTGCATGCAATAAAGGCATCCACCGCCTCCGGGCTGAGTACATCGGTATACCTCTCATTGTCAAACCACGCAAGAGGCCCTGTTGAAACAACGTATGCAAAATAGTTTGCCTGTGCATCTTCTTTTTCTACCCGGCGGTAGGATACCCATTTCCTCCCAGCCAACTCTACGCGGTAAGCTGCCACCATGCAAAGTTCGCCGTCCTCCGTAAGCCGTCCGCTGGTATGTTTTTCCCGGCGATACGGACCGTCTTCATACTTTACGGACGAAAACAACAAATATTTAAGCGCATACTCGGGGTGTTCCTTTGTCACCCGTCCTCCACCATAACCGGAAGGCCACTTATCCTCATCATACAGACTGGCGTGCATTCCCTTCTCCTCCGCATAATCGCAGCACACACGCACGCATTCCATGAACGTTTCGCCAAGATATTCGTCCGCCAGCCCGACGCGCGAATGCATATAGAATCCGCCATAGCCCATTTTCTGAAAATCATCAATCTGTCGAAGCAAATCTTCTTTCTTTAAATATCCGTTCCACGCCCAGAAAGGCATAGAGCGATACTCTGCCGGAGGATTTCGAAAAATTTCCGCATCCAGATTTCTTGAATAACCCATATTCCCCTCCGTTCTGCGCAAAAGCTTCCCTGTCTTTCTCTCGCATCATAGCACAGCATCCTTTTTCTGTCAATGCAGCCATTGAATTGCACTTTATTCCATGCTATACTGTAATCAGAAAAAGGAAAGGAAGTTTTTCCATGACCAATGCCAATCATTTCGGCTTCATGCCCGGCAACGATGCTGAGCAGAATGCTTTAGCACTGCAAAAAGCAGTTGATATGGGCGGTGAAATCCGTGTCTGTCAGCCCGGCATTTATGATATTTCCGAGCCCATCGAAATCGGCGATGATACCACCTTGATTTTTGAAGACGGCGTTACCATTCGCCGGCAGGAAAGCCGCACCGGCAAAAACGGCAACGCATTCATAAACAAGGGCGCATTCAGCCACACCCGCAACTACAATATCAAGCTGATCGGCCTGAAGCTCATCTGCAACGACGTTGAAAGCGAAGGATTCGGCATCACAAGCCGCTATGTCGGTCTTCGCGCACAGGTTGCATTCATTTATATCACGAATCTCGAAGTGCGCAATTACGAATGCACCGGTCTGCTCGCCAAGGATATGGGCATTCAGCTGGGCGCATTTGAAAATGTTCTGCTGGAAGACCTTTACATCACCGGCAACAAGGACGGCATCCATCTCGGCTGGGGAAAAAATTTCGTCATTCGCCGCGCACGGTTGTGCACCTATGATGATCCCATCGCGCTCAACGCATATGATTATTCCGTTTCCAACACCCATGTCGGCTGGATCGAAAACGGCCTGATCGAGGATTGTTATGACCTGAATGCCGAATCCACCACCGGCTATTTCTGCCGTCTGCTGGGCGGTGCCTGGAGCAACTGGTACGAAGGCATGCTGGTTCACCATTCGGATACCGTCGTGCACAACGGCCGAATCTATCGTGTGGTCATGAATCCCACGGACAGTAAGCTCTACCCTTCCTTCACGCCGCCGACGCACGAAATGGGCGTTCAGGTATATGACGGCATCAACTGGGTATGTACGCAGGAAGCCACCTTCTGCGATACCGGATGTCGGAACATCACCTTCCGCAATATCCATCTGCAGAAAAAACGCGGCACCGCGTTCGGAATCGATCTGGACATGGGATCCTATGTCCGCAGCTATTATCCCGGCAGTCACCCGATACCGCAGGAAAATCTCACATTCGAAAATATCTTTGTTGAAAATGAACTCATCCACCTGATCTATGCCAACTATCCCGTGCAGAATATTTCCCTAAGAAATGTTCATCTCGGAAATTCGGATATTCACTTCACCTCGTATCCCGCAGAGGCGATCGAATACCCTGAAATTCGTGTACAGGTGGCAAACGTTCCCGGATATGAAGAAAAAATCACCGTTTCCGGTCGCTGCAGCGTCGATGTTTCTGCCGAAAACAAGCACTGCGAGTAAGCTTCTTTCCCCCTCTGATCCCGTCAAAAAATCCCTTCTCCGCATAAATTTCGGAGAAGGGATTTTTTTATCTGAATTCGATCCTACTTGATATCTTCCATTCGCGTTCTCAAATTGCGCAGCCCATCTGATTCAGCCCGGAAATTCTCATCTACGTTCCCGGCATCGGGTTCTTCTTCCAAAACAGCCTCGTCCTTTTTCTGTTCCGGAAGCACACCGTAACCAATAATCGTAGGATCATCCGCAGCATACACCGACGTTTTTACCTTGTTTTCAACATTGCCTTCGATCACCGTAAGCCCGCCATCCGTATCCACAACCAAAGAAACGTGATCGGATTTGCCATTGTTGTCAATGTCAAAAAATACCAGATCGCCCCTCTGCGGTTCGTGCGTTCCTGCTTTGAAATACAGATTAACTTCCGGATCCGAAAGCTCCTCTATCCATACTCTGCAGGTAGCATCGCGCGGCATTCCTTCAACCCCCGCGTACTTCAGACAGAAGGAAATGAACATTGCGCACCAGTCGGAATACGGAGCGCCATACCATTCGCCGTATCGGGTATATCCCTTGATGGTTTCGCCGTCCTCCTCCACAATATAGTTTCGGCGGCTTTCCCGATAGCCCAGCTGGCTTTCGGCAATGGCAATAACATCATCCGCCCAAACACCGGTCAAAGCAACCTTGGAAACAATGTATTCCCATCTCCAGGGTTCTTCCAGATCAGCAGTCGGATCGGAATAGCAGATCAATTCATGCACATGGACCCGTTTTTTACAGATAAGATCCCAGTATCCGTAGCACATTTTATCGTGGAAATGAACGCCATCCTCCGCCTTTTTGCAGGTCAGTTTCTTGGGATCGACCAACTCGTAGCAGTCTTTGGAATGCTCATGCGTATTTGCCTGTACCTCGCCGCACGCAAGAACCTTCTGACCCTCGCTTTCCGGCTGTTCGCATTGCAGAGCCTGAACCGTCTCAAAGCACGCTTCCGTATGCGCATGCCCTTCGGATTCGGTCATACCGCATACCAAAGCCTTTTCATAGCAGGAATCTGCATGCACATGCCCCTCCTGTTTGGAGCAGGAAAGAATTTTCTCGGAATAACATGCGCCGCTGTGGGAATGCTCACCTGCGCCGCAGTTCAACACTCGTTCATAGCAGGAAGCACCATGGGCATGCCCTTCCGCAATGCTGCACACAAGCGTGCTTTCAGAATAGCATCCATTCGCATGCTCGTGCTCTTCCGCACACTGAAGCGAAGGTGCCGTGTAGCATCCGTTTCCGTGATAATGGTTCTCCGCAATACCACACAAAGGTGAACCGCCCAAACCGTAGCAACTATCCGAATGTGCATGCTCATTCGTCGCACAAATCAACTTGCCTTCGGTATAGCATGTACTTGTGTGGGCATGATTTTCTGTCATCTCACACAGCAGTGCGCCACGCTCATAGCAGTTTGCATCATGCGAATGACCTGCCTCTTCGGCAAGCGGGCAAACCATCTCGCCCGCCTTTTCGGTATAACATTCCGCCGTATGTGCATGCGCGCCTTCAATACGATAACATTCTTCGCCATGAGTATGCTGCTGTTTTTCCGGAATAGCGCAGACCAATCGTTCTAATTTGTCATAGCATTCCTCGACATGCTCATGAACCAGATAATCCGCCTTGCCGCAAGCCAACAATCCTTCGTCATTATAGCAGCTTTTCTCATGCTTATGTACTTCAAGAGATTCATAAGTGCAGGAAAGCTTTGTCCGCTGTTTATAGCACTTTATCGTGTGCACATGGTACGGAATCCCGCAAAAAGCTGTTTCCCCTTCCGAGTCTGCAGGCACGGCAAATACGGTGCCCAGGCATAAAGCCAGTGCGCAAAAAAGGCACATAAGCTTTCGCCATGCTCCTGCACAAAATCTTCCGTTTTTTTCAGCTTTTTGCATCAGTTTGCAATCCATATCCGTTTTCCCTCCGGGAAACAATGCAGCGGTTTCTGCACTACAGATGTTATTATATAAAACGCCAAGGCACATTGCACCCATAAACAAACCAAATCAGATTATTAATTCTCCCTTAATCTTCGGAATTCCTGCATCGAAGCAAAAGAAAAGCAAAACTCATAAAAATATGTCGTTAATTCTAAAAAATTTCCCTGCTGCAGTCACCCATCGCGCAATACGCACAAACATATATCCGTGCCTGCGCGCGAATTGGCTCTACTCTTTGCGACCGAACAAAAAATTTTCCAAATTGACCGCGTGATTGTACTTCACAGAAGCCTTCCTGTCTTTTTCGATGATACACTGCGTCAGGTCGATATCATTAATGGCAGCAATCGCCACGATATAGTGAAGCATATCCGCAAGTTCAGTCCCCAGCTGCATTTGCAAATCCTCTTCATCAGAAGCCTTTCTGCCGGCGCGCTTGTTCAGAACCTCTGCCACTTCGCCAATCTCTTCCACCAGCTTCATAAACATGCTCTGCTCGGTAGCCCAGTCGCTGTATCGGTCGGACAAATACGCCTGCAGATCAGAAATGCTGAGATTCATTTTAAAACTCCTTTTTTCGCCGGATAAAATCTGCTTCGCAGAAGAAATTAAACCCACCCATCCGCTGCGCACAGGGAATTCCAGCATCAGCGAAATTTCACCACCCGATAAGATGGATTCAGTTGAAAAAAGCACTTGCAAATGCAAGTGCTTTTTTACTGGTACACCTTCAGGGGCTCGAACCCTGGACACCCTGATTAAGAGTCAGGTGCTCTACCAACTGAGCTAAAGGTGCATATGGAGCGGTAGACGAGACTCGGACTCGCGACCTTCGCCTTGGCAAGGCGACGCTCTACCAACTGAGCTACTACCGCATAATGTAAAGGGAGCAATCAATGGAGCGGGTGATGGGAATCGAACCCACGTAGCCAGCTTGGAAGGCTGGAACTCTACCATTGAGTTACACCCGCAGGTTTTGTGGAGCGGTAGACGAGACTCGGACTCGCGACCTTCGCCTTGGCAAGGCGACGCTCTACCAACTGAGCTACTACCGCATAATATCGTGTGGTGCGGGCGAAGAGACTCGAACTCATACGCCTTTTCGACACCAGATCCTAAATCTGACGCGTCTGCCATTCCGCCACGCCCGCACGAGTGTGAGTGGTGACCCATCCGCGACTCGAACGCGGGACCCTCTGATTAAAAGTCAGATGCTCTACCGACTGAGCTAATGGGTCATATACTGGCTGGGGCGGCAGGGGTCGAACCTGCGCGTGCGAGAGTCAAAGTCTCGTGCCTTAACCACTTGGCTACGCCCCATTACAGCCGACGAAGCCATATCCGACGGGCGGACGGCAAAAAATGGGGTGGATGATGGGACTTGAACCCACGATCTCCAGGGCCACAACCTGGCGCTCTAACCACTGAACTACATCCACCATAACAAGGCCGCCCGTGTCGGACGGGTTTGGCGCGCCCGAAGGGATTCGAACCCCCGACCCACGGCTTAGAAGGCCGTTGCTCTATCCAACTGAGCTACAGGCGCATATAGGGTCGAAACCACTGCTGACAGTTTTAGAGTATACCACGATTCCCACCTTTTGTAAAGCCCTTTTCGTCAAAAATATTCAATTTAACCTTCATCTTACAATCATACATTTCCAATACGCATCATAAAATATCCGCCCCCGGCACCGGTGCCGAGGGCGGATATACTGCATCGTCATTTTCGGATTCACGCATCAACGCTCATATACATTGCAGTAAAGAATTCCGCTGACCTCATACATATAAATGGTAAGCGCCTTGTTTCCATAATATGTAAAGCGGAAGTCCTTTGCACCGGAGTAATCCACCATGATAGCATCCTCGGGGAAAGTTACATACGTCTGATTGTATCTGTCGCCGTAGGTATGCTTTTCGACCATATAGACATTCGGAAGATTCTTCACCGCAAGATACAGGGTACTTGCAGCCTGCGCCGAGCCGCCGCCGCGTACCTTTGCACCGCGGCCGTTGACAGCAAGCTTATAACCGGCTTCCTGCGTGCGCGGACCGACGATCGTATTGAACGAAAAAGTCTGTCCATAGGTAAGCGTGATTCCGGAAATGCTTCCTGCCGCGAGCAGGGCATTCGTCTTCTGATTCTTGTCTGATGCAAATGCGGTGGTTGCACTGCCGACCATTGCACCCTGAAAAATGCTGCCGCCCACAGATTCGGCATCGCCCAGAACGATTTTGCAGGACAGCCAGCCGTTAATCACCTCGGCATAGAACGTCATATCGCCAAGATAATTGTAGAATACAAAGTCAGTTTCGGAGGCATAGTCCACGAGGACCGCCATATCACCGCTTGCAGCATAGTTATCGGCAAATTTATCGCCATAGAAGTGCAGCTCATGGAATGCATTGATTCCGGCATCCATCACCGCATAGTACACGGTCGTTGCCAGCTGTGCCGCACCGCCGCCGCGCACCTTTACCCCGCGGCCGTTTTCCGCCACCTTGTAACCATACTCCTGAGTACGCGGACCGATAATCTCATTGAAGGAGAATACCTCGCCCTTTTCAAGCACATATCCATTCAGCCGTTCTGCCGCCAGCTCCACATTATAAATTTTCGCATCCGAAGAAGCGTAAAGCGTAGTATACGACTGAAAGGCATTCGCCGCTTCCCCATCGGCAAACGCGCCAAAGCTTCCCGCCGCAATAAGCAGCGCAAGCAGCATGCATATCAGTTTCTTCATTTCCATTTCCTCCCATCCAGCTTTTGCCTTTTAGACGCGATTTTCTCTCGCGTTGTTCCGCAGCGCGCCTATTTTTTCCAGATAGCCGGCGTAAACAAAGCAAGGAACGGGAAAATCTCAAGTCTTCCGATCAGCATGTTTGCCGAAAGAAGAATCTTGTTGAAATCCGAATACTGGCTGAAATTGCCGGCAGGCCCTACAACGCCAAGTCCGGGGCCAATGTTGTTAAGACAGGCCAGCATGGCCGAAAAATTGGTTTCAAAGGAAAAACCATCCAGCGAAAGGAATAAAACTGTAAGGGCGCCAATGATAATGTAAACCGTCATAAACGTATCCACATTGCGGATTACATCATCATCCACGCGTTCCCCACTGATGTGCATTACATGAACGGAATCCGGATGCATCATCTGATACACCGAGTGTTTTGCTTTTTTGAACAGCATGATCACGCGCGATACCTTAATTCCACCTCCCGTAGAACCGGCACATGCACCGCATACCATCAAAAGCAAAAGAATGTAGCGTGCCACTTCAGGCCACTTATCAAAATCCACTGTAGCAAATCCCGTAGTCGTGATAATGGATGCCACCTGGAACGCAGACTGATGAATGGATTCATAGACGGATCCCAACTCGGAATAGATATTTGCCGCAATGATCAGCGTCGCACACACAACAATCAGCAAATATACGCGAAGTTCTTCATCCCGTGCCGCGCGGCGAAACATGCGTACAAGCAGCATATAGTATACGCTGAAATTCACACCGAAAAGGATCATAAACACGGTAACTACCGTCTGTGCATAGTGGCTGTATGCCGCTACGCTGGTGTTTCGAATTGCAAAGCCACCCGTTCCGGCTGTGCCGAATGCAAGCGTAATAGCATCCAGCGCAGGCATGCCGTCAAACAGCAGAAGAACAAACTGCAATACCGTCAGCACCACATAAATGGCATACAGAATTCCTGCGCTTCGTCTTGTTTTGGGAACAAGCTTGCTGATCTTCGGTCCCGGAGATTCCGCTTTCAAATACAACATGGAGTGGCTGCTGTCACCCGAACGCGGCGTAATCGCCAGCGCAAACACGAGCACACCCATTCCGCCCAGCCAGTGCGTAAAGCTCCGCCAGTACAAAAGGCCATTGGGCAGTGCTTCCACATCTGTCAGAATACTGGCGCCGGTCGTGGTAAAACCGGACACCGTTTCAAAAAAGCTGTCCACAAACGAAGGAATTGCTCCGCTGATATAGAACGGAAGCGCGCCTGCCAAGGATACCACAAGCCACGCAAGGCCGACTGTGACGAAGCCTTCACGCGCATAAAAGCGGCTGTTTTTTGATTCGATCATCCCTATACTCGTACCGGTAATCAGACACAGCAGCATCGACATGCCGATTCCCGAAACGGCCGCAGATTCACCGCTGAACATCGCAATCAGCAGAGCCGGAATCATAAAGATGGCTTCAATCTGCAGAATACGACCGATCATTCGAATAATCAATCGGTAATTCATAAGTGCCTCAATCCATAAATATTTCGTTCAGGTCCAGAATCTTGCGTTCTGCCAGCGTTACCACGACGACGCTATCGCCCACTTCGATGGTATCGCTGCCCTGCGGAATGGTAATTTTACCCTGACGGCTGATGCAGGCAATCAGAACTTCCGACTTCAGCGGAATCTGTGCCAGCGTTTCGCCCGTATGGCGTGCGGATTTTGTCACGCGGAATTCCAGCGCTTCGACATGCGGCTGCACCAGATGATGCATGGCAATGGCAGAGCCCGCCGAAGAATTCTGCATGCCGCGCACATAGTGCACAATGCTTGTAGCGCACATCAGTTTGGGGCTGATGGTACAGTCGATGCCTTTGTCACGGAAAATCTGCCGGTATTCGGTGCGGTTAAGCTTCGTAATCGTCGTAGGTACTCCAAGATGGTTTGCATACATGGATACCAGCAGGTTTTCTTCATCAATATCCGTAAGCGTCACAACGGCGTCCATATTGGCAATTCCGTGTTCCTTGAGCGTCTGATGATCGGTACCGTCGCCGCAGATAATAGTGGCTTTCGGCAGAAGTTCCGCAAGTTCGCGGCATCTATCCATATTTTTCTCCAGCACTTTTACCCGGATACCGGATTCCAGCAGCATCTGTGTCAGATAGTATGCGATACGACTTCCGCCAATCAGCATGATATCGCGCACCTTGCGCTTTTCGATGCCCAAAGCCTTTACCAGGCTTACCAGATGCTGCGTAGGAGCGGTAACGTAAAGCTTGTCGCCCTCTTCGATCCGGAAAAGACCGTTGGGAATAATGACCTCCTGACCGCGCTCCACCGCGCAAATCAGCACGCGCACATGCAGAACACGCGAAAGCTCCGGCAATTTTTTGCCGATCAGCGGATTTCCCGCCCGCACTTCAATTTCGACGATTTCCGCTCTTCCCTTGGCAAATGCACTGCGTTTCAAAAAGCTGGGAATCTGAAGCAAACGGAATGTTTCACGCGCCGCCGAAAGCTCCGGATTGATCATCATGGAAAGCCCCAGTTCATCGCGCATCATATATACCTGCTCGCGATAGTCCGGGTCACGCACGCGGGCAATCGTATGTTTACAGCCAAGTCTGCGTGCAACAATGCAGCAAAGCATATTCAGTTCATCCGAAGATGTCGCCGCAATCAGAATATCGCTTCCGGGAACCCCCGCTTCCTTCTGCACGCGCATACTCGCGCCGTTACCACAAATCGTGAGCACATCCAGCGTTTCCGAAAGGCGATCGAGTACCGCCTGATTTTTATCTATTACGGATACATCGTGCTCTTCCATCGTAAGCTGTTCAGCAAGTGCAAATCCCACTTTACCGTCGCCAACAATAACCACTTTCATTGTATTATCCTCTGTTTTCCCGCGCAAAAGCGCCGTTTAAAAATCCAAATTTTAATTTTATCACACCATTATCCGATGTTGGTGAACACCCTTATTATATCACATGCCCGTCCCCTGTCAACTGTTTCCACTTCATAGGTACCAAATGTCATATTTGAATTGACGGTACTTTTTCCGCATGTTATAATCAAAAAAACAGCACTGTCTCAAATTTTCCTACTTTATTTATTAAAGGAGAATCGTTATGCGCCACGAATGGGAAAATCCGCAGATTCAGGCCAAAGGACGCGAACCTTCCCGTGCCACACTTATCCCCTATGATACGGAGGAAGCCGCCCTTTCGGGAAATCCGGGAAACAGCGGTTATTACCGCCTGCTGAACGGTCCGTGGGAATTCGTTTATTCCGAAACGGGCGCCGGACTGGATGGCTTTGAATGCGAAGACAGCAGCCTTTTCGAAAATGCCGATACGATTCCCGTGCCTTCCTGCTGGCAGATGCACGGATACGATATTCCCCACTATACCAACTTTAATTATCCCATTCCGGTCGACCCACCGCATGTTCCCGTAAACAATCCTGCCGGTGTTTACCGCCGTTTTTTCACCATTCCCGAAGACTGGGATGGAAAGCGCATCACCGCAAATTTCGACGGTGTGGATTCCATGTTTTATCTGGCAATCAACGGCGAAATCATCGGCTTTAACAAAATCCCGCACATGCACTCCGAATTTGATATTACGGACAAGGTGCAGCCGGGCGAAAATCTCATCTGCGTAAAAGTTCTCAAATGGTGCGACGGAACTTATCTGGAAGATCAGGACTGCTGGCGTTTTTCCGGCATTTTCCGGGATGTATATCTTCTGGCAACCGCCGCATCCCATGTGAAAGATATTCATGCACGCGCAACCTTGTCCAAAGACTTCAAAAACGGTCAGCTGCGCGTAAAAATGAATGCACCGAAAAAGGCCCATCTGATCGCAAAACTCTACTGGCAGGACGAGGTTATCTGGGAGCAGAAAGTGGACTCAGCCTTCGACGTGACCGTGAAAAACGTCCACGCCTGGACGGCAGAAACGCCCAATCTTTATCAGCTGATGGTGATCTCCTGCGAAGATGACGAACCCATCGAATTCCAGAAGATCAATATCGGTTTCAAAACCGTGGAAATCCGGGATAAAACGTTATTTGTAAACGGTCAGCGAGTCAAGCTGCGCGGTGTGAACCGCCATGACACGCATTATTCCCTCGGTCATACCACGCCCGTCGCCACCCTGATCGAGGATGTGCGTCTGATGAAAATGAACAACATCAATACCGTGCGCACCTCCCACTATCCCAACGATCCCAAATGGCTCGATCTGTGCGATGAATACGGCCTGTACGTTATCGACGAAGCAGACCTCGAATGCCACGGCATGGCGCTTCCCGATACCATCGCAGCCGGGCACAACCCCGATGCACCTTCCCTGAACCGGCTTTCTGACGATCCCAAATGGGAAAAAGCCTATGTAGAACGCGCCGAGCGTATGGTCATGCGTGATCGCAACCATCCCTCCATCATCTGCTGGTCACTGGGCAACGAAGCAGGCTTTGGCCGCAACCATCACGCCATGGCAAAGCGCATCCGCGAACTGGATGATACCCGCCTTCTTCACTACGAAGGAGATTGGCAGCACAAGCTGGATTCTGATATCCACTCCCATATGTACACTTCCGTGGACGATCTCCTCAGCGAAGCTGCCACGGTGGACAAACCCTTCTTCCTGTGCGAATACGCCCACGCCATGGGCCTTGGCCCCGGTTCCCTGAAGGATTACTGGGACGTGATCAACGCAAACGATCACCTGATCGGCGGCTGCGTATGGGAATGGGTGGATCACGGCATCCTTACCGCCACCGAGGACGGTGAAACGTTCTTTGCCTACGGCGGCGATTTCGGTGACACGCCCCATGACGGAAATTTCTGCATGGATGCGCTGAACTATCCGGACCGCACGCCGCATACCGGGCTCAGGGAACTCAAAAAAGTATATGAACCCGCTGTATTCACATGGGCAGACGGCATTCTCACCGTCGAGAACCGTTTCGCCTTCATCACGCTGGATCACCTGGATGCCGCGTGGAAACTCACCCGCGACGGAAAACCCATTGCACAGGGACGGCTGGATCTTTCCGGCATCGCTCCCGGCAGCAAACAGCAGATTGATCTGCCCATCACGCTGAAAGGCGCAGGCGAATTCTTCCTGGAGATTGAAGCCTCCGAAGCCTTTGAAACCCGCTGGGCAGAACGCGGTCACGTCGTTGCATGGGCGCAGATTCCCGTAGACTGCATTGCCCGCGAAGCAATGCCCGTCGCAGACGGCATGGTTGCCGCCAGCGAGGGCGATGATGCCATCTATCTGGTGGCAGAGGATGCATGCGCTATTTTTGACAAGCGTACAGGCGAACTGCGCAGCTGGACAAGCGGAAATGACGAGATTCTTTCTGCCGGCTTGGCGCCGAATTTCTGGCGCGCCCCCACGGACAATGATGTCAATATCGCCCGTGAATGGAAGCGTTTTGGCCTTGACCGGCTCATCTCCCGTCCGGTTTCCATGGATTGGGAGGAAGAAGAAAACGCCGCTTCCGTTACCATCGTATGCCGCCATGCTCCCGTCATACTGCCCCCGCTCATTGAAACCACGCGGAAATATACCCTCCTCACAAACGGCGTTCTGCAGCTTGAAACCACCATCAAGCCGCTGCACGACAATCTCCCCTATCTTGCCCGCATCGGCCTGCAAACGATTCTGAATGCCGATTTGGATCGCGTAATGTGGTACGGCCTTGGTCCGCACGAGAATTATCCCGACCTGAACACCTCCGCACGCGTGGGAAAATATGCAGCCAACGTATCTGCCCTTCACGAAAACTACTCCCGTCCGCAGGAAAACGGCGCACGCGGCGGTATCCGTGCGCTGGCTGTGACAAATGAACTGGGGCGCGGATTCATCGTAACAGGCAGTGAACCCTTCTCCTTCAGCGCCCATGATTATACAGATAAGGCGCTGGACAAGGCCTCCCATCCGCACGAGTTGGAACACGGCGATTTCACCGTGCTCAGCCTGGATGCAAAGGTCGGCGGCATCGGTTCGAACAGCTGCGGCCCGATTCCCATGGAAAAATATCTCGTTTATCTGAAAGAGCCGGTTTCCTTTACCCTTTCCTTCCTGCCTTACGACAGGCAGACAGGCGATTTTCTGAGCATTGCGCGCAATTTAGCATAAGGAGGCATCACAATGGCTGATATCAAAATTCCCAAGTCTGAATTTCCCGTTCACCTTGTCGGAAACGCACACCTTGATCCCGTATGGCTGTGGCCGTGGACGGAGGGCATGAGCGAAATCAAATCCACGCTCCGCGCCGCACTCGACCGTCTGGCCGAATATCCCGACTTTGTTTTCACCTGCGCCGGCGCATCGTACTATGAATGGATCGAAGAATTCTCCCCCGAAATGTTTGAAGAAATCCGCAAGTACGTAAAAGAAGGCCGCTGGGTTATCGTGAACGGCTGGTATGTGCAGCCGGACTGCAACCTGCCCTGCGGTGAATCCTTTGCCCGCCAGTCGCTGTATTCCCAGCGCTATTTCAAGGAAAAGTTCGGCGTAATCAGCAAGGTCGGCTACAATGTGGACTCCTTCGGTCACAACGGCATGCTGCCGCAGATTCTGAAAAAGAGCGGCATGGATTCTTACGTTTTCTGCCGTCCCGGCCCGCATGAAAACAATCGCGTTCCCTCCCACTTCGCCTGGGAAAGCGCAGACGGAAGCCGCGTTATGGGTTCCCGCCAGCGCACCTATGGTATGCGCGATATGGACGGCCTGAAATACGAGCTGCGCGACGCAGTAAACGATGCCGCAAAATTCGGCCACCCGGAAATGGCCTTCTACGGTATCTGCAACCACGGCGGCGGCCCGACCATTGCCATGATCGACTTCATCAAATCCGTTCAGGAACAAAATCCGAACCTGATTTTCTCTTCTCCCGAGCACTATGCCGAAGCCATGAAGGACGTGGAACTGCCCGTATGGAACGAAGATCTGCAGATTCATGCCATCGGCTGCTATTCCGCCATGCTCGAGGTCAAGCAGGCCAACCGCAAAGCGGAAACCGCACTGCTCTCCGCCGAAAATCTCGATGTCGCATCCCACATGCTTCTGAACACCAAGCTGCACACAGACGGGCTCAAGGACGGCTGGAAGCGCGTAATGTTCAACCAGTTCCATGACCTGATCTGCGGCTGCAGTATCCCGAAGGTATACGAAGACTCCAAGGCCTCCTACGGCTACGCCATGCAGAAAGCCGGCGATGTCGCAAACCTTGCCACGCAGAAGGTCGCATGGGCCATTGATACGCTGGGCGACGCGCAACTGCCGCGCAGCAAGGATGAAGACTGGATTCTCTGGGGCTTTGCAGACAGAGGTTCTCCCGTCGTTCTGTTCAACCCCCTGCCCTTCCCCGTGAAGCAGCAGATCAGCGTATTCGGCGAATTCAGCTCCATCACCGATTCCGAAGGCAATTTGGTCCCGCTGCAGCGCGTGCGCAATCCCGTGTGCCTGAGCCTTCTGATGTGGAACACCCTTTTCACCGCTGAAATCCCCGCCATGGGCTACGCTACCTACTGGCTGCACAAGGGCAAGCCTGAAGAAGTCGAAAGCGCCGACCTTATTTCCGGCGAATACGTGCTTGAAAATCCCTTCATCCGCGTGGAAATCGATCCGGAAAGCGGAAAAATCTGCCAGATTACGGACAAAGCCACCGGCAAAGGCCGTCTGAAGGGCCCGATTTCCGCTCTCGTGATCGACGAAACCGAAAGCGACACCTGGGGACACGATCTGTTCTCCTATCGCGATGTAATCGGCAGCTTCGAATTCCAGAAGATGGAATGGCTGGAGCGCGGTCCACTGCGCGCAACGGTTCGCCTGGAGTACGTTTATGGAAACAGCACCCTGCGCATGGATGTATCTCTCGGCAGCGAGTCAAAATCCTTCGATCTGCGCATGAAGATTCACTGGCACGAAAAGCACAAGATGCTCAAGCTGGAAGTTCCGGTAGCAACCTTCAAAAAATCCATCACCGCAGAAATCCCCTACGGCGTGATTTCCCGCCCGGCAGACGGTACCGAAAAGCCCATCCAGCGCTGGGTGGACATGAGCAGCGCTACCCGCGGCGGTCTTGCCATCGTGAACGATTCCACGCACGCAGTCGATGCGCTTGACGGCGTTATCCGCCTGACGGTACTGCGCAGCCCCATCTACGGCGACCACTTCCTCGGCAAGGACCGCTGCCGCGACTACGCCAGCGAATACACCGAGCAGGGCGAACGCGATGTTACCTTCCGCTTCATCCCGCACGCAGGCGACTGGCGCGAAGCCGAGCCCGTAAAGGAAGCTTACATCCTCAATACGCCCATCCATCCCGTTTATGAAACCTACCACAAGGGAACCCTGCCGCAGAAGTCTGCCGGCCTGATTCTTGACAAAAACAATATCTTCGCTGCAGCGCTCAAGGAATCCGAAGACGGCTCCGCCTACATCCTGCGCTGCCACGAAGCACACGGCGCGGATACGGAAAATGTTTCCATCTCGCTCCCGTATATTGATCGCACCTGGACGGCAAATTTCGGTCACTACGAAATCAAGACCTTCCGCATTCCCAAGGACGCATCTCTCCCCGTGGAGGAAACCAACCTTATCGAATTCTAAAATACATATTTAAGGAGAAACATTATGGCACACGATCTTCACCTCATCGGCAATGCGCACATTGACCCCGTATGGCTGTGGCCGTGGACGGAGGGCATGAGCGAAATCAAATCCACCTTCCGCTCCGCGCTTGACCGCCTGAAGGAATTCCCGGGCTTCCTCTTCACCTGCGCAGGCGCATCCTACTATGAATGGATCGAAACCTGCTGCCCGGACATGTTTGAAGAAATCCGCCAGTTCGTAAAGGAAGGCCGCTGGGTCATCGTAAACGGATGGTATCTGCAGCCGGACTGCAACATTCCCTGCGGCGAATCCTTCGCACGCCACGCCCTGTATTCCCAGCGCTATTATCTTGAAAAATTCGGCGTAATGTGTGACATCGGCTATAACGTAGACTCCTTCGGTCACAGCGGCATGCTGCCGCAGATTCTGAAAAAGAGCGGCATGGATTCCTACGTATTCATGCGTCCCGGCACGCATGAGAATCCCAATATTCCCGAGCTTTCCGTATGGGAAAGTGCCGACGGCAGCCAGGTACGCTGTTTCCGTATAAGCAACTACGCCATCAACCTTCCCGACCATTTTGACTGGTGGCACAAGCACATGGACGAAGCCGCCGAAAAGGCAGGCATGCCCCTGATGGTCTTCTATGGCGTGGGCAACCACGGCGGCGGCCCGACCATCGCTCTTCTGAACCACATTGAAAAGCTGCAGAAGGAACATCCGCACCTGATTTACAGCTCCCCCAGCCAGTATGCCAAGGCCATGGAAAAGTATGATCTGCCCATCTGGAAGGGTGATCTGCAGATTCACGCCATCGGCTGCTATTCCGCCATGCTGGAAATCAAGCAGTGGAACCGTCTTGCCGAAACCAGCCTTCTCTCCGCCGAAAAGATGGGCGCAGTTTCCAATATGCTGCTGGGCACTCCGCAGAAGAAGGACAAGCTGCAGGATGCATGGAAGCGCGTCATGTTCAACCACTTCCATGACCTCATGTGCGGCTGCAGCATCAAGGAAGTATACACCGATGCACGTGCTTCCTACGGCTATGCACAGAACATCGCAAACGATCTGAACAACCTCGCCGCACAGCAGATCAGCTGGAATATCGATACGCTGGGCGATGCAAACCTGCCCTGCAACAAGGATAACACCTTCGTCCTCTGGGGTTTTGCGGACAGAGGCTCCCCCATTGTTCTCTTTAACCCGATGCCCTTCCCGGTTGAGCAGGTCGTTACCATTGCAAAGCACATGACCAGCATCACCGATTCCGAGGGCAACGAAGTCATGCACCAGCGCGTGCGCTCCACGCAGACCGGCAACGAAGCCCCGTGGAACACCGTATTCACGGCCAAGCTGCCTGCAATGGGCTACGCCACCTACTGGGCTCATATGGGCGACTACACCCAGAAGGACAACGATGTTCTTTCCATCGGCGAATGGAACATGAGCAATGAGCATGTTTCCGTTGAAATCGATCCCGAAACCGGCTTCCTCAAGAGCATCAAATGCCTGGATACCGGCAGAGAATATCTTAAGGATCACGGCGCCGTGCCGATCATCATCGAAGAAAACCACAGCGATACCTGGGGACATGGTCTGTTCGAATACCGCGATGTTATCGGACGCTTTGAATTCCAGAAGGCTGAATGGATGGATCGCGGTCCCGTTCGCGCAACGCTCCGCCTGTACTTCACTTACGGCGAATCCCTCCTCGAACAGGATATCATCCTTGAAAGAGGCGGCAAGTTCATTGATCTGCGCATGAAGCTCAACTGGCGCGAAAAGCACAAGATGCTCAAGCTTGAGTTCCCGGTCAATGCCGACAATGCAACCCTCACCGCCGAAATCCCCTACGGCACCATCAACCGCCCCATGGACGGCACCGAAAAGCCCATCCAGCGCTGGGTGGATGTCAGCAATGCCGAAGCCGGTTTTGCCGTAGTCAACGATTCCAACTACGCCGTTGACGTAAAGGACAGCGTCATCCGCATGACCGTTCTGCGCAGCCCGATCTATGCCGATCACTTTGGCCGCGAAGCAAATATGCGCGATTCTTCCAGCATCTTCACCGAACAGGGCGAGCGCGAAGTCCGCTTCCGCATTATCCCGCATGCAGGCGACTGGCGCAAGGCAGAAGTCGTTCAGCACGCTTACCGCCTGAATACGCCCATCTACACCATCTATGAAACCTACCACAAGGGCAAGCTCCCGCAGTGCGCAGAGGGTATCCGCATCAGCGAATCCGGCATCATTGCCACCGCACTGAAGGAAGCCGAGGACGGCGGCGCCTACATCCTGCGCTGCCATGAGGCATACGGTCAGGATACCGCAGGCGTTTCCATCGAACTGCCGCAGATCGGCCGCATCTTCACCGCAGATTTCGGTCACTACGAAATCAAGACCTTCCGCATCCCCATGGATGCCGCACAGCCTGTTGAGGAAGTCAACCTGCTGGAGCTGTAAGCAAAATTCAAATTCATAACAAACAACACCCGCAATCAATATTGCGGGTGTTTTGATTGTCAAAAAACGCGAATATCGTTTAGGCTAGAAAAGAAAAATCCAATCCGCAGCGGCGGCGTGTACGGCGCGAGGAGCGAATTTTTTCGAAGGAGAGCCAGCGAACCGAAGAAAAAATCGCTACATTGCAGATTTCACGCCCGAAATCTTTATGATTTCAGTGAAATCTGGTGAGGGTGGCAGTGGCGGGGGAGCTTGCTTCCCCGCCACAAGTCTGGCAAAAATACTTTTTTGACAGACTGAACACCCGCAATCAATATTGCGGGTGTTGTCTTTGTCCAAGATTTTATCCTTTGATTGCGCCTACGACCGTACCCTTTGCAAAATACTTCTGCAGGAACGGATATACGCACATGATCGGCAGGATGGCCAGCCATACGCTGGCGTATTTGATGGTAATCGGATTTCTGTTCTGGTATTCCAATATGTACTTCATTTCTTTACCCTGGCCAACAACGTCCTCAATCAGCATTCGCCTGAGGTAGATCTGCATGGTCTGCATTTCTTCCTTGTTGAGGTAAATGAGGGGAGCGAACCAGTCGTTCCATTTTGCCACCGCAGTAAACAGCGCAAACGTTGCAAGCAACGGCTTGGACAGCGGAATTACGATCTGCCAAAGCACGCGGTAATGCCCTGCGCCGTCGATATACGCTGCCTCAACCAGCGAATCGGGCAGTCCCTGGAAGAACGTACGGAATACGATAACCTGATAGGCCGATACGCAGCCCGGCAGCACCATAACCCAGATGGTATTGCGCAAACCGAGCATATTGATGATGTAATACGTGGGAATCATACCGCCGCCGAAGAACATGGTAATGACCATGAACACATTCAGCACGGTCTTGCCGCGGAAATCCTTTCTGGTGAAGGGAAACGCCATCATGCAGGTCGCCACCAGGAAGATCACTGTACCCAGCACAGTGTAGATAACGCTGTTTTTATAATACATCCAGATTTCGGATTTTTCCAGCAGGTATTTAAAAGATTCCAGCGAAAATCCCACCGGCCAAAGCATTACAGCCTTCTCACGAATTCCCATCGGGTCGCTCAGGGCGATGCTCAGTGCGTAAACGACCGGGTACAGGAAAATCAGCGACAACAGTGTTACCAGCAGATAGCATACAAAATCAAAAACTCCGAACTTTTTCAGCCGATTTCTCGCCATTTACAGTCCCTCCTCTCTTACCACAGCGAAGTTTCGTTGACCTTGCGCGCAACGGCGTTCGTCAGCACCAGCAGCAGGAAGGACACGACCGACATCGTAAGACCGACTGCCGCAGTGTAGGAGAACTGTGCGCCCTCAATACCGGCACGGAATACGTAGGTATTGATAACGTCCGCCGTTTCATAAACCGTGGCATTGTACATCAGAAGGATCTTCTGGAAATCGTTACCAACGATACCGGATACGGCGAAGATCAGCAGGATAACCATCGTGGGCATGATGGACGGCAGCGTGATATGTATAATCTGCTGTATACGAGTCGCGCCGTCGATGACAGCCGCTTCGTACATCTGCGTATCAATGCCGGAGATCGCAGCCAGATAAATAATGGAATTGTATCCGACCGTCTGCCAGATTCCGGATATGATGTACATTGGCCGGAACCATTCTCTGCTGTTAAAGAAGTTTATCTTCTCCCCGCCGCACATCTCTATCAGGACGTTTATGGGACCGTCGCTGATGGAAAGGATCGATTTCATACAGCCGACTACAATAACCGTAGACAGGAAATACGGCATATAGGAGATCGTCTGCGACACGCGCTTGAACGGCCCATCCTTCAGCTCATTGATCAAAAGCGCAAATACGATCGGCGCCGGGAAGCTGAAGATCAGGGTTTCCACGCCCAGGATCAGCGTATTTCTTACACAGCGCATAAAGAACGGATCCTTAACCATCTGAATAAAATACTTAAACAGGGGATCCGCCCAGGGGCTTCTGAAAAATCCCTTCGCGGGTTTGAATTTCTGGAATGCCATTACAATACCGAACATCGGCAGATAGTTGAACAGAATCAGCGTCACCACGCCCGGAATGATCATGGTGTACAGCGCAAAATTGTTGCGCAGGTATCTGCCCCACGGCATTCTGCGGCCTACTGCCACAGCCGTCTTCTTACTCACTCTCATTCCTCCTCGTGCATATATTTTTCAACAGGAGCGTTTCGGATATAGCTCTTGCCGCAACCTGTTGAAATCGCAGCGAGATCTATTTGCAGTTTGAATTCACCATCATTGTTTTCAATTCAAATTTGTATCCCTGCCATGCTTTGAATCTCCAGGGACCGAGAATGCTTTTGCTCCGATTGAAATGGATCTTTTGCTGCCAAATTGCAGCAAAAATGCGCCGGCCGGCTCAAAAGCCAGCCGGCGCACCGTTCACTTAGAAAATTTCTGATTCAAAATTTCTGATTCAGAATTCCTGATGCATCGAGTGAGTCGTTTTATTCAGCGGGAGTTTCAATGCTGTAGCCTGCCGGCAGCCAGTAGTTACGCTCGGCAGCGGTACGATAGATGCGCTGTTCGGCGTTGTTGGCCATTTCGAGGATAGCGTCGATATCGCCGTAGTTCGGCAGTTCTGCAAGGAAGTCATCCCATTCGGACATCGGACGCTCGCCGTAGATGAACAGTGCTTCCTGCTCCTCAATGTAGGTATTCAGGGCCTGCTTCATGGCTGCGAATTCAGCGCTCTGCTCAGCAGTGAAGATCGGTTCCTGATGGAAGTAGAAGGTTGCATCGCCGTTCTTCAGCCAGCCAACATATTCCACAACATTATCGATGGATTCCTGGCTCATGCCGAAGATTTCGTGGTCCTTGTTCTCGCGGTGGATCGGGTTGTCCGGAACGAACTTGCCGATACCGAAGTCTTCGCGAGCCTTCTGGCTTTCAGCATATTCACCGATGTAGCTCTTAACGCCGTTTTCATCCTTTTCGTAGGTGATGCCTTCGATGCCCCAGCGGAACATCTCATAGTATTCGGGGCCTACGAGCCAGTCTACGATCGCGCAGACAACTTCCGGATACTCGGTATCTGCAGCAGCAACGATGGACCAGTAGAAGCCGTCATCGCCAAGAACCTGAACGATCGGGGTAACGCCTTCCTTAACGGGAGCAAGGATCTGATCGCCGACTTCTTCATTAGCGCCGTAGTTGATCTGCAGCGTCCAGTCGTTGGGACCCCAGATCTTGGACTGAACGTCCTGCTCGGACATGTTGAAATCATCCGGATGGAAGTAGCCCTTGGCTACCCAGTCAGCCAGCAATTCAACAGTCTGACGGTACATATCGGTCTGAGCGTAGAGATAGTAGCCGCCTGCTTCTTCATCATAGTAGATGCCGGTGGACTTACGGTTCTGATTGCCGATCATATCGCCGACCAGCATACGGAAGTATTCATAGCCCCAGCAGCTATAGCCGGTGACCTGAACGAGTTCCGGATTGGCGGTTTCGATGGTTTCAAGTACGGTGCACAGTTCTTCGAACGTGGTCGGAACTTCAAGACCATACTCTTCAAGACGCGCGGTGTTGATGTGATACTTTTCGCAAATGGTCGGGTACTTTACCGGAAGTGCGAAGTATGCAACACCTTCAGCAGCATCCCACCACTCATGTGCGGGGTTGAGTTCACGGTTTTCCATGAAGTTGGGCATGATGTCTGCATAATCGAGGAAGTTCAGGAACAGTTCATCATCGGTGAAGTAGTTTGCCTGAATGTCTTCCAGCTGCTGGCAGATCATGATGTCCGGAATGTCACCGGTTGCCAGGTACAGATTACGCTTGGTTTCACGGTCCTCAGTAGAGGTGATTTCCCAGTTGATCTTAACGTTGCCGAAAACTGCATCCACATATTCCTGAATCGGAGTACTCAGATCGTTTCCGGTGTAGGCCTGATAAAAATCAATCTCAATTTCTTCACCCGTCCAGGGAAGAATACTGGTAGCGGCGTCATCGGCATATGCAGCAAACGGAGCAAGCAGCAGTAAAGCAAGAGCAAGCGCTAAAATTCTACGCTTCATAATATAAAGCCTCCCTACTTTGTTTGTTGTTTGTCGGTTGTTGTTATTCCTCGGTCGTCAATTGTAAGTCGTGATAGTTCACCACAGCAGCATCTGTTTTCGGCAGCGGCCCCTCCTTTTTACTTTGTGTAATAAAGCCATACCTCCTAGCTTTATGCATCACAAGCTTTTGGTGTTTATTCAAAAGCTTCGATGGTTTTATTTTACCACGCGATACCATTTTAGTCAATACCTTCAATTTATTTTTTTTTTTTGAGCATTACGCACATACCCCTCAAAATTCCGGTAATGTTACCGCCACAATCAAACATTTCCGGCTTTTTCTTGCAAAAGCGGCCCGTAAATGATATAATCGTATTACGCAATATTGATTGGAGGCGCAAATAAATGGTCAGTTTGGATAAGCTTTCTTACGTTGCTTTTTGGTTTGACGGTCTGAAAAATGAGGATGACATCCGCCGCGCCTGTGCTACCCTGCGCGACATCGGCTACAAGGGCGTTGATTTCAAAGATCTGTGCTTCGATACCGACGTTTACCCGCTGCATCAGATGCTACGCTTTGCAGTAAGCGCTGCCGAGAAGGAAGGCGTGGTCATCCCGTCCACCATTCGCCTGCGCGACCACTGCTCCCTCGATTCCTGGAAAAAGAACGCCACTGAAACCTGCGAATTCATCAAAATGTCCGCTGACGCCGGCATCAAAAAGGTGAACACGGTCGTCGGCAGCACTCCTGCACGCGTAAACGGCATCGCCAACGAGCAGCCCGCATGGGACGCTCTGAAGGGCAGCCTTGAAATGATCGCCAAGACCGCCGAAGAAAACGATGTTACCGTCGTTCTCGAAACCGTTATGGGCCAGCTGGCACACGATTACTTCACCGCACGCGAAATGTTCCGTCTGGTCGATTCCAAGAATCTGTGCCTGACGATGGATCCCTCCCACTATCAGCTGTACGGCAATGATATCCCCTACACCATCCGTCAGTGGGGCGACAAGATC
>SVHC01000048.1 GCA_015056055.1 Clostridiales bacterium | reverse complement strand
AGTTGCGCAGCAACAAACTTTGCCTCCGGCAAAGTTTCCTTATCCACAGAAGCTGATTGCGCGCCTTAAGGGCTTCATCTACGCCCTCCTGCCGCGCCAGCTGCTCGGTTACATCGTAGATGCGCACACAGCACTCCTTGTTGATCTCCTCCAGATGCTTGCCGAGCGTACCTTCGAAGACCATGGTGGTATAGACATCCGGATGATGCTCCTTCAGGTACAGAAGCCGTCTGCGGCCATATCTGCCGAGGTTATACTTGGATACGTCCAGAATCATGGGATTGATATCGCTGTCAAATTGTCGATTAAAACACATACTGCGGCCTCCTTTGTGGGTCGTGCGGTTAAAACGAAAGCTGACAAAATCTCCTTTCCCATAACCGCACTTCATTCGCCACAAATGAGCCGCAGTCATGTTGTATTAGGTGCTATCACTAACACCCTTTACAACATACACCTTATCTCCACCTTTTTGTTTTATTATTGCTTGGCTTAAAAGCCGTAGCCATAGTAGTTCCCATTGCCTGTTTGGCCTCAGGTGTATTCATTGCCACTTCAAATACTTGATGAATCAAATCAGCACCAAGCTGGTTTTCTTGTTGGGCTTTTTGCGCTTCCATTTTTAAACGATATTCTTCTTTTATTTTTTCCATTTCCAATTCATGCTCGCGCTCAAGAGAGGACAAATCAATTTCATGCTGTTTCATCAAACGTTCAATTTCATGATTATTGCTTTCTCTCAAGGCTGATATTTCTGTCTTACATCGTTTGGCAGATGCCAGATATGATAAAACACTTGCTGTTATAGCTGTTAGAAACGTAATTATTTCTGGAAGATAGGTAAATATAGATATAGTTTTTCTAATAGCTTCTTGCATCTCTATATATTATGCTCCTTTGCCTGAATATTTGAATATGCATAGCCGGATAATTCGGGGACAGATTATAATCTGTCCCCACAAAAAGATTACGAATTTGTTTATTTTCCTTTCTTGGTTTGAGAAAGTGCACTTGCGGCAACGGATTTGCTGTTGCTGCTGTAGCGACCATCTCTAAGAATTTTTGAGGCCTTTGAGGCAACTGCCTTACTGGTCTGCTTAGAATTCGCCATATTTCTTCAACCTCCTTCCTTGAATTTTCGTATAATCACCCTCTTTCTGACATTATCAAACACATTATATGGTGCTCGATACTATATTTCCATACAATATATTGATTTCCCTGCTTGTTTGAAAAAGTCATTTTATTATCATATTCACATCGAATTGAATAGGGATACGTTCACGCAAGGGTTAACCCATCAGTTAGTCCTTGCGTGTTTACGGCGAAAAAGCAAACTCTCTTCCACTGCAGAATTCAACTTGCGCTTTTGTTCCCGACTGGCTATAATGGATGTACTCCCAAACAAAGAGGTGTACCAATGTTTTGCAGAAATCGTGAAGTCTCGTTCGATAGCATTAAGATCATCAACGCTATTCGGAAAGTCTTTGGCTTGACGGGATCGCCTGAATGGAATCCAGCATCTAAAATCATTGATATGATGGTTGCAGTAGCATGCGGAGATTCCGAAGCTCAGGAAAGCTGGGAACGCTATTGCGCTAGGCGCGATGAAAAACTGAACCGTGAGCAAGAACTCAAGTCGATTAACAACCTGCTCACGTCTGTTATGGGAAGAAGGCATGATAAACATTGTTCTTCTGAAAAAACACAGATAAGCATGGGCGAATTAAGAAGAAAGCAACTTGGCAAACGCCAATCAGAATGCGATGGAAAAGTGACAGAGTTGGCAACCATGATGCCCGTGCCGCCGCTGACTCTTGTACAGAAAGGAGGTCAGAACATCTGTACGACGGGAGTGTGAAATATGCGCTTCCTTCCTTTATGTTTTAGGGTGTTACTGATCCTTTTCCTCCTCAGAAAAATTGTCGAAGTCCTCTCGCATATATTAACGTTATGTGCACAATGGGAAGATTTACGTATCAAAAAAGCTGTCTCATCGACGATTTTGGAAATGCACCGTGATTACCACGATATTTCCAGATTGCTCTCAAAAAGAGTTAAAAAGCGTATTAGGTCTGGTCAGACCGATGATATAGAATTATATCTCCGCATGAGCGAAAATGGCAGGCAACTTTGCGAAACTTCTCAAAGCAACTCCAACCTGAAACCTGTATTTTCAGCGTCAGAAGAGTCTACTCAGGTATCGAAAGCAATCACACATTTGCTGGACAACAAAGAGTAATATCTGCCAAATGTATATCGCTATAACTCATGCAAACGATGCCCGGAGAGCCAGATAGGCTTCCGGGCATCAGTGTTTAGATTATATCATGCACATAGCAATTCTGCTGACATATTTATGCTACGACTGCGTTTCTGTTGATCTGGCTAATCACTGATCGAATGCCCAGCCATACTGATACGTCTGCAAACAATTCTACGATGCTTCCCTGGTCTGTAAAGGGCGGCTCTTGGAGCACAGACAAATCCTTCAACAGGCCGTTGTGCACAACATATTTCAGCACTCCTAAACTGATTGATAAAGAAAGTATTCATCATAATCGACTGATCTAATGTCAATTTCAGCAAGGCCTGATTGATAATTCCGGCTTTAGCCCCTTGCGGAACTTCTGCTATTCTACCCAACGTCACTCCTGAACAGCTAATAATCAAATCGCCAGGAAGAACTTTGAATCCTATCATATCCTGGAATTTTTCGGCTGTAGTGTTCCCTGCTAAGAATACTATCAATCACATCAAATGTCAAATTAATTTGCTCATTCTTCGAAAAATGAGCAAATTAATTGTTGTTTGATTGGTTGATCGATTTTCAAAAATTGAGAAATCAGAAGAAAACAACTGAATTTCACTCTTCACAACACACTTATTTTATGGAGGTGCAAACATGAAACATTACACCACATTCGCAGAAACAGAACAACTATTGCGAGCCGCCATATCACTACCCGGTTCCAGCATCAAATCCATTGCGGCGGCAACAGGCATACAAGCAAACACACTGTACAAATGGAAAACTACATCGGTTCATTTGTCGCCTGAGAAGGCAGACAAATTGCTTATCTATTTCATAGAGAATGAACCACACAGATTAGAACTGGCAGAATTAGTTCTGTCGCAAAAATCCAGAGAATCCTGATCCATCGCAACAGCGAGACCAGGATTCTCTTTTATATATACAAATACTATTTATATTATCACCCTCGGCTTCCTCTTTTTATTGGAAGTAGCGAGGCAAGGAGGCTATTATGGCAAATTATCAAGGACTAAACTGTATTATGGGAGAAATCACTATGATGCTTTCAAATGCCCAGCCACCACACGACGAACACATATATGAGTATTTCTATACGATGTAGAAATTCGTCCGCACGGCTGTTCCTCAGTTATTCAAAGATTGTATGGAACAGTTTGAGGAACAGCTTGTGATAGAATTTGAAACCTATTTGAATGGCAAGAGAATCCATCACGATAACATCGCAAAGGGAATTTCAGAGATACTTCGTAAGGCGGTTGGAGAGGCGATGAAGGATGTAAGTATTCTCATCTAAGTATACCCAGAACCCAAATAAAACTGATACGTTAAAAATATACATTCTGCGCGTACATTTCAGTTGGAACACCAGAAAAGCATTTTCAGCCCTTACTTTCAAAAAGAGCATCCTCGGATGTTTTGGACAGCAACTCACGCATGCCGCCCGGCGTCATATGGGTATGCTTTTTGAACATGCGGCCGAAGTAATTCACGGAAGAAAAACCGACCGCTGACGCGATTTCCGAGATATTGTTTTCTGTGGAAAAGAGCATACGTTCCGCCCTGTGAATGCGGATTCTTGCCAGATATTCCCCGTAAAATTCTCCGATTTCCTCATGAAACAAGCGTCCGAGATAGGCAGCATTCATATGCAGCCGCGCTGCGAGAACCTTCAGGCACAGGGACGGATTGGCATATTCCTCAAAAGTAAGCGCCTGTACGCGCTGCACCACAGGCGAACAATCTTCTTTCATCACGGCAAGATTGAGATCCGCAATGAAATACAAGATCACCTGCAAAATCTGCCGTATCTTTTCCATGCTTCCGGCCTTTTGCAGGGAAGACAAAAAGGATTCTGCCAATTTATAGACCATCAGCTTATCGTAAGAAGTTTCCAAGGCAAGATTGATCGACAGTACCAATACGGTTCCTGCCCAGAACAGCGGCCGGTCCATGGAAAAGCAGCGATCAAGAAATCCGTTTAATCCTTCCCTGTCATTACTGTATACGCATCTGCGCAAAGCGGAATACGCGCGCCGATAATGTTCATCGGTTTCTTCCATGGTATGCATCCGAAGTTCGCGTCTGTTTTCGATGAGCGCTGTATTCAGCCGGATCAGCGCATGGTTGTACATTTCATCAATTTGTTCCCAGCCTGCAGTACCGATAATCGCTTCTGCGAACAGCTTTCCATGCCACAAACCGTCCAGCTTGCGGAAGCATTCTTTTACGCAATTCTGAAGCTCATCCTGCCCGGCGTCTGCATCTGCAATCATCAGCACACAGGTATTGCCATACATATCCGGAAAAGTTCTCAGGCGCATGGAACAAAGCTCAGGTGTGCGCCGAAGCAGATCATAGCAAGCTTCGCCCTCTTCCAATGCCCGGATCAGCAGAACGCCCAGCGCATTGCAGGTGGGATTCATAGAAAAATATTCCAGACGATTGCGCTGTGCATCGGTAGATAGCTCGCCGGACAAAATCTGATGCATGGATTTGAGGAACAGCGCCGCATTGGCTTCCCCCGCATCATCCCCGGTGAGCAGTGCGTCGGAAATCGTATCGGCAAGATCATTGACCTGCACAGGCTTCAGAAGATAATCAACAGCGCCGGTTTTCATGGCTGTACGAACCAGCGAATAATCACTGTACCCGCTCAGCACGATACATTTCAGCTTGGGATAGCGCGTTTTTACTTCCTTGAGCAGCACAATGCCGTCTTCGCCCGGCATCTTGATATCGGTAATCAGCAGGATAATATCGTCATTTTCCGCAAGAATATCAAGAGCCTCGCGCACGTTATGCGCGCACAGGCAGGCATCGATTCCGTAATCCTCCCAATGCAGTATTTTGCGTAGGCCTTCACAGATAATGGCCTCATCATCAACGATCAATACTTTTTCCATGTCATGTACCCGCCTTTTATTCGCCTATTCCCGCTTGCACAATTCATTCATGGCCTTCACTGTCATCTTGGGAAAGCGTATCGCAGCAATCGTGCCAACGCCCGCATGGCTTGTGATGGTCAGACCATATCCCTCGCCAAACAAAAGCCGCAGACGTTCATGCACATTGGTGCAGCCGATATGATTCTCATAGGGCGCATCGCCATGAACGGACAGCGATGCATTCAGCCGCTCCAGTTCTTCACTCGTCATTCCTTTTCCGTTATCCGTTACAGTGAAAACCAAATCATTACCTTCGCAGCAGCCGCAAATGGAAATTTTGAGCGGACGCTTGCCGTCGCTGCCGTGCAGTATCGCATTTTCCACCAGCGGCTGCAGGATCAGTTTGGGAATGCCAAAGGACAGCAGCTCCCGGGGAATGGCAAGATCATAGCAATAGCCATCGGAAAAGCGTATGCTTTGCAGGGAAAGATAGGAAGAAATATATTCCTCTTCATCCGCAATGCGCACTGCGTTTTCATCGGAGCGCAGCATCCACCGGAACATCATGCCCAGAGACGCCAGCGCATCTGCCGAATCCTCGTCATCATTCAACAGCGCGCGCATGCGTATGCCTTCAAGTGTATTGTAGAGAAAATGCGGATTTATATGCGCGGACAATACTTTGATTTCCGCATCCCGCAACTGCAGAAGCGCGGAATAATGGCGATCGATCCACATTTGCAATTGTTCGTTTTTATGATTGAACGCCTGTGCAATGGCGCCGATTTCATTGTTTGCGTCCTCAAGTTTGGCAGAAAGATTGGCATTTGAAATTCCGGCAATCAACTTCTTGATTTGCTTGTGATAGTTCCAATACAGCGCCACAGAGAATATGCAGCTGAGCAGGAAACCGCTTACAGAAATCATGATCTGATGGGCACGCATGCGGTTTGCCTTTGCATACAGGGTGTTTTCGGTGAGTATGCCCATGGCAGCCACGCCCGAATCCTCATGATAAGAACTGAGCAGCAAATTGCCTGCCGGCAGGGAGGATTGAATTTCGCTGCCGCGCATGCCGTAATACTGCGGATCTGTAGTGAAAATGACATCATCGCCTAAGGTCGCAACCATTTCTCCATTGAACTGGATCAGCGATTGCCGGATGTAATCCTGAAAGGCTCCGACATTGTAATTGACGATGAGCATGCCTAGCGGATTTTTTGCGTTGGGGCGAATGGTGTTGAAAATTTTGCAGGCATAGGTGATGACTTCGTAATCGCCTATGGATGTATATTCCGGGATTCCGGTATAGGCAAAGAATTCATGGGCATTGCTGTTGTAGAAATCAGCAAAGATCTCGCTTTGCAGATAAGGATAGGAATGATACACGCTATGCCGGGCAGAATTGGCCGAATGGACATACACTGCACCGCCATCGGACACAACAATGCAGCTTAAAATTGCGTCATCGGCAAAACAGATGCTGTTTTCAAAATCCAGCACCGTATCAATCACCTGCGGCGTATAGGCAATGCCCGGGTCGCTGCAAATGCGCGCGAGGGTACTGTTCACGCTGCGCCCGGCCGTATTGGGCGAATACACCTGATCGCGATAATCATGCACCGCGGCATAGCGTTTGGCGAAGTATTCACCAAAGGTATCCACGGAAATCTGACTTGCCGCCGTTTCCTGATGATAGACATATTGCGAATAGTTGCTGACAATAAAGATCGTTATGCTGCCGATCAACGCCAGCAATGCCGCATTTACCATACAAATGCGCAGCAAAAGACTCCGGCGATGGGTTTCGCCGGATTTTTCTTTTGCCCGCATGAAAAAGGAAGCTTTTGACATAAAACCTCGCTCAGGACTTCCGTATTTTTCAATACATTATAGCATAAGTTTGTGCAGCTGTCTTTCGGAGTGTGCGGTGTTTTCTCTCAGAAGATTTCCAGCGCGTCCGCCGAAGGCAAGGGTTCAAGTTTTTCTACATGATCCAGATAATAATAGGCAACGGTCGAAATTTCATCCTGACGGGTGAGATAGCGCCGATCCCTTCTGAAGCCCAGCGCCTGGGCAGTTATGCGGATCTCCTTTTCAAAATAGATGGGATCTGTAACATGCCAGCGATACAGGGAAAAGCGCTTCTGACTCTGATAGAGCGCATCCGTTGTGCTCACCTTGGAAAGTCCGGTATAAGGCGTGGCAAATTCCATGTAAGCATTGTTCACTTCAAACATGAACGCGCCGCAGAAATAATCTTCCAGGCCGGTTCCGCAAATGGTGGGGAAATCTGTATCGCCGTCCAGATAAAACTTCACTTCACCTTCTCCCCACCAGCCGTTGCATTTGGGTCCGTAAAACATGTAAGTGCCCACATACTGGCCTTTTCCGCGCACAGTATCCAGTATCGTATAGCAGCCCTTTTCGGGAACGGCGTCGATCTGGCGATACTGCGCATGGAAATACGCGCTGTCTTCGGGCAGTTTTGTTTCAACGCAATCGATCTGATAGAAGAGAAGATCCTCTTTTTCCGTGATATTTTCCACCGTGATGCGGAAGCCCTTCCGGAAAGGCATGGTCCAATAGCAATTGAAGCCGTTTTTCGGCGTCACGCACACAGCCAGAGAATACAGCGGACGGAAGTCCGTCTGATCTGCTGTCGCAAAAAAATCGCTCAGCGGCACTTCCACGGAAGGCTCGTCATGCATATCCCAATAGATACGCAGCACCAGATTCCGGTTGATTTGAGAAAGGTTGGTCATCCAAATATGCTTGATGGCGCCTTCCCGATTCTGTATGTTACAAAGCTCCACCGTCTCATGGGCGGGAATCGTCAATGCGGGCGATACCTTCCAACCGACGCCCAGTTCACGGGCGCTGTCCGCGCCAAAGCCCTCGGTTGCCATGCCGCCGCGACCCTTCGCGCCGGTGGGGTTTTCTGCAGAAACCGAGAAAGTACGCGCAAAAGAGAGGCGCGCCAGATCGCTCATGCTGCTTCCCAATCCGTCTATCATGCTTTTACCTCCTTAAAAAATCAGGATTTCATAGCACCCAGCGTAATGCCGGAAATAAAGTTCTTTTGTGTCAGCAGGAAGAAGAGTACCGTGGGAAGACTGGATACGAACACATAGGCAAACACACGTCCCCAGTCCGTAGACTGTATGCCGATGGCGCTGTAAATACCGGTGGTGATCGTTTCTAATCCGCCGCCCAGCAGCAGCGGTGTGAGGAAGTCATTCCACATGGCGCAGCCGATGAAGATGGCGATGGTCGTGGTGGCGGGCTTCAGCAGCGGAAAAACGATGTGGAAGAACACCTGCCAGGTGCTTGCACCATCGATGCGCGCAGCTTCCTCTATGCCCATGGGCAGACCCCTTAAAAATCCGGTGTAGATGAACATGCCGAATGATACGTTGTAGCAGGTATACAGAAGGATCATTACAGGGATACCAGCCTCGCTGAGTCCCAGCTGACGCAGCAAAAATGCCTGCGGTGTATACAGCAGCAAAACGGGTATGGACAGCGCTGCCAGAAAATACACATACAGAAAATTGGCAAACTTTTTGCCGGAACGGGCGACATAATACGCCAGCATTGAGGAGATCAGCAATGTAAGCACCGTGCCGCCGAGGGTGATGATCAGCGTATTGAGGTACAATACCCATACATTTTTGTAGGGATCCGTCAGCACATAGATCAGATTATCAACCACCGGTTTGGTCGGAAGACTGAACGGCGACATGCGGATCGTTTCCGAATCTTTGAAAAGATTCACGATCACCATGTACAGCGGGAGAACCGCGACGATCAAAATCAGGAACAAAACAATTTTGAAGGCAATGGAAACGTGGTCATTCTGCACCAATGTCTGCTTGCGTTTCATTGCTTCACCTCCAACTTGTTCTGGATCACACGGGAAATCACTGTCAGAAGAATAATGATGGCACTCAGCGCAAACGCAATTGCGCCGGCATAGCCCATGCGCTGGTTATTGAAGCCCTGGGTAACGATAGTGTAGGCGATGGTACGGGTAGAGGTGCCCGGACCGCCGTTGGTGAGGATTTTCACCAGATCGTACAGGCGCAGCTCCGTTGTCAGCGACATAATGAAGCCGATCACCAGCTGCTGGGCAATCATGGGAAGCTTGATCATACGGAAGGTTTGCCATCCGTTTGCGCCATCGATATAAGCAGCTTCGGAAAGATCCTGCGGCACGCTTTGAAGCGCAGCTATATACAGAACCATGTAGAAACCCATGGTTCGCCAAATTTCCACGATACAAATGGCCACTGTTGAAGCCGTAGCGCTTTGGAAAATATTGAGCTTTGCAAAGCCGAGTATTTCCAGCAGGCTGTTCAGCAAGCCGTTATAGGAGAGAATTGCCATCCAGATAAAAGCGATGGACACGGAAGAAAGTATGTAAGGAATGAAGAAGATGCAGCGGATGGTGTTGTTCAGGCGAATTTTCTTTGTCAGAATCACCGCCAGAAACAATCCGCCCACATTGGAAATAACGCCCACCACAAAGGTTATGATAAAGGTGGTGCGAACCGATTCCAGCAGGGCGCGGTCCTTCAGCATGCGGGAAAAGTTCTGAAGGCCCACAAATCTGAGTTTTTCCAAGTTGATGGCAAGGCCGCTCCAGTTGGTTGTGCTGGCCAGCAGAGCAATGAGCATCGGCAGCACAAACAGCAGCGTGTACACAAGCAATGCCGGCGCTGCAAAGGCGATCGACGGCCCCGCATTGCCCAGTCCGGCATTCTGTTTTCTTTTCTTACGCATAACCATCATTTCTCACTTTCCGAGTTTCAAAGAACAGCGAACTTTCGCTTTGCGCTGTTCTTGCGTTGTTAAGAAGGATTCCCGCTGCAGTCGGAAAGTCCGGCTGCAGCGGGAACAGTGTGCAGGGCTTACTGCTGTTCGGAATAGAGCATTTCGTACTCGAACTGCACATCGGCCATGGTGGATTCCACGTCGGCATTCTGATAGAAGATCTGAGAAAGGCAGGTGTACAGATAGGCCGGGAAGCCGGTGGGCACCGCATCATCGCCGGAAATCTGCAGGGGATTGAGGATGCCGGTGTAATTGGCGTTCAGGTCCTCATAGTATTCGGCAACGAGGGGATCCATTTCGTAAACGGGAGCGCCTTCCACCACGGAAACCTGAGCGTCATGCTTCAGGATCTGCTCGGTGTAGTGGGGCAGGCCGTCACCGGTGAGCATCCAGTCTACGAAGGTCCAGGCAGCTTCCAGATTGTCAGATTCTGCATTTACGCCCCAGTAGCAGACATAGATGGAGTGATAGTCGGTGCCGGTGGTGTTGGGCAGGAAGAACATGCCATATTCTTCATCGCTCAAACCGGAGAGATTCCATACGCCGTCCATGATCATAGCGGCAGTGCCATTTTTGAACTCAGCAAATGCGCTGGAATAGTCCAGAGAGGGAGAACCTTCATAGAAGTAGCCCTCAGAATAGAGCCTCTGGAATTCCTTGATGGCGTTGATGATGATTTCGTCATCCCAGCGGGCTTCGCCTGCCTTCAGCTGGGTGTTGAAATTTTCGTAGGCAGCGGTCAGGATGGGAGCCAGCCAGTAGCAGCCAAAGGCTTCGGTGAAGAAATCCTGATTGGCAGCGCCCCAGCCCATCAGCGGAACAATGTCCTTGTCCTCGAGGGTCTGGCAAACGGCAAGGAACTCTTCCCAGGTCTTGGGTTCGGTCACGCCTGCAGCTTCGAAGGCGTCCTTGCGATAGATGACGCAGAACTGGCCCTGAGAGCTGACGGGTACGGCATTGACAATTCCGTGGGATTCAAACAGATAGGAGGGATCCCACTTGGCAGCCAGCTCAGCCGGCACTTCGGCCAGAACGCCTTCGTTATTGACGATGGGGGTGACGTTGTGGTTCACATCGCTGAGGGTACCGGCGGCGATCTTGGTGATATAGTCCAAGTTGTTCATGAAAAGTTCCAGTTCAACATTGATTCCGGGGTGCGCCTTTTCGAATTCGTCCACGAGAACCGAATACTGTTCGCGGGTCAAATTCGCGGTCTCATTGATTGCCCAGGAAATGGTTACTTCCTCGGCAGTCGCGCTTGCAAAGCATCCGAACAGCACTGCAAGCAGAAGCAGCAGGGAAAGAGTACGCCTTGTTTTCATGTGTTTTTCCTCCTTTATTTTCGGTTTTAAATCCCTGAGTCTAGATTAGCACCACATGAACGGCTGTTCAATCGCCAAAATTATACTTTCTTAACCAAAATTGCACTTTTGTCAAAAACAGAGGGGGATTTTGTTCAATCAGCCGTATTATACAGGCAATATTATTAGCTTCTTTACATTTGATCCCAGCCATTTCCCTGCCGGGAAAGCCAACAATAGTATAATTTTCATGCACAATGTATAATTTTTATCCGCCCGCACAAGTCGAAATCAGAATATAATATATGTAAATCATAAAACAGGGGGCAAGAATACAATGAAAGATAAAATGCAAACCGCAATCAGATACCCGGAAACGGGCGTTCAGCTGACAGGCGGCCTGCTTCATAGCATCTTTGAAAACAACATTACCTATTTGCTGTCCTCTTATGCTCTGGAAGATCTGCAATATCCCTTCCGAATTCGCAAGGGTGAAAACGCACCGCGCGTCAAGCCCCTTTCCATGTTCTGGGAAACGGAACTGGAAGGTTCCAATGCCGGACGTTTTCTGATGGGGGCAGGCAACTCGCTTCGCTATTGTGAAAATCCGCAGCTGCGTCAGCGGCTGGATGCGCTGGTTGCCGAAATTGAGCGCACGAGCGATGAAGATGGCTACATCATGGGCTTCAAGAAAGAAGACATGATGATACTGGAACGCGCCAATTATACCCGTTCCTGGCTGACGCGAGGTTTGATTGCGGCAGGTACAGCCGGCAATGAAACTGCATGGAAGCTCATCCGCCGCTTCGGCGACTGGTTCAACAACTATCCCAACGCTGTCAAAGCCCCGCAGCTTCACTTCGGCTATCAGGGAATGATTGCCAATACCAAACTTGCCAGATCCAAGGTCGGTTCGGAAGCCGACATTGAATCCGCCAAGCGGCTCTATGTGGAAAATGAATGGCTGGAACGGCTGAAAAACGGAGATACCACGGCCATCTGGCGGCGTGCAAACGACAGCACCCATGGCTATGAACTCAACGCCATGATTTCCTATGTGGATTTGTATATACTCACCGGCGAAGAGCAGTATCTGGAGGCAGTACTGGCTGCTTATGAAATGTTTAAGCGGTACTGGAAGCATATTGACGGCAGCGTTGCCATCTGCGAAGAGCACGACGGCCTTTATCCCTATCCGCCCGCTTCCCGCCACATCAGTGCAGACCGGCATACAGGCGAAACCTGCAACAATGTCTGGTGGCTTCTCCTGAATCAGCAGCTTCACATGCTCTATCCCAACGAAGAAAAGTATGTGGCTGAAATTGAAAGAACCCTTTACAACAGCGTCATCACAGCTCAGGAAGAAGGCAAGGGCATACGCTATCACAGCTTCCTGCACGGCGTGCGTGACGATGGTTATGCCGAAAACACCTGCTGCGAAGGCACAGCCACACTGCTTTACGGCATGCTGCCGGAATTGGTTTTTGCCTTATCGGATAAGGGCGTATGGGTCAATCTGTTCGCTTCCGCCCGGATCGAATTCGAGCAATGCGGCGCAAAATGTACGCTCGCAATGGAAACCGCCTTCCCGGAAAAAGATAATGTAAGTCTGCAGCTCTCCTGCACAACTCCGGCGGAATTTGAAATCAACATCCGCATCCCTTCCTGGGCAGACGAAGCGATTCCGGTTGCTGTCAACGGAGAAATTGTACAGTGCGGCGAACCCGGCAGTTATCTCAAGCTCAAGCGCCGTTGGAACAACGGAGATGAAATTTCCTTTGTATTGAAGCGCTCCATCCGCATCCATCGCTACTTCGGCTTCACCACTGTCCGCGGATACGAACGCTATGCTTTCATGCATGGACCCATTCTGATGGCCGTCACCGGCGAGCATGTAAAGTTGGATCAGGAAAGAATCGCCAGAAATGAAAAATACGGCCATGACGCCCGGTCGAGATTCAACGATGTGCACTGGATTCTGGATATCGATCCTTCCAAGGATATTTTTGATGAAAATCCGGACAAGCAGCACAGTCTGAAGCCCTATTACACGCTGCAGCCGGGCGAAATGTTTACCTGCTATCCGCTGGTGGCACAGCGCGCCTCCGAAAACAAAATCAGCGCCCGGGAATCCCATCGCACGGGTCTGTATCGTCAGATTGATCTTCCCAAGGGTGAAAAGCTACTGCTTGCCGGCATACCCGCAGGTGAATTTGACATGGGTCAGGAAGGCTTTGAACCCTGTGAACTGCCTATACATAAGGTAAAGATTGAAAAAGACTTCTTTATGGGCGCATTTCAGGTGACGCAGGCGCAGTATGAAGCAGTGATGGGCTATAATCCTTCCGAGCTGGTAGGTGAAAATCGCCCCGTGGAATGTGTAAGCTGGGAGGACGCTCAGGTGTTCATTGCCCGGGTAAACGAACTTCTGAAGGATGAAAAACTGCAGTTGCGGCTGCCTACGGAACAGGAATGGGAATATGCCGCCCGCGGTGGAACGAAGGATATTCCCGCTTATGCAACGGATGTATTGCGCGACTTGGGTCAATACGGGTGGTGCTATCTGCAGCTCGGCGCGGCGGCTGTTCAAACTCAATCGCTGCCTGTCAGCTGGCCGGTGGGTATGCGGCACCAGAATGCCTGGGGCTTGTATGACATGCTGGGCAACGTGGGTGAATGGTGCAATGATGATTATGCCGATTATCGAACCGGTGAAATTCTGGGCGATGGTAGCCTGAGATGCGTTCGCGGCGGATGTTATACCGATCTGGCGACCTATTGCCGCTGCGCAACCCGCAACGCTCTTGAAAAGCACTGGCACAACAAATATACCGGCTTCCGCGTCGCGGCTGAAGAAATAGAGTAAGAGCACGTTGCTGAAAAATATGCAGCACAAAGCGCATCAAATTAGTACAAAGTATCTCTCAGTCATCCGTTCGACGGCAAAATTATCGTGGGACGGATGATTTTGTTTTTGAAAAACTGACAAAGCAGATACTATGCATCACATTGTTTGGAGAAGACCTTGCGATTGAAATGAAACTTGTTTGAATGGAAAGCACATTTATCACACAATGTTGAAAAAGCGATTGCTGAAATCGTTCATACCACGTTATCTGCATAAGATCCAAAGATGTACCTCCATCCACCATAGTTGTAGCAAGTTGTACCTTCGCGAACCAAAGTTGTAAGGAGTTGTACAAAGATGAAGTCTGAAGGACAAAAGATGAAGCTTTTTGCACTGAAGGAGATCCTTGAAACAGAAACAGATGCCGATCATGGAATTGACATGAAGCGTATTCTGGAACTTCTGAGTATGCGTGGCATCAAGGCAGAGCGTAAAAGCGTCTATGATGATCTTCGGACTTTTCGGGACAGCGATATTCTGGATGTGACGGAGCCGCAGGGAAAGAATAGGGAATATTCTGTTGCCAGCCGCACTTTCGAGCTTTCAGAATTGAAGATGATGATCGATGCGATCCAGGCATCCAAATTTCTATCGGAAGCAAAAACACGGGAATTGATCCGCAAACTGGAAACCCTTTGCAGCAAGCATGAAGCATATTCGTTGCAGCGCCATGTTGTGATTGCCAATCGAGTCAAAAGCAGCAGCAAAAGTCTTTTCCGGAATGTAGATACACTCCATGCTGCGATGTCGAACGGTGTGCAGGTAAGTTATAAATACTTCAACTATGGGCTGGACAAAAGCAAAATATACCGCAAGGGTGGGGAGCGGTATTGCGTCAGTCCATGGGCAATGATCTATGCGGATGACAACTATTATCTTTTGGCATGGGATACTTGGAAATTCAAACATTTTCGCGTAGACAGAATGGAAGATGTGCAGCTGACCGCTTTCCCACGCGAAGCGAAGGAAGAGTTTGAAAAAATCGATATGTCCGCCTACACAAAATATACCTTCAGCATGTATGGCGGAAATATCACGCCTGTGACGATGGTGTTTGAAAACGACATGGCCGGTGCGGTTATGGACAGGTTTGGCAGCGGTATTATGACGCAGAAGGAGGATGAAAACCACTTCCGGATCACAGTCAATGTGGCAGTAAGCGGACAATTCTTCGGGTGGGTATTTGGTCTGGGAAAAAAGGCTCGGATCATTGCCCCGGAAAGCGTAAAGGAGCAGATGAAATCCGAGCTCTTGGGCGTCGGTAAGAACTATGATTGAAATATAATGAGAGACGATCATTGATCGACCTTCTATTTATAAAACAAAAGCACCCTTCGAAAGAAGGGTGCTTTTGCAGCTGAAGGGGTGATGCTTCACGTCGTTTTAGCTTGGTTTTTTCGTTTGTTGTGGAGCATAATTGGAGCATTGGAGAACTTTTCGGCACTTCAGCCCCTCAAAACCCCTGCAATTCCAGCATTTTTCCTCACACCGGCTTCATGGTGGGGAAGAGCAGTACATCGCGGATGGAATCGGAGTTGGTGAGGAGCATTACGAAGCGGTCGAAGCCGAAGCCAAGGCCGCCCGTGGGCGGAAGGCCGTATTCGAGGGCGGTGACGTAGTCCTCATCCACCTGGGCGGAGGTGTTGCCGGCGGCGCGCTTGGCGGCAACCTGGCGCTCAAAGCGCTCGCGCTGATCGATGGGGTCGTTGAGCTCGGAGAAGGCATTGCCGAACTCCCAGCCGGTGATGAAGAACTCGAAGCGCTCGGTCATGGTGGGGTCGTTGGGCTTCTTCTTGGCCAGAGGGCTGATCTCCACGGGATAGTCATAGATGAAGGTGGGCTGGATCAGGTTTTCCTCAACGGTTTCCTCGAACAGGTAGTTGAGCAGATCGCCACGGGTGTGGCCATCCTCGGGATCGAAGCCCTTGGCCTTG
>SVHC01000047.1 GCA_015056055.1 Clostridiales bacterium | reverse complement strand
CACCCTCTACGGCTTCGTCTTCTACCGCTTCACCCTCTACGGCTTCGCCTTCTGCTGCTTCGTCTTCTACAGCTTCACCCTCTACTGCTTCGCCTTCTGCTGCTTCGTCTTCTGCTGCTTCGTCTTCTACAACTTCGCCTTCTACAGCTTCGCCTTCTACAGCTTCACCCTCTACTGCTTCGCCTTCTGCTGCTTCGCCTTCTGCTGCTTCGCCTTCTACAGCTTCACCCTCTACTGCTTCGCCTTTTGCTGCTTCGCCTTCTGCTGCTTCGTCTTCTACAGCTTCACCCTCTACTGCTTCGCCTTCTACAGCTTCGTCTTCTACAGCTTCGTCTTCTACAGCTTCGCCTTCTACAGCTGCATTATCATCGTTACCCTGGACAGACGCACCGTTCAAAATAAGATCTTCCAGGTTTTCAAAACTCATTATGTCGTCTGACTCTGCAATCTGAATATCTGTTTCTTCTTCAGTTTCTTCGCCTTCCACGGCTTCTTCAGCTTTCTCTTCAATCAGCAGACCAAATCCCTGTGCACTCTGATAAGTAGTGCCGTCTTCCATTTGGGCCGTCACATAGATTGTATACCACTCTTCTGCAGCATAATCCTGAATCTTCAATTCAATTTCAGCTGCGTCAGTAGAAGCCACATCAGAAAGATCCGTCTCTTCATACAAACCAACCGAAGTCTGGATCAGATATTTCTGGGCATCACCATCAAACTCCCAGCGGATAACAAACGTTTCATCCGCCTCGAAGCAGGGAATAAGAATGGCCTCTGCTTCTTGGTCATACTCCCACTCATCTTCCACAATAATCTTCGGCAGAAGCTCCGGCGCTACAGAAATTTCCATATCCGCAACAACCGCTTCCTCCAGTTCCTCGAGCGAAAGCAACTCGGATCCTTCAACTTGAGTTTCTTCCAGAATCTCGATCTCAGGAGTCTCAAGCTCATCAATTTCGAGTTTCTCCTCCACCTGTTCAGGGGCGAGCTTTTCCTCCGTTTCGATCACGATCTCCTCCGCCTGTTCATACGCAGGAATCATCTCTACTTCAGTTGTAAGCTCTTCCAGCATTACAGGCGCAGGTTCTTCAGTCTCAATCTGCAGAAGAATCTCCTCTGCAAGCGTTGTTCCTGCCATGCCAACATTGATGTTTGTAAACAACATTGCCAATGTCAACATAACAGACCAAAGTCGTTTCCAATTCTTCAGCTTCATCGATTTGTCCTCCTTGACCGCGCGCTTCTTCATTATTGGAAATGCATCCTTATTCTGGTATACAACCTATTCTATATCATCGTCGCTTTTTGGCCCGCTTCAACAGCGCTCCCAAAAAATGCGTTCTTCCAGTAAGTACCACACCAACCGCAAAAACTGCCATCGTGATCATCCCCTTTAACAGCAATGCAACAAAGGCTTTCCCAAAGCTGATTTTGCTCAGCCCCCATGCTGTCGTTAACAGCATCAATAGAAGAATTGCATCGCTTATGAACTCTGCAAGAAAACTCAAATATTCTCGTTTAAAGTTCTTTTTAATCAAGAAAAAATAATCTATAAAAAATCTGAAATACATTGCCATAGTCACAAACATACTAACCGCTTCCAATTTTCCAACCAATATGCCTGCAACAATCAAGGCTGCGCTAACCATGAGATGAATAATGCTGCTCTGAAACATCAACCGCGTATTACCTGTGCTCTGGTATATGGCAGATGTGCTGGAAGAAACCAACTGAGGCCATACGGACAGCGACAATATCTGAAACAGAGGGATCGAACGCTTCCATTGCCCGCCGAAGAACAGCAAAATGATTTCTTCGCTTCCCCAAAAGCATATCGCCGTAAACAACACACCCAACAAGGACAAGACCCTAACCACCTTTATATAGGTTTCATAGATATAATCCCTGTCCTGCTGATGCTCCGAAAGAATCGGATGCATAACCGGGTTTATTACAAACCTTAAATTGTCTACCGGATACATCATAAGCCGGTAACCCTTATCATAGTAAGCAAGATTTTCGGTCCCCATAATTTTTCCAATCAACAGGCTGTCAAAGTTCTTGCTCCCATAATTTACCATACTGCACGCAAACTGATACAAACTATATCTGCTGATTTTGCGAACGCTGTCCATTCTCAAACGCGGTATGAACCTCAATCGAACGTTCCACATATTCCATACGAACATAAAAACCGCTTGCAGTACCGACTGGAACACCAGCGCATAATAACTGAAACCTGCATATGCCATCGCAATCGCTGCCGCTCCGGTAAAAACTGAAGCGCAGAGCAAACGTTTACCCGCAAGTCCAAACCGCTTGCTCTTCATAACCATCCCATGGGGAACGATATTCAGCGCATTAAAAAATACCGATATTCCCAGCCAGGCACATATTTCCCGGTATACAAAATTATCATAAAACGCCGCAATCGGATACCCCAGCAGCATAAATATTAACCCCAGCCCTATTGATAAATATACCGTGAAGCTAAAAATACTGTTGATATCTTCATCCGTAAGCGTTTTGTTTTGTATAATACCTGTTCCGAAACCAAAATCTGCAAACACGTTGAACAGGGCCGTAAATACCGTTGTAACCGCAACAATACCGTATTCTTCAGGAGAAAGCAGATGCGACAATATCGATGTTGTCAATAACGTTATAATTACAGCGCCATATTTACCGATTCCAAACAGAATCGTATCATTTTTTAATTTACTATTCATTGTATCCATAGCAACGATCCAACGATATATCAAACCGTCCTTGTTAACAGTTCGTATTCCATATCATATTCGTCTGCTCTATACATAGCCTTCGCCATAATGAGCAGCGAAAAGTTCATATACACATTATTTGCACCGGATTCACTCAAACCAAACAGCACAAATATGCAAAGGATCAAAATCGTAATCCTATCATTTAATTGAATCGCCCGCCATGCGGCACGCATATACATCGCCGCCATGAACATTAACACCACCGGCCCCGCCTGAATCAGCATCCTCAAATAGGAAACATCCAGTATTGCCATAGAAACGCCAAGTTCTCTGGCATCCTTTACGGAAACAAGCGTAACCTTTTGGCCTAAAAACGGAATACCGTACTTTCGATAAACGTTCGCGGCATTAATATAGCGCTGGCTCATCAGCCGATCAATCAGATTGAAAAGACCCCAGCGTTCACTCAAAAACATTGCCATAATTGAAACCACAGCTGCCAATATGAACGCGCTTTGCACAAGTCTGTTTTTCCAGAGCGTGACTGGATTTGCCGCATCTCGTTCAGAACAGAACAGCAGCAGCGGAAACAAGAAAATCAGCAACACAGCGGTTCTGTTCAAGGTAATGATTAAAACTACACCACCAATCACCCAAATGAGCAGCATGTATATCGCGCTGAATTTTCTTCTTCTGAGCCATGCGTCTTCTAGAATCAATATCAATACCAGGCTTGCTAATGTATTGGGATGGTTAAATCCCATTGAATACCGCAATTCCGATGATCCCGCACGATAGGTTATATAGTTGTCAATGATCCCTGTCATACCACAAAACAGTATCAACAGCATCAGCACGATTCGCATATACATGTCCGCACGAATGACACGCCGAATATCTATATTGCGTATGCCCAAAACAAACAGCAACAGATAAAATACATGGTTATATCCAGAGCGCAAATACGTAATCAGCAGTACCACACCCGATATTGCAATATACAGCAGGGATGATACCGTATAATCTGAGTCAACCAGCAATTTCAGAAAGATAATGCCGGCTGCAGCTGCGCGCATGATTAAGCTGATTGCAGAAGCATGGTATAACTGGCCAAACGTAGATAACCCGATTAGCAGAGCATCTGCCATGCATATCAAATATGTGCCCAGAAACAACACATGGTTTAAATCAATCTTTCGCTCCATTCCACTCTTCCTGCAATGCCTCGCATATTACCGCATGCACAGCTGCCGCATTTTTTTCCACAGAGAAAAGTTCCTTCGCCCTGTTTCTCCCGTTTTTTCCAAATGCAATGGCTTCTTCGGGATGCTCGTACAGCCAGAAAATCTTCTCCGCCAGTTCCTCTGCATTTCCTGTCTGGTACAAAAATCCAGTCTGGCCATCCAGCAGAATGTCCAGTGTGCCGCCGCTGCTGGTTCCTACCACAGGAAGGCTCACGCACATCGCCTCAACGCTGACCAGTCCAAAGGCTTCGCACCAAGAGCACATTAGCTCTACATCCATTTCGCTACGCAGCTCCGGCAAGTTCTGAACCTCGCCCAGGAAATGTACCTTTTCTCCCAAATGTAGCTCCTGCACAAGCAATCGAAGCCAATTCTCATAATCCTTCGGTTCATAGGCCGGAGTCTCTCCGGCTATATACAGTTCCACATCTGCACCATACACTCCGCGCAATAAAGCCAATGCGCGAATCGCATCTTCCTGCCCCTTAGCCGGAACGAGTCTTCCTGCAATCAGCATCGAAAAGGCCGCATTCTTCTTCTGCCTTTCTGCACTGTAACGTGAAATATCAACTCCATCTAAGACCAAGCGCAGCTTTTTTTCAGCCACATGTGCCGAAAAATCCTGGTATAGCGCTCTGGATATCAGCACAATTCTCTTAGAGTAACGCTCCATTATCCGATACCAGAACGGCGGAAAATGATTCCGGTTTATGCGACTGAAACAGCGCACATGCCATATATGCGGAATCTTCCTTCTTCTGGCCAAATAAGCCCCGATAACCGTTAATCTATCATTGGTATAAACCAATTCAAAATCTTCTGAAAGCTGTTTATCCAAGCATATCGCATGCCATATATCCAGAAGAGGAGCGGCAATCAATTTTATCAACCGCAGCAAATCCCTGCCTTCTCCTCTGAAAACCGTACAGCACCTATAGTACTTATGCCGATAAACCTTTATCCCTTGTTTTTCACAGCTCTGCTGCATTTCTCCGCTGCCTTCCGGCAACAATACAACCGGTTCCACCCCATAATCCCGTCTCAATATGGAAACCATGTGCAACAAAGCACGATTCGCGCCTCCGCTAATCACGTCTGAATGCGCAACAAATAATATCTTCATTCCAATTTGTTCTCAGCTATACATCCTAAATAAAGATTTTCCAGTCTTCTTGCCATGCCATCAATTGTATAGCCCGCCCGCACAACATCACCGGAATGATCCTCCCGTACATACGGCTGATATGCTTCTGCAATTCTATCAGCCCATTCATCCGGTGCGTTTTCCAAAGAAATCCATTCCAGCAAATCACATACTCGGACATTGGCAGGAATTACGTTTTTTGAGGCAAAGCACTTCAGTCCTGCTGCCTGTGCTTCAATAAGCACATTGCCAAAGCCCTCAAAATGCGACGGTAATGCAAAGGCGTCCATTGCCCACATGGTTCCGGGCACATCATCTGTTACACCATAAAATATAATTGAATCCAGAATTCCTGCATGCTCCGCCGCATTTCGGATTTCCTTTTCCTTTTCACCTTCACCAACAAGCAATAAAACAGCCTGTGGTATACGCTTCTTCAAGGCAGCGAACACCCTCAGCAAAAAATCATGATTCTTCTGATGATTAAAATGGCCTACATGCCCAAGAACAAATTTTTCGTTGCATCCCAATTCTTTTCGGAGTTCTTCACGACGCTTTGCATTAAAAGCATACCGTTTTGCATCAATTCCGTTTCGTATAATTTCCACTTTTCCGCTGCGCACCGCGTGTTTTCCGTACAGCCAGCGAGCTGCAAGATCCGAATTTGCCAAACGTACATTTGCACAAAAGCCGAATACACGCCTGCATACCTCATGGGCAGCACGTTTCATCATCCGGGACTTTCCTCCGGCACCGATTCCATTGTTTCTGCAATGCGCTATACGGACCGGAACTCGATATAACCACGCCCAGAACATGTATATAAGCTCAACACCATGGCATACATTGAAGTGCACCACATCATATTTCCCATTGCGAATCAATTTACGAACCGCAAATATGTTGACCAGCGTCCTGTATCCCGGCGTATTATATTTCTGGTCCAGCGATATTATCTTTCTGGCGTTTGCTTTATGAATAGCCTCGTCAAATCTGTCTGTATCATCTTCACTGCAGACAATATCGAAATGTATGTGCTCAGTATCCATATGGCGTAAAAGATTCACCTGAATCCATTGAATCCCGCCAGGCTGCCACTTTTCACAATACCAAAATACATGCACGGCTTTATCCATAGATCATTCACCAATAAAATCGCAGATCGTCTGTATAATCCTTTCCTTACCTGTCTCATACGGTGTCAACTGGTATTCATCCAGATGCAGGAACACTTCTTCCAGCATGGAAATATCTTCCACATTGATCAGACAGTTCTGCTTTTCCATTGCTCTGGCAATCTGCAGCTGATGATCATTCAAATGTTCGCCAAAACGAGCAAAGCGCGGCACTGCTATCACCTTTCTGCCTTTCAACAGACCCGTCATGATGCAGCCTTCGCCGGCATGCGTTACCAGCACATCACATTCAGCAATATTGTGATCAAACTCATTTTTGTCCATAAAGCGTTGCCACTTAAGATGCTTGGGTTCATAGTGGCATACACCAATCTGAGCAATTACTTCGTCCTGGATAATCCCATCGCCTACGAGCCTATCCATTTCCCGAATCAAGCGTTCAAACTGAAACTTTTGGGAGCCCACAATGCAAAAAATCAAAATATTCTCCCTCCAAATACAGCCTTGGGATAAATCTTAAGCATTTCTTCCCATTGAACAATAAATAAATCCACAAATCGATAGCACAGTTTACCAGTCAATGTTGCAGAATCCACATTAAACATGCATTCAACAAATATCGTCTTAATTCCCATGAGCTTTGCCAGGAACATCGTCGGGAATGCAATCATTGCCCCTGCAGAAAGCACTGCATCCGGTTTTTCATGTCGCAAAATCTTCCAAGTCTTGAAAATAACACCCACATACCACAACAGACTTTTCAATTCCCGGCGGTTCACCTGGGGCATATAATACACTTTATCCTGCCAGAAATTCACGTTGTATCCTGTTTTTTCCGTAATTAAAACAGTTTCATACCGATCCTTCAGCGGATAAAGCGCCAACACTTCTTCCAAATGTCCTCCAGATGACGCAGCCATCAAAACTTTCTTTTTACTCATAAACACCAACACTTATCTTCTTTTAAAGCCACGTTTATCCTATAATTCCCCGATAATACTCAATAGTCTTCACAAGACCATCATCCAAACGTACCACCGGCTCCCATTCCAACTTTTCTTTTGCAAGGCTTATATCCGGCTTTCTTTGCACGGGATCATCCGAAGGCAATTTGCAATACCGCAGCTTGGAATTTGAACCGGTAAAAGCTATCACCTTTTCAGCCAACTCCAGCATATTGAATTCACCCGGATTTCCCAAATTTACAGGTCCAACAAAACCTTTCTCGGTATTGTTCATCACGCGCACAATCCCCTCGATTAAGTCGTCCACATAACAGAAGCTGCGCGTTTGCATTCCCGTGCCGTAAACGGTAATGTCCTCGCCTTTTAAGGCCTGAATAATAAAATTTGAAATTACGCGTCCATCATTTGGATCCATATTTGGGCCGTAGGTATTAAAAATACGAATAACCTTTATATCTACACCACATTGACGCCAATAGTCAAAGCACAGAGATTCTGCACATCTCTTTCCTTCGTCATAGCAGCTGCGTAAACCAATCGGATTCACATTTCCCCAATACTCTTCCGGTTGAGGATGCACCTTTGCATCTCCGTACACTTCGCTTGTGGAAAACTGCAGATATCGGGCATTCTTTCTTTTCGCCAACTCTAAAAGATTAATTGCACCCAACACAGACGTCTTTGTGGTATTGATCGGATCTTTCTGGTATGCCGGAGGACTTGCCGGGCATGCCGCATTGTAAATTTGATCCACATCAAACTCAACAGGGTCCATTACATCGCCCCGGATAAACTCAAAATTATCCAGCGACATAAGCGGCTGTATGTTTCTTTCTTTTCCCGTAAGCAAATTATCCAGCGCAATCACATAGTTATCTTCATCCGCAACCAAGCGCTTGCACAAATTGCTTCCCAGAAAACCTGCACCACCAGCTACAAGTATCCTTTTCATGAATGGGCGCTCTCCTCATTAATCCCTGTTGTAAATATCACGCGTATACAGCTTGTGTGCAACATCCGTTAGTTTTTCATCGCATCGATTGGCTATGATCAAATCTGAATCCGCCTTCAATTCTTTCAGGCTGGATGCAATCCGCACGCCTTCAATCTTCAACTCAACCGGTATGTTATTCTCATAAATTAGAATTTCCACTCGCCCGCTCTTCTGCAAAGCCTTCACGACATCGCACACTGCGGAATTGCGCAAATTATCGCTTCCTGATTTCATGGCGAGCTGATATACACCTACAACAGGCTTCTTTTCCCCGGTCACCTTAGCAGACACCATCTTCAGAATATTTTCAGCAATATAATCCTTGCGCACAGCATTCGACTGCACAATTGCAGAAATCAGGCTCTTGGGCGCGTCCCCAAAACTGGATACCAACTGCTTTGTATCCTTTGGAAGGCAATATCCGCCATAACCAAAGGAAGGATTGTTGTAATTTTTGCCAATTCGGGAATCCATACCCATGCCGTCAATTATATTCGCAGAATCAAGGTGGTTCAATTCGGCAAAGGAATCCAATTCATTGAAAAAAGCAATCCGCATTGCTAAATAAGCATTTGAGAAAAGCTTAACTGCTTCAGCCTCACTGCTCTCAGGAAACAGAACCGGTATTTTTTTATCCAGCGCTGCTTCCTGAAGCATGGATGCAAATATATGCGCCGCTTCGGAATGTTCTTTATTCTGGTTCACAGTTCCGACAATGATTCTGGAAGGATGGAGATTATCATACAGAGCTTTTCCTTCCCGCAAGAATTCCGGACTGAATATAATCTTACAATTCGGATACCGACCAGCCAGCTGTTTTGTATAGCCCACCGGCACGGTAGACTTGATCACAATCACTGCAGAAGGATTCACTGCCATAGCTTCAGAGAGCACGGCTTCTACAGAAGATGTATCAAAATATCCTTTTTCATCATTAAAGTTCGTAGGCGTACAAATCAGGATATAATCTGCTTCTGCATATGCATCTTCTGCGTTCACAGTTGCGGAAAGATTCAGTTCACATTCCCTCAAATACTGTTTGATCTCTTTATCCTCAATTGCCGAAACCCTTCGGTTGAGCAAATCCACTTTTCCGAAATCAATATCCGTAGCAATCACTTTATTGTGCTGTGACAACAAAACTGCCATACTCAGACCCACGTATCCAATTCCAGCAACCGCAACAGTATACGCAGTCCCATCTGTTTTGACCATACTTCGCCTCCGCGAATCCAGTGTATTTATTTGTTTGTTTTTTTGTATGAACGTATGTGCTTTGTATTCTTTTCAGCCTGCTGATATCTGTCATAATAGCGGTTGGAATAATACTTTCCGCCATAACGCAGTTCATCATATTTATTCAGTACCATCCCAAGAATGGGGCATCCCGTTTTCTCAATCTGCTGTTCAACATCTCTGATTTCACGTGCACTAACGCTTCCGCTCTCGATTACCAACAGCGTTCCATCACACAGCTCTGCGATACGCACAGCATCAATAATCAGCCCTACCGGCGGCGCATCCACCAGTACGACGTCAAACCGTTCCGCCAATTGATCCAGCATATCCTGAAGCCTGGAAGAGCGCAGGAAGGCGAGGGATTTCATAACGGTTTTTCCCGCCGGAATCAAGTAGGCATTCTCAATATTTGTACTTCCCAGTATTTCTTCTACAGAACAGCGTCCGGCCAGATAATTGGTCAAACCCACTCTTTCTCTGGATCTCTGCTCTACGCTGTGAATTTCATAATCTCCCATCAGCATGGAGGCACGAAGATCCGCATCTACCAAAACCACCCTCATGCCCAATTCTGCAAAAGCGCGCATGAGATTAATAGAAACGAAGCTTTTTCCTTCGCCCGCCTGACAGCTGGTAATCAATATTTTGCGAATATCACCGCCGGCAAGCGACAGGTTTGTACACAATGTGTTAAAAGCTTCATTGGTATGATAATCCAATTCGCCGAGGCGCGAAATTTTATATTTCTGCATAAACTCTCATTATCCCTTTCGTCTGGCGTATCGGATATCCGCTATAGGAATAACTGCCAGAGGCATTACCCCAAGATATTTCTTCATATCGGCGCTGGTTTTAATCTTATCGTCAGCTACAAACGCAATCAAAAGAATGCACAAGCTGACAAACATCGCTACCAAAACAGTTGCCGCGATCATCAAAAGCTTTCGGGGATAAACCGGATCCTGCGCTGGTTCCGCCAATGAAAGCAGGCGGGGTTCATCTGTAAGCATTTTTTCAGAGATATATTGACTTGCTACCACAGCATATTCATTGGCAATATAGGCCGCTTCCACAGGGTCCATTGAAGATACCGTCACAAACAAAAGCCTCGTATTGCTGGGATTGGTAACCGTCATCATAGAGCGAAGTTCCTTGACCGTATACGGAAGCTGCAGATTCTGAATTACCTGCTGGTTTACTTCGCTTGTTTCAAACACATATTGATAGTCCTCCGTCAGATATGCACCTATCTGTAAATCAGACAGGTTCACAGCCGAATCACGCGAACTAAGTACATATACCTGCGCGGTTGCTTCATATATCGGCGTAGCCAGCATGTATACATACACGCCCGATACCAATGCTGCAAGGACAACAATTACCATAATCAGCATTGCTTTTCTGCACAAATATTGCGCAAAATCCCATAAATCCAATTCTTTTTTCCCCAGGGATAATTCCCTCGGTTTTTTTGCATGTTCCAAAATCGATACCTCCGGCCAAAAACTATCCGGCATTTATTTTAAATTCAGAATACAAGGTACAAAGCAAAACTTATTCCGCAGAATCATCGGCGCGCAGCAAGGCCATAACAACCGCTTCACCCTGGTCTGCGTTCTGCTCCTGCATCTTGAAAAGAATCTCCTGGGTAAAGCTTACTCTTACCTTACCGTCAACGGCCACGGCCTGTGCAGGCATCCAAATGATTTCTTCTTCATTCGTTTCAGGATTATATCTGATAAAACCAATCATGGCTACCAGTACGGTTCCTTCTTCATAATGCGTCACGAATTCAAAATCTGCTTCGGAATCGCCGTATTCTTCTTCGTAATTCAGAACGCCGATGGGTACAAACTCATCCAGCACCAATTTTGCAGTATCCGTTTTCTCAGGCAGCAGCTCAACCGTTTTCTGGATTGCTTCTTCCGGGAAATATTCAACCACTTTACTTTCAACGGCCTTGGTTGCGATTTCAATAAAAACCTGCTGCGTTTTTTCAGAAACCGCCTCTGCATAAATCACAAAACCGTCGGTTTCACCTTCCGTTTCGACATCTTCAGCCGGCTTTACGACAACACTGATCACCGGTGTCGTGATATCCGAAATGTTCACACTGGGCACCGCGTTCTCAGCAAACGTGGCAGTCATAACAAGCAGCATTACCAGCACAAAAGCAATCGTTCTCTTCATTGTGAATCTCTCCTTATAAGAAAATTAAACTATTGACTCGTAAAACACATCCAGGGTAATCATCCCCAGCATATTTTCATCTGCATAGAATTCCATACGCCCATTTTCACCAAGCAGGCTTTCGCCAGGTATCTTCACAGGCGGGTGTACCGTGTATTGTTTAATCTTGTCCGCCATATTGATCAAACGCCCCCGGCTCATATCAGTCGTTGTGTATACATCCATTACATCCAAAAGCGCATCCACAAAAGACGCTCGCTTCTTTATTTCCCGGCTTAAAACTTCCGTCACCCTTTGGATATACACTTCCTGCCGCCGTAACCGTGCAATATTGCTCTGGTTTCCCACATGATACCGCTGGCGAACGTATATCTCCGCCTGCTTTCCATGGAGCACCAATGTTTTTCCTGCTGTCATTTCAGGATCATAGGCGGAAAAATCATCTTCCAGCGTCACTTCGACGCCGCCCAGGGCGTCATTGAAGGCTGCGATGCCGTCCATATTCATCACATAATAATGATTTATGGGTGTCCCCAGCAGCAGTTTGCTTACGGCATCCGACATCAATTCGCAGCTATACTCCTTGCCATCACCGAAGCTATGCGACAGGCATATCTGCGCAGTGCGCGTTCCCGATACCTGGCCCAGGACATTCAGCACCGTAATCTCCGTCATAGTATCGCGGTCAATCTGAAGGGGCGTAACCGTTTTTGCCGCATCATCGATTGCAAGCAGCATAAGGAAGTCCGCCTGGCCGCCGCTTCTATATTCCATTGAAGGAAGCACATCTCCGGCATCTCCCCGATTATCAACGCCCGCCAGCAGAATGGTGGTCAGGCGCGGTTTCAGCCGGTAGCGCACACCTTCATATTCCAGCTGCGGTACGCGTGCATAGCGGGCATTCAAATCTCTCCATACCGTTTCTGCATGTACCGGAGATCCCAGTGCCAGCAAGATCAGAAACACGGCAAGCAACCGGCATAAGGATTTGCTTCCGCGCCTTTCCGGCTCATTCATTTTACAGCCTCCGCAGAAGGATAGGTTCCGATCGCTTCATCGGAAATAACACGTTGCAAACGCTGCATACACCTATCCATAATATAGATTTTCAATCTATATTATATCATTTTGTGTTTTATTTGTCTACTTTTTCTGCTAAATATAGATATTTATTCTATAATAATAGCATCATTGAGGAATGGAGGGATTTGCATAATCGGTGAACGCTTATACGAACTTCGCAAAGATGCCGACCTGACGCAAGATGAGCTTGCTACAATCCTGAACATCAACAAACACTCCATTTCTTCCTATGAACGGGATAAAAGCGAGCCGCCGGATGTTATCAAGATCGCCATTGCCCAATATTTTGATGTATCCATTGATTATTTACTGGGTCTGACCGATAACCCCTCGCCTACCGTCCGAACCGAAAAATCATACGCCTTCCGGACGCCTTTCCTGAAAATATGCTGTCCGAACTTAATATGTTCATCGACTATCTTGTTCATAAAAAAAAGCAAACCAAATAAAAAAACCGGTTCCATTGTGCTGGACCGGTTTTTTATTTAATTCGCCTTCATTCAGAAAAAGAACAAATCCGCCGCAAAAATACGCCGGATTCATTCGCAATATTCAATTATAATTTTCCGCTGCGGCTTATTCGGCCTCGTCACCCAGTTCGGCGCGACGGCGGCGGATAGCCTTGCATGCCTCTGCCAGTTCATCCTCAACAGATGCCAGCAGCTGATAGGCGTCATGGTTGGCCTTGAGACGCAGCTCACTGGCCTCCACGCGGGCATCATTCTTGATGATGCGGGCTTCTTCGCGGGCCTGACGGACGATTTCATTTTCATCCACCATATGATCGGCGCGCTCCTGAGCATCTGCCAGAATGGCATGGGCCTCGTTTTCAGCATCGGCAACAATCTGCTCCGCCTCGTTCTTTGCCTTTTCCAGCGCAGCATTGGCGCGCATTTCGGCAGAGGTCACGCGGTTCATAGCAGCCGTTTCGGCATTGCCCAGCAGGCGTTCACGCTCGGAGAACATCTGCATACCATACTGCACGGCGTCCGGCAGGTTGCGCTCCATATCATCAATAATCATCAGGCACTCTCTGGCGTCGATGATCTTCTTATTGGACAGCGGAAGATTGGAACCGGACTGAATGGCTGCGCGGATATGCTTGAGCAATTCAAGGAAATACCGCATATCGTTCATGCCGTCCATCATATCAGGCTGCTGTGCTTCTGCACGAACCTCCTGCTCCTCATCTTCGTAGAACTTTTCCTGGTCGCGATCCATTCTAGCCCTTCCTTTCCGCACACGGGCCATAGCCGTATGCAGCGTAGATTTTCCCGATTATTTCCTGCGGAACCATTGAATCAATGGGCGCGCCGTGGCTGGCGCAGTCCCGCACAATGGTGGAGGAAATCATGCTGTATTCGGGTAAACAGCTGATAAATACCGTTTCAATATTTCCGATCTGCCGGTTGGCCTCGGCCATCTGCATTTCAAACAGCAGATCCGACGAATTGCGCAATCCGCGGACGATTACATCCGCGCCTTCCCTGCGCACCACATCCACCAGCAATCCCGTATCCGAAATGACCCGGACATTTTCAAGCCCCTTCGTAATTTCAAGGAGCATTTCCCTTCTCTCCTCGGGAGAAAAGAGATAGCGCTTGGCTTCCTGGCTGAGCACAGCCACCACCACTTCATCAAACATCGCCGCAGCCCTGCGGATGATGTCCAGATGGCCTTTGGTCGGCGGCGAAAAGCTGCCGGCATATACTGCAATCATGCCTCACTGCCTCCGGCGCAGAAAATCAATGGCGGTTTCGCCATACACGCGCGTATCATAGATTTCGAATTCTTCCGGATATTCCACCAAAGCGTCGTGCCTGCGCTCGGCAATGATGATTGCATCCGAACTGAGGGAACCCTGGCGTTCCAGGCGGGAAATCGCATCTGCATAAGTTTCCAGCATGCGATAGGGCGGATCCAGAAAAACCAGATCAAACCGCCGTCCGGCCACATTCGTGATCGCACTGCGGTAATCCGTTTTCAGAATCAGCGCACGCTCCTTCAGGCTGTCCTTGAGCACATTTTCCGCGTTCCTGCGGATGCACTCAACCGCTGCACGGGAACTATCCGATATGACGGCCCGCGCTGCGCCGCGGCTCAAAGCCTCCAGCGCAAGGGCGCCCGTGCCGCCGAAGAGATCCAGCACTTCGGCATCCTCGATGCACCCATTCAATATATTGAACAGCGAACCCCTGATTTTATCCGAAGTCGGCCGCGTGTCCTGCCCGTTGGGCGCAAACAGCGTCCTACCCCGCGCTTCACCTGATATTATACGCATATCTTCACCTATGATATTTGTCTAAATTATATCACAATTCCCCCACGTTTGCAAACCTTATTTTCAAAATTAAATCAAATTTCCGGGCTCCGCAGCGATATTTCATCAGAAATTTACGCAAGCCGCCGTCTGCAAAGGCCGGAAATTCATTTGTTATGCAAATTTATGCGCGATTTTCCATTTTTTCATACACGCGGCGCACGCGCTTGGAGAAACCGAGCATGATTTCGTAGGGTATAGTCTGCGCAAGAACGGCCATTTCATCGGGCGTAATGCGCTCGTTTCCCTGTGCACCCATGAGCACCACTTCGCTCCGGAGGTTGGCTTCGGGGATATCCGTCACATCCAGCATGATCATATCCATGCACACATTGCCGATGATGGGCGCGCGCCGTCCCTCCACCAGAGCACAGCCCCTGTTGGAAAGGATGCGCGGATAGCCGTCGCCGTATCCGATGGGAATGGTCATGACCATCGTTTCACGTTCCGCCGTGAAGGTGCGGCCATAGCCCACGCTCTCTCCGGCATGAATGGTGCGGATCCGGGTGGGGCGGGTGGACAGGGTCTGGGCATGCTGCAGTTTTCCCTCCAGCTCCGGCACGCAGGTTCCGTAGAGGCCGATGCCCGCACGCACCATGTCATACTGGAATTCACCGCCCAGCATGGCGGAGGTGGCGGCTGCGTGGGTGATGGGATTGAAGCCCCGTGCTTTCACCATTGCAACCGCCTCCCGGAAGCATTCATTCTGCAGGCGGGTAAAGGCTTCATCGCTTTCCGCCGCGCAGAAATGGGTAAATATGCCGTCCATGGCCACATCCGGGCAGTTCTTCTGCCAATGATCCAGCATGCCTGCGAGATCATCCCCGCCGCGCACGCCGATACGGCTCATACCCGAATCGATTTTCAGATGCGCGCTGGCACGCACACCCGCTTCCCGGGCCGCCGCCTGCAATTCATCCAGCATCCATTTTTCATATACCGCCTGGGATACGCCCAGCTGCACCGCCTCGCGCAGGGAAGCGCCGTCGCCGCCGCCCAGAATGAGCACCGGCTGCCTGATGCCCGCTGCGCGCAGCTGCGCAGCTTCATCCACGATGGCCACGGCAAAGGCGTCTGCGCCCGCTGCGAGCATGGTTTGAGCCGCCTGCACGGCATCATGGCCGTAGGCGTCCGCCTTGACCACGCACATCATTTTCACTGTTTCCGGAATATGAGCCCGGATCACTGCGGCATTGTTATACAGCGCCGCTTCGGATATCTTCATCAAAGTTGCACGCATCAGCGCACCTGCTTTCCGCCTGAATATTCATATGCATTTTATCCGGCAATAACCTATATTATAGCCAGCTTTTCTTTGAATTGCAAGGCGCAAGTGCGGTTGCAAAAGCGCTTTTGTGCGTGTATACTAATAGCAGCGAATTCGGAGGTATACCATGGCATTCCCCAACTTCTTCAAAGATTACTTTTACGGCCGCAGCGGAAGGTGCGATTTCACCGAAGCAGATCTTCCAGAAAACCGGCTGCAGCTGTTCCGCGATGTGCTTTCCGTGCGCCGCGGCAGCATGGTCGGGCTGAATTTTCTGTATCTGCTGATCTGGCTCCCGGCGCTTTTGTGGACATTTATGAACCTTTTGCAGCTCTTCAACCCGCCAGCGGATGCGGCGGACGGCTATCTTTTTCAGCTGGGCTTCAGTTACCTGCTGGTGCTTTGCCCTCTGATTGCAATCAGAGG
>SVHC01000007.1 GCA_015056055.1 Clostridiales bacterium | reverse complement strand
AATCCGCAGCGGCGGCATGTACGGCGCGAGGAGCGAATTTTTTCGAAGGTGAGCCAGCGAACCGAAGAAAAAATCGCTACATTGCAGATTTCACGCCCGAAATCTTTATGATTTCAGTGAAATCTGGTGAGGGTGGCAGTGGCGGGGGACGAACGAAGTGCGCGCCCTGTGGGCGAAACAGCACGGCGTGAGTCCAATAAGCAAAGGAGCGCAGCTAGCTTAGCGACGCTGGGCGACTATTGCGCATTGAGGAATGCTTGCTTCCCCGTCCACAAGTCTGGCAAAAATACTTTTTTGACAGACTGAGCCGACATGGAATAAAATCCATATCGGCTTTTTGCTGTCCTTTAGAAACCAAAGCTATCGGTCAAGGCTTTTTCCAGTTACTCCGCAATCAGCATGATTCCGCCCTTTTCGGGAAGAGTAATGCTTTCGTTTGCCGAGAAAGTACGTTCCTCCTGAACGCCTTCGATAGCGGGTGCAAAAATGCGCTTTCCTGCAAGTTCGTCGCCTTTCAGGGTGAACGATGCATCCCCGTCCGCAAAGTTTGCAATGCACAGCAGCATCCGCCCGGAATCTCCGTTGCGATAAACGGTGCAAAGGACATCCTCGCGTCCTGTGTCAACGGGAGAATTTTCCTCCCAGAAACCGATCATTTCCGCATTTTCAAATTCGCTGCGCGCCTTCCAGATCGGCACAGGCGAAGGACCGCCGAACGCAATGCAATAGGGATAGCGCGAAGTCATGCCCAGCAGCATGCCGCGCCAGGGATTGCACTTGCCTTCCAGCATTTCGCTCATCACGCCGAAAGGCAAGCCGGAAATCTCCGTCAGCAGATATTCGGGATTTGCCGCATCGTAATCATAGCCCTCGCCAACCCACAGGCTGTCCAAATAGGGCAAAAGCTCCATATAAATCAGCATATTATGGCCGAATCCGAATCCCAGTCCCGGCGAATCCATAAAATGGTTGCAGGTGTGGAAATCAAGCTTGGCATCCGGACGATTTTCCGCAAAAATGCGGCGCACGCGGCGCATGGTCCAGCGATCAAGACCGGTATCATCAATATAAAGTCCGTCGATGCCCGTGGTCTTGACCAGCCATTCCAGACTGCCGGCATAGAAATTGGCTATACGTCCCTGCGGATCGGTAATTACGGAAGGATCGGTGATTCCGTCGTACTTGCCGCCGGTAAACACATGCTTCCATGCAGGAATAATTTCGTCGCCAAAGATTTCATCCAGGAACTCGTCAACGCCGTTCTGTCCCGGTACGCCGCCCTGTGCATACGTCGGGCAGGGGAAAATTTCATCCCGCAGGGAACGCAGCACCGGCAGCTCCGGCAGACGCGTGGTAAGCTCGCGCACCGTGTAATACGTCTTCAGACCCAGTCCGTGTTTGTGTGCTATATCTGCCAGTTCGGCAATGGTATCCACATCGTACATGGGATAATTCAAAAACGGCATCGTATCGTTTCCGTGGTGCAGGTTGATATGGGTGCATCCGGCGCTTGCGGCGTCCATTGCATCGGATTCGCCGTAAGCCAGACTGTAATTCTTATGGAAGAAATGCGTGCGCCAGTGTGCCTTCATATCCACGCGTTTGAAGGGCGATATCATAATATCCGCACAGAAAGCCGCCTCGTTATCGGCGCAGAATTCGCCGCTTTCAAATCCAAAGCTTACGTTTGCATCCTTCTTCAGTCGGAAGCAGCCCTTATCCCCATTTACCCATGCGGCAGGCATATAATTCTTGCTGTGGTGGAAATAGATATTCACAAACGGGCGCGAAAGTCCCTTTGCCGTGGGATGAACGCACACGCCGCCGTTCACGCCGCCGCACCAGAAGGAATCATGCCGCCTGTTTTCATCCCAGGTCCAGAAAAACTCTTCCGGCGTTTTCTGTCCTTGCAGACCCAGACCCATGAAATACCGCGCAAATTCTATTTTCAGCGCGCCGCCCAGACGAACGGAAAGATTTTTTCCGCCGGCATTTTTCACGCAGGCATTCAGGAAAACCGCTCCGTCAAATTCCACGCAGCCTTCGATTTCAAGCTGCATATCGCCGCAGGCACTCACCGCACGCCAGAAAACATGCGTTTCTTCCCGATGATCAAATTCGAGCGAAACAGGGATAAAATCAAGCGCCTTTCCGCCTTCGAATACGGTGTATCCCATCGCCTCAGCAAGCATTTCGCGCGGCTCGTCGGCAAGGGTGCTGTTGTTTCCGATAAAATGGGTGCCTATGCTCTCAATCATGCCCATGGGCGAAATGGTGATATCCCGGCCCAGAATCCGAATCGTGCGGCCCGAAAGCTCAACAGGCGCAAATCCCTGCACAATGCTGTCCGATACGCCTGCGCGGCTGTTCAGCCAGGCAATGCGGGTCAGACTTTCGCCGTCGCGGAAGGTGCGGTTGTATTCCGGCGAAATATCCAGCGCGATGGAAAAGGCAATTTTGCTGCCATCCGCAAAGGTAACTTCGATATCCAGCGCATTGCTCTTCGGAGAATCAATCAGGCACCAGAAAGGCCAGGGATCACAGGCAAAAAGCGGCATGGAGCGCTTATACTCACGTCCCGCCACATCGACCGCGTCCGTCGAAAGGCAGCTCAGCCCGCAGGCGGTTACAGCCGAAACGGCCGTGTCCGCGTCGGATTTTAAGATGATCTGGAATGCCGTAAGTCCCGTTTCGCCGGCACGCAGAGCAAAAACACCTTCAGCAGCCGATGCAAGAAGGGAATCTTTTGCCGGGCGGGGACGGAAAATGCTTTCGGTATCGGCGCACCATGCGGTGATGTGCTCGTTCCGGAAAACTTTTGTGATGCTCATTTCTTATACCTCCAGCGGAATCTTCTGGGTTCCGTCTTTGGTTACATAGTGCTCGTCAATGCCCATATTGTACATCCACTTGCGCTGATGCCATGTGCCCCAAAGTTCGGGTTCGTGTTCCACGTCCTCTTCCTCCCAGAGCCAGTCCGGCGCGCACCACATGCATGCCTCGGGCGCAATCGCACGGTAAACTTCCTCCGTCACGCCGCCGTGACCGTGGTGGGACATCTGCACGACATCGCTTTTGAGCTTCTCGCCATACATGCGCAGAAAGTCGCGTCCGGCGGAAGGACCCATATCGCCAAGGAACATTACGCTCCTTTTTCCCTCCTGCGTCACGCGGAAGGCGACGGAGCTTTCGTTCACGGAGATGTTTTTATTCGGCTTGTCGTATCGTTCCTCGCCGCAGAAGAGGAAATCGATATTTACTTCGTCCACCTGAATGTTCAATCCAGGCTGCACAATCACGCATTTATCCTGAATCGCAGGCAGATTCCGGTTGAAATCCACGATGGAGCAGGGGGTAATCTGCGGTTCATGCTCGAGAACAAACGCCTCCGAAGGGAAATTGTAGTAGATTTTTTCAATATCGCCCGTAATTTCGCCCTTTTCAATCTCCGATACAAAGCCGGAAATATGGTCGTGATGCGGATGCGTCAATATCCACGCGGAAATCTTCCTGCCGCCCACAATTTCGCGCAGGTGGGGCATATCCCCGGGATTGCCGCCGTCGATTACGATGGCATTTCCGGCATCCGTCAAAAATACAAACGACATCATGAACGGACTGTGCTCCGTCAGCATATATAATTCAGCCATGAATATCCCTCCATAAATGTATTATGCGCCTGCTTCCCCGTCCACACGCGAAGCCACGCTTCGCGCCGATTGTCAAAAAATTATCAGCAACGCCAACAAAAAATACATTTAAATCCACAGCGGCGGCATGTACGCCGCGAGGAGCGTATTTTTTCGCAGGGAGCTTGCGCACCGAAGAAAAAATCGCTTCATTGCAGATTTTACGACCGGAATCTGAAGGATTCCAGTAAAATCTGGTGAGGGGACGAACAAAGTGCGCGCCCGGTGGGCGAAATCGCGCGGCGAGAGTCCAATGAGCAAGGAAGTACGCCAAGCGAAAGCGATGGCGGACGACCATTGCGAATTGTGGTCGGTAGTGGCGGGGGAGCCTGCTTCCCCGTCCACACGCGAAGCCACGCTTCGCGTTAATACGTATCCGGCCCATCAATCATAAACGGCAGGGGAATCCAGTTTTTAAGCTTCGCATCGGGCATAATCAGCGAATTCATGCCGAAAAACAGCTGCTCGGCGGCATTGTGCGAAAGGGTAATATCCGCATTTTTATCGGGCGCAGCCTTTACGGAAGGCACGCCGCCGGAAACGGTGATATTCAGCTTTTCACCGGCAATATCCAGGCAAACCTCGCCATCCGCAAGCGGCGTGTATTGCGCCTTAAAGCCAAGCAACGCATCCAGTGCGCGTTCCCAATTCAGCACGTTGACCATGTCGCACATGGCGACGCGGCTGTTTTCGCAGATGGAGGCAAGGAATGCCGCGCGTTCCTTTTCGAACGGTGCTGCGGAAATCGTAACCTCTTTCAGATTGTCCTTCTCAAACAGTGCCTTGAGTACGAGCGGGAAATCCGCCTCGTCTTCAAGAACGGTTTCGCCGCAGCCGCCCCATACATATCCGATAAGCGTGCCATCCTTGTAAATCAGGCGGCATTTTCCGCCCCAGGTGGACATGATGTTGAAATATTCCTCGCGGCTGCGCAGCGCATGGAAGGGACGCTTTTCATACATCGCGCGGATCCGGGTGATTTCCTCTTCGGAACCTTCCTTCAACTCGCGGAAGGAAATAGAGGAAGCATCAACTTCGCGGAAACAGTGGCGGATGTTTTCCTTCGAAACGGTGAAGCACAGATTGATACCCGCATTTTCGTATCCGAAATAGCCGTATCGCTGCCTCTGACCGCCCAGACACATAATGTCAATTCCGATTTCGCGCGCATCGTCAAGGGACATGCGCATAAGCTCCTTCATATAGCCTTCGCCGCGGGAATACGGATGCACCGAAACATTGCCAATCAGACCGAATTTCAGCGTGCGGCCGTTTACGGATACATCGATCACGCGGTTTGCCACAACGGCGCGGATTTTGCCGTCCTTTTTGGTCATATAGTGAATCGCACCCATATCCACAGCATCATCTGCGTAGGATTTGGGCATTATTGCCTTGAAATTATGCGGGCAATGCGAATAGGAAAATACATAGTTGATAAAGTCAATAATTTCCTCTTTGTCACACGGGGACGCCTTTACATATTCCACCATGGAAAAAGCCCCTTTCACAGCAGATATTTACCTCTATATTAAACCACGTTTTCGCCCGAAACGCAATAAGAATACCGACGAATTCTATGGATCCGTCGGTATTCTTATTATTTTAAAAAACTCCCTCAGGCTCCGTGGAACAGGAGCGCTGTGGAAGCTTTTTGCCGCTACGATCGATTTCCGGTTTCATCAAAGGCTTTTCTCTCAACATATGTCATCATTGCATTGTTTCTCCATGCGTGCCCCAGAACAAAAAGTATCACACCGGCTACTGTCAGCAGGACATTTTTGCACACAATCCCCGTCAACCATGCTCCGGCAATGCATATGCCCCAGCAGCACATGGCTGCAACGTGCTCTTTAAGCCACTTTTTCTGATAAAAATCCATCTTTTCTTTCAGCGAAAAATCGCTCGTCCTGACGGTCTGCCGAAGGTTCTCTTCCGCCGCAGCTCTATATTCCTCTCCGGTCAGTTTCTTTCCGCTCAAAATTTCGTTGATGCTGACGCCAAACAATTCGCTCATTGCCTGCAGCGCCTCGGCGGACGGCAGATATGTACCTGTTTCCCAGCGCGATACGGTTTTGTTGGTTACGCCCAGTATTTCCCCAAGCTGTTCCTGCGTAAGCTTTTTGGTTTTTCTAAGTTCCGCGATAAATTTCCCCGTCTGGATCAGATCCATTTATATCACCTCCGAAAAAATTATAGCAGATCCGTGCTTTCCCGTCTTTACCACAAACAGCGAATCGGTGTCCATTCGGATTTTCATGGCGGAAATTCCGTCACTCCCGGCAAAATACCCTGATAGCCTCGGTCATGAACACGGCGGTGCCTTCCGCGTGCTTATCAATGTTCTTTTTGAACCGCTCGTCGCAGGAGTACATTTCCCCGAGTCCCTTGAGGCTCTCCGTTGTGCAGGTATAAAAGGATGCGGAAATGTGGTCCTGCCATTTTTTCACAAGCGCCTGCGCCTTATCATCCGCCGGGCTTGCGCCGCTCTGCATGCAGCGGGCAAATTCTTCCATAATATCCTCCATACCCTGCATGGCGTTTTTGCGTGCTTCGGGGGAAGATGCTCGCTTTTCGCTTTCCTTATATGCTTCGGTATGTCCCCATCGTGCCTTTGCCTCGGCGGCATACTCCGCGCGGTGGTTTTCGTATTCGTTATTTACAAATGCGGTCATGGCGGTATCTCCTTCTGTTCTGTCGTTCATTGCGTCGTCGATCGCGCCGATGAGCTTTTCCAGCCGCTGCTTTTTGAGTTCCAGCAGTCTTCTTTGCTCCCGCAGCGCATTCCGTCTGTCATAATCCGGCGAGGAAAGGATCCCTGCGATCGCGCCGAGCGAAAAATCCAGTTCGCGGTAGAACAGGATCTGCTGCATGCGTGAAAGGGATTCTTCATCGCAAAACCGGTATCCGGTCGCACGATCCACAAAGCAGGGGACAAGCAGCCCGATTTCGTCATAATAGTGCAGCGTGCGCACGCTGACGCCGGTCAAATGCGCAAATTCGCTGACGGTCATCTTCATGCTTTTCCCTCCTTTGCTTCCACAAATAGAGTATACTCCATAACGCAGCGTAAGTGTCAATAGCCGGTGGGCTGCCGCGAAAAAAATTATCGAATTCTTTCAAAAACCGTCATTGTTCGGGGTATGTGTTTGTGTTACACTGTGCGGGAAAACGGAATCCCATCAACGAAACCATCTCAATCAGGAGGATATAATTATGAATCTCCAGACAGAGAGGAACAAAGCCCCTTTGCCGGTACAAGACACTCCCGAAAATGAAAGCTTTGCCGTAAACGAACCTTTCCGCGGCATTCGCTTCCCCGCCAACAAAAAGCTGCCCGACGAAATTCTTGCCAAAATGGAAGAAGCCATCCCGCAGAGCGAAGAAATCATCTGCGCCATCGTGGGCGACCTCGATATCAACAGCCGTTATGCATCGTCCGCCCTCGTGCTGACCGACGGAAATATCTACGCCTTTGACAAGGCAGCCGAAAACGGCGTTCGCTCCTGCGGATACGATAAGGCAAAAAAAGCCTCCGTCCGCCGCTATTACGGCAACGCCTTGCTTCTGCTCACCGCTGAGGAAGGCGCAAAGCCCGTAAACTTCATCCGCTTCTCCTACAAGACCGCCTCGCTCTATGACGCCGTTGCAACCTTCATTCAGAGCGTTGCCGCAGGTAAGAATCAGGAAGAAGAAAGGCGCATGCTGAACGCCTCGTTCGAAAAGCAGTTCTGCTTCTGCCCGAAGTGCGGCCGCGCGCTGATTCGTCCCGGCGCACCGTGCATGAACTGCCAGTCCAAGAACAAGGTCATCAAAAAGCTGGGCGCATATGTGCTTCCGTATAAATGGATGCTGTTTGGCTGCCTGCTGCTTTCCGTGGTCACCACTGCCGTGTCGCTCGTGCCGCCTTACATGACCAAGACCCTCGTTGACGAGGTTTTCCCCACCGGCAATAAGGGCATGCTCATCATCTGCGTGCTGGTGCTGCTTGCAACATACCTCGTCCAGTACGGTATCGGCGCCGTGCGTTCGTACTATCTGCGCGTAGCGGGCAACAAGATCGTTGCAGACCTCAGAAACGACGTTTACGCCAAGGCGCAGAAGCTGCCCATGCGCTTCTATGACAGAACCTCCACCGGTTCGGTTATCAACCGCATCAGCGGCGATACCACCACCATCCAGCAGTTTGTAATGCGAATCACGCAGGAAGTTGTCGTGCAGCTGTTCCTGCTCATCGGCATCATCGTGATCATGTTCGCCATGAACTGGCAGCTCACGCTGCTTTCTCTGGTTCCGGTTCCGTTCGTTGTCATGGGTTCGCGCTGGTTTGGCCGCAAGATTCGCCCCTTCTATCGCAGAATGTGGAGAAGGTGGTCCGCCGTTTCCAGCGTGCTGACCGATACCATCCCCGGTATCCGCGTTATCAAGGCATTCGCCAACGAACAGCGCTCCGTTGAAACCTTCGAATCCTACAACGCCGAATGGCTCAAGACCGATATCAGCGCATCCAGAATCACCACGCTGTTCCCCAATATCGTAGGTTTCGTGGTCACCTGCGGTTCTCTGCTCATCTGGGGCATCGGCGGCAACATGGTTATCGACAATCCGTCCTTCATCTCCGCAGGTCTGCTGGTATCGTTTATCTCCTACACCAGCATGTTCTACGGCCCGGTAAACTTCTTCGCCAACTTCAACGATTCCTACCAGAACGCGCTCAACTCCGCTGAAAAGCTTCTCGATATCATCGATGCGGAACCCGAGCCGGATTTCGGTAAGGGAAATCACCCCGACCGTCTGCACGGCAAGATCGAGTTCAAGAACGTGAACTTCTCCTTCGACCGCTCGAAGAAGACGCTTTCCAACGTGAACATCGTAATCGAGCCCGGCGATATCGTCGGCATTGTCGGCACCACCGGCGCAGGCAAATCCACGCTGGTCAACCTGCTCATGCGCTACTATGACCACTACGACGGCGAAATCCTCGTGGACGGCATCAACATCCGCGATATCGATATGGAATTCTACCGCTCGCAGATCGGTTATGTGCAGCAGGAACCCATGATGTTCCACGATACCATCTATCAGAACATCGCCTACGGTCTTGACCGCGTACAGGTTGAGGAAGTTATCCACGCGGCAGACGTTGCCAACGCACACTCGTTCATTGTCCGTCAGCCCGATGGGTATGACACCATGCTCGGCGAGCGCGGCGTAGGTCTCTCCGGCGGCGAACGTCAGCGTCTTTCCATCGCCCGCGCCGTTCTTAAAAACCCCTCGATTCTCTTCTTCGACGAAGCCACCGCAGCCGTTGACTCCGAAACCGAAAGCCTGATTCAGGACGCCATCGAGCGCCTGATCTCCGGCCGCACCACCCTCATGATCGCTCACCGCCTGTCCACCCTGCGCAAGGCGAACAAGATCATCGTGGTCGATAAGGGCGAAATCATCGAAATGGGCACGCCCGAAGAGCTTATGGCTCTCAAGGGCAAGTATTACAAGCTGATTCAGATTCAGACCATGTCGGATGAAATCCGCAAGACCAAAGAGGAAGAGAGGTTTGAATAATGGAACGTTTGTACATCGAGTATGATATGGCGCGCTTCACCCGCAAGGATATTACGCTCGTCGATATGGAACTGTATGACGGCCGCAAGTTTGAAGACCTTGAACCCCGCCGTCTGTTTCCCACCACCGGCCTTGAAAAGTACATTGCCCTCCTCAATAAGGATGGCGTGGAACAGGGCATTATCCGTGATCTGCGCACCCTGCCTGACAGCGAACGCGCAATCATCACGGACTGCCTCAATGAGTATTACCTGATCCCGCATGTGGAAAAGATTCTTGATACCCACTTCAAGTTCGGCGTTCTTACCCTCAAAACCGAAACCAATCGCGGCCCCGTCGCTATCGAAATCCGCAATATCCTGCACGGCATCAAGCTTGTCGCCGGATACCGCGTCCTCATTCGCGACGGCAACGATAACCGCTACGAAATCCCCGATATCAACCGTCTCGATAAGCAGAGCAAGGCTTTGATTGAGCAGTTTCTGTGACGTCGTACCGTGCTATGCTGCGCATGCCCGGTATTTCGGAGCTGCGGACTTCGTGTCCTCGCTCCTTCACCCTTCGGGCTCCGTAGACGCATCGGCTTCGCTTGCGCTTGCCGATGTTCCTGCTCGCCTTCGGCCTCCGAACGTATCGTCCTCGCTTCGCTCGTCCGGCGCGGGGTTACGCAGTTTCGTACTGCGGAGCGCTACGCTCTGTCTGGCACAGGTTATTGAGTACGTATTTTGCATGTGCGCTGCTTAGGCTCCCTCTGATGAGGGAGCTGGCATCGAGGCAAAGCCGAAGATGACTGAGGGAGAGACCATTCCCCAAGCAGCCTCCATCCGCTAGAGACCTCCCACCATCCCACTGCAATTTAATATAAAGGAGTATGACCCATGAAACTTATCCTCGCAATCGTGAACAATGATGACAGCAACCGTGCTTCCTCTGCTCTGGTAGAGGCAGGCTTCTTCGTAACCAAGCTCTCCACCACCGGCGGCTTCCTGATGGCAGGCAACAGCACCTTCCTCATCGGTACCGAGGATAATGGCGTTCAGACAGTCATCGACACCCTCAAAAAGCAGTGCATCACCCGCAGGCAGGCCATGGATACCACCGCATCCTTCGGCCGCGGTCTGCAGCATATGGCTCCCGCTCAGCAGGTCACCGTCGGCGGCGCAACCGTATTCGTCCTCGACGTCGCCCACATGGAGAAGTTCTAACGCCTCATCGCGGAGGCCGAAGGCTGAAGTGCCGAGCACACGAAGTGCGCAGGCACGAAACACTGCGCCGCCAAGGGCGAGGGCAGTGCGTAGCCTCATATGGAGAAATTCTAACGCCTCATCGCGGAGGCCGAAGGCTGAAGTGCCGAGCACACGAAGTGCGCAGGCACGAAACACTGCGCCGCCAAGGGCGAGGGCAGTGCGTAGCCTCATCGCGGAGGCCAAAGGCTGAAGTGCCGAGCACACGAAGTGCGCAGGCACGAAACACTGCGCCGCCAAGGGCGAGGGCAGTGCGGAGCCTCATCGCGGAGGCCGAAGGCTGAAGTGCCGAGCACACGAAGTGCGCAGGCACGAAACACTGCGCCGCCAAGGGCGAGGGCAGTGCGGAGCCTCATCGCGGAGGCCGAAGGCTGAAGTGCCGAGCACACGAAGTGCGCAGGCACGAAACACTGCGCCGCCAAGGGCGAGGGCAGTGCGGAGCCTCACATGGAGAAGTTCTAACGCCTCATCGCGGAGGCCGAAGGCTGAAACTCCGAGGACAGCGCCTCGCGCTCCGCAGGAGTGAAACATTGCCTCACGAAGTGTAAGGCAATGCGGAGCCTCATCGCGGAGGCCGAAGGCTGAAGTGCCGATTCACACACAAACACACAAGTCGTATTAAAGAAACCCTACCTGCGACCCGGTCGCAGGTAGGGTTTCTTTCGTTCAGCAAATCTTATATTACAGCGCATGCCCGCCGGATACTTTTATTACCTGCCCCGTAAGCATTTTTGCCTGCTCACTTGCTAAAAACAAAATCGTTTCGGCAATATCTTCGGGCTCAATCAATTTTTCCATCGGAATCAGGGGAAGCACGGCCTTCTCCAACTCGGCGTCAATCCATCCGGTTTGCGTTGGCCCGGGCGCAACGCAGTTCACGGTAATTCCGTACTTGCCCACTTCAAGTGCAATACTGCGCGTAAGCGCTTCCAGCGTTGCCTTACTTGCTCCATAGGTAATTTGCCCCGCAAAAACCTGCGCTGCATCGGTAGAAATATTGATAATCCTTCCGTAATCGCCGCGGCGGTTGATGAGTTCCCGCATCATCAAAATGCTGCCGCGAACATTCACCGCAAATGTATCATCTATCACATTCGGAGTGATTCTTTCAATTGTGTCAAAGCCGTTTTCGTCGTCCACCGCCGCATTGTTGACCAAAATATCTACCCTTCCATACCGTTCCATGGCGCCATCATAGATTTCCTTCACAGCAGCCTCGCTTGAAATATCGCTTTCCAGAATCATATAATCCGCATTCATTTCCTTAAGCTTACTTCCCACCACATCTGCATTTCCAGCATTTGCCGCATAATATCTATCCGGCCCGTTTCGGTCGGTCTTATTGATATCAAAAGGTCTGAACACTTTCCTGTATATCAAAACCACCTTTGCACCTTCGCGTGCAAAAGCAAATGCTGTGGTTGCTCCGATTCCCTGCGGGTTATTTGCTCCGGTGATTATCGCTACCCGGTCTTTCAAGCCATAGTTGACCATCTGTATTTCCTCCTTGCGTTCAAGGTACATATCCGTTTGATTCATTCTATCATACACGCAGATTATATACAAGAATACCGTCGAATCCCTTCAAAGCTGCCGCCATCCCGCCTTTATCCCGAAAATTTATACCAGCGGTAGAATGACAACAGGCATATTTTATGCTATACTATAATTGCAATTTATGAAAAAGGAGTTTTCAGGATGTTTTCTGCTTCCGTACTGCCGAATATGCGCAATGATATCAGTCCGGTACTGTCCAACCCGCAGTACCCCCTTTTGTCGTACCCGCATTTGACGAAGATGGAAGCGCAAAATCCGTGAAGTCTCTTCCAAATATAGAACAGGCGCAATTATTCCTGTCCACTCGTCAATGCATGGCGGGTGGATTTTGTTTTACTCAATTCAGGAGGTTAACCATGATTATTCAAGGAAAGTTTGCTTCGGCCATTGCATATGCAAACATTATTGAGCAGGAAGCGATCGATCAGATTCGCCGCATGTGTGACCATGCATTTACCGAGGGCAGCCGGATTCGAATCATGCCCGATGTCCATTCCGGAAAAGGGTGCACCATCGGTACAACCATGACTGTGCGCGACAAAGTGGTGCCCAATATAGTCGGTGTAGATATCGGCTGCGGCATGTATACCATCAAGCTCAGCGAGCGCGAGATCGACTTCGCCCGCTTTGATGAAGCCGCACATTATGTCCCGTCAGGTATGAATGTGTGGGAAGTGAGGCACGAATCCTTTGATCTGGAGTCGCTTCGTTGCTTCCGTTCCCTGAAGAACACCAGCCGCCTTCAGCGCTCTTTGGGAACACTGGGCGGTGGCAATCACTTTATCGAAATTGACCGCGCAGCAGATGGCACACTGTATCTTGTCATTCACACCGGAAGCCGCAATCTTGGAAAGCAGGTGGCAGAACTCTATCAGCGCCTTGCAGTGGAACTGAATCAGGGACGCGAAGAATATTTTAAAAAGCACGATACTTTGATTGCAGAATACAAAGCTGCAGGTCGCCGCAAGGAAATTCAAAAGGCACTCAAAGATCTGCACTGGGCAGGCAAGCCTCTTACAATCCCGGAAGATCTGTGCTATTTGTACGGCGAATATCTGGAAGACTATCTCCATGATGTGGAAATATGCCAGCAATTTGCCCGCCGCAATCGCGAGCTTATCGCAGAGATTCTGCTCTCACGTTCCGGCCTGACCGGCAGCGAAGGCTTTCACACGATTCACAACTACATTGACACGCAGGAGATGATCCTGCGCAAAGGTGCCATCGCCGCGCACAAGGGCGAAAAAGTACTCATTCCCATCAACATGCGCGATGGATCCATCCTTGCCATCGGTCGCGGCAATCCCGACTGGAACTACTCTGCGCCGCATGGTGCAGGCCGGCTGATGTCCAGAACTACTGCACGCCGCACTCTGGATATGGAAGCATATGCCCAATCCATGGAGGGTATCTACACGACCTCCATCAATGCCGCTACACTTGATGAAGCGCCAATGGCCTATAAATCGCTTGAGGACATCATCGGCTTCATTCAGGATTCCGTAGACATCGTTGATATTATGAAGCCCATCTATAATTTCAAGGCAGCCGACTAAGCAGTACCCGGTCGGTCGCCGGAAAGGAGACATACATGAACTTTCCTGTTATCAATATGCAGCAGACCGGCCGGAACATCACATTACTCCGCACGCAGCGCGGCATCACCGTTAAGCAGCTGCAGAATATGATGGGATTTGCCACGCCTCAAACCATCTACAAGTGGCAGAACGGCGAATCCTTGCCCACAGTAGATAATCTCGTAGTTCTCGCAGCCATTTTTGCCGTGCCCGTCGATGCAATTCTGGTCACAGCCTCTGCCGTATAAAAAATCCCCTGCAAGATTTGATCCTGCAGGGGATTTTCATTACTTCGCCAATGCTCTATACCGTGCTTTATTTTCGTCGGTATAGCCGACCAGGCAATTGTTATTGTGGCTGTAGATTTCCAGGATAGCAGCCTTGATTTCTTCATTTTTGTCCTTACCCATGGAAGCAACACCGCGGGCGGACATGCTCTGCGTAGCCAGGTAAAGGGAATCCGTAACCTTGATCGGGATAAACAGGACGCTCTGCGTAAATCTGTGCCTGTAAACCCAACGGATTTCATCATACCTGAAGATGTAACCGGTGTTCTTGCAGATCACATAGTTATCCGTCAGAATGACGTTGCCCTTGATCATATGCTTTGCACTTGCGGACATCATCTCGTTTGCGACCTTTATCAGTTCACCGCCCGCTTCCAGCCTGGCAACGGTTTTTTTTGCTCTGACTGCCGGAGCTATCAAGGCCAATAACGCAAACAGGCCAAAGATCGTCAGCGGCGGAATAAGCAAAACGAGCGCCAAAACGAAATTGGGGCTGATGAATTTCTTAACTGTACTCTTCGCATCCATTGTGAATACTCTCTCCTTCACGTGCTGCATCGTTCTTTTTGCATGCCTGATGGAAATTTGCATTGTCATCGAGCATGCAGCCATTATACTACACATTTACAGGAGTTTCAAGATTTTGCCATTATTTTTTCTGCCACAAAAGACCACTCCTTACGCATATGTAAGGAGTGGTCTTGAAAACATTTTCTTACTGAAGCTTGAACTCCAGCCACATATCCTGGAATACGCTTTCGAACTCGCCGACATCCTGAACGAACTCCTTGGTGGCAAGCAGTTCTTCCGGCACATTGAGTGCTGCGTATGCCTTGAATTCATCGCTGATCAGCTCATCTGCGGCGAGGTTGGGGTTGGCGTACCACTGGCACTCGGCAACGTGAGCCGCAACCTCGGGACGAAGCAGGAAGTCAAGCAGCAGATGGGCATTTTCCGGATGGGGCGCATTTGCGGGAATTGCAAGGGAATCGATACCGAATCCGATGCCTTCCTTCGGGAATACGCACTTGATGCCCGGATTTTCCATCTCAGCGATAACTGCATAGGGAGTGAACACGTATGCAGCCATAACCTCGCCGGACAGCACGTGCATGTATGCCGTGTCATAATCCAGCACGCGCACATTCTTGCGCAGCTCCATGAGCTTTGCCTTTGCCTCGGCAAGCTGCGCTTCATCGGTGGTGTTGTAGGAATAGCCAAGCGTCTTGAGCACCGCGCCAATCATAACGCGGGCATCGTCCAGGAGGCACAGGTTATCCGTGAATTCCTCATTCCAGAGGTCTGCGAAAGAGGTGATCTCAAAGGATACGCGGCTCGGGTCGTAGATAATGCCCGGAACGCCTGCCGCATAGGGCATGGTGTACACGTTTTCCGGATCGAAATACTGATTCAGGTAGTAGGGATTCAGGTTATCCCAACCGGTCAGCTTTTCACGATCAAGGGGCAGGAGCAATCCTTCCTTGTGTGCCATGGACAGGATATAGTCGCTGGCAAGGATAATGTCATACTCCGTTGCGCCGTTCGCCTGCAGCTTCATCAGCATTTCCTCATTGCTGGCGAAGGTGGCATAGTTGATCTGAATGCCGGTTTCGGCGGTGAAGTTGGCGAGGGTTTCATCGTCAATGTAATATTCCCAGGTGAAGATGTTCAGCACCTTTTCCTCCTCAGCCATGGCGGAAACAAGGGGGAGGCAGAGCATCAGCACAAGTACAAGGGACAGAATGCGTTTCATAAATCAGGTCCTCCTTTTTATCATATTGCTCAACGCCGCAAGCACAGCCACAGCCACAAGCGTCAGCGTGCACAGCGCGTTTACCTGAGGGGATACGCCCATCTTCACAGAGGAATACACCTTGATGGGCAGGGTAGTGGTGGTCGCGCCCGTCACAAAGAAGCTGATCACAAAATCATCCATGCTCATTGCGAATGCGAGCAGTGCGCCGGATACAATGCCGGGCGTGATCAAAGGCAGCGTAATGTCGAAAAATGCTCTTCTTTCATTTGCGCCGAGGTCGCGCGCAGCCTCCAGAAGTGCCGGGTCCATGCCCGCAAGCCGCCCCTTCACCAGAATGAAGATGTACGGCACGCAGAAAGTCGTGTGCGCGATTACCAGCGTCGGCATTCCCATCGGCAGATCCGCAAACGTGAACACCGCCAAAAACGCCATACCCAGCACGATTTCCGGAATCATAATCGGCAGCGAAATCATGGTTTCCGCCGCATTCTTCAGCCGGAAGGCACGCTTTGCCATGCCGACCGCGCCGAGCGTTCCGATCACAACGGAAAGCGACAGGGAATAAAGCGCCAGCTTCAGGCTGCTTCCAAGCGCCGCCAGAAGACCACGCGTGTCTTTCAGCAGTCCTTCATAGTGCTGCATCGAAAATCCGGTGAATTCAAAGGTAAACCGGCTGGTATTCGCATTAAAGGAGTACAGCACAACCACCAGAATCGGCAGATACAGAAGGATCAAAACCAGCGTGAGATACACGGGAGCAAATCGGTTTTTGCGCATGGTGCACCTCCTAGAACAGCGACAGATTGCTGCTCTTTCCGCCCGCGCGGGAATACAGAAGCAATATGACGCACGTCAGCGCGAGCAGCACCACCGAAAGCGCCGCTGCAAAGGGCATATCGCGGCTTTTGAGCAGCTGATCGCGAATCAGGGAACCCGCAAGTGCCTCCGTCGCACCGCCCAGAAGATCGCTGATGAAAAACAGTCCCACCGACGGCACGAAAACCAGCACGCATCCGGACAAAAGTCCCGGCAGCGTCTGCGGCACCGTCACCGTGAAAAACACGCGCGCCGCACCTGCGCCCAGGTCGCGCCCGGCTTCCACAAGCGACCAGTCCATCTTTTCCGCCGACGCATAGGTCGAAAGAATCATAAACGGTATCAGCGCGTATACCATGCCGAGCAGCACCGCGCCGTAGGTGTTGAGCAGTTTCAGCGGCTGCTCGATCAGGCCGATGGCTTTCAGGAATTCATTGATCGGGCCGTTCGCCATCAAAAGAATTCGCCATCCGTAGATTCGAACCAGCGCGTTTGTCCAGAAAGGAACGATCACAAGCAGCATCAGTATGCCGCGCCACGCGCCCTTTGTCCGCGCCATGAAATAGCCGAACGGATATCCTATTAATACACAGATCAGCGTGGTATGAATCGCAAGCCGCACGCTTTGCCACAAAACCTTCAGATATTTGGGGTCAAGCAGCTTCCTGTAATTGTCCAATGTGAACGCATTTGTCACGCCGAAACCCTCCGGCGTGCGGGTGAGGAAGCTCAGAATCACAACGTAAATCAGCGCAGCGCCGACAAACAGCGTCATCCATACAAGAATCGGCAGCGTCATCAGCCTGCCCCCTGAGCGGCGGGCCTTCATGCGCCCTCCTGCGGCACAATGGCCGATGCATTTGCATCCCAGGAAATATATGCCGTGTCGCCCGGTGCGAACGCGCCCGCGTTCTCCGTCTGCGCAAAAATCGTCTGCCCGGCGGCCTCAATCGTAATTCGCATAACGCCGCCCGCATAGCGCCTGTCGGTAACAATGCCCGTAAGCGAGAAAGCCGTCTTTTCCTTCGAAAGATGCACGCGCTCCGCACGCACACATACGGACGCCTTTTCACCCGCGCGGGGCATATAGCCGCCCACGGCGGAAAGAACGCATTCGCCGCCGACGGAAACCTTCGCCATGCTGCCGTCAACGGAAATCACTTCGCCGTCCAGCAGGTTCGTCTGCCCGATAAATCCGGCCACAAACCGCGTCTGGGGTTTTTCATAGATTTCTTCCGGCGTTCCGACCTGTTCAAATCGTCCGTCGCGCATAACGGCAATCCGGTCGGACATGTTCAGCGCCTCTTCCTGGTCGTGCGTGATGTAAATAAAGGTGATGCCGATTCGCTGCTGAATAATTTTCAGCTCGCGCTGCATCTGCCTGCGCAGCTGCAAATCCAATGCGCCAAGAGGCTCATCCAACAGCAGCGCATCCGGATTCAGCACAACCGCGCGCGCAATCGCCACGCGCTGCCTTTGACCGCCGGAAAGTTTTGCCGGCATGCGCTTTTCATAGCCCTCCAGCTGCACCAGCTTCAGCATTTCGGCAACGCAGTCCTGCCAGTCCTTTTTCTTCGCGCCGCGCACGCGCAGACCGTAGGAAATGTTTTTTTCCACGTTCATATGCGGAAACAGGGCATAATTCTGGAATACCGTGTTCACGTTGCGCTTGTCCGGCGGCAAATCCGTCACATCCTGCCCGTTCAAGAGCACACGTCCGCTGTCCGGCCGCTCAAGACCCGCAATAATGCGCAGCGTCGTCGTCTTTCCGCAGCCGGAAGGGCCGAGCAGCGTGATAAATTCACCTTTTTGCGCACTCAGCGAAATATCGCGCAAAACCGGCTGCCCGTCAAACGACTTCACCAGCGATTGAATTTCAAGAAGTGCCATTTATCCGTTTTCCTCCATGAAAACACATGCATATAAACTACTTTATATGGAAATAATACACCGAATTTGCCTCCATTATAGCACATTGCGCCTTAATGGTAAGTAAAAATTTCGTTACTCAAGTGCATATCACAGCAACATTCGCTGTTCTTGTTTCCAAAAAATAGACCTCCCGCACCGACCGAAATCGGCGCAGGAGGCTACCCCCTTTAGATGTCGGGCGCGGTGCGTTTCGCATTGCCCGGCGGAATTTTTTCGGTAATACAGGTAATGTATGTTTTTTATTCGGCTGCAGCCGCTGCGGCAGCGGGAGATACGAGACCATTGACTTCAACAACCATCTCCATGTACTCCTTGTACAGCTGATTCATTTCTTCGCCGCCCATCGCAGTCAGCTCTTCCATATATGCGTCGAATTCATCCCAGGAACGTTCGCCGGAGATCAGCAGAGCTTCCTGTGCACGTGTAAAGGTGGAGCAGGCATTGGCGTAGGTGTCATAAATCTCCTGCTGTTCATCCGTCCAGTAGCCGCCGATGTACTGCGGCATTTCATACGGATAGTTGTTTTTGGCCACTGTTGCCTGATAACGCCGTTCTTCTTCATCCCACTCCTTGCCGTAGGTCCAGCCTTCGAAGTAGTATTTGCATGCAGTGGAGGTCTCCAGGCCGAAGGATGCGCCGTCCATGATGGAGTTATAAACGCCGCGAACATCTACATTGGCCTTGGCCTCATCGGTTTCCTTGATCGGGTAAGAGAAGCTCTGGGTTTCAGCATCCCACGTCCAGCCGGTTCCCCAGTAGTCATACTCCGTACCGTATTCCGGACCCTGAGCATAGCAGATGGCCCAATAGGGCTGATACCAGAAATCACAGAACGCGCAGCACAGTTCGGGATATTCGGTGGATGCGCTGATGGTCCATGTGAACAGATCGATCGGAGCGCCCTTCCAGGTGGAGCGTACGATGGTATCGTCAACTACGAACGGATTGCAGGCATCATACTGGGACCACAGGGACTTATCGCCGGTGCAGCTGCCGCGGCCGTCATCGATAGAGAATCCTACAACCGCGTACTCGGTGGAAGCCTGCATATCGGAGCGGAGCTGGTCATGGGTTGCAGAGAAGTAACCTTCGTAGAGGAGACCTTCGTCATACAGCTTCTTCATGAACGCAAGAGCTTCCTTGTAGCGCGGATGATAGGGAGCCCAGTAACCTTCCAGCGTATAGGTATCAACCGCGTCGGTACGATAGCCATTGATGCCGTACGCCCATTTAACAACCATAAATTCGGGATAGCCGGAGCTGTTAACGCCTGCCCACGGGATTTCGTCGGAGGGATCGCCGTTGCCATTCGCATCCTGATCGCGGAATGCACACAGTACATTGTAGAAGTCTTCCAACGTGTTGGGCATTTCAAGGCCAAGGTTTTCCAGCCACTGACGGTTGATATAGGTAGGGATACCCATAGACTGACCTTCATTTACCACGCGGATATTGGAAAAGCCGTAGGTATGACCATCCGGCGTGGTGGTCGCAGCAACCAGTTCGGGCTGTTTGCGGATCTCGTTCCAATAATTCGGGCAGTATTCCTCGTATTCATCAATAGCGAGGAGCAGACCATCATTATAACCCCAATCCATTACATTGTTTTCCCAAACGGTAGCGGAGGCCATGATCATATCAGGCATCGAATCGGTACCCATAAGGATGTTGAGCTTTTCAGTCATAACGGAAGAATCAATGAATTCGGCATTGAGCTTGATATTCAGCTCCTTTTCGCAGAACTCAAGGAACCATTTTGTTCCATGCTCATTGTCCGGTACATTGCCGCGGATCAGAACATCCAACTCAACAGGCTCAGTAGCAATCGCCAGAGTAGACGGGTCGTTGTCCACTATGGCTGCACTGTCCGCACAAGCAGATGATACAGCCCCGAATGCCAAAACGGCAGCCAGTATCAAAGTAAGTGTCTTTTTCATTTTTCTGTTCTCCTTGCAAATTTTATTCCATATGCACGCGTGCCTGAAACCCTTTCCTTTGGGCTTATCGGATTCTACCATTTTCCCGCATCAAAATCAATGCATATCGCACGAATTCACAGGAATTTCAGACCTGATTTGTTTTTCCTCCATACATTTGTCGTTCGGGTGACACTAAAGCAACGACATTTTTTAAAACCGCTCAGGTTTTCAAAATTTCTTCAGATCCGTTATGATTTTCCAGATTCGGGGCAGTATATAGCATGTTGCCTGCTATGGCACAAATCGGAAAAACGGGAGGTATCTCACATGAACATCTGCCCCAAATGCCTGAACAAAAATTCCCCCTGCGCCAACTGGTGCGAAAGCTGCGGTGAACTGCTTCTGCCCGATAACGACCGCCGCCCGGAACGCCCGCGGCCGGTCTTCCGCGAATACTGGTACGAGCCGACCAGCGGCAAGGCAAAATTCATCCGCTTTATTTCCACTCTTGTACTCCTTGGCGGCCTTGTATGGAGCTGGATCATCGGCAAAGAAGCGCTTTTCGCCGATAAGGGCGTGAATTACGACGGCATCCTCGATCAGCTTCTCATCATGCTGCCCGATATCGGCCTTGTGTGCGCCGGCGTGTTCCTCACCATCACCGTGTACATTGCGCTGCGCTCCTTCGCCGAAATGGTGCAGAACTCCACCGCCAACCGTTCCATGAACGAATTCATGATGCGCAAACTCGAAAAACTGGAAGACCGTCAGCAGGCATAATACGCATGTGGCGGGGAAGTACGCTTCCCCGCCACAAATTTATTCCACATAAAATTCTTCCATCGTATCCAGGCACAGGCATGCCAGCCTTCCGGAAAATGCCGCGCCGCAATCGATCAAAATATTGTTGTGCGAATGGTAGATTTCCGCCTTGCCGGTCACGGCAAGGGTAGGGGTATGACCGCAGACGATATATATGGACGGGTCGTCGAAATACTGCCTTTCGTAGTCGGGGCGCATGCAGGCAATTTCGTCAAAGGAATACTCGCGAAGCTTCTTCCCGGGCGCAAAGTTTCCAAGCCCCGCATGCACCAGAACGAATGTTTTTTCCCCGACGTCCACGATTTCATAAAGCGGCGCATCATCGATATAGTCCAGAATATCCTCTTTTTCTTCCGGAGGAAGCGCACGGAATTCCTTCATCGTAGTACCGCCGCCGTTGGAAAGCCATTCCATAATCGCCATCATGGTTTCGCCGTCCAGATGCCCTTCGGCATTTTCCTCCGTGATTTCCACATTCAGCCGCCGAAGCACGCAGGACGCCATTCCTTCATGGTTCCCCTTCAGGAAATACACATTCTCGCGCCTGGCCATATCCTTGAGCACCTTCATTGGTTCTTTGCCCCGGTCCACTGCATCCCCGAGCACAAAAATCGTGTCCTCCTGTGAAAACCGGATCTTTTCCAGCATGGCAAGATACTTTTCATATTCCCCGTGAATGTCGCTCATAACGTAAATCATGGATGCACCTCCTTTGGCAACAAATCCACATTCTACAAATTCTCACAGATTTCCTTCAATATTCCCAATTTGCACATACAAAAAACGGACTTGCAAGCAAGCCCGTTTCAGACTGTCAAAAAAGTATTTTGCCAGTCTGGTGGACGGGGAAGTAAACATTCCTCAATGCGCAATAGTCGCCCAGCGTCGCTAAGCTAGCTGTGCTCCTTTGCTTATTGGACTCACGCCGTGCTGTTTCGCCCACAGGGCGCGCACTTCGTTCGTCCCTCGCCACTACCACCCACAATTCGCAATGGTCGTCCGTCATCGCATTCGCTTGACGTACTTCCTTGCTCATTGGACTCTCGCCGCGCGGTTTCGCCCACTGGGCGCGCGCTTCGTTCGTCCCCTCACCAGATTTTACTGAAATCTTGCAGATTTCGGTCGTAAAATCTGTAAGGAAACGATTTTTTCTTCGGTTCGCTGGCTCTCCTTCGAAAAAATACGATCCTCGCGGCGTACACGCCGCCGCTGCGGATTTGAACTTTTTTCTCTTTTTAGTCAATTTAAGTTTTTTTGACAAGCAAAAACGGACTTGCAAGCAAGCCCGTTTTTCGTCGGCCAACTTCTGTTATTTGCGTGTGATGCGGATAACGGCAGATGCATCTTCGCCGCTTCCCGTAATGCTTACGACCTGAATCGTGTAGCCGAATTCACTGCCATCGTCCATTTTACCGTCAACGAAGAATTCGCCGTATTTCTCCATGTCGAATTTATCGCCGGCATAGAAGAAATCGCGTGCCACCACATTTCTGTTGCCGCTTTCTGCGGTAAAGGTGTTCTTGCCGCCATTCTGGATAAGCTCGATCAGATACTTGCCGTCTTTGTGGAAAGCGTTTGTATAGTGTATCGTACCTATCTCAATTTCCTCGCCGTAAACATCCGTGAGTTTGCGATATTCCATCTCGGAACTGACGTGGTAAATTCTAACACCCGTTGTGTCATCAAGTTCAAATCTTCTTGAATCGTATTCGTTAAGGCCTGTGCCGGTGTAGAGATCAACCAGGATATACTCCCCAAACGGACCGTCAAATTCCGCTCCGGCTGCAGGGATAACGATGGCATCGCCCGTCGCGGTCATTGATCCGATGGTTATTTCAGCAGATTCACCGCTGCCAAGCCCCGCTACGATCTCGGGCTCAATCCAACCTACGGAATACTTGGAATACGCATTCCAGTCGCCCTCATTGGAAGACTGCAGATCAAATCCGCCGACAGCATCAATTCCGGAATAGGAAGTGTCGTAATAGTCGACGATGCCGAAGTTGTGGGCATATTCATGTATTACAACATTGGTGCTGTCCAGCATCATGCTTCCGATTGTGATAAAGTCTTTCAGTGCGGGGAGGGTAGGCGTACCCATATAAGTTGTGTCATAGCCACGCCCGGAGTGCACCGCACCGCCGAAAGAAGCTATACCAACATCCTGATTTCCGCATGCACTGATGAAGATGACCGAATCAAGCATACCGTCACCGTTGCGGTCAAACTTGCTCCAATCCATATCGGGATACATTTTTCTGACAGCTTCGATGATTTCGTCAGGCATGGGATGAGAGAAGGGGGTTACATTCTTAACTTCCTCAAAGCTGTAAGGAGCATCCACCCAATCCGTCATGTAGCTGTCTATGTGATATTTCCCGTAAGAAGCCATGTCATAATACGCACTGAGCGAGTAGCCCTCGGAAGGATCGGGACTGTAATCGGTTACGCTGCCGTTGTCATCGACTATTCTGCCGAGTTTTGCACGGGCAAGGCTGAGCAGTTCGTCATTTGCCTCTCCGTAAGCATCTCTCCATCGAATGGGAACAACCAGCGTTGTAACACTGCCTGCCGAGAAACTGTTTCTGTAAGGCGCAAGCTGATGGAGATTTTCCGCACCGTCAAATTTAGCCAGAACGGGAAGTTCTGCATCTACTGTGAACGTGGGGAAAATCACCTCGATCGTGCAGCCAACGGTAAGCGGGTCGGTATCCTTGTTAAGGATATTTCCGTCTGCATCCTTAAGATTGCCGATCGTGTACAGTTCGTCATCGATATCCAATACTGAACGGGACATGTACAGTTCGGGATTCAATAAGAAGTCGGTATTGTCAGGATTTATTTCATATGCAATATCCGGCAGAAGCATGAGATAGAAATCAAAAACCATCTCATCGGAATCATATCTCTCTTTTGACGGGTCGTAGAAATCCCCCTCAAAATAGGTGCCGTAGAAAGTAGGTTCAAGATAAGCTTTGCGTATGGGAGTTGAATATGTGCTCTCGTCGTAATATACGATAAGCTCAGAAAGCGTGTAATCATCCTGATGGATCACATTGCCTGCACCGATTCCCACCATGTTGGGCTGATGATCCATCATGGATAAAACGGTGAAGTTTTCATGCATCGCATCAACAGCTCGCGTAGACACGTCCCAAACTGCAAAACGATTCTCGAGAGTAGCGGCAGACGCGCTTCCGTCAAATGTGTATCCGCCCGAAAAATTGATCCAAACTTCGCCCTCGCCGGGGTCCGATACAATGGGCTTATAAGCTAAAATTCGTCCGATCGCATCAAGACCATAAAGATCGGCACCGGAAGAGAAGGTAATCGAGCCCTCCTCCACGCTAACACCTTCTGTGGTAATAAAGCGCATATCATCTCCGGTGGGACCCTTTGCTGTGAAGGATACACCGCCGTCTGCATTCTGTGTTACAGAAGCGTAGTTGATATTCTCGATCAGATTCCAGGTTTTTGCATCCTGTATCAAAAAGTCATATTTCCAATCGATAAGCTCCGAAATATCAATCGCAACAGCATTGCGGCCGTAATATTCAGATACTACGCCCGCGCCTCTTGAACCGTCTTCGAAAATCGGTACTATGCGTACACAGTAATCCAGCGGCATGCGAATCGTGGTCTCAGCCGTGTATTTGGTACTATCAATCGCACCCATGGTATTGATAAATAAGCATTCATATTTAACGGCATCGGAAACAGTTTCCCAGTGCGCATAGCCGTTTTCATCTATCGACACAGCCATCTCCGGCTGTATATGTTCATAGCTCACAGCAAAATCGGCCTCGTTCATAACGGGAGCGCTATTCTCCCACGTCACAGAATCGCCGAAATAATCCGATATCATCCAATTGCCCAACGAACCGTCTTCAAATACGGCGCGAACATGAACGGAAATGCCCTCAGGGAGTGCAACGGAAGTTTCCGTTGTGTACTCCACGCCCCTATTGGTATAATCGGCATCGACAAGGCTGTATTCATATTTTACGGCGCCATCAACAGGCGCCCAGCTCGCGCAGCCGTTTTCGTCTATTGTGATGATGCTTTCTTCACCGCAGACAGGCGCGGATATAAACAGCAGCGCCGCAATAACTATACTAAGTATTCTCTTCGATATTTTCTTCATGACCATGACCTCCCTCTCGCATGATTTCATACGGTTATTATATTTTACAATTCCCCAAGTTCCTTCTCAAGATAATTGTGTGTAAACAGGCAAGAAAAAAACACGGGGGACATGAACCATTCAAATGAGATTCAGAATTCTCATCGCCAATTCGTTCTCTGTCAATGCGCCGCAAAGGAATATATTCCGAAGATACTCGCATAAACGAAAAAAAGTAGTCATAACGAAATTCGTTATGACTACTTCACATGGTAGCGGCGAGTGGATTCGAACCGCTGACACTCCGGGTATGAACCGAATGCTCTGGCCAACTGAGCTACGCCGCCATGTTTGGTTGCGGAGGAGGGATTTGAACCCTCGACCTCCGGGTTATGAGCCCGACGAGCTACCAGACTGCTCTACCCCGCGATATTCTCGCGCTTCGCAACGCAAGAACTATTATAGCGCAAAGAGGCCGCCCTGTCAACACTTTCCACGTTTTTTAACATTTCATTTCTATAGATCGCTGCCGGCCTCCGGACGGTTTCACGCATCCTTCTTTTTCCCGTCCGCATCAAAGTGTGCGCGAAGGGATTTTTCCACGGCAGGGATCACGGCGATGAGGGGAAGCAGCTGCACAAGGCACACAATCGTACCCGTGATGCCGATAATCTCCTCGCTTTTCCCGACCACGGCAAGGATAGGGATCATGGAAAGATTCAAAACCCAAACGCCCCATTTTTTCCAAAGCCTTCCGCAGAGGGTGTTGGCAAACTCCCACGTATCCTTATTTTTCATGGAAAGCGTCGTCCTGTAGCCGAAAAGACAATTGATCTCATCCGGCGCTTTTTTCGAAAGGAAATGTCCCGCCAGCATCATAATGCCCGGTATCAAAAGATCCACCGCCAGCATAAACAGCCAGAATGCCATATTATCACCTCTTTTCCAGTATATCACATGATAAACGGCATTGCACGCGCATCAAATCGAATTTATAATAAAAAAGCGAACCAAACCGTTCTCATCCGGTATCTTATATACAGAAAGGAGGGGAGAGCATGAACGAAAATACTTTTATTCAACGCGTCGAAACCATGACCAACCGGCTCTACCGCATCTGCAGAACGATTCTTCGCAGCGATGCCGATTGTCAGGACGCGGTGCAGAATGCCGTCTTCAATGCCTGGCGCTATATTCACACTCTGCGCGAAAACGAATCCTTCGAGGGCTGGATGATCCGCATCACGATCAACGAATGCAAAAAACTCATCCGCAAGCGCCCGATTGCAGATGAGCTTCATGAAAATCTTGTTTCTGACCGGCCTGAAGATGCTCTCTGGGAAATCATTCATACTCTGGACGAAAAATACCGCATCCCCGTGGAACTTCACTATGTCGAAAACTATTCCGTACGCCAGATTGCGCATATCCTGCGCCTGCCGGAAGGAACTGTGAAGCGCCGCTTGCACACCGCCAGAAACCTGATCAAACAAGGCTATATATAAAGGAGGTATTCCCATGATGACCGGAACCATTCGCGATCTTTCTTCCGTCACCGCGCCGGAAGGATTTGCCCTCCGTGTACAAACCGCCGCCCGCAGCGCGGTAAAAACGTCCTCCCGCCGCAGAATCCATCTGCGCACAGTGCTGATCGCCGCAATTCTTCTGCTCGTATCCCTCAGCGCAGCCGCAGGCGTGATCAACTGGGCCATCAATCAATTTTTCTCTCAGGAAACCGGTTTCCGCATCCCGGGCTACGAATGGGGCAGCCCTGCTTCCTCTTCTTACGAACAGACCATGACCGTACACGGCATGACGGGCGAAGTATTCTTCCAGTACGAAAACAATGCCCTTCTGTCCGTCACCATCACCTTCAACCGGCAGAATCAGCCGGAAGAGGACATTCAAAACATGTCTCTTGAAAACTTCTATGAGAAACTCCGCACCGACATGTGCGCTGCCTACGGCAACGTTTCCGCCGAAAATACCCTCACGCAGGAGCAGCGCACCGCCCTCAAAAATGCTCTGCGCGAATATTACAACAATCCCATGGCAAATGACCGCACCCGCGCAGGCGCCGAAACAGATGTTTCCGCACCCGCAGCCCCTGCCCGTGAATACTCCAATCTCGTCTGGGTTGATGAAAAAACAAACACCGCCATCGAGCTTTCCGCCGCCTATACGGAGGACCTTGATCGCATCCGCTCCGTCAAAATCACGCTCACCGAATTCCGCTGATCACACGCGCAGCACCGTCGCCCGCTGATTGAGCGGGTCTTCCCCGGGAAACATCCCGGGGAATTGATTTTTCCGGGCTTTCAAGGGGCGCGTCATCATCACATAGCGCGCCTCGTCATAAATGTGATCCTCCTGCGTGGTGTCCACATCCTCCACCATGCGCTCAGAGTACACCAGCGACGGAATCGTGCGGATAAAATGCCTGCATGTGTTCATCACGTAGAGCATGGGCCGCCCTTCTTCGCCAAATGCCATCCGGTAATGCATCTGCATTTTGCCGGGAATGCGCGCGTTTTCGCCCTTATCGAAGTACACGCGGTATTTCGCCATCGTATCCGCAATGCTTTCGCCCCGGCTGCCGTCAAAAATGGAAGGATCTGCCACGCCTGTGATGTTTCTTCCTTTTAATAGAGGATGCTCCTTTTCCATGCGGCTGATTTCGGCTGCAACCTCGGCGGCAGTCATTTTCACGCCCTCATTGGGTCTGTCGGTCACGCCGTAATATTCGGCCACGCGCCATGCGCGTCCTTCCTCGTCAAACGCCCACCATCCCACGGAAAACGGCCTCGCATAGCCCCAGTCAAATCCGCGCACCACGGGCCAGTGCCTCGGCGTATCAAAGGGCGCAACCACATGTGTTCCGGCCTGATCTTCATAGTGCTTCGGATCATTTCTCCATTCGCGGAACACCTGTCCCGAAAACGAATCCCACGAACCATACAGCTGCGCGTCCCTTTCCGCAGGCGGCAGCATGGCAAGGTTTGCAATGTATGTCGGGTCGTTTGCAAGCAGCGTGGGATTGTCATGCACTGTAGCCGGTACAAAAATACGCGTCCTGGGAATTTTCTGCACGCCGCCTTCGGGCAGAATAATCTCCGCCACCTCTGTGATGGTTGTCATCGGCGGCGCAGCGGTTATAAATCTGTCCTTCACCCAGCCGTGCCCGATACCGCCCGGGTTTGTCGTGGCGCGGATTCCCACAAACGTTCCGGGGCCGCTCGGACGATTGCGCGAAAACATGAAGGAATATTCCTCCCATGTGAAATGCGTCAGTTCGTCAAACACGATCAGATCAAACTGCCGTCCGCGGTATTTTTCGCGGTCCTCCGGCGTGTGCATGCTGCCGAAAAATACACTCGCGCCGGATGCAAATGTCCATCTATGCTCCTGCACATGGTATTTCGCCTTCGGAAATGCGGCCTGATAGCAGCTGCGGCTCCTGTCAATCAGTTCAGCCAGCTCCGGGTATGTCTTTCTCAGAATCAGCGCCTTGAAACAGGGCACATGCACCCAGTAAAGCGGCAGCATCAGCGCAGCGTCGCTTTTTCCTCCGCCCGCCGCGCCGCCGTACAGCGCCTCATACTCCCGCCTTTTCAAAAATTCCGCCTGTCTGGGATGCGGACTCCAAATAACATTATTCATATCGTTTCCCCGGCAATATCTCGCTTCCCGCCTGCAGTCCGCGTGCAATGGAATAAATCCGGCAGCTGCCCGTACCGCGCAGACGAATTCTGGCAAAGGATGCCCGTTTTTCCCGCAGATTCAATGTCACAGACCGTCTCCCGTAGGAAACCATCTCCTTTTCCCACGGTCCTTTGTCATCGTATCTTACGGATACGGCAATCTTTGCGCCCCTGTCCGTTTCGCACTCCACCGTGATGCGGGAAAGATACTTATGCCCCGGCAAATCCAGCGCCATTCGGCCCGTCACGCATTCCCATTCAAATTTTTCCTCGCCGCAGTCCGCCTGATACAGCGCACCGTCTGCCGCAAAGTACATCTTTCCTCCGGCGCTTGCAAATGCCTGAGCCTTAATATCATCCTCCCGGTGCCAAAGCCCGGTCTGCACGTCGAATACCAGCATATGCCCGTTTCCGTTTTCATCCCGGCAGGAAAGCCGGTACAGATTTCCCGCCGCGCCCGCGCATCCATCCTTTAGCTTCCACATATCCAGTGCGCGGGAAACCTTCACCGGCAGCGCCCCGTCATAGGCATACACGCCGTTTCTTCCCATATAGTACAGGCACCCGTCCAGCATGCACAGCGATTTTTCGCATCCCTTCATCACACCGTTTGCCGGCGTGTGCACAATCTGGAAATTGGCAGGCTTTGTGCCCAGCACCTTATGAAATCCGTCCTCCTGAAAAAACACCACCGTATCATTCACCGCCGCAGCGCCGGTAAAATCGCCCGCAGCTGCCGCCGTCGCAGCATAGGAATCCGCCGCCGTCCCGGCAAATGCCCTCCAGTTGGATGCGTCGCCCAGCTTGGAAGCATAAATCTCATGTTTTTCACCGGAGCATCCCCATACGCGGTTTCCCTGCACGGCGATAAAATCCATATCCGGGCATTTTCGCTCCACGACCACGCCGCCCGCCTGCTCAAAGGATGCCGCCTGTATACCCGGTACGATCAGAAAATTCTCCTCCACGGCGTAGAGGATATGTGCGCCGTTCAAGCCTTCCTCTTCCAGCCCGTCAATCTCCACGCCGTCCCATGCCCGAAAACCGTGCCCGATTCCGTCGGCTGCAATCTTTATAAAGGTACCCGTATCGCTGTCCTCGCCGGAAAGGGAAGACTGCGAAACCCTTATCTTGCCGGATACCTCAATTCTGTTTTCCAGCCTGCGCACTTCTCCGTTTTTAAGGTTGATCTCGATCCTGTCCGGCCATATCAGAAGAAGCGCACCCATCAGCGCGGTTTTCTTTTCCCCATGCGAAATCTCCGCCAGAATTTCGTTTCCCATGTACACCTTGCCGTCATCAATCACAATCAATTCATCCGCATAGCCGATGAGTGTGCCGGGCGAGGCGAGGGAGCGCTCCTTTTTGCGCCCCCTGCGCGTGGCAAGATAGGGATATGCATGTCCGGAAAGATTCGTCATGCAAATAAACTCGTTTTCCCCGGCGCTTTCATTTGTATTCAGTGCGCCGAAGGCCGTCATCACGCCGGTTGTTTTCCCGGCCCCTTTCACATACGGCAGCTTCATCTGTTTTCCCTCACGTCCACCCGCACAGCCAGCGGCATGTGCGTGCGGTTGTACCATGCGGAATATGCCGTATACTGCGCATTGAATGTCGCAGCCGATTCGTTGTATCTTGCGCTTTCTCCGTTCGCCCGGTCAATGTTCGCCAGCAAAAAGGAAAGATACATGCTGTCGTGCGGTGTCCCGGCATACAAAATCCCGTCCTCCGCATGCATCCTGACCATTTCCATACCCTTTTCATGTGTCAGAATTATTTCTTCTTCGATCCGCGCCTCCAGCTCCCGCACCCACATTTCCTTTTCAAAATAGGAAAAGTCGTTCGGCCGCATCCGGTCGCAGATATCAATTGCTTCTTTTATCGTCATACCTTCCTCCGCACCTACTCAATGATTTCGTCCCCAAAGCCTTCCCCCTCCGGGGGAAGGTGGCAGTCCGCAGGACTGACGGATGAGGGCATTTAACCCATCTCCGCGGCTCTAACCTCATACTCCCCGGTCATGCGGGTAATGAGCAGTGCAGTCGCAGCGTCCTGCTGTTGGCTTTCCTCAAGCATTTTTGCCACGGCGTAGGGCACGGACACCTCCACGCCGCGGGGAATCAGCGCGGTATAGTCGTTAAGCCCCACAAACACGGGCGCACTATACCTGCCGTTATCCTTAAACAGGCGGATCTTCACGTTCTTCTTCATATTCTGCCTCCTTAATTGGAAACCGCCTCATGCGAGAAGGTGGGGCTTGCGTGTTCCACGCGCACCATATACTGCTCCACCAGGCGTTCAGCGGTCTTGGTAGCCTTCCATCCGCAGGTTGCGCGCTGGTTGAGCGGATCGCTCGTGCCGCCGGAGCCAAGACCCTTTACGATGTGCTCCAGTCCGCCGCCCGCAATGCTGGTCACGCCGTAGGCATCCGCGCCAAGCACGATGGTCATGTAAATGGCGCTGCCGTCCTTACCCGCGCCGGTACCGCATACAACCGCGCCCTTTTCGACGCTCTTGACCGCAGCTTCCACCGTAATGCTTGCGCTGCCGGCTTCGCCTGCGGTTGCGCTCTTGACGGATGCCTCCTTGCCGCCTACATAGATCATGATCTTTTCACCGGCTGCAACGCGTGCTTCAAGCTCCTGCGCCATTGCATTCGTGATTTCTTCCTCAACCGCGATCACCGTGGAACCGGTGGAATCCAGCGCAGTGCGCAGCTTCATGCGGCACATGCCGGGAAAAATCTCCTGCGGGCCGATAACCTTTGCCTCAGTGGTCTCCACGAAGCGCACGCCGGCCATTTTGCCGATCTCGCCGAAATAGATATTTTCGGGATTTGCGTACTTGTGCGCCTCGATCCATTCCTCGTTGCCCTGCAGGTCGCATGCAATATCCGGATGAATGATGGCCACATAGCTGTCGCCGATCTTCGGGGTATTCTGTCTTTTGAGCTTTGCTGCAACCATGCGGATCAGGCGGGGCGTCAGTTCGCAATCGGCGGTCACGTCCTCGCGCAGCTGCACTTCGGTACCGTCCTTCTTCGGGGCAAAAACCTTATTCGTACCGGCTGCCAGCACCTCTCGGGTGATGGTATCCAGCGTGCGGCTTGCCTGCGCAGCCAGTCGCTTGGTGGTTTCCACCATCATGGGATCGATGGCGGTCAGATCGAGCATATCCGAAATCGGCACAAAGTCGCCATACTGACCGACCTCTGCAATCACCTTGCTCACGTTGAGCTTGTTGCCCTGCGGGGTCACGCCCTCGGTCAGCGCAGTCAGCGCCTTGGGCAGGGAATCGATCTTTCGGAATTCGATCGTCTTGCCGCCGTTCTTCGGAATGGGATAGTGCGTGCCGAACTGGTCATGCACCAGTGCGGGTTCAGCAGCGTCGATCAGCTGCTTTTCGTAAAAGGTTTTCATTTCCGCGGAAAGGTTGTTGCCCTCTGCGGAAAGATTGGTGGTCTGAACCTTGTAATCTGCCATTATGTTCCTCCTTGATTATCCATATCGTTTTTTATTTTTCAGCCCTAGTAAGCGCTGGTTGAATGAGGGAGTACTTGGGCAAAGAATTTTTCGTCAGGTGCAATTGCAGGGATCGATGGTTTACTGGAGGTAAATCGAGATTCCTGCAAGCCGCAGATGGCGGAAAAGGCGAAGCCCAAGGCGCTCACGAATCAACCAGAGATTACTATTACAGCACAATCTTTTCGCCGTTCATTGCGCGCCTTGCCAGTGCATCGCGTTCCTGTCTGGTCATATCCGCCACGGAACGGTTTTTCGGCATGGCGCTGGTTCTGGGCGAAGCGCCGTTTTCGGGAGCGCGTCTGGATCGTGCCTGAATATTATCTGCAGCTGCCTTTGCTGCTCTTCGGGCCGCATAGGCCATTGCGGCGGTAATCAGCTCATCCTTGTGTGCAACCTCGTACGCCGTCACAAAATCGACGCCCGCCCTGACCAAGCCCACAAAATGCTGATTCTTCATTTCGGTTGCCAGATCAAAATCCGGATACAGGCGTTTCACCTCGTCAAGCTGCGTTTCGATGCTCTTCTGTGCACGAATCTGTCTTGCCTGTTTTTCGACATCTTCCCTCATGCGATTCTCATACACCTGCTTAAATTCGCCTCGAATCATCTCGTCGAATTTTTCTTCCAGCGTGGGGGAAATCTCAGCCGTCTCCATCTCATGGAGCTTTCTTTCGGTGTCCCAAATCTTTCTTGCCATTTTTTCTCCTCTCTGCGGTACATCCGCCGTTGAATTGCGTGTGATTATCACGCTGCGGCCATTCTAAACCCCTCAATTCCGATTTTTCTACCCGAACGTCCAAACTATATCAAAAATTGTGATATGCTTTTCTTCTGCCGCGTACGGTCCTGCTTGCGCAAATAACGCGATTGTGGTAATATTAACGATATAGGATGGGGGGATGTACCGTGCTGACCGAGCATCTTGATAGAATCCGCGCACACCTGAAACCGGAAGGCGACTTAAAGCGCGCTTTTTCGCAAATCTGGCCGCGCATCACGCAGTCATGCCGCGACGCGCTCACGCGTGAAGCCGAGCGGTATTTCAATCTGCCCATTCCCGTCTGGACCGCCACGGAAATGCTCCGCGGCGCGCCGAATTATCATCAGTCCTATGCAATGCGCCGCCAGATGCTCGCCGCATTTGTGATGTGCGCCTGTGTTCACGATACCGACCGGTACGACGCGCGCATTTTCGATCTTGTCTGGGCCATCTGTGAGGAAAGCTCCTGGGCTCTTTTCGGCGGCGAATCGCTTCCCGTCCGCGAAAATCCCTACACACGCGAAGCCGCCGAAACGGCTGCGCTGCTTTCCTGGGCAAACTGCCTTGCGTATAAGCCCATCTGGCGCATGTCCTCATCTCTGGACGGGCGCATCCGCCGCGAAATCACGCGCCGTGTCAGCGATCCCGTCAGCAAAAATATGGAATTTCCCACCTCAGATCCGGCGGTTCTTTCGCCGCTTCTCGTAGCGGTTCTGCTTTCGGAGCAGGATTCTCCGCGCCGCTGGGGCGCAGTTCGCCGCCTTGCTTACTGGATGGAGGAGGGCATAGGCCGCCTGTATTCCCCGTCCATTGATATCTGGCAGGAAGCCGGCGGGCATTTTATGGATGCGCTGACCATCCTGTACTTTGCCACCGGCAATGAAATTGATCTCAGGCGCATGCTCCGTTCCTTTTCCACCATGCCGCTGCATGCGAATCTTGCCGGCAACTGGTGGGTCAATCCGGGCGAGCGCAGCATGCAGTCCTCTCCTTCCGGCGCAGCTCTTTATCGCTTTGGCCGCGGCACGGGGAATGATCAGCTCCGCGCACTGGGTGCAAAGCTTTTCCGCATGGAAGCGCCGCTTTCCCATCCTGAAAATATGACCGGCCGCGTTCTTTCCGCCATGTACGAAGCGGATATTGATCGCGAATCCCTTCGTCCCGGCTCGCTGCCTTCCGGTTCGCCGGCAGGCTCGTCGCTTGCCGTCGCGCGGGTGGAGCGCTTTACCGCAGCCATCCACGCCGGGGACCCGTCCAGCATCCATTGCGATGCAGGCGATCTTTCTTTGTTTTTCCGTGGGCGTCCCGTCTTTTTCGATCTGGGCAGCGGCCATCACTCCACCGGGGCGCACAATCTCCCTTCGATTGATTCGCAGGGGCAGCTTCCCGGCGGAAAAATCGCTTTCCTGGAATCGCAAATCCGGCATGACGCGCACTATCTCAGCGCCGATATCGCGGAATCCTATCCCGATCGGCTCGGTCTTGAAACCTGGCAGCGCACCGTCATGCTTCCCTTTGACCGGTGCGAAGTGCGCATTATCGAAATGTTCGGCTTTGCGCGCGAAAAGCACAATATCGAATTCCATTTCATCACGCCCGAAATGCCTTCCCTTGAAGAAACCTACGCCGTCATCGGCGAGCTGGTTCTGGAATGGGAGCGCGGTCTTGTCCCCTCGGTGGAAAATCTCGGCTCCGCATGGCGCATCAATCTTTCCATTGACAGACCTGTCCGCAGCGGCAATGCAACCTTTATCATTCGACCGGTGGAGAATTAAAGCATGATACAGTTTTATCCTGAGCGCGAAGAACAGGCCGGCAACGGCGCACCCGGGCGCATTTACTGCTCGGAATTGGAATCCATCCGCGATTTTCTGATTGCGGAATACGCGGGCAAGGTTCAGCTCGTTTATATGGACCCGCCCTTCGGCACGGGCGATCACTTTGTCATGCGCATGAAGCAGGGCGAAGGGGACTGGAAAAGCGGCAACGCCTCCGTCACGCTCCCTGCCTATGACGATGACCTGCCGCTTGACGAATATCTTGCCATGATGCGCTCTGCCATTTCGCTTGCGCATGAATTGCTTTCCCCGACCGGTTCGATCTTTGTTCATTGCGACTGGCACCGCAGCGCGCATCTGCGCATCCTGCTGGATGAAATCTTCGGCGAACGCAATTTCGTCAATGAAATCATCTGGGTGTATCAGACCGGCGGACGTTCCCGCCGCCATTTCAGCCGCAAGCACGACAATATCTTCTTCTATCGCAAATCCTCGAAGCTTTTCTTCGATTCCGAATCCGTTTCCGCTCCGCGCGGCGCACGCGATAATCATCTCAAGCGCCATGTCGATTCGGATGGCCGCGTCTATCGCTCCGTTCGCACGGCGGGCAAGGTCTATACCTATTACGATGATGAACCCGTCCCGCCCAGCGACGTATGGGACGATGTCAGCCACATTCAGCAGCGCGACCCGCGTCGCACCGGGTATGACAGTCAGAAGCCCGGCGCCCTTATGGAGCGTATTGTCAAGTGTGCCTCCCGCGAAGGCGACCTCGTAGTAGACCTCTTCTGCGGAAGCGCATCCATGCCCGCGGCAGCCAGCCGCCTTGGCAGGCGCTATCTCGGTGTGGACAAGAGCACCACTGCCATGCATGCCTCCATGCGCACCCTTGCGGACAATCCGGCCGTTTTCTACTCCGCCGCTTCTTCCGATTCCGCCTGGTGCAAGGCCGAATTCGTCATGGGCATCGCCGATTATGTTTTCCATATCAATGATTTTGAAGGCGGTCTTGATAAAATCGATTCCTGGGCTGCAGGCTACTATATCGACGGAGCCTTCCAGTCCATGACCTCCGAAATGCGCACTTCTCAGAAAAAAGGAAAGCTTACCTTCACGCTCCATTTTCCCATCCGCATGGGCATTCCCGCCATCCGCATCAGCGATACTTCCGCCCGTCAGCTGTATTTCCGGCTGGAAGAATAATACATTGAACCCCCGACCTGCAATAGGCCGGGGGTTCAATACTTTATTCTGCTAAAATTTCATTTTCTCGTCGTCTTTTGCTTCACAAAATCACGAAGACAGCGGATATACATATTTCTGTACCGTTTGCTCAGAAAATTTTTTAACTTTGCTTCTCCTCTGGAGATTTTTCAGAATGTCCTGTTTGATATTGCAATTTAGTGTAGCAAACGAATTTACATCAGATGCCACCGCATACTTTCCATTTAAGAAAAAATATTTCTTGCTTATTTTCTTTAAATGTAGTATCCTAGTTTCTAAGATAAATAAATTTTATTTATAGCTATCACTGTGAATCTAACAAAAATTTTCGCTGCCATTTTTCTTTAAAATCCCATCATAGGAGGATATGCCATGAACGTAACATCATCCAGATCCGGTACTGTTGTTCGAACGCTGACTGGTTATTCTGCGTTCTTACCTAAAACTTTACCTCCCGATCCACCCATTCATATGGATGCCGAAATGCAAAGTCTCCTTTCCATCGCAGACAGAAAACTTGGACGGCTTGATGGAATCATTCAGGTATTACCCAATCCTGATTTATTTCTTGCTATGTATGTAAAAAAAGAAGCTATTCTAAGTTCTCAAATTGAAGGTACACAAGCTTCACTTGTTGATGTTCTAAATACGCCTGATAAAGGGAAGTCAGAACCTCGCAAAGACGGGGTCGAGGATGTCGTAAATTATGTTCATGCAATGAATTGGGGACTTGACCGTCTTGAACATCTGCCTCTTAGCCTGCGCCTTATTCGCGAAATTCACGAAATACTGCTAAAAGGAGTCCGCGGTTTCGATAAAAATCCCGGCGAATTCAGAAAAACTCAGAATTGGATTGGTACCCCTGGATGTACGCTGGCTACAGCCACATTTGTACCTCCTCCAGCAGATGAAATGTTGAATGCTATGGGCGACTTGGAATCATTTTTTTACAAGGATGACTTTATTCCGGCACTTATCAAAATCGCAATGATCCATGCGCAATTCGAGACAATTCATCCTTTTCTTGACGGTAATGGGCGAGTAGGGCGACTCTTAATCACATTCTGGCTTTGTCAGCAGGAAATTCTTTCTAAGCCTCTTCTGTATCTGAGTTACTATTTTAAACAGAATCGAAGCGAATACTATGAAAGGCTTATGAATGTCCGCCTTCATGGTGACTGGGAAAACTGGATCAAATTTTTCTTAAAGGGTATTGCTTTTGTTTCTGATGAAGCAACTAATTCTGCAAAGGCAATTATTTCGCTAAAAGATTCTTATGCTCAAAAGCTCTACAGTATCGAAGGAACAAACAATCACTGCCAAAAGTTGTTGGATTATATCTTTGAAAAGCCTATTGTTAATCGTAAAGAAGTTGCTGAGTATCTTGATATCTCTTCTCCAACAGCCGGCACTCTCATTGATCTATTCTGCAAGACAGGTATCCTTACAGATGTAACCCCTGATAAATTGAGATATAAGGAATACTATTTTCAAGAATATCTCGATATTCTTGAAAAAGGTACAGAATTATAATATAAACTATGCATATTGCATCTAAGGAGGTCTAGCAATGAACCACAATTATTTTGACGTATACTATCAGCCGGGTGAAAACCCGGTTTTCTGCTACCGCACGGGTATGGCTGTTTATGAAGAAGCCCTGATTGGCGGCGCATTTGTCGCGCAGGGTTACAACGCAGCGGGCTATCCCCTGAACGTTCTCACGAACTGCGCAACCCGCCTGAATCCCCGTGAATTTGCCGAGCCGTTCGCCTTCAATCTGGAAGTAAACGGTGCCTGCATCGATTATGCGCTGAAGCTTGCCGACTTCACCACGGAAAAAACCGAAGAAAACATCCATTCCGTCATCGTTCTGGAAAGTGAAATTGCCCCTGTCATCATCCGCGTTCACACGCTTCTTGACGGCACGGCCATGTTCACCCGCTGGCTGGAAATCGAAAACCTTTCCGATGCGCCGCTCAATATCAGCCGCATGAATCCCATGGCAGGCGGCATTGAAATTCTGGACCGTCCGGTCGTAACCCGCACCGATGATGTGGAAAAGCTCTACTCCATCAGCTACTGCCACGATGACACCTGGTGCAAGGAAGGCGATTACTCCTGGCAGCCCCTACGCCCGGATACGCTCAGCATTGACACCCGTTTCAACCGCGCAAAGCACCGCCATCCGCTGATTTTCCTGCGAAACAATGTCACCGGCAATATGTGGTTCTGCCAGATTGCCCATTCCGGCGGCTGCCGTTTCACCGTGGACCTCGATGCCAAGCCGGAATGCGGCGTTTCCGCGCTTTCCTTCAAGGCAGAAATCACCGGTCACAATCCGCTTCTGATTCTGAATGCGAAGGAAACCTTCGCCACGCCCGAAGTACATATGGGCATTGTCTGCGGCGATATCGACATGGCGGTCAACGAAATGCACGCCCATGCCAGAAAGTCCGTTCTCAACGTTCCCGAAGCCGATGGTTCCGCCTGCCTCATCGGTGCAGGTATGGGTGCCGAGCACGATATGAGCGTGGAAACCTCCAAGATCTACATCGACCAGTTCAAGGAAATGGGCGGCGAAATCTTTATCATTGATGCCGGCTGGGAAACTCCGCCCACGCCCCAGATCGACTGGTACAACTTCAACGGCATGAACGTTCCCAATCCGGATCGCTATCCGAACGGCATTTCCGAGCTTTCGGACTACTGCCACGAACGCGGCATGAAATTCGCCCTTTGGGTGGAAATCGAGCGTCTGGGCAAATTCTGCCCGGCTTACAATGAGCACCCCGAATGGCGTCTGAACAACGTCTATGGCAAGCAGTCCACGGCGCTTTTTGATTTCACCAATCCCGAAGCTGCCAAGTGGGCGGAAGATGAACTTGCCCGCATCATCGAGGAATACAAGCTTGATCTTCTGCGCATCGACTTCAACATCGACGCCAAGGATTATCACTTCTTCAAGCCCCATGCAGGCGGCATCAACGAATATACCGGCGTTCGTCAGTTCATGGCAGCCAACAAGATGTACATGAACCTCAAAAAGCGCTTCCCGAACGTAATTTTCGAAAACTGCGCGGGCGGCGGCGGACGCACCGACTATGCCCAGATGAAGGCATTCAATCACACCTGGGTCGCCGACTGGCAGCGCAATCCCCGTTCCGTCCTCATCACCAACGGCATGACCATGGCTCTGCCGCCGGAGAGGGTAGACCGTCTGTTTGCCGGCATGGGATGCCATGAATATGGCAGCTTTGACGCCCACATGCGCAATACCATGTTCGGTCATATGTCCCTGAACGTCGTCGCATGTCCCACCACGTATGCAAACCCCGTGCAGATGGAATTCATCAAGCACAGCGTCAAGCTTTATAAGGAATTCATCCGTCCGTTCCTGCCCACCTCGAAAATCTTCCATCACACCCCCGATACCGAGGAATGCATCAAACAGGGCTATTGCATGCTTGAGCTTTCTTCTCAGGATTCCGATCGCGGTATCTTCGGTGTGTTCACCCTTGCCGAAAGCAAAAACAGCGAATTCCATTTCACCCTCAAGGGCGTCGACCCGTCGAAGACCTACAAGGTAACCCTCGATAATCTCGGCTGCTCCTTCGAAAAGACCGGCGCAGATATGTATATGAACGGTCTCACCGTTAAGGTCCCCGCCTCCATGTCCTCCGAACTGGTGATTTACGAGGCAATCTAAGTCTTCGCCTCTTAGTGGCGGGGAAGCAATCTCCCCCGCCACTACCACCCCCACCAGATTTTACTGAAATCCTCCAGATTTCGGGCGTAAAATCTGCAAGGAAGCGATTTTTTCTCCGCTTCGCAGGCTCTTCTGCGAAAAAATACGCTCCTCGCGGTGTACATGCCACCGCTGCGGATTTGAATGTGTTTTTTTCTAATCCTACTATTAGTTTTTTGAAAAGCAAATGGAGACGGATGAGGTGTCCGTCCGCTATTCTTGGTATCCAAATCAAAAAAGTCCCCCTCGCCATTCGTGCAAGGGGGACTGCCATTTTCTTACTTCGCGTACTCGACGGAGCGGGTTTCGCGGATAACATTGACCTTGATCTGGCCGGGGTATTCCATTTCCTGCTCGATTCGCTTTACGATTTCGCGGGCGAGGATCAGGGTACCTGCGTCGTTCACATCTTCGGGTCTTACCATGATGCGAACCTCGCGGCCGGACTGGATAGCGAAGGAAGTCTCAACGCCCTCGAAGGAGTTAGCGATTTCTTCCAGCTTTTCAAGGCGCTTGATGTAGTTTTCAATAGATTCGCGGCGTGCGCCGGGGCGTGCAGCGGAGATCGCGTCAGCAGCCTGAACGAGCACAGCCTCGATCGTCTGAGCTTCCACATCGTTGTGGTGAGCCATGATGCAATGGATAACTTCTTCGCTCTCATGGAACTTCTTGCACAGGTCAGCGCCGATGGTAACGTGCGTGCCTTCGACCTCATGGTCGATAGCCTTACCGATGTCATGCAGAAGACCTGCACGCTTGGCAAGCTGTACGTCTGCGCCCAGCTCTGCAGCCATAATGCCTGCGAGGTGGGAAACCTCGATGGAGTGCCTGAGCACGTTCTGACCGTAACTGGTACGGTAGCGCATGCGGCCCAGGAGGCGAACCAGTTCCTGATGAACGCCGTACATATTCGTCTCGAAAACAGCCTGTTCGCCGGCCTCGCGGATCTGATTGTCGACCTCGCGCTTGGCCTTTTCGACCATTTCCTCGATGCGTGCCGGATGGATACGTCCGTCGGTGATGAGTTTTTCCAGCGCAATGCGGGCAACTTCACGGCGAACCGGATCAAATCCGGAAATGATAACGGCTTCGGGCGTATCGTCAATAATGAGATCAACGCCGGTTGCAGTTTCAAGGGTGCGGATGTTGCGGCCCTCTCGGCCGATGATGCGGCCCTTCATGTCGTCATTGGGCAGAGCCACAACGGAAACAGTCATTTCGGCAACATGGTCGGCAGCGCATCTCTGGATTGCGCCTGCGATAATGTTGCGGGCCTTCTTTTCGCCTTCGTCCTTGGCGCGCTGTTCGATTTCGCGAACGGTAACGGCTGCGTCGTGGAAAGCGTCCTTCTGGATGCGGGCGATGAGCATCTGGCGCGCTTCTTCCATGGTCATGTTGGAAATGCGCTCAAGCTCTGCCTGCTGGCTGTCGTGCATGGCACGGGCTTCGTCTTCAATGCGCTGGGCTTCCTTGAATTTCTCGTTCAGAGATTCTTCACGGGATTCAAGGCTCAGGAATTTTTTGTCATACGCTTCTTCGCGCTGGTTGATTCTGCGTTCCTGCCGCTGAACTTCGTTGCGGCGGTCGCGAACTTCTTTGTCAAGTTCAGACTTCAAACGAATAATCTCTTCTTTAGCCTCGAGAATGGCCTCTTTTTTCTTATCCTCAGCCTTTCTCGTCGCATCATTCAGCAGATTCTGCACATACTCTTCGGTATGGCCAATTTTCTTTTCCATCACATTTTTGCGATAGAGATAACCACTCAACAAACCTACAACCAACGCAACCACGCCGACAATCACAGCAATGATTGCAGTCATCAAGAATATCTCCTCCCTAAATTTGCTTTTCGCACCGCTTTTGCGATGATAAATGCATAGATTATCAGAATTATTGTAGCTTCTTTTCGGTCGAAAGTCAAGCTTAATGTAAATATTTACACAAAGCAACTTCTTATTTATGCATGAATAATTCTTATTATTCGAGCGTATAAAAATAAGTTATTCCTCTTTGCAGCAGTACCCTTCGTACCTGAACTATCTTAACACTGCGCCGCCAAAGGCGTGCGCAGTGCGTACCCCGCGCCGGACGAGCGTAGCGAGGACGGTGCCATGCGGAGCCCGAAGGGGACGAACGAAGTGCGCGCCTAGTGGGCGAAACAAAACGAAGAGAGTCCAATGAGCAAGGAAGCATTCCAAGGGAGCCTGCGAACGACGGAAGGCGACCATTGCGAATTGAGGACAGAGTGCGAGGACAGAGCGCAGCTCTCCGCAGCACGGAATACCGGGCATGCGTTAGCATAGCACGGTACGAAGCCTCGAAACACTGCGCCGCCAAAGGCGTGCGCAGTGCGTACCCCGCGCCGGACGAGCGTAGCGAGGACGGTGCCATGCGGAGCCCGAAGGGTGTAGTGCGAGGACAGAGCGCAGCTCTCCGCAGCACGGAATACCGGGCATGCGTTAGCATAGCACGGTACGAAGCCTCGAAACACTGCGCCGCCAAAGGCGCGCGCAGTGCATTTAAGGAGCCCGCGAAGCGGGTGGAGTGACGAGCACACGCAGTGCGCAGTCACGGAACACTGCGCCGCCAAAGGCGCGCGCAGTGCGGATTAAACATTAAACCTAAACAGCGTCACGTCGCCGTCCTTCATGACATATTCCTTGCCCTCACTGCGGACAAGGCCTTTTTCCTTGCATGCATTCATGCTGCCCTCGCGAACGAGGTCATCGTAGGCAACGATTTCAGCGCGGATGAAGCCCTTTTCGAAATCGCTGTGAATCTTACCGGCGGCCTGGGGTGCGCGGAAACCGTTGGGAATGGTCCATGCGCGAACCTCCTTGGGGCCTGCGGTGAGGTAGCTGATGAGGCCAAGCAGTTCATAGCAAGCCTTTACGAGCCTGTCCAGACCGGACTCGCCGATGCCGAGTTCCTCCAGGAACACAGCCTTTTCATCCAACGGCAGCTGAGCGATTTCCTCTTCAACGCGGGCGGAGATAACCATCACGCGGGCATTTTCGCGCTTGGCGATTTCCTCAACGATCTTAACCTTTTCGTTGTCGTCGCCGATTTCATCTTCGGAAATGTTTGCGGCGTACAGAACAGGCTTATCGGTCAGCAGGAACCAGCCGCTGGTCACTTCGCGCTCTTCCTCGGTGAGGGGGCAGCTGCGGGCCAGGCGTCCTTCGTCCATGTGCTTGAGCAGCTTTTCTGCGGCTTCTGCTTCCACGCGGAACTTGGCTTCGCCCTTTTTGAGCATGCCTGCGGCCTTTTCACGGCGCTTTTCCACGGTTTCCATATCGGCAAGCAAAAGCTCGGTCTCAATGGTTTCGATATCGCGGGCGGGATTTACGCTGCCGTCAACATGGATGATGTTGTCATCGTCAAAGCAGCGAACGACATGCACGATGGCGTCTACCTCGCGGATGTGGGAAAGGAACTTGTTGCCAAGACCTTCGCCCTTGCTTGCGCCGCGAACCAGACCTGCGATATCAACGAATTCGATCGTCGCGGGGGTATACTTTTCCGGATGGTACATTTCGCTCAGAACATCCAGTCGGCTGTCCGGCACGGCAACAACGCCCGTGTTCGGTTCGATGGTGCAGAAAGGATAGTTTGCGGCCTGCGCACCCGCATTCGTGATTGCATTAAAAAGGGTAGATTTGCCAACGTTCGGCAGTCCCACTACGCCAAGCTTCATATATACTCTTCTCCTTTTATATCCGGGAATTCAGTCTATCAGCATGTGCATCAAAAGCGCACACGATCACAGTATAAGTATATCACATTGTTCCTTTTCCCTCAAGGTGGATTTGGAAAAAGAACGCATGAAAAATACCTCTCGTGCCGTTTGAAACACCGGCTCGGGAGGCAATTTTTTTATAAATTCAGTTACGGGAGACAATTGCAATATTTTGACTGAGCAGATACAGACAATACTGATTCATACTGATACCTTCCCTGCGCGACTGTTCCACCAGCTGACGGTGCAGAGACTTTGGGATTCGCAGCTTAAATTGACCGGAATAATCCTCATCACGGCTCGGTTCAGGAATAGGATAATTATCTTCTATCGCCGCCATCAGCCATTCGCGCTTGGCTTCCTCAGCGTTTGCAACTGCCATTTCAATGTTTTCTCCGCTGGTAAGGCAACCTTTGAGTTCCGGAAAGGACACAACATATCCTCCTTCTTCATCCGGAAGAATTTCCATGCGATAGGGCATCTTCATGTATTCCTCAAGCATTTTCACCGCTTGCCACCTCACTTTCTACAACAGTTCTGACTATCTCTACATAAACCTTCTTGATCGGCTCATGCCTCGGTATAGTGATAGGCGCACAACCAGCCTTGCGGAAAGTTGCATGACTGCTGCCGCCGCGCGGCATCTTCATAGTATAACCATATTCTTCAAGAACTTTCCTCAATTCATCAAATCGCAAATCTTTATCCAAAGACCGTATTCGCGCCAGTAGTTTATCCCATGATGACATTGTTTTTTCCTCCAAACTCAGTATATCATGGTGTCATATATGGTGTCAAGTCATTCAAAAAGATCCTTTGCCTACGCGCAAATATTTAAAATATTCCTATAATGCAGATTCCCGCAACGCCGATGAGGATGCCGATAATCTGCTTTGCACTCAGTTTTTCCCGGAGGAAAACGACGCTTAAAATCGTGGACAGGATTACCACGCCGCCGTTGAAGCCGGGATAGAAAATCATGCCGATCAATGCGCCGGAGAGGAAAATATTCAGCCTGTTATAAACGCAGCTGAACAGGCCGGATACCAGCGCGGGGATAACAAATGCCATAATTTCCTTCTTCGCAGGTTTTTCCGCTTTCGATTTGAACGCGCCGGTAAACAGGCATGCGGCGGTATTGAAAAAGAACATCACGCCGGAAGCCACCAGCATCATATTTCCCGCGTCGCCCGTACCGCTTTTTGAAAATGCCTTGAACGTAAGTCCCACGCCTGCACCGATCACAAGGAACAACGCCGCATAGAGCGGCCATTTGGCAGAAAACTTTCCGCCGCCCCGTTTGAACGTGGTCATTACAAGACCTGTCATCAGAATCGCAAGGCCTGCCATATCCGGAAGTGAAACAGGCTCACCCCACAGGAAAAAGCACGCCGCGACCGAAACGATGATCGAACAGTTTCCAATCAGCGTGGTAACGGAAACAGGTCCTGAATTCATGGCTGCAGTCTTGAAAATAATGAACAGCGCCTGCGTGACTCCGTAGGCACAGCCCCACAGAAGCGTATTTGCATCCAGATGCACCTTTCCGCCGCCTGCAATGAAAAGGCATACGCACCACACCACAGAACTGATCAGATTGTACCGGTATATGGAACCGTTGTCCGTAAACTTTGCCTTGTGCAGAACAACGCTGTTCAGCGATGCCGCCACAACCGACAATAGCAGTAAAAATATCATATGTATCCCTCCGGATCATTCTGTTCCGCACCATTATACCGCACCTGATACCTTCCGTCAAATCCATACAATATCACTCATTCGAGCAGAATCTTGCTTTTTCATAAATAGAATGTGTGGTATAATTAAAAAAGTTATATGTGCTCACTTTCAAAAACTGATCTCTAAAGACAGGTGACAATATTGACTGACAAAGATAAAGTAATCGAATACGAATTACAAATAGAAAGTATGCTAAAAGCATTGATAGAACGCTTGTCTGAATTCGATACTACCTCTCAACTGACTGATTTTGAACAAGGCAGGCAGTTAGCGTATCAAGAGATGTTTGAAATCATTCAAACCCGCTACCAAATGATTTTTGATATACTATCTCAAGAATAATCAACATTCCTCTACTAAAAGGAGTTCACCATGCAAGACGCCATTTTCGAAAAAGCCTATTTTGAGCATTATGACGACATCATCGAGCATGCCAATTTTGTATTCAGCCATGCGCACGGTTCTTGTGAATTCAAGACCATGCTTCCGAAATCGTACAGTGAAAATCCCGTCATGTGGCCGGAGCATTTTGTTGCCCGGGAGAAGGATCGCATCCGCGCGCTGGTCGGACTTCTGCCGATGGATCTTTGCGTGCTGAACGATCCTGTCAAGTTGGGCTTCATCGGTACCGTCAGTGTAAACCCGTATGCACGCGGTCGCGGCTATATGAAAAAGTGCATGGCCATGGCGGAAGAACACGCCCGCGCGGAAGGCATGGATCTTCTTGCCCTCGGCGGTCAAAGGCAGCGGTACGGCTATTTCGGATTCGAAAAGGGCGGCTTTTACGCCTCTTACACGGTGAATAAATCCAACTGCCGCCACGCGCTTTCGGATGCGGATCCATCCGGTATCCGGTTTGTTCCTTTTGATGAAGCAACAGAGCATCTTTCCGCCGCATGCGCGCTGCACAACAGCGCGCCGTGCACCGTTGCCCGCCCGGAAGAGCATTTTGCCGTGATCGCATGCAGCTATTATCTTGCTCCGCTTATGATTCTGAAAGACGATGCTTTCATCGGCTATGCGCTCACCAGTCAGAACCGTGATCACATTCAAGAGCTGCGCCTTGCGGATGACAGCCTCGCTTCCAATATCGTAAAGGCATACTTTGCCGCGTTCGGCGTATCGGAGGTTCAAATCCGCCTCGCGCCGCATCAGAAATCGCTCATGCCCCTTTTCAACCGCATCTGTGAAAACATGACCGTTCAGCCGGACAATATGTACCGCATTCTGAATTTTGATCGCGTGGCAGACGCCTTTTTGCGCCTGAAGCTTTCCATCGAAGGCACACTTCCGGACGGTGTTTTCAATCTTGGCATCCGTACGGATTCTTCCGTCCGCAATCTCTGCCTGCGTGTGGAGGGGAATGCAGCCTCCGCCCGCTTCACCAATGACGAAAGCGACATCGTTCTTTCCGAAAGTGAGGCATGCGACCTTCTTCTTTCTCCCATGCCGTACGCGGATATGTCCCGCGTGCCCTTCTTCGCCCGCGCATGGCTCCCGCTGCCCGTTTCAATTGAAATTGCAGACGGATTCTGATCTTTCTTTTCGCATTTTTTTCGTCAAATTTCGACGCATTATAGCCTGTGGATATTGCTTTTCAAAAGTGGTTGTGATAGAATGTTTTCCACAGGAGTTTTCCACATTTTTGTGGATAAGTGTTGTGGATAACCAGGTATTTAACGGTATTTGTTGTGGATATTTGTGGATAAGAGGGGTATTTGTACATGGATCCATCAATCATTGCGCGCTGGGAAGAAGCAAAAAAAATGCTGAAGGAGGCAATGCCCGCCCCTTCGTACGACGCTTACATTCTGAACATGAACCTTCTGGATATCGACGGTGATTCCGTGATTCTGGAATCGCCGAACAACTTCAATATCAACATTGTAAAGGTGAGGTATCTTACGCTGATTGAGAATGCCGTTTCCACCGCATTCATGAGAAGATACAGCGTAGTCTTCAAATCCCGTGAGGAAATCGCATTCCAGAAGGCCAACCGTTCGCTTGAAAGCCTCTCCTGCGCGCTGGATCCCAGATACACCTTCGATTCCTTCATCGTGGGCGCATCGAACCGATTCGCCCATGCGGCATGCGTGGCAGTAGCCGAGGTTCCGGCCGAGGCATACAATCCGCTTTTCATCTACGGCGGCGTAGGTCTTGGCAAAACGCACCTCATGCATGCCACCGGCCACTTCATTCTGCAGCAGAATCCGGGAATGAAGCTTCTATATATAACAAGCGAAACTTTCACCAATGAACTGATCAACGCCATCCGCATGAACACCAATCAGCAGCTGCGCGACAAGCTCCGCTCGGCGGACGTTCTTCTGATCGACGATATTCAGTTCATTGCAGGCAAGGATTCCACCCAGGAAGAATTTTTCCATACCTTCAACCATCTGAGGGACAACGGAAAGCAGATCATTATCTCCTCCGACCGTCCGCCCAAGGATATTCCCACCCTGGAAGAGCGCCTGCGTTCCCGCTTTGAATGGGGCCTGATCGCCGATATTCAGAAGCCGGACTATGAAACGCGTCTGGCAATTCTCTCCCGCAAGGCAGAAAACGACCACATTGACGTGGATAACGATGTACTTCAGCTGATCGCAAAGCACGTCGATTCCAATATCCGCGAACTGGAAGGCTCGCTCAACCGCCTTTCCGCCCGCGCCCAGCTCACGCATGAGCGCATCACCATTGATCTTGCCAGGGAAGCGCTCGATCTGATTCATCATGTGGATCCCCGTTCCATCACGCCGGAACGAATTATCTCCGTCGTATGTGAATATATGAATATTCCCCGTGAAAAGCTGCTCACCAAGAAGCGCACACAGGATATCGCCATTCCGCGCCAGTACGCCATTTATCTCTGCCGCGAGATGACGAACCTTTCCACCACGCGCATCGGCGCCGAATTCGGCCGCGACCATTCCACCGTCATGCATGCATGCGATAAGGTTTCCGAGATGCTCGAAACCAGCGTTGATACCCAGCGCCTGATCGCCGCCATGAAGCAGAAAATTGAGGGAAGATAGCACCCTCCCAAAAGTTATCCCATATTTTCCAGAAGTTATCCAAAATAATTCACAGTCCAAAACCCTTATGGCATAAGGGCTCGTGCCACTTTTCCACAGTTTCCACAAGCCTATTACTACTACTGCAATATATATATACAGTTACAGTATACATGTGAGTTTTGGGAGGCTCAAAGTCTCCGGTGTCTTTTTTGAAGAAAGGTGGTTTGAAACCATGAAGTTCACTACTGCAACCGAAAATATCAGGAACGTGCTGTCAATCGTTGCAAGGGCTCTTTCCGTTCGTCCCGCGCTTCCCGTGCTGGACGGAATCCTGATCGAAGCCCGCGGTGAAAATCTTCAGCTCACTGCATCGGACGGTACCTTCACCATTCATGCGCAGATTCCGGTAAACGTAATCGAGCCCGGCCGCCTGCTGGCTCCCGGCCGCTTCTTTATGGAAACCATCCGCAAGCTGCCCGACGGTGAACTCGTGGCCGCCGAAAACAAGACCGGCGGACTTACGCTTTCCTGCTCCGGCGCAAGAATCACCATCGGCTGTCAGCTGGGCGAGGATTATCCGGATCTGCCCTATGTTCTGGATCCGTATACCTTCACCGTCAGCCACAAGGCATTCCGCGATATGGTAAGCGAAACTTCCTTCTGCGTGGCGGATGAAGATCCCCGCGTGGTGCTGACCGGCGCTCTGCTGGAAGTAAAGAACAATATGTTCAATATGGTTGCCATCGATGGCTTCCGCCTTGGCATGCGCCGCCGTCCCTGCGAAGTCGGCTGCTGCGAAGGGGAAAAGAGCGTAGTCGTTCCCAAGAAATCCCTGATTGAAATCGCACGCCTGCTCTCCGATGACGAGGAGCAGAACGTCAATATCGAGGTTGACAAGAACTATATCGCCGTCAATCTCGAAAACCTCAGCGTTTATGCCCGCCTGATCGACGGCGAATTCATCAATTATCAGCGAATCATCCCTGCCGGCTGGAAGACCCGCGTCAAGGTCAACTGCGATCAGTTCGCAGGCTGCATCGAGCGCGCTTCCCTCATTGCACGCGAGGGTAAGAACAATCTCATCCGCATCGAAGTTTCCGGCGGAAAGATGATCGTTACCTCCAATTCCGAAATCGGCGATTCCTATGACGAAATGGAAGTCGAAACCGATGGCGAGGATATCCGCATTGCGTTCAACGTGCGCTATATGTCCGAAGCCTTCCGCGCCATCCGCGATGAATATGTGTATCTGCTTATGTCCTCCAGCGTTTCGCCCATGACCATCGTCCCCTTCGGCGGCGACGAATTCACGTATCTTATCCTGCCGGTTCGCGCGGCAGCGTAGAACTTCATCATACCGGACACGCCTTCGCGTGCCCGGTTTTATATTTATTGACATTTTATACCGACAGTTTATAATAAAACCAGAGGTGAGTGAAGGTGAAAACAATCCGGAAAGAAAATTGCGAAAGTATTTTCCCTTATATTGCCTGTCAGCCTGAAAAGACAAGTGACCATCCTGCCCTGTTGATTCAGCTGCACGGCGCAGGGGAACGGGGCTGCGGCGGAAATGAACTTGACAAGGTATTGGTACACGGCTTTCAAAAAGTTGCAACCGATGACAATTTTAAAGACTGCATTCTGATCATGCCGCAATGTCCCGCCGAAACGTTCTGGGTAGCAAGAATCGAAAGCATCAAAGCATTTATCGACGAGATGGTAAAAACATACTCGGCGGATACAAACAGAATATATCTTTGCGGTCTGAGCATGGGCGGCTTTGGAACGTGGTACACGGCAATGGCGTATCCGGATCTTTTTGCTGCAATCCTGCCCTGCTGCGGAGGCGGTATGGCATGGAATGCCGCATCAATCAAAATGCCCGTCTGGGCATTCCACGGGCTGGATGATAATGTTGTTTCCCCGAACCAGACCATCGAGATGGTGGAAAAGCTGAAAGACATGAATCCGAACCTGAAATACAACCTGTATGAGGGTGTAGGTCACAATTCGTGGGAATACGCATTTTCAGAGGAAACGCTGAAATGGATGCTGTCGCAGACGAAGTAATTTTTCTCCGGCGCACAGGCTTGCCTGCGGAACAATATGAATATATCGTTAGTTTTCCCTCCGGTACTCGCCGGAGGTAGGTTTGTCAAAAAACGCGAATATCGTTTATCTAGAAAAGAAAAATTCAATCCGCAGCGGCGGCATGTACGGCGCGAGGAGCGAATTTTTTCGAAGGTGAGCCAGCGAACTGAAGAAAAAATCGCTACATTGCAGATTTCACGCCCGAAATCTTTATGATTTCAGTGAAATCTGGTGAGGGGACGAACGAAGCGCGCGCCCAGTGGGCGAAACCGCGCGGCGAGAGTCCAATGAGCAAGGAAGTACGCCAAGCGAAAGCGATGGCGGACGACCATTGCGAATTGTGGTCGGCAGTGGCGGGGGAGCTTGCTTCCCCGCCACAAGTCTGGCAAAAATACTTTTTTGACAGACTGCCCTCCGGTACTCGCCGGAGGGTTTTTCAGTTTAGAGTTATGAGTTTGGAACTATGAGTTATTAGAAAACCACCTGGTAGTTTTGTGTGACAGAAGGAAGGCCTCCCTCTGACGAGGGAGGTGGCAAAACTAATGTTTTGCCGGAGGGAGAGAAAAAATCCGGCTGTATATAACACCGGCAATTGAAACCGAAACAGCCCAACTTTCATTGACATGGAACCATTTTTATGCTATTGTAAACCTTGGAATAAAATGCGATAAGGAGGCTCCTGAATTATGGAAACCCTCGTAACCCGCTATGCAAATCTGAAAAAGAAAATCGGCGGTAACCGCGAACAGCAGTATTTTGAAGATACGTTCGGCATGCCGCGCGAGGAACAGCTTTATATCACCATGCCCGGCAAGGACAACCGCAGAATCATCAGCGAACTGGATTTTGCGATTCGCCTTTCCGCACAGGAAAACGGAAAATACGATGATCTTATTTCCGAGGCGCTGACGCTTCTGGAAACGGAAATGAAAAACGAAGGCGTCATCACCCGTTCCGCAGGTCTGAAGGCGGAAGAAATCATGATGCCGATTTCTGCGGAAGCCAAGGAATATGAACTGATGTGCGCGGCGCATGCGCATATCGATATGAACTGGATGTGGACCTGGCACGAAACGGTTGCCGCCACGCTTTCCACCTTCCGCACGATGCTGAACCTGATGAATCAGTATCCGGAATTCACCTTCTCACAGTCTCAGGCGAGCGTATACCACATCGTGGAAAAATACGATCCTGAGATGAAAAAGGAAATCGAGGCGCGCATTCAGGAAGGACGCTGGGAAGTAACTGCCACCGCATGGGTCGAAACGGATAAGAACATGCCCTCTTCCGAATCGCTGATGCGCCACATCCGCATGACGCGCGATTATCTGAAAAAGAACTGGAATGTGCCGGATGAGATGATGGAAATCGACTTCTCTCCGGATACCTTCGGCCACAGCGGCAACATTCCGGAAATCGATACTTACGGCGATGTGAAATACATGTACCACTGCCGTGCGCTGAACGGCGACCAGCTGCTTTACCGCTGGAAGAGCATTTCCGGCAAGGAAATTCTGGTTTACCGTGAGCCCTACTGGTACAACAGCGCCATCACGCCGCGCATCGGCGCAGGACTTATGGACCGCGTGAAGCAGGGCTGCGGACTGAAGACGGGCTTTGTTGTTTACGGCGTGGGAAACCACGGCGGCGGCCCGAGCAGGCGCGATATCGAGCGCATTCTCGAAATGCGCGAATGGCCCATCTGGCCGAAGATGTCCTTCGGTACGTTCAGGGAATTCTTCCGCCGTGCGGAAGCAGTGCGCGAGAAGCTGCCCTTCGTAGAGGGTGAGATCAACTTTGCCTTCCCTGGCTGCTATACCACGCAGGCCCGCATCAAGCAGGGCAACCGCGAAGCGGAAAATGCGCTGATCACTGCGGAAACCTTCTCCGCCCTTGCAGGGGTCAAGGTAAACGAAGAACTGTACACCGACGCATGGCGCCGCGTACTGTTCACGCATTTCCATGATATTCTGACCGGTTCCTGTACGCCGGACAGCCGCGATTATGCCATGGCTCAGTATTATGAGGCCGCTGCATCCACGCAGACCATTGAAAACAAGGCGCTTATCGCTTTCTCGGATAAAATCGACAGTTCCATGTTCATCTTTGATTCGGATATCGAGGACAGTCAGTCCGAAGGCGCGGGCGTCGGCTACGGTCTGTTGCCCGGTATTCCCAATCCGGAGCGCGGCGCAGGCAAAACGCGTGTCTATCACGTGTTCAATCCCTGCAATGCGGAAAAGGACGAAGCCGTCGAAATCACTCTGTGGGACTGGACGGGCAATCTGCGCCAGCTGTGCGCCATTGACGAAAACGGAAACGAGCTGCCCATGCAGCGCGTCGACGGCGAAATGCAGGACTACTGGGCACATAAATTTGTCCGTGTGCTCGTGCGCGTGAAGGTTCCGGCGCTGGGCTATGCGAGCATCGCACTTACCGAGAAGGAAGAAAAGGTCTATCCCGCCTTCTGGCAGGGTCCCATCCGCTGCACCGCCGCACATCCGCCCATCGTACTGGAAAACGAATTCATCCGCGCGGTGATTCGTCCTACGGACGGCGCAATCATCTCTTACGTTGACAAGGTCGCGGGTACGGAGCGTATCAAGGCCGGTGAGGCTGCATGCCTTACGCTTTCGCACTGCGAAATCCCGTCCAACAACGCATGGGAAATCGGCCGCCGCATGAAGAAAGAGGCGCTCACCGATATGGTCGAGATGCAGGACCGCTCGGGTGGCTCTGTGCGCAAGTCCGTCACCATGAAGCACCGCATCCTCAATTCCAGCGTCAAGACCACTGTTTCCCTCGATGCGGGCGCACGTGCGCTGAAGTGCTCCTTCGATATCGACTGGAACGAGAGAAGCAAGCAGCAGTTTGACTTCGTGCCCGTACTCAATTTCGATATCCCGCTTGCGGATGATACGAAGAAATTCCATCAGGATGTACCTGCGGGTTATGTTGAGCGCACCGGCGAATATCACGATGTTTCCGCCAATTCGCACTCCTCCGCCATCCTGTCCGACGGCCGCGCGCTGACCATCGTTTCCGACGGCCGCTACGGATATACCATTGATTACGGTACGCTGGGAATTACTCTTGTGAATACTTCTACCGGCCCCGACCCCATGCCCGAACGCTGCCAGATGAAGACCGCGATCTATATCGCAGCTACCGGCGCGGGCGAGGCGGAAATCGCAGCCCTGGCTGACTCTGTCAATCGTCCGGCAAAGTATGTATCCGCCACGATTCATAAGGCAGAACTCCCGGCAAAGGCATCCGTCATGCAGGTGGAAAGCAATTCCTGCCGCATGAGCGCTGTCTTCCGCGAGGAAAATGCCATGGTCGTTCGCCTCTATGAAACCGAGGGCAAAAAGGATTCTGTTAAGGTGTCCTTCCCCTTCGAAATCGAAAAGGCTGAGCTTGTAAGCCTCATGGGCAATAAGCTGGATCAGAATGTCGAAGTATGCGGCAATACTGCGTCCTTTGATCTGGAGGCATTCAATATCGCAGCCGTGAAGGCATATCCGGCGAAGTAATTGAAGTAATTTAGAAAAGCTGCATCCGCCAGTTATTTTGACTGGCGGATGTGGTGTACATAAGGCTATGAATGATACCAGAAATCCGAAGCTCAATGAAAATGCCCGTCAACTGCGCAAAAATATGACGAAGGAAGAAAAGCATCTCTGGTATGACTTTCTGAAACAATTGCCTTGTACTGTCTACAGGCAGAAAATCATAGGCAATTATATCGTCGATTTTTATTGCGTGATAGGGAGGACACCTCATCAGTCTTCGCACCAGGCTGAACTTTGTTCGCCTGGTGTTGCGTGCTTGCGGACTTCGTGTCCTCAGCACTCCACCCTTACGGGCTCCGAAGGGACACCTCATCAGTCACGGCAAGCCGTGACAGCTTCTCCTCAAGGAGAAGCCTTACGTCCTGTCGTAACCCAGAGCCTTCCCCTTGAGGGGAAGGTGGACGCCGCAGGCGGTCGGATGAGGTGTAATTTTGCTGCGGAATCTTACGCCGCCAAAGGCGAGTGCGGTGCGAAATCGAAGTCCGAAGGATGGAGTGATGAGGACAGAACGAAGTTCTCCGCAATCACGGAACAGCGCGCCGCCAAAGGCGAGTGCGGTGCGAAATCGAAGTCCGAAGGATGGAGTGATGAGGACAGAACGAAGTTCTCCGCAATCACGGAACAGCGCGCCGCCAAAGGCGAGTGCGGTGCGAAGTACGTCATAGAACTCGACGGAACCCAGCATTACGAAGAAGAAGGTCACAGAAAAGACCTGAAAAGGGACGCATATCTCGCATCGCAGGGAATAACCGTCCTGCGTTATTCAAACCGCGATGTGAATCAGCATTTTAAGATGGTATGCGCGGATATCTGGAATCATATCTTTTCTGAAAATGAGGAATAAAAACACCATGTCACCAATCCGAAATACAGAATGGGAAGCATCCCTTTCGGCGCTTGCGGGCGGAAGCATTCAGGCATACGACGTGATTGACTCCACGAATCTCTGTGCGAAGGAGTGGGCAAGGGATGGGGCAAATCACGGCGACTGGGTGATTGCCGCCAGGCAGATAAGCGGGCGCGGCAGACTCGGGCGCACGTTCGAATCGCCGGAAAACGCGGGCGTATACATGACGGTGATTCTTTTCCCGGAGGAGGAAAAGATTCCGCTTCTGACCGTAGCGGCGGCGGTTGCCGTATCGCAGGCAATCGAGGAAAAAGCCGGCGTGCGCGCGGGGGTAAAATGGGTGAATGATCTCATCCTTGACGGGCTCAAAATCTGCGGCATACTGGCGGAGGGCGTAATCTCCCCGGACGGAAAGCGCGGCGCGGTGGTGGGAATCGGCGTGAATCTGAAAAAGGATGCGCTGCCCGATTCGCTTGCGAAGATTGCAGGCGCGCTGGATGGCGATATTCCGCGGGACAGCCTTGCAGCCTGCATCCGGGAAAAGCTCGTTTCCTGCGTAAATGCGGAAAAGAAAAGACTGATTGAAACATATCGCTCCCTTTCCATCCTGACCGGGAAAACCGTAAACTACTGCGAGGGCGGAGTCTGGAAGACCGGTACCGCAACCGATATCGGCGGGGACGGCGAACTCATAGTGCAAGACAGCGAAGGAAATTTCCATGCGCTCATTGCAGGCGAAGTGACAATGCATAGGGAGTAAGGGATTGTTTTATAGTGGTAAAGCCGTTGAAATTGTGAACTGAGTATGATATATTAGTATACGCATTATAATTTCAAAGGGGAATTTACACTATGAAGTTCTGTACCAAATGTGGCCAGCAGCTCGATGACAAGGTAACCGTATGCGTTCACTGCGGTTATGAACTCGACAGGGACATTCCGGAAGAACCCAAGAAGATGCTCAAGACCGACTGGTGCACGTGGAAGTTCATCGTTCTGTCCATCGTTACGGTTGGTATTTATTACATCATCGCCATGACCAAGATCAGCAAGGACGTTCACACCGCCGCTTACGGCAATGACCGCAAGGCTACCATGCCTTACTGGCTGGTTTGCCTGTTCTTCTCCTGGCTGACTGCAGGCCTCGCTCTGCTTTTCTGGTATCCCCGCATTTCTTCCCGTATCGCAGGCGACCTCGCATGGCGCGGCATCGAAAACAGCTTCGGCGCAAAGGATTTCTGGCTGTGGGGATTTCTGGGTTCCATCATCGTTGTCGGACCCTTCATCTATCAGCATAAGCTTCTCAAGGCAGTCAATAAGCTGTGCGACGCTTACAACAAGGAGCTGGAAGCTGCAGAGGCTGCCAATGCTGCCGAGGCATAAAACAGAATTTGTTCGTAAAACGTCCGCATGCCGGTAATGGCTGCGGGCGTTTTTTGTATGGTGAGTATGCACTTCATCAGTCATGGCGCGGCCTGAAGCCTTCTCCTTTCAGGAGAAGGTGTCGGCTTTAGCCGACGGATGAGGTCGTATTTTTATGTATGAGAAACGCACCTCATCAGTCATGCTTCGCATGCCAGCTTCCTATCAAGGGGAAGCCTTGGAGGCAAAAAGTTTCTTATAACTAAACTCCGAAGCGCAAAATATGACGGGAAAGAACACAGGAAAACAGCGCCGGAAATTTTTTTTGAGAAATATAGAAGGAAAACACAATTTCATGTGCAATTTGATGCGGAAAATGCAGGGGTTCAAGGAAAATTAACAATGTGTGACATTGACATGCAGGGTATTGTATGGTTTAATATTATCGGTTTTGCAGTTTAGTGATTGTAAACGCAGACTGCTGAAAAACCGTAAGGAGGCGCCACATGGAAATCGGAGCAAAAATCAAGCGGATCCGCTTGCAGCGCGGACTCACGCAGGAGGAGCTGGCTGACCGGTGCGAGCTTTCCAAGGGATTTATTTCGCTGGTGGAGAGGGATCTGACCTCGCCTTCTATCGCAACGCTTACCGATATGCTGGAATGCCTGGGAACGGACCTTCCTGCTTTTTTTTCCGATTCGCGCAAGGATGAGAAGGTTGTTTTCAGCGAGGACGATATTTACGAAAAGACCGATGATGAAGGTCTGAAGGGCTCGATCAAATGGCTCGTGCCCAGTGCGCAGAAAAATTCGATGGAGCCGATTCTGGTGGAATTGGGCCCCGGCGGCGAGACGGATGAACATGACCCCCATGAGGGTGAGGAATTCGGCTACGTGCTTTCCGGCAGCATCAAAATCCGCATCGGCGAGCGCACCATCCGCGCCAGAAAGGACGAAAGCTTCTATTTCCGGTCGGATGAAATTCACAACATTCGAAATACGGGCAAGACGGTGGCCCGCTTCCTTTGGGTTTCCACACCGCCGAGTTTTTAATTTGATTATAAGCTTTACAGGGGGAAACCGACATGGTACAGGATATGCGTCTGATCGAGCTGAAGGGTATTTCCAAATCGTTTGATGACGGAACCGAGGCTCTCTCCAATATTGATCTGTACATCCGCAAGTGCGAATTCATTACGCTTCTGGGACCTTCCGGCTGCGGAAAGACCACGATGCTGCGCATTATCGGTGGATTTGAATATGCAACCACCGGCCAGCTGCTGTTTGAGGGCAAGGACATTGCCGCCGTGCCCCCGTACCGCAGAAGGGTAAACACGGTATTCCAGAAATATGCGCTGTTCCCGCATATGAACGTGTTTGACAATGTGGCCTTCGGTCTGACGCTGAAGGATGCAAACGAACTCGTTCCCGAGAGCCGCCCGGCAAAGAATGTCATCGACGGCTGGATTTTGAAAATGAAGCACAAGCGCGCTCTTAAAAAAGAGATCGAGAAGCGCGTTTCCCGCATGCTCAAGCTGGTTAAGATGAGCGGATATGAAAAGCGCTCCGTCGACGCCCTCTCCGGCGGTCAGCAGCAGCGCATCGCCATCGCGCGCGCACTGATCAATGAGCCCGAAGTTCTGCTGCTTGACGAGCCGCTCGGCGCGCTCGATCTCAAGCTTCGCCGCGAAATGCAGCTGGAACTCAAGGCCATGCAGCAGAAGCTGGGCATCACCTTTATCTATGTTACCCATGATCAGGAAGAAGCGCTGACCATGTCGGATACGATCGTCGTTATGAACAGCGGCCGCATCCAGCAGATCGGCGATCCCAAGAGCATTTACGATGAACCCAAGAACGCATTCGTCGCCGACTTCATTGGTGAGAGCAATATTTACGATGCGCGCATGATCCGCGATTACCGCGTGGAATTCTGCGGCACGGAATTCGAATGCGAGGATGCAGGCTTCGGCGAGAACAATCCCGTTGACGTCGTTATCCGTCCGGAAGACTGGGTAGTCGGCAACGCCGGCGAAGGCATGGCGGATGGCGTGGTCAAGAGCGTTATCTTCAAGGGCGTTCATTATGAAATGATCATCGAACTGGATTCCGGTGACAAGTGCAAGGTTCACTCCACCGTGATGCAGGCAGAGGGCAGCCGCGTTTCCCTCTCCGTTATCCCGTTCAATATCCATATCATGAAAAAAATGCAGCAGGTTCCGCCCGCGGCTAAGGAGGCGTAAGAATGAAAAGAAGCTCCTATGCCGCGCCGTACGGCATCTGGATGGTGATGTTCACCATCGTGCCGCTGCTGTTCGTGGTGTACTTTGCCTTCACAAGCAAGACGGGCGCATTCACCTTCGATAATTTTGAGAAGTTCATGAAGCCCATGTATCTGGAGGCATTGTTTTTGAGCCTGAAGCTGGCGTTTTTCTGCACGGTGATCTGTTTTCTGATCGGATACCCGGCGGCGAAATTCCTGGCGAGCAAGGATTTTTCAAAAAACAAATCCTTCGTAATCCTGATTCTGATTCCCATGTGGATGAACTTCCTGCTGCGTACCTACGCATGGGTCGGCATTCTGGAAGATACCGGTATCGTCAATACGGTTCTGGAATTCATGGGACTTCCGCGCATTCAGATGATCGGCACCGAGGGCGCGGTACTGCTCGGCATGGTTTACAACTTCCTGCCGTTCATGATCCTGCCGATTTACACCGTACTGAAAAAGATGGACACCCGCGTGATCGAAGCCGCCGAGGATCTGGGCGCAAATCCCATCCGCGTGTTCTGGCGCGTAACGCTGCCTTTGTCCATGCCGGGCGTGGTTTCCGGTATTACCATGGTATTCATGCCCGCGGCAACTACATTCGCTATCTCCCGACTGCTCGGCAACGGTATGTTCTGGCTGATGGGCGACCTTATCGACTATCAGTTCCGCGAGATCAGCATGTCTTCCGGTCAGAACTTCGGTTCCGCCATGAGCCTTATCATGATGGTCCTGATCATCGTTTCCGTCGGCTTCCTGCGCCGGTTCGAGGATAAGGGTCAGAAAAAGGAGGGGACTAAGTGGTGAAAAAGGCATTTAAGAGAGTCTATATCGCACTGATCCTCCTGTTCCTGTACGCTCCCATCGCCGTGATGATCACGCTTTCGTTCAATGCGAGCAAATCGCGTGCATCCTGGGGCGGCTTTTCGATGGAATGGTATGCAAAGCTGTTCAACAGCCCGGAGATCATGAATGCACTGCAGGTCACCCTTACCGTGGCTGTGGTCGCAACGATCTTCGCAACCATCCTGGGCGCACTCGGCGCGATCGGTATCCATGCCATGCGCAAGGGCTGGGCGTCCAATATGCTGATGAACCTTTCCCACCTGTCCATGACCACGCCGGATATCGCAACGGGTGTTTCCCTGATGCTGATGTTCGTGTTCATGAAGGTTCCGCTGGGTATGGGCACCATGATCATGGCGCATATCGCGTTTGATACGCCGTATGTACTGTTCGCAGTGCTGCCTAAGCTTTCTCAGATGAGTCCCAGCACCTATGAGGCCGCGCTCGATCTGGGCTGCAGGCCCGGTAAGGCGCTTACCAAGGTCATCCTGCCGCAGATCATGCCCGGTATCGTCACCGGCGCGCTGCTCTCGTTCACCATGTCGCTGGATGATTTCGTGGTATCGTACTTTACATCCAATACCGATCAGACGCTTTCCATGATCGTTTACTCCGCCGCACGCCGCGGTATCGAGCCTACGATCTATGCGCTGTCGACCCTTATGTTCCTTGCAGTGCTTGTGCTGCTTATTATCATCAATAAGAGAACGGCGCTGGAGGACGTGATGTAGCTTTGCATTGTGGACGGGGAAGTAAACTCCCCCGCCACTGCCACCCCCACCAGATTTCACTTGAATCCTTTGGATTCCGGCCGTGAAATCTGCAGGGAAACGATTTTTTCTTCGGGTCGCGGGCTTCCCTACGAAAAAATACGCTCCTCGCGGCGTACACGCCGCCGCTGCGGATTTGAATCAGAAGTCGCATTCCCGAGAGCCTTCCCCTTGAGGGGAAGGTGGCAGTCCATAGGACTGACGGATGAGGTGTAGTAAAAAACTTTATTTTCAGGAGGATATTTAGGAAGAAGATGAAAAAGGCACTTTGCATCGTACTGGTACTGTTTCTTGCCATCATGATGGCAGGATGCTCCTCTGCCCCGGCAAATGATACGGACAAGAATGCAGAAGCTTCTGCAACCAAGACCCCGGCAGACCCGAACAAGCCGTATGCAGGTACGGAAATTGTCGTTTTCAACTGGTTTGACTATATTGATCCCAACGTGATCGATATGTTCACCGCAGAAACCGGCATTGTGGTAAAGTATGCCAACTTCACCAACAATGAGGAAATGTACACCAAGCTCGTTGCCAACCCCGGCGTGTACGACGTAATCGTGCCCTCCGACTATATCATCGAGCGTCTGGTGAAGGAAAATGGTCTGGAAAAGCTGGACCTTGCCGCTATGCCCAATGTGGCAAACCTTTCCGAATGGGTGAAGAATCCCTCCTATGATCCTTCCGGCGAATATTCCGTGCCGTATATGTGGGGCACCGTCGGCATTCTGTACAACACCACCATGGTGGATGAGGAAATCACCCACTGGGCGCAGATGTTTGATACCAAGTATGCCGGAAACGTCATCATGATGGACTCCTACCGCGATTCCCTGGGCATCACCATGAAGATGATGGGCTACTCCCTGAACGAACGCAATCAGGAAGCTCTGAATGCCGCACGCGACAAGCTTATCGAGCAGAAAAAGAACGGCATCGTCAAGGCTTATCAGCTGGACGAAACCAAGGATAAGATGATCGCCGGCGAAGCTGCCCTCGCACTGGTTTACTCCGGCGACGCCCTGTACTCCATGGAGGAAAACGAGGACCTCGCCTACGTTGTTCCCATGGAAGGCTCCAACATCTGGCTCGACGCCATGTGCATCCCGAAGGGAAGCAAGAATGTTGAGGCTGCTCAGGCATTCATCGACTTCATGTGCCGCACCGATATCGCCCGCATGAATATGGACTATATCTGGTATTCCACCCCCATTCAGACCGTTATCGATGAGATGAGCGAGGAAGAAAAGAACAATTCTACCCTCAATCCCTCTCAGGAAGTTATCGACCGCTGCGAATTCTTCCAGGATGTTGCAGAGTACGTCGATATGTACGAGGAAATCTGGTCTGAGGTTCGCCTGGCAAGATAATTACTGTGAAAACCGGAATGCATGTGCGTTCCGGTTTTTTTGTAGAAACTAAGAGGGAGGCCTGCTGCTTTCGCGCAAAACTGCTAAGTTGACAGCATCGCCTCTTGAGTAATCACTGATTTATTCGATGACGACATTGGCATTGCCTTTTACGGCATCTGCTGCCTGCAAAAATCTTGACTTAGCGCCGCTAGGCCTGCGATTTTTGCAATTGCATCTGCCGCAAAATTCTTCCGCCACTGCATCATCTCATTAAATCATCGATTACTTGAGGGGAACTGACGAGTGAAACGAGACTGATGAGGTGTATTTTTTTCCTGCTCACTATTCTTTCAATACAGAGTATGCTATAATAAACACATTGGAATCCATGATTCCGCTTAGAAAAATATGAACGAGGGAGCAGCTTTATTCTTATGATTGGTGAAACGATTGCCGCCGTTGCCACGCCCCCGGGCGAAGGCGGAGTAGCGATTATCCGCATCAGTGGACCTGACGCGCGGGAGATTCTCTCTCGCGCTTTTTCGCCTGTGCCGAAGGCGCGCAGGCTGGGCTACGGTCATGTGATGGGCAAAGAAGGCAAAATGGACGAGGCAATGGCTGTGTTCATGCCCGCGCCGCACACCTACACGCGTGAGGATGTGGCGGAAATTCACTGCCATGGCGGCAGCTATATCACACAGCGCGTGCTGGAAAGGGTTTTTGAACTGGGCGCGCGCCCTGCGAAGAGCGGCGAATTTACCATGCGCGCATTTCTGAACGGACGCGTGACGCTGGACGAAGCAGAAGCTGTAATGGCTGTGATTTCGGCAAACAGCGAGGCGGCGGGACGCGCAGCACTCAGGCAGCTGGAAGGCGGCGTGAGCGCGTATGTCAAATCCATTCGCACGCAGCTGGTGGATCAGATGGCGCAGATCGAGGCGCATATGGATTTCCCGGAGGAAGTGGACGAGGATCTGACGCGCGAGGAACTGATTGCATCTCTGGAAGAGATCATTGCGGGTCTGCGCGAGCGAAGCGACGGCGACCGGGCGCGCATCGTGCGCGACGGTGCAAGCTGCGTGCTTGCGGGCGCGCCGAATGTGGGCAAAAGCTCCATCATGAATGCGCTTGCGGGAAGCGACCGCGCCATCGTGACCGATATCGCCGGTACCACGCGCGACGTACTGACCGAGCGCGTTTTTCTGGGCGGACTTACGGTGGAACTGAGCGATACCGCGGGCGTACGCGAAACCGGCGACGCGATTGAGAAAATCGGCGTGGAGCGCGCAAAAAAAGCCGTTCAGAATGCGGATGCGGTAATTGCCGTGTTCGATGCGAGCTCTCCGTGGAACGACAGCGAGAAAGAGATGCTCTCCGAGCTTGACAGCCGAGCGATTCTCGTGCTCAATAAGACCGACCTCACCGTGGAAAAGGAATTGCCCGGTGCGATCATGATTTCCTGCAAAACGGGCGAAGGCATAAAAGAGCTGGAGAACGCCATTCTTGAAGCGCTCCGTGCACCGGAAATTGCCGAAAATCAGATGACCTGTGCGCGTCATATCGACCTTGCAAAAAAGACGCTGGAAGCACTGGAATGCGCGCTGGACTCCGCGCAAATCGGAATGCCGCTGGATGCGCTGTGCGTGTATCTGCAGGACGCGCTGCGAACTCTCGGCGAAATCACCGGCGAGGACGCTACGGAAGATGTTATTGACCGCGTATTTGAGCGGTTCTGTGTAGGAAAATAGGAGGGGAAAAACATGCGCAAGGGTATCATGGTAAATATCGACGATACGCATTTTATCGCCAGCCGTTTCAGGAAGAACATCAAAGTTGACCGCGACGAGATTGTGCGCTTTGCCGCCCAGTATGAAGGCACGCAGGTGACTGACCTGGTTTTCTCCCTTGCCGGGCGCATTGCCGGATATCCTTCAAAGGTCATCACCAGCTGGATCGACAAGTACCTCCAGAAGGAGGAAAACGGATACGCCGTCGATTATTCCGATACATATACAAAGGTGGCGTACGATATATACGTAAATCAGGGGCTGGATCCGTTTGCGATCTGGCTGAATGAGTGCCGCAGGATGGGCATTCGCGGATGGATTTCCCTGCGCATGAACGACTGCCATGACCATGACAAGCCTGCATCCGTTCTGCATCCGGATTTCTTCCATGAGCATCCGGAATATCGCCGCGTGACCCACAGACCGGTGGACGGATATTTTGACCGCTGCTTTGACTATGCCGAGCCGGCAGTCCGCGAGCGCGAACTGAAACTGATCGAAGAACTTCTGGAACGCTACGATATGGACGGCGTTGAGCTCGACTGGCAGAGGGAAGCTTTCTGCCTGCGTCCGGGCGCGGAATACGAGGGCATCGAGATTCTGAACGATTTCACCCGCGAAGTATCAAAGCGCGTGAAGGCTGCTGCCGAAAAGCGCGGACATGCGATTCTTCTGAGCGCGCGTGTACCTGCCGATCCGAAAGATGCGCTGGAAATGGGCTTTGACGCCACGACATGGGCGCGTGAAGGCCTTGTTCAGGTGCTGACTCCCACGCCGCGCTGGGCAACCTGCGACAGCGATATTCCCGTGCCCATGTGGAAACGCCTGCTCCACGGCACGGATACGATTCTTGCCCCGGGTATTGAAATTCTGATGTGGCCCGGCGAAAATGAAATGCGATTCGCCTCGCGCGATCAGGTTATGGCGCTGGCGGAGCAGCATTTTGCCCTCGGCGCCGATAAGAACTATCTTTTCAACTATTTTGACGACCCCAAGCCGGAGGATACCTACTGGACGGGCGGCGCTGCGCACCCGGATATGGGCGTGAAGAAGGAACATCAGGCGGTGCTTCTGAACAGCATCGGCGATCCCGACATGACGAAAGATGCCCCGCGCAGCCATGTGGTCACTTTCTGCGATATGCGCCCCGCATGGAGAGTCGGCGGCAGGGATTTGCCCTTCGCCTGCAAAAAGACACATCAGTATCGCCAGATTCGCGTCTGCACCGGCAGGATCGATGAAAATGCCAAGGTTACCGTAAGGCTCGGTGTGGCAGAGGGCAAGGCGGAAGATATCGTCATGTACGCCAACCGCAAACAGACTTCCCTCATCGGTCAGGTGGAACTGAAACCCGCATTCTTTGACCATGCGGCATACGAATTTTCCGTGATCAATGACGGAAAACTGCCTGTGTATGTCCTGCTCGAAATCGCGACCCAGGGCGAGCCTGTGACTATTGATTATGTGGAGATCAGAGTAGAATAGTATTAAAGGCTCCCCTTGGACGAAGTCTAAGGGGAGCTGTCAGTTGTCAGACTGACTGAGGGGATGGCTTTTTCCATAATTCTCGCATTGCGAGAGTGATTTCCGGGAATTGTGGGTGGTTTTCTCACCGGCGAAATGGTAGAATCAGGGTGTAGAAAACCATGGAGGTGAAAAATATGGAAAGAAAAAGCATGGGCGAATTCATTGCCGCGCTTAGAAAGGCAAGCGGCATGACGCAAAAGGATCTTGCGGAAAAGCTAAATGTTTCGGATAAAACGATCAGCCGATGGGAGCGGGATGACGGCACGCCGGATATATCGGCCATTCCCGTGATCGCAGAAATTTTCGACGTGACCTGCGACGAGCTTCTGCGCGGCGAAAGAAAGACGCATGCCGCGCCGGAGGAGCCAACTCCGAAGGGCGAAAAACAGCGGCAAAGACTGATTGAAATAAGCCTTTCCAAATACCGCACGAAAACTATTATTGCAAATGCGCTGTATCTGGGCGGTCTGATCGTTGCGATGATTCTGAACAACGGATTTCTGCGCGCACAGATCGGATTTTTGTCCGGCCTGGCTATTATTGGTGTGGGCGTAGTATTCCAGATGATTGCGCTGAATCAGGCGATGTTTGCCGTTTCGGCGGCAGATGCGGCGGATGAAAAAATCGCCGGTTACAAACGGAGCGTTATCCGCATGGCGGAGGCGAGCTGTGCGGCGGGATTTATACTGTTTGGCATAATTTCTCCGCTTGCATTCGTGGAGGACGCATACTGGGGGCTGGAAGCCGAAGCGTGGCTGATCAGCGGATTTGTGCATGGTGCGGCCAGTGCGCTGATTGCGCTGTTTGCCGTATGGATTGCGGACAACCGCCTGTTTGAAAAGGGTGCGTTCACACTGGAGGAAAAAGAGGCGGTCAGATACCGCAAAAATCATGCGCTGCAGAAATATTGTTCTTCTGCGCTTATAGCCGCACTGGTTCTGACCTTTGTCGTGCAGCTGCTGGCAAATGACAGGTGGACGCCTGCAAGGCTTGCAGACGGGATACAGTTTGATACATACGAAAGCTTTGCCGAATTTATGGAAAAGCCCGTCCCTTATAAAAAACATACGGCAAATACAGGAAATACGGCAATAGCAGATGTCCCGATTCTGGGCGACACGATTTATTACGACGATCAGGGCAATGAAATTTCCGAGGAGGAATTCTATCGCCGGGAGCTTACGCTGCACGACGGAACTGTCGTATGCGAATATGTTCACAGAAACGAATCCGTCAGCACCTTCAGCTATATGGAAAGGGAAGGCAGCCTTCTGCCCATTACCGTAGTCACATATGACGATCTGGCGGTGGGACGCGTGCGCAGCAATGCCATGAACATGGGCTTCTATGCGGCGTACTGCATTGAGGCTGCAATTGCGTTCGCCGTTTATTTTCTGAAAAGAGAAAGGTAAGCCGATGAGCATGGATGTATGGGGGCGACCTCATCAGCCATGCTCTTTTTTTCTGCCCGGGCGATCATTGAAAAAAATGATATGGCGGTATTTTGAACTTTTTGTGCAGAGCTTTATTTATTTAAAAAGAGATGTTATAATGTACCAATCATAAAATTGGTGCATTATTTTTTATTTAAGGAGAAATACATGAAGAACATTTATTCCGAAATTACCCCGTATATTCAGAAAATGGCGGATCTTTCCAACAGCAATAACAATATCCGGCCCGAAATGTACAAGGAGCACAAGGTCTACCGTGGACTGCGCGACCTGAACGGAAACGGCGTTGTCACCGGTCTTACGGAGGTTTCCCGCATCAAGGCGAAGAGCAAGGATGCGGAGGGAAACGATATTCCCTGCCACGGCAAACTGTTTTACAGGGGCATCAATGTGCGCGACCTGGTAAACGGTTTTCAGAAGGATGACCGCTTCGGATTTGAGGAAACGGTGTATCTGCTTCTGTTCTCGCAGCTGCCCAATAAGGAAGAACTTGAAGAGTTCAGGGGCGTGCTTTCCAGCCTGCGCTCCCTGCCCACTTCGTTCGTGCGCGATATGATTCTGAAAGCGCCCGGCCGCGACCTGATGAATATTCTGTCCCGCAGTGTGCTGGCGCTGTACGCCTATGACGACAATGCGGACGATATTTCCATTGCAAACGTGCTCAGGCAGTGCCTGTTTATGATTTCGGCATTCCCGATGCTGGCGGTTTACGGCTATCAGTCCTACCGCCACTATCTGCTCGGCAAGAGTCTTTTCATCCGCCATCCCGACCCGGAAAAGTCCGCGGCGGAGAATTTCCTTGGCATGCTCCGAAAGACCGGCGAATATTCCACGCTGGAGGCAAAGATTCTGGACCTTGCAATGGTTCTGCATGCGGAGCACGGCGGCGGCAACAATTCTACCTTCACCACGCATGTTGTGACATCTTCCGGCACGGATACCTATTCGGCAATTTCCGCCGCGCTGGGTTCCCTGAAAGGACCCCGTCACGGCGGTGCAAACGTCAAAGTCGTCAAGATGTTTGAGGATATGAAGGCGAACATTAATCCCGAAAAGGAAAGCGAGATCCGCGATTATGTGGTGCGCCTGCTCGACAAGCAGGCTTTCGACAACACCGGATTGATTTACGGCATGGGTCACGCGGTGTATTCCCTGTCCGACCCGCGCGCCGATATTCTGAAAGAGTGCGCCCACAAACTCGCTGTCGAAAAGGGCCGCGAGGAAGATTTCGCCCTGTATGAGAAGGTTGCCAAGCTTGCGCCGGAAATTATCTCTGAAAAGCGCAAGATTTATAAGGGCGTAAGCGCCAACGTCGACTTCTATTCCGGTCTGATCTATCAGATGCTGGATATCCCCTGCGAACTGTTCACGCCCATCTTCGCCGTTGCGCGCGTTGCAGGATGGAGCGCACACCGCATTGAGGAAATTCAGAACGTGGGCAAGATTATCCGCCCCGCTTATACCAACGTCAAAAAAGAAGTGGATTACGTCGAACTCAGCAAAAGATAATAGTTGTGATGAAATACACAGGCCCGGAACGTATGAATGCGTTCCGGGCCTGTGTTTGTTGTTATTCGGCTGCGGAAGATGCTCTGCCTGATAACAGCGGGGAATAATGTTGGCGCGCGGGTAGAAATCGGGCAAAACAATGTGCTAGCATAATGCCATCACAATCACTGTATGGAGGTGAAGGCATGGAAAGAGCACGATACGAGCTGATGGACCGCAGGGTAAAGCATGGAATTGTGCTGCTGGGCTCAAAGGGCGACGCGGGAATCCGGACGGTGGAATTTGAACTGCCGGAGCTTTCGGATTCACAGCTTGCATATATGAAGATGGACTTTCCGGTTCCGGTGAAGGTGCCGCTGAAAAAAGACGGCGATGTATGGAATTGGACGGTGGAGGCGGGCGCTACGGTGCGCGCCGGGGAATTTCTGGCGCAGCTGGAGATTTTCTGCCGGGACGAAATGGTGTGGAACTCGGAACTGTTTTTTGTGATGGTGCGGGAATCGCTGGATACAAACAGCGAGATTGAACCTGTGATGCTGCCTGAACTGCTTGCAGCCGAGGCAAATCTTGCAGCGGTGAACGCGAAAACGGAGGCGATTCTGGCCGCCGTGGATGCGGAGGCAGAACGGGTTGAGGCGGAAACCGAGCGCGAAAATTATATTGCCCGGCTCAAAAACGATGTGGATGCCGGAAAGTTTAACGGCAGGGACGGCGAAAAGGGCGAGAAAGGCGAAAAGGGAGATAAGGGCGAGAGGGGTGACAACGGCGCCCCCGGTTCAGATGGTACATCCATAACGATTGAATCTGTGATTCAGGGTTCGGGTTCTGGCTCGACAAACACCGTCATCTTTTCAGATGGTACTATGCTGAACGTGCAGAACGGTAAAGATGGCAAGAACGGCGCGCCCGGTACGCCCGGCGCGAACGGTGCAGACGGCATGCCCACCATGCATTCATGGGACGGTACTGTGCTGACCGTTACTTCCGCTTCCGGCACTTCCTCCGCTGACTTGAAGGGCAAAGACGGTAAAGACGGAATGCCAGGCGAAGACGGTAAGAGCGCATATGCCTATGCTGTGGACGGCGGCTACGAAGGTACGGAAGAAGAGTTTGCAAATCTGCTTGCGAATGGTTTTTCGGAAAGCGGCGTGTATGAACTCATTAACACTATAACGCTTGAAGGCGGGGAAAGTGCTGTAGACATCACAGAGGACAGTGCTGCGAATGTGTTTGCGCTCAAAGCCGCTTTTGTGAAGGTTGAGACGCCCGCGTCCACCGATGCAGGAACTGGGTATATTGAAACATACTATGGCAATCAGCGCATAAGCAAGCACCATATTTCCAATATCAAGCAGTCATCTTCTACAAAAGTATCGAAAGCAGAAGTGATGCAAAGGTATGGCAGATGGGCAGAGTACACATACGGCGGTGCAGCGGATGGCGCAACGGCTAATTTAATTAACATCGTGCAATTCACGAATGAAGCAACCACGATGGATTGTAAATACGTCGACAAAGTAAGGGTAAGAGTCAACAATATAACCTTTGACGCCGGAACCAAGATTACCGTCTGGGGGGTGCGTATTTGATGCCGAAAATCAACATTAACGGTGTGACGCGAGAAATGACAGCGGAAGAAGTAGCGGAAATGGAAGCATTGGCCGCCGAAATGCCAGAAGCACAGCAAACCGCAGAAGAACGCATAGCCGCACTTGAAGCTGATAACGCCCATCTGAAAGAAGCATTGGAACTTCTCCTTTCGGGGGTGACGGAAGATGAATAATCCGTGGAAAAAGCGCGTTATTGCGTTTAATATGCACCGTGCGAAAGCGGACGAGCAAGCCAATGATATGCAGATCATTGCTTGGAAATTGGCGCAGCTTCCTCCCGGACAGCTTAAAAAACTGCTGGATGAAGAAACTGTTGCTATTCTTGCGAAGTACGGGGTTGAAATCTGATTGAGGGGGTAGGCTAATGGCGGCAATTTTGAGCGTAAAAACAGCCGACGGACAGTGGATTGACATTCCTGCTATTGTCGGCACACCGGGTAAAGACGGCAAAGACGGCGTTGACCTCGTGGAGGTGCCGGCACAACTGTTTGACATTCCGGTTCTTTTGCTGGAAGGCGATACCACCGCGATGGATAAAGAGATTGCGGGCCGGGAGTAATATCCAACCGGATGAGATTGGATTGTGACATGACGGTGATTTGAAGAAAGACAGTAAGGAGAAAAATATGCTGAAAGAATGGCTGGAATATCTGGAAAATCAGGTCGGAAAGGGCGTGTACGTCTGGGGTGCGCAGGGACAAAGAGCGGACAGCGTGGGCGATGTGAGGGACTTTATCAATTTTCGATCTAAAACAAATATTATGAGCGGACGCGCATGGAAATTCTATCAGAAAATGGAGAAGGAGATCGGCAGAGAAAATATTTCCTTCTTCGATTGTTCGGGGCTGGCGATGTATTTCTTCCAGAATCTGATGGGTGTGGCGGGAAGCGACGCCAGCGCGGACGGAATATGGGGCGGATGCACGGAGATTGCAAAAAAGAATATCTGCCCCGGCGATTTTGCATTCCGCAAGGAAAAGGGAAAAATGATACATATCGGCTTTGTGGCTGCTGACGGAAATATCATTGAGGCACGCGGCAGCGGATACGGCGTGGAAAAATCCCCGGTTTCCGCAGGCGAATGGACGCACTTTGGCCGCCACAGATGGCTGCAGAAAGAAATTGAAGGGGAAAACGCATCCAATGAAAGCGACATCCTGAAGGAGAAAGTCGAAAGGCTGCAGAAAATACTTTTGTGCTTCGATGAAAAGTGCCTGCCCAGATACGGCGCGGACGGCAAATACGGCGCCGAAACGGATAATGCTGTGCAGAAAATGATGCGATGGATGGAAAAATTCCGAAACGAGGTGGGCTATGCCGGAAAATGAAGCATTAAGGAGTGAAGTTTCGCGCGATCAGTACGAGGGGCGTACCCTTATGTGCGATGAACGGTTTCGCCGCGATAAGGAACGCATCGACCGGAACGAGGACGAAATGCGCCGCGTGCGCGAATTGACCGTGCAGATGGGCGAAATGATCAAGCGGCACGACAGCCAGATCGAAGGGCATGAAAGACGGCTGATGACGCTGGAAAAACAGCCTTCCGAACAGTTTGGCAAAATCAAGACGGCTGCAATTACCGCAATCGTGACCGGACTTGTCGGGCTGGCGGTAAATGCAATCTGGAAACTGGGATAAACAAAGGAGGAAAGAATTATGATCGATTTGACACCGCTGTTTCAGGCGGTGATTGCACTGCTTGCCGCGCTGATTACCGGCAGGCTGATTCCCTGGATCAAAAAGAAGGTGGATGCGGAAAACATGAATATGCTTGCCGCAGCTACACGAACTCTGGTTTTTGCCGCAGAGCAGATTTACGGCGCGGGCAGAGGCGAGGAAAAGCTGGAGTATGTTATCTCCCGGCTGGAGAAAAAGGGGTTTACCGTGGATATCGATGCGATTGAGGCTGCGGTAAAAGAAATGTGATTTGCCCGTGTTGGATGCGGGTATATAAAAGTATTGGAATAATTGGCAGGATAAAAGAGAGGTACGGAAAATGAAAGGAGCAAAAAGTATGTGGCTTGCATTTGCAATCGGTTCGGCGGTGTTTGCGGCGCTGACATCCATTCTGGCAAAAATCGGTATTGACGGAGTCAATTCCAATCTGGCAACTGCCATACGCACGATGGTCGTGGTCGTGATGGCATGGGGAATGGTGTTTCTGACGGGTGCGCAGGGCGGAATTGCCGAAATCAGCCGCAAAAGCTGGATGTTCCTGATTTTGTCGGGCGTTGCAACGGGCGCTTCGTGGCTGTGCTACTATAAGGCGCTGCAGATGGGTGATGTGGCAAAGGTCGTTCCTGTTGACAAGATGAGCGTGGTCATTACGCTTATTCTGGGTTTTATTTTTCTGCACGAGCAGTTCACGGTGAAATCCCTTATCGGTATGCTTCTTTTGACGGGCGGTACGCTTGTGATGGTGCTGTGACGGCAGAGAAAAAGAAACTCTATTGACGAATCGAAGGGCAAAATGGTATACTAAAAGCAATGGTTATTTCAAAAAATACGCATTAGGAGGCGTTTACTTATGCTGAAAGGTATTTCTCCCGTTCTGTCCCCCGAGCTTCTGAAGATTCTGTGCGAAATGGGCCATGGCGATGAGCTCGTTATCGGCGACGGCAACTTCCCCGCAGCAAGCTGCGCACAGCGCCTTGTAAGACTGGATGGTCACGGTGTTTGCGAAATTCTGGATGCTATTCTGCAGATTTTCCCGCTGGATACCTATGTTGAGGCACCTGTTTCGCTGATGCAGGTTACCCCGGGCGACGACTATAAGCCCGAAATCTGGCCCGAGTACAAGAAGATCGTTAAGGACCGCGAAGGCGACCACAAGTTTGTGGAAGTAGAGCGCTATGAGTTCTACGACCGTGCAAAGAAGGCTTATGCCATCGTTGCTACCGGTGAAAGCGCACTGTATGCAAACATCATCCTCAAAAAGGGCGTTGTAAAGTAAGGAGAATATAGCCTTATGATTAAAGTTGGCATTATCGGTACCGGCGGTATTTCCGGCGTGCATCTTGCGGGCTATAAGAAAAACCCCGATGTGGAAATCTACGCCCTTTGCGATATCAATGAAACCAATCTCAAGCGCCGCGCCGAGGAATACGGTGTAGAGCGCCTGTACACCGATTACAACGAGATGCTCAAGCTGGAAGAGCTGGACGCAGTCAGCGTTTGCACCTGGAACAGCGAGCATGCTCCGGCAGCAATCGCGGCTCTGAAGGCCGGTAAGCACGTTCTGTGCGAAAAGCCCATGGCCATGAACAAGGAAGAGGCCGAGGAAATGAAGAAGGTCGCCGAGGAAAACGGCAAGCTTCTGATGATCGGTTTCGTTCGCCGCTTCGGCAACGACTGCGCCGTTGTAAAGGATTTCATCGATAATGATTATCTCGGCGAAATCTACTATGCAAAGGCTCAGTATCTGCGCCGCAAGGGCTGCCCCGGCGGCTGGTTCGGCGATTCCTCCCGTTCGGGCGGCGGTCCGCTGATCGACCTGGGCGTCCATGTAATCGACCTGTGCCGCTATCTGATGGGCAACAAAAAGCCTGTAAGCGTATACGGTGCAACTTTCAAGAAGCTGGGCGACAGGAAGAATATCAAATCCAAGGCCGGCTATCTTTCCGCAACCGTTTCCAACAACGATATCTTCGATGTTGAAGACCTGGCAACTGCGATGATCCGCTTCGAAGGCGGCGCGGTGCTCTCCGTTGAGGCGAGCTTCTGCCTGAATATCGAAAAGGATGTCGGCAATATCGAGCTGTTCGGCACCAAGGGCGGCTGCAAGCTGGATCCCGAACTGTCCATCTATACCGAGATGAACGACTATATGACCAATGTGCAGCTTTCTCAGCCTACCGCGCTGAGCTTCGACGGCCTGTTTGAAAACGAAATCGACCATTTCGTACACTGCATCAAGACCGGAGAACCCTGCCGCAATCCCGCTGAGGATGGCGTGGAACTGATGCGCATTCTCGACGGTATCTATGAATCCGCCCGTACCGGACATGAGGTTGTTCTGTAAGCAGCCCACCGGCGGAAAAAAACAATAGTTCTCAAAAATCAAAAGGAGCATGGCGTCGATAAGACTGCCGTGCTCCTTAGTCTGTCAAAAAAGTATTTTTGCCAGACTTGTGGACGGGGAAGTAAACTCCCCCGCCACTGCCACCCTCACCAGATTTTACTGGAACCCTTCGGATTCCGGACGTAAAATCTGCAAGGAAGCGATTTTTTCTCCGCTTCGCAGGCTATGCTCTGAAAAAATACGCTCCTCGCGGCGTACATGCCGCCGCTGCGGATTTAAATGTGTTTTTCTCTAATCCGACCATTGTTTTTTGAAAATCTGAGGAGCATGGCGTCGATAAGACTGCCGTGCTCCTTTTCGTTGAAATGACAAGAATAGCGGACGGGCGAGTGTAACGAGACGTCGCGCGGGCCGACGGATTCCGGAGGCTGAAGGCTGAAGTGGCGGCAAACTTAGAGTGCCGCCACGGAACACTGGGCAAACGCAGTGCAGGCCAGTGCGGAGAAAGGAATTCGTCGGTATTCTTGAAATGACAAGAATAGCGGACGGGCGAGGTGAATCCCCTCCGTCATCGCCGCACTGTTCTGCGCTGCGCTTGAACAGTGTTGCGCTACTTCGCATTGCCCTTCACTTCGTGAGGCAATGTTCCACTCCTGCGGAGGGCCGAGCCCTGATTCCCTCAATTCGCAATAGTCATCCGTCGTCGCTTTCGCTTGACGTACTCCCTTGCTCATTGGACTTACTTCGCGCTGCTTCGCCCACTGGGCGCGCGCTTCGTGCGTCCCCGGAGTTCCAGCTTCGCTTTGCTCAGCCTACGGTTGCGGAGGACTGCGTCCTGTCCTCAGGGCTTCAGCCTACGGCCTCGATGCCACCTCCCCTTGATTCAAGGGGAGCTTGGCGTCGCGCGGGCCGACGGATTCCGGAGGCCGAAGGCTGAAGTGGCGGCAAACTTAGAGTGCCGCCACGGAACACCGGGCAAACGCAGTGCTGGCCAGTGCGGAGAAAGGAATTCGTCGGTATTCTTGGAACGAAAAACCAGCGGAGGGACGCGGTGAACTCTGCTGTTGGCTTACGAATGTAAAATGTACTGTTTTTGCTTTACATTCGAGTGTATTGTGAACCTGCCCAAATGCTCACGAAACCAGTGGAAATTTGGAGTTTATGCCGATGTGATACATCGTTTATAAACATGAAATGTAGTATATGCATATAAAATTCGATCAAAAACTAGAAATAAGGCAGGAAATTTTCAGAAATGCTTGTGTTAAATATAAAATAGTGGTATGATATATTATAGATTAAATCGGTGAAAAATTCACCTTTGATATGGAGGACAAAACAGTGCCAAAACGCGAACTGTATGAAGCGGCGGGCTCATATCGTGCAAGCGCGTTGTGGGAAAAGCGAAGTGCGGTAGGACTGTTTGCCGTGAAATATGCCGACGGTGCGATCGGATACTGCGTGAGCACCGGCGGCGGGGATGTGCCCTGCACGCTGAGCGTGTATCTGGGCGAGGAAAAACTGAATACGCTCGTTGCCGAGAAAATGAAGAAGCCCGGCGAGAAAACATCCGGCGTGGAATGCCTGATGTGCTCCTTTTCGGGAATTGAGGAACTGATGGAAGCTGAAATGAAGCAGGCGCAGGAAGCGGGTTTGCAGGAAGGGATTTTCCCGCGGTTCCGCAGACATGAAAAGCGCAGGCTGCCCTGGCCGATTGCGGATGAAAAGGAACTGGAATACATGCGCATCGCGCTGCTTGCGGCGAATGAAATCGCTGCAAACGATGTCGAAACGCCCGAAAAGGGAGAATTGATCGCCCTTTCGTGGGATGGCGAAGCATTTGAATGGGGAATTCAGAAGCGGCCGGAACTTGACGGCGATGCTTATGAACGCGCGCCGGAGCTGGACGAGATCAATTTTGCCCGGCTCAGACGACTGGAAACCAATAAGGGCGCAAAAATTATCTGCGATCTGATCATTTCCGATCAGCCGCAGGAGGGTGAGCCGCCGTATTTCCCGGCTGTGCTGCTTTTGATGAACGAGGCAGGCGTGCTGGAGGAGCTTCGTCATTCCGGTGCGGACGGAAGTCTGGATGAAATGTGCCTCGCGTTGGTGGATTATCTGCTGGCAAACGGCAAGCCTGATATGCTGATTGCAAGCAACCGCCGGTCAAAGGCATATTTCGAAAAGGTATGCAGGCAGATCTCGCTGCCGCTGGTACTGAGTGAGGAATTATAGGCAGAAGTAGGAACAACCCCGCAGGAAACTGATCCTGCGGGGTTGCTTTTTAGTAATACACCTTGATCGTTTTGATTTCAAAGGGACGGAAGGCCAGTGCGGAAAGGTCGATATCCGCCTCGTTTTCTTCCAGCATATTGACGGATTTTGCGGATGTATACGGGTGAGAGATGGCGATATTGGCCTTTGTCCAGCCGCCTTCGGCTTCGTACAGGCGCAGGATATAGGCGCGCTGCACATCCTCGCAGGGCTTTATGGTTTCTGCGATGATGTTTGCCTTATCGATATGCAGAAGCGATTCGGTACATGCCTTGCCCTGCACAACGACGGGGGCGTAGTTGAAGGCGTAAGCGGGGCGGATGACATTTTCGGCACTGAATGCGCCTGCATGCGGCAGGATTGCATAGCGGCAGCGGTGAACGCCCCAGTCTCCTTTGGGATCGGGCAGCATGCCGCCCTTGTGCAGAGAAAGATACATTCCGCCTTCGTTGGAAGAAATGCCGTATTTGCAGTCGTTCAGGATGGCGATGCCGCAGGTCGATTCGCTCATATCGGAATACTTGTGGTTGCAGACCTCAAAACGTGCCTTTTCCAGATTGGTGGAGCGATGGTTGGAACGGCGGATGTTGCCGAACTGAATCTCGCTGCGCATGCCGTCGGCGGTAAGGGAGGTTTCGAATGCGGTTTTCAGGAAACGGTGCGCCTCGCTCCAGTCGATCTCGGTATCAAAGGTGATCATCGGCGAGAAGGCATCGAATACGATATCCTGACGGATGGAGAGATTGTCGGACAGCTTCCATGCACAACGCATGCGCAGCTCCACGGCTCCGCAGGACACGATTTCGCGGCTGATAAGCTTACCTGCGGGCCGGAACTTCTCCTCATGATCAAGATCCAGATCCCAGTTGTCATAAACTTCCGGAATATCCTCGCCCAGAAGGAAGGTATTGAACGGAAGTCCCCCGACCAGTTCGCGTCCGAGCGAAAGATCAATCAGCGATGCGATGCCGCCGTTATCATCAAAGGTCACGCGGGCAAACGGCGTGGTCACGACGTTTCCTTCAACGGTGAAGGGCGAATCTGCGCTGCAGGGGACGGACGAATATTCAATGGTGCGTCCGCCGAGTGCGGGCAGATCCAGACCGTGCACAGCCAGCATGTTTTCGCCGTCAAGCGTGGTGAATGCCTGCGCAATGCAGCCTTCGACGGAGGCTCCCTTTGCGGGAATGTGCAGCGTTTCCGCGCGGTCGAAGGACGTGGTGTTCATCAGGGTGAAAGCGGAAGAGGAACCGGCAGAAAGAATCTGCTGCTCCGTGGCGCGTGCGGTTTCGATTGCGGATGTGATGGCAGCGCGCGTTTCATCATGCACACAGTGGATGGAGGTGCCGGGCAGAATATCATGGAATTGGTGCAGAAGCAGCGTTTCCGTCAGCGGATGGATCGCGCTGTTATCGGCTTGCGAACCGTTCTTTACGGCGGAGCGGACGGCTGCCAGTTCCAGATCATGCAGCGCCATTTCCAGCATGCGGTTGTTGCGCTTGATTTCGTGCATGGAGGTAAGCGTTGCGCGGTGCGTTTCCAGATAGAGCTCGCCCGCATGGACGCTGGGATGGACGAGGCTTTCCTCCAGCTTGTTCATGAATTCCGAAGCGGAGATATGGCTGCTTCTGGGTACGCCGGCAAGATCGGCAAGGCGCAGTGCGCCTTCCACATCGTCCACGGTGGGACCGCCGCCGCCATCGCCCTGACCGTAGGAGATCAGGCGCATGGGGGAAACGCGGCGCTCCTTGCAGTTGGAGAAATATTCAAACGTCCAGGGGTCGGGAGTTGAACCCATGGTGGTGAAATGGGTAAGCACGCGCGTGCCGTCCAGTCCCTGCCACCAGAAGGAAGTGTACGGGAATCGGTTGGTGTCGTTCGCGTCGATCTTGGAGGTCAGGAAATATTTGATGTCGCATCCGTGCATGATCTGCGGGATGGACCAGGCATAGCCGAAGGTATCCGGCAGCCAGAAACAGTCGGATGTATAGTTGAAATACTTGCGGTTAAATCGCTGACCCCATACAAACTGGCGCACCAGATATTCCGCGCCCGTAAGGTTGCAGTCGCATTCGACCCATGCGCCGCCGTTGGGTTCGTAGCGCCCCTCGGCCACGCGCCGGCGGATGCGTTCAAACAGTTCGGGATAGTTGCGGCGGATCATATCCGAATGGCAGGATGCGGCCTGAATAAAACGGTATTCCGGGTATTCTTCCATCAGCTGCAGCTGATGCGAATAGGTGCGGGCGCATTTCTTGATGGTTTCGCTCACGGGCCACAGCCATGCGGTATCCATGTGGCTGTGTCCGGTCAGGCCGATATAGGGTGCATTGGGTGCATTTTTCCGCGAAAGATAGCCGGCCATGATTTCGCGGGCTGCGCGGATACCGGCGCGGAATTCTGCCTCCGTGCAGGCGTCCGGGTCGTAGAAAAGTTTCAGGTGTACGTCGTAGAGCGTATTTTCGATTTCGCAGCGCTCATAGCTGTTTTCCGGAAGAATTTCATGCAGACCGATCAGCGTTCTGATATCGTAAATAAAGTGCATCAGCTCGTCATCGCGCACGCAGATATCAAGGTCAGCAGTATCATAGAAATAGGTGGGCAGAATTTCGCACGAATACGGCTGCGTGCCGGGGACGATGTGATAGGCATACAGCTCCAGTGCGAATTCAAAATGTTCGCCGGCCTTTGCACATCCGGTAAAGCGCTTGGAATAGTGATTGCCGTGGCAGCCGATTTTAATTTTGGTGGCATAGTTTGTGGTGATCGCACCGTTTACCCAGAGAGTGCCCTCGTAATAACTGCCGCGCGGATAGGCATAGAGCACCTTTCCGTCGAGCTCCTCCGGCACGGTATAATCGCCCTTGAACCAGGCATAGACGCCCGCTCCGCCCCATTTTTCGGGCAGAGGGGAAAGGAAACTGTCATCCGGGATGGAATGAAGGGCTTCTGTCGTTTGATAAACGCCGCGAATGTTGACCTTTCCCACGGTGGTGAACAGGCGCGAATCCAGAACTTCGGCAAGCCGCTTTTGCTTTCTGATAGTGCGCAGAATGTTTTTTTCCGGAAGCATAGTATCCCTCCAAACGGTAAAATCCGATTAAAACCATTATAATGGAAATGTGTTCCTGTTGCAACAGGATATTCCCCGTCGGTGATATACCGATAAAATGCGGTGAAAACCTGTTTGTGTTAAGAAATATACTTGATTTTTTGCCGGCATGAGCGTATAATATTCTAAATATAGGAGGCGGTATTAATGGCAAAAACGTTCATTAATCCGGAACGCTGCAAGGGCTGCACGCTGTGCATCACCGCGTGCCCCAAGAAGTTGATTGCGTTGTCGGACAAGATTAATTCCAAAGGCTATCATCCCGCAACTGTGACGGATGAGTCTGCGTGCATCGGCTGTGCGCTTTGCGCGCGCATGTGCCCGGATTGTGCGATTACGGTTGAAAAGTAGGAGGCGCACCATGAGACAGATGATGAAGGGGAACGAGGCCATCGCCGAAGCTGCCGTTCAGGCCGGCTGCCGGTATTTCTTTGGCTATCCGATCACCCCGCAGAATGAAATCCCTGAATATATGTCCAAGCGACTGCCCGAAGTTGGCGGTGTGTTTGTTCAGGCGGAGAGCGAAGTTTCCGCTATCAATATGGTTTACGGCGCTGCAGGCGCAGGCGCCCGCGTAATGACCAGTTCCTCCAGCCCGGGAATCTCCCTGAAGCAGGAAGGCATCAGCTATATCGTAGGCGCACAGCTGCCCTGCGTTATCGTGAACATGGTTCGCGGCGGCCCCGGTCTGGGCTCCATCCAGCCGGCGCAGTCCGACTATTATCAGTCCACCCGCGGCGGCGGACACGGCGACTATCGCATGGTCGTTTATGCTCCCGCCAGCGTTCAGGAAGCCGTTGAGCTGACTCAGCTCGCATTCGATGTTGCCGACCAGTACAGGAACCCTGTTATGGTTATGGGCGACGGCGTTATCGGCCAGATGATGGAACCGGTAGAAATGCCGGAATACCAGCCCCGCGCCCTCAAGGCCAAGGACTGGGCGGCCACCGGCTGGGACGGCAAGAGCCGCGACCGCGCGGTTATCAACTCGCTGTACATCGAGCCCGACCGCTGCGAGGCGCACAACCTCATGCTCAAGGCTCGCTATGACGAGATCGAAAAGAACGAGTGCATGTATGAGACCGATTACATGGACGATGCAGAGTACGTTGTGGCTGCTTACGGCACCACCGCGCGTATCGCGCTGACCGCTATCCGCCAGGCTCGCGCCGAAGGCATCAAGGTCGGCCTGATCCGCCCGATCACGCTGTGGCCGTTCCCGAACAAGGCGTTCGAGGATGCGCTTCCCACGGCGAAGAAGTTCCTGACCGTCGAAATGTCCATGGGTCAGATGGTCGACGATGTACGTCTGGCTGTAAACGGCGCACGCCCCGTTGAGTTCTATGGCCGCACGGGCGGCGTCATCCCGGGCGTATCCGAAATTTACCGGGAGATCGTTAAGCTCACCGGCCGGGAGGGTTAAATCATGGCAATCGTATTCGAAAAACCGAAGATGCTGGCTGAAAAACAGCTGCATTACTGCCCGGGCTGCACGCACGGCATCCTGCATCGCCTGGTTGCCGAAGCGATCGACGAGCTCGGCGTAGGCGAAAAGACCATCGGTGTTGCACCGGTTGGCTGCGCAGTATTCGCCTATGATTATTTCAATTGTGATATGCTGCAGGCTGCTCATGGCCGCGCACCGGCAGTTGCTACCGGCGTAAAGCGCGTTCATCCGAACAACTGCGTTTTCACCTACCAGGGTGACGGCGACCTCGCCTCCATCGGCGCGGCCGAAATCGTTCACGCTGCTACCCGCGGCGAGAAGATCACCGTTATCTTCGTAAACAATGCTATCTACGGCATGACCGGCGGTCAGATGGCCCCGACCACCCTGATCGGCCAGAAGAGCACCACTTCTCCGCTCGGCCGCTCCAAGGAAGTCAACGGCAATCCCATCCGCATGAGCGAAATGCTCTCCACCCTCGATGGCCCCGCTTATATCGAGCGCGTCAGCCTGCATGATGTAAAGAACGTTATGAATGCCAAGAAGGCAATCAAGAAGGCGTTTGAATATCAGATGGCCGGCAAGGGCTTCACCATGATCGAGGCTCTGTCCACCTGCCCCACCAACTGGGGTCTCACGCCCGTTGAGGCGCTCAAGTGGCTCGAGAACAATATGCTCCCGCAGTACCCGCTGGGCGTATTCAAGGACATTGACGCATAATAGGAGAAGACATATGGAAAAACAACTGATTATCGCCGGTTTTGGCGGACAGGGCGTTTTGCTGATTGGTCAGCTCCTGGCATATGCCGGTATGCTGGACGGCAAGGAAGTTTCCTGGATGCCCGCTTACGGCCCGGAAATGCGCGGCGGCAGCGCAAACTGCTCCGTCGTTATCTCGGATGAAAAGGTCGGCTCTCCCAAGGTTGAGTCTGCGGACGTGGTTATCGCCATGAACCGCCCCAGCATGGAACTGTTCGAGAAGAGCGTTGCTCCCGGCGGCATGCTGCTGTACAACTCTTCCCTGATCGATACCAAGCCCACCCGCACCGACATCAGCGTTTATGCTGTGCCCTGCAACGAAATCGCAGAAACGCTCAAGAGCCAGAAGGTTGCCAACATGGCAATGCTCGGCGCTTACCTCGGCGTAACCGAGCAGTTCACCATCGATGCTATGATGGATGCTCTGCGCCATAAGCTTGGCCCCGGCAAGGAAAAGTTCATGCCCCTCAACCAGGCAGCCATCGAAGAAGGCATTAAGTCTGTTAAGTAAGCTCCGGATCGCTTCGGTGTTCACTGGCGGCGGCTTTATTCGCCATCTGCCGCTTGCGCAAAGCTTGATTTACCTCCGGTAAACCTGCGCTTTTTGCAATTGCATCTGACGAAAAATCCCCTCACCATTGAAACACCTCTTCGACCATCGCTTACTTAAAGCTCCGATCGCTTACTTAGGGGTAAAAAAGATTTGTTTGTTCGGCAGTCCGGTATTATCGCCGGGCTGCCGCATAAAATCATTCCGGAGAGGAATTGCTCCGGAATCCAAAGGAACAATTGAATGGAAATTCAACTCGGCGATATTGTACGAATGAAAAAGCCCCATCCGTGCGGCGGTACGGATTGGGAAATCACCCGTGTAGGCGCGGACGTCAAGATCAAGTGTCTGACGTGTGCGCATGTTGTTATGCTTGAAAGATACATTTTCGAAAAGCGCGTCAAGCAGATCGTGCGCCGCGCAGAAGAGGTGCAAGATGTCTGACCGCGCGGAAAAACGCCGCCGCAAAAAACGGCGCGAAATGCTCCGCTGGGTGCGGTCGCTGCTGATTGCGGTGGCTGTCGCACTGTGCATAAAGATGTTCCTGCTGGATTTCATCCGGATCGCAGGCGTCTCCATGAACGACACGCTCGTTACGGGCGATGTTGTTCTCGCAACGAAATTTGATTACTGGTTTTCCTCTCCGCAGCGCGGCGATATCGTGCTGATTTCCGTTCCCGGCAGGGAAGGAACTTTTGTGAAGCGCGTAATCGGCTTGCCCGGCGATGAGGTGATTATCCAGGGGGATTCCACGTTTATCAACCGCGCATACTATGATGAACCCTTTGTATCCAACGAAGCGAGAGAAGATTTCATCGTCGTGCTGGGCGAAAATGAATATCTCGTTCTGGGGGACAACCGCTATTCCAGCCATGACGGGCGCGACTCGGATATCGGTCTTTTGCCCGAAAGCGCATTCAAGGGCCGCGTAAGATGCATCGTGTCCCCGTTTAGCCGCTTTGGCGGAGTGTAGCGTATTTCCTGAACATGAAAGAAGCGCGCCGGGAGAAACCTTTCCGGCGGATGAAAATATAAGTCCGAATGAAGGAGACTTTGTTATGACCGAAAACAACGAGAACAACATCCAGCCTCAGGAAAATGAGGAGCAGGCTTCGCGCGACGAAGTGAAGGCTGCAAGAATGGCCCGCGTCAAGAAGGAAATCCGTGAATGGATCGTCGCACTGGTTACGGCTGTCGTGCTGGTTGTGCTGATTCGCATGTTCCTGTTCACGATCGTGCGTGTGGACGGTACTTCCATGAATCCGACGCTGCTGGACGGCGAGCGCATGTTCATCACCGTGCTGGATAAGCGCCTTTTCGGCGTGGAACGCGATGATGTCGTTATCTGCCACTATCCCGGCAGAGGTCATACCTATTTTGTCAAGCGTGCAGTGGGCGTTCCGGGCGACCTCGTTGAGCGCAAAAACGGCGTGACCTACATCAACGGCGAGGCCATTGACCCCAAACGCGAAGGCAACAACTATCAGGATTATTCCTACACGCTGGGTGAGGATGAATACTTCTGCGTAGGCGATAATACCTACAACAGCCACGACTCCCGTTCGTGGAACGATCCTTCCTATCCGGAAGGCTATACCGTCGGCCCGCTGACCGAAGACATGATCGTCGGCAAAGTGCGCTATGTTATCTGGCCGCTCACGGACATTCGCGAGGTTGAATAACCATGAACGGAAAGAAAAAGCAGTTGGTGCGTTTGCTCGCGCTGGTAATGGCTATTATGCTGATCGGCTCTGCACTGGTGACGGCAGTTCTTTCGGCTGCGTATATTTGATAAATAAATCCCCGGTCGAAACGCAAGGTTTGGATCGGGGTTTTGCTTAATTTGATTTTGCTGCGAAAGGAGAAAATTACATGAAAATCGGTATTGCGGATTATGGCCTGAATGTATGGTACGGAAATCTCTATAGCTATCGTGATCGCCTTGCCATGCTCAAAGAGCTGGGTTATGAGGGCATCGAGCGTCTGGAAGTCAAAAACCAGGCTGAGGCCATTGAATACTGTGCGGATGCACGCGGCATGGGCATGGATTTCGGCTACTGCCGTTCTCTTTCCACGATGGAAACCATTCGTTTTTCCGCTGCGCTGGGGCTGAAATATGTATGGGCGGAATCGAATGCGGGTGATCTGGATACATTCTGCCGCCATGTCAATTATCAGGCGGAGGCTGCCGCGAAATACGGCCTGAAGGTCGGCCTGCACAACCATCTGGGAACGCCTGTGGAATCCCAGGATGAGGTGGAAAAATTCCTCGAAAAATGCCCCGCCGCCGGCCTTGTTTTTGATGCGGGTCATCTGGCGGGCGCGTACGGCGATCCCATGTATATTCTGGAAAAATATTATGACCGCGTCATCACCGTGCATGTGAAGGACTTTGTCTATAAGGACAGGGACAACAAGAACTGGTGCGAACGGCTGCGCTTCTGCGAATTGGGCGGCGGTGAGATGGGTGATATCAACCGCGATGTTGTTTCCTTCCTGGTGAAGAAGAATTTTAATGGCTGGCTCTGCGTTGAGCACGATACGCATCTTAAGGATCCCGTGATCGATCTGAAGATCAGCCGCGACTATATCAGAAAGTGCGGGGTGTAAAAATATGAGTAATCCGATCAAGTTGGGTATCGTGGGTCTTGGCCGCGCGGGCTGGGGCATGCATACCGGTGAAATTCAGAACAAGACCGATAAGTATCAGGTTGCCGCCGTGTGCGATATTATCCCGGAACGCGTTGAAAAGTCCGTCAACCGCTTTAATTGCAAAGGTTACAGCAAAATCGAAGATCTGATCGCCGATCCCGAGGTCGAAATCGTGGATATCGCAACCCGCAGCTGCGATCACTACAGGCATGCAAAGATGGCTTTGCTTGCAGGCAAGAGCGTTCTTCTGGAAAAGCCCGTTTCCATGAATATCGACGAAATCACCGAGCTTTTCACCCTCGCCAATCAGCCGGGCAAGCCCCGTTTGTTCATCCGTCAGAACCGCCGGTTTGAAAAGGTGTTCAATCTCGTGCGCGATACCATTGCTTCCGGCAAGCTCGGCACCGTGTTTGAGGTATCCCTTGATGTTCTGGGCTATCAGCGCCGCGACGACTGGCAGACCCTGCGCGAATTCGGCGGCGGACAGGTTCTCAACTGGGGTCCGCATATCATTGATCAGTCGCTGATGCTGCTGGATTCTCCGGTCAAGTACCAGTTCGGCGATATGAAGCACGCGGTCGCAGGCGGCGATTGCGAGGACCATTTCACCATCCACTTTGTGGGCGAAAACGGCCGCAAGGTCAATATGTGCATCAGCGGTGCAATCGCGCTGGGCGACGGCAGGCATTATACCGCCTGGGGCAACCGCGGCGCAATTATGTGTGAGGAAAACCATGTCCGCATGCGCTATATCGATCCGGAGCAGGTTTTCGAGCCCGTTGTTTCCGACCCCGGCACGCCCGGTGATTCCTTCGGCGCAAGCGGCACTTTCGCCGCTGTGGTCGAGCCGAAGTGGATCGAGGAAGATTTCTTCGTAGAGGGCGAAGACCTCACCGTTATCTGGGATTACATGTACGATTCCTTCCGCAACGGCGCAGAGTACCCCATCCGCGAACAGGAAGTCAAAAACCTCATGCAGGCCGTGACCCGCCTGTTCAATGAAACCGAAACCATAGACTGCACCGCGCACAGGGACAGCGTGAAGTAAAATAAACAACAGGGAGCTTTCCGTAAGGAAGGCTCCCTGTTGTTGGTTGATGGTGAGATATCTTTAGCAGTGTTGCGTGAGAGAAGGGTGACCTCCCTTTGGTGAGAGATGGCAAAACGGTAGTTTTGACGGAGGGAGAGAACAATAAACGGAAACGCATTGAGGAATGCTTGATTCTCCATCCACAAGGCTGTCTGCCGCTAGCCTACTCAATCCCCAATTCCATTCTCTGCAAAATATGGTCCTGATAAATCTTATCAAGCTCCACGAAATAACCGCTCCAGCCCCATACGCGGACGATGAGGTTTTTGTGGTTTTCGGGGTGCTTCTGCGCGTCGAGAAGGGTATCGCGGTTGACGGCGTTAAGCTGCAGCTGATGGCCGCCCATATCCATAAAGCTCTTGACGAGGATTGCGACCTTCTGAACGGCTTCGGGATTGCGGAAAACCGTGTCATGCAGTTCAAGGGTCAGGGGACCGCCGTTGATCACGCGGGAAAGATCGGGTTTTGCAAATGACTGCAGGATGGAAACAGGACCCTTTGCGCGGATGAACAGGCTGGGCGAATAGTTTGCGCCGAGGGGTTCGCCTGCGCGTCGACCGTCCGGCGTGGCGGGAATATCCTGCGGATGGGAAACATAGTACATGGCGCTGCCGGTGCCCACACGGAAAATGCCGCCGCGTTCATTGATGCGGCCTTCGGCGGCGTCGGCGAACGTGTTCAAAAGCCATACGGCGCGCGCATCCACGCAGTCCTCGTTGTTGCCCATTTTGGGGGTGTGGTAGCGAACGCGGGTGAGCAAATCTTCTTCGCCTTCGAAATTGGTTTCAACGGCCTTTTTCAGCTGCTCGGCGGAAACACTTCCGTCACCGAAAACATAGCGGTCGATCACTTCCAGCGAATCCGCCGCGGTGGCTACGCCGGTGCCGTGCAGACCGTAATTGTTGTAATATGCGCCGAGGGAAACATCCTGCGCATTCTCCACGCAGCCGCGCGTCATGAGAGACATGAACGGAGCGGGGAATACGTACAGATTTTTCACCTGTTCTTCCAGTGCGTCGACCTGCGAGGTGATGCAGTCCTTCACATGCCCGAGGAAAGTTTCATAGTCCGGGCAGCCGACAAGGTGATTTATGGTTGCATCGCTCACCGCGCGGGCAAAGGATACCGCGCCGATGTTGGGAACATCCAGTGCGCAGCCGGGTACGATGAATTCCCAGCATGCCGCCATTACGTAGTTATAGGCGTCCTCTTCGCGGTAGCCCCAGTTAAGAAGACCGGGAATCACCACGTCATCGTTGGAATACTGCGGGAAACCCAGTCCCTGCTTCGTCAGCTCGCTGCCGAGAACATAGGTGGAAAGGGGCGTATTCTTGTTTACGCGCAGGTTGATTTTCGGGTCGATGACTTTCAGTTCAAGGCTTGCCTTCAGGCACAGTTCGGAAAGCAGATTGTAGCTGTCCGTGCCGTCCGGATTCAGGCCGCCCAGCACCATGCTCTGGCCGTTGTCGCCCTGCTGCATGCCGGTGTACAGGTCGCTGTCGCGGTTGAAGGTGAGGAAGAATTCTTCCAGCAGTTCCAGTGCGCTTTCCTCGGTGTAGATGCCTGCGTCCATGTCGCGCTTGAAATACGGGTACATGTACTGGTCGAATCGTCCCACCGTGTTGTGATAATTGTGGCCGCACCACATGACGTAGTGCAGAATGCGGAACATCTGCAGCGCTTCAAGGAGGGTTTCGGGCGCCTTTGCGGGCACGCGGGAAAGCGTTTTTGCCACGGTTTCGTTGCCGATTTCCTTTGCCTTTGCAGCGTATGCGTCGGAAAGTTCCTGCACGGCGGCAAGGATTGCTTCCTGATGGAGCAGATATTCGGCCTTTTCGATTTCGCCGTTTTCGCTGCGCTCTTCTGCAAGATTTTTCAGGTTTTCGCGCGCTGCGTCAAATCCGGTGTTCATAAGCAGCGTGTAGTCCACGTTGATGTTGCAGACTTCGCCCTGCTCGTGCAGCCAGTATTTTTCGCGAAGGTCACTGAGCTCGGCGGGCGTGAAAAGCTCCGGCAGCACCGGGATGGTGCGCGTGAAGGCGATTCTTTCTTCGGGGAAAACGACGGGCGTTTCCTCTTTCAGCATGTAAAGAAGTCTTTCAACGCTGCGCTGCAGGGGCGCGATATTTTCGGCGCAGAATTTTTCTGCCAGGCGGTATTTGTCCTCCGCCGGGCGGCGGCAGGCGTGATGCGCCTTGTCATAGATAAAAAACTTTTGCAGATTGCGGATTTTTTCTGTCATAGTATGCTGCACTCCAATCCGTGGTCCTTAAATAGTTCAATGTGAGCGTTGACTTTTTGCGAAACATCAAATTCCGGCGCGTACTCCATGCCCAGCATGGCATACTTTGCGCCTGCGGTTGCGTGATAGGGAAGAAGCTCCACTCTTGCGTGTTCGTTTGCATTGCGGATAAATTCCGCCGCTGCGCTGAGGTTTGCGTCTGTATCGGTCACGCCGGGAATCAGCGGTATGCGAATTCGGCAGGGGATGCCGCTTTGCAGAAGCCACTTGGCGTTTGCGTGAATTCGTGCATTGGAAACCCCGGTGAATCTGCGATGGATCCCATCGTCCATGGGTTTCAAATCCATCATCACATAATCCATGGCGGATACTGCTTTTCGGAAAATCTCACTGTCGGCATAGCCGGAAGTTTCAATTGCTTTGTGAATGCCGGGAAGCTGCTTAATTGTTTCCAGCAGGAACTCCGACTGCATCAAAGGTTCTCCGCCCGAAAATGTCACTCCTCCGCCGCAGTGTGCGTAGTATGCTGCATCCTTCAGGATGCGCGCTGCAAGCTCCTGCGAGGTCAGTTTTTCGCCCGCTATGCGCCTCAGATTTCCGGGACATACGGTTGTGCAGGCTCCGCAGACGGTGCAGGTTTCGCTTTTGCATACGGCAGTGCATTTTCCGCAGTGTATGCATGCGCCCGTGCTTACCATCAATTGCGGTTTGGCGGAAAGCCCTTCCGGATTGTGGCACCATGCGCACCTCAATGGACACCCCTTCAGGAACACCGTCTGCCGGACACCCGGTCCGTCAAACACCGAAAATTCCTTGATGTCAAATATTGTTCCGCTCTTCATAAACGGCTCCGATGATTTTGTATTTGTAATTACAGTATATTCGATTTTTTGCATAAAGACAAGGCGCTGCCGCAGATTTTTGCTCTGCAGCAGCGCCTTTGAAGTACCGGAACATTCCGGTTCCTTCTCCCGCCCGGCACATGCCGGTACGGATCTATAATGCACGGAAGGCTGCGGCGCGCGGATGGCGAAAATCGGAGGCTACCCGTGTCGCTTTAGCGCAAAATACGCTGCCCTGCACATGTCATTTTTTTGCCCACAAATACTATAACGAACGGGAAGGGGCAAATATAACGCATTTTGATTGAGAAATTATTTTAATATAATCCTAACGTTGTGATGTGTGCGGGCATTTTTGCATGTGTTATACTGGTGCGCAGGCGTTCGTTGGGAGGTGGAAAGCGATATGTACCGGCGACAGGAATTCCGGGAAGTGTTTGATCGTCTTTCCGGCTCCATGATTGTCTATGCGCGCCGAAAACTGTGGGGCATACGGGAACTGTACCCATATGCAGAGGACTATGTGCAGGATGCTTTTCTGAAGCTCTATGCGCATTGGGACGAGGTGAAACATCACGAAAATCTGGAAGCATGGCTTACGGGTGTGCTCAAAAACCGGATCATCGATGAGATTCGCCGCCAGAATATCAGCCGGCGCGTACTGGGTGTAAGCGTGGATATGGAAAGCTTTGTCGGCAAGGAAAGCAGTTACACAAGCGGCAGGGAGATGTCTGCCGGGGATGCTTTTGAAGTGTGCGACATATTGGAAAAGCAGCTTACGGAGGATGAATACCGTCTGTTCTGCATGAAATATCTGTTCCAGCGCTCCCATGCAAGGATTGCAGAGGATCTGGGAATCGGTCAGATGGCGGCGGGGCAGCGGATATGGCGGCTGCAGAAAAAACTCCGCGCCATTTTGCAGGAGGAGTGGGGAGCAAAATGAGGAAAAACTGCGAGGAGAAACGGAAAATGAGAAAGAATGATTTGCCGGACAGGATACCGGCAGTGCAGTGCATGCCCACGCAGGCGGAACTCGAAAAAATGTGGGGCCGCCTTTCCGCAGGGATGCAGCGCATGGATATGGAGCGCGCGAAGGAAACTGTGTGGCTCAGGCAGCGCAGCAGGCGGCAGGTCTGGTTTGTGTTTGCCGAAGGCGGATTCTTTAATGTCCAGCCGGATGGAATGCAGATGGTCGGCTATCTGAATGAGGATTTGTCTGCGCAATAAAAAAACGGATCGTTTCAGTCTGTCAAAAAGTATTTTTGCCAGACTGGTGGACGGGGAAGTAAACTCCCCCGCCACTGCCACCCTCACCAGATTTTACTGAAATCCTTTAGATTTCGGGCGTAAAATCTGCAAGGAAGCGATTTTTTCTCCGTTTCGCAGGCTCTTCTGCGAAAAATTCGCTCCTCGCGGTGTACATGCCACCGCTGCGGATTTGAACGTATTCTTCTGCCGAAGTTGCTGAGGATTTTTTGACAATCAAAAACGGATCGTTCCCGTGACTTGAGGGGAACGGTCCGTTTTGTTGTTTGTGCGGATTATTTTTCGCGGATTCCCAGCTTTGCACGCATGCGTTCGTCGGGCTGCGCGAGCAGGATGCGGATTTCGCCATCGTATTTGTAGGCAACGGCAAATACGGGGAGACTGGAATCGTAAATGCAGGCATTATCTCGCTTTGCACCGGGATAGGCGCCCTTGATTTCATCGGGCGTGCCGGTTTTTACGATGTTGCTCAGCGAAAATTCCAGCATAAAACGTGCGCGGTCGCCGTACAGACGCTCAATGCGAAAACGGCGCGAATCCGCAGAATAGCGGAACTGCGTCACATATCTGCGCGTGACATATGCTGCTATGGCAATGCCCAGCAGCCATACGGATACGGTGGAAGCCAGTGCGCCGATATACGGCTTCAGGATTGTGGAAACGATCAGTCCGACGAAGATGATTCCCACGATGCCAAGAATCAGAAGAATTCCGTCAAGCCCCTTCACACGGGGGTTTTTTACATCCTGCGTAATCATTCTACAATCACCAGTTCCATGGGCTTGGACATTTCGGCGTAGAGCTCTTCAACAACGCGCAGGGTGGTTTCGGGGTTTTCGCAGCTGTGGATCATTACCGCATAGCCGGTTTCGTGGCTCATCTGCGCATAACGCGGCAGCTGCACAAGCGGGTCGGTGCTGAATCCGTACAGATGCTTTTCGCCGAAGGCAACCCTGTTGCCGTCCTCGTCGAAAATCGGCTCGTCCATGTACAGGGGTTCGGCGCCTTCCGGAATGGTGAGCGCGCCGGATTCCACAAATTCATCCAGCGGCAGGGCAAGTCCCTCGTTTACGATCTTGCGGGCGAGGGCTTCCAGCGTGATGAACATATCGTTTTCGCCGACGTACAGTTCCACATAGTATTTGTCAAAACCATGACTGTCCGCGCCCTGACCGGTGAATGTGAAGGAGAACAGCTCGACCGCCTCCAGAGTTTCATCCTCCGGGGAAACGCGCTCCAGCAGCGTCTGTGCAAGGTCTTCGGTAAGATCATTGACCATGGCATAATGGTCAACAAACTGAATGGTGACTTTGTTGGAATTCGGCGGGCGGTATTCCGTCGAGGTGAACAGCAGATTCGATACGCAGATTGCCAGAATGGCAAGGACGATATAAATCCATTTGCCGTACTGGAAATGCGTTTCCCAGCGTGATTTGGTAATTTTCGTATTGGGCATGGGTTTTACCTCCGCAGTATGAAATGGCCGCGCCGGAACGCTCCGGCACGGCATGCATCCTGATATAATATTATACTGTATGGGCGCGTTTTCTTCAAGCAGAGAAATATGACCTTTTTCGCAATTTCGTTTGTTGATGCTATTCTGCTGCGGTGTCCTGCGCAGGCGCTGACAATTCGGCAAAAAGCTCCTCGATTACGTCAAGCGTGGCTTCCGGATTTGCGCAGCCGTCCAGCAGAATAAGAGAGTATCCGCCTCCGTGATACAGGCGTGTGTAGTCCTTCATCCGAATTAAAGGATCCGTGCTGATAAGATACAGATGCGGCTTTGCAATACCCTCTATAATCTTGTTGCCGTCCTCGTCAAATGCGGGCTCTTCCAGGTATGTCACCTTTGCACCATCCGGTACAGTGAATGTGCCCGCTGCTATGTATTCGTCCAGCGGAAGTGCGAATCCGTCCTCTACAAGCTTTTTTCCGAAAGTGTTAGAGGTAATAAATGCGTCGTTATCGGCATGAGTAAGCTGGATATAGAATTTGTCATAATCGAAGGAGTAGCCGTCCACGGAGTATGTGAAGGGGTATCCAATTAGCTCGACTGCTTCCAGATTTTCGTGCTGCGGCGATACGCGTGCAAGCAGTTCGGCAGCAAGTGCTTCCGCCTGTTCCTCGTCCATTCTGATATCGTAGTCGACAAACATGATGGTGACCTTGTTTTCGTTCGGTGGATGGTACTCTGTGGAGGTGAATGCAACTTCCGAAGCAATGACCATCATTACCGCGATAAAAATATAGATCTTCCAGTTGTAATGCCAGTTGTTTTCCAAACGCTTTTTTGTAATGGATGTATTGGGCATGCGTCTCGCCTCCTTGTGGGTATGTGTTGTTAATTTTATTATAACACAAGGGGAGGGCTATTTTCAAGAAGAACAAAAAAACAGCCCGATCGAAATCGGGCTCAGACCTCTGACAAACCCTGCAAACGCAAAAATCCTTACGAACAGTAAAAGAGTCGTAAGGATTTTTGCTTGCTGTGTCAGCAGCACTTGCAGGCTGCGGTCACTTACGTCCATGTAAGCTCCCTTGACTGCAAGTTTGCTTCCTTGCCTTGCAGGCTTTTTCAGGCTCTGGCAAATCGTT
>SVHC01000046.1 GCA_015056055.1 Clostridiales bacterium | reverse complement strand
AGGTGGCGTCAGCGATTTCGACTTCGCCGGAGAATTCAGCCTTGTAACCGGACACGCGGATCTTGGTGCCGACGGTCAGCTTCTCATAATCCTCAGCGGAGCAAGCCATGTTGTAGATGAAGTAGGCGCCGTTTTCATCCTGGGTGTAGATGGTAGCGGTATCCTGCCACCAGGACTGCTTGGCCTGAACGTAGGTTTCAACAACAACAGGAGTGTCGAGAGCGGCAGCAGCGTATTCGTCATAGCTCATGACGACCACGGGCTCTTCGGTCGGCTCAGCGGTCGGCTCAGCGGTCGGAGCAGGAGTTGCGGTCGGGGCGGGAGCGGGTACAGTCGCGGTGCAGCCGGCAACGAGGACGGCAAGCATGACGACGAGCATCAGCACTGCAATTTTCTTCATTGTTACTACCTCTTTTCAAAATAGAAGTACTATAATTATACATCAAAATGTGGGTAAATCAAGAACTTAGCGTTTATTTGACATTCTTTTCGCGCGAACGGTATTGACTACAAAAAAGATTCCCATAATGCACCATGCACCTGCGAGCGTTGCGATCAATGCCACGGAAAAAGCCGGCAAGGGGCCCATTTCTGCCTTTGCGGAAGAAGAATCCTTTGCAGCAATCTGATCCAGACGATACAGAGAAGTGACATCGGCATACAGATTTTTTATGAAGGCTTCATCCATGGTTTGCTTGCGGCGAACAGCTTTTACGGAATTTTCGATCATCTGTCCGGCTGCGTCGCGCAGGGAAGCAGAACCGTTGAATACCGGCGTAACGAAGGTATTCTCGATGTTGGAAAGAAGAAGATTCGTTGCATCGAGCTTAATGCTGTAATAGTTCTTGTTATCTTCGCCGCTTCTGGACAGATAGTCCTGATATTCGGGGGAAGACTGCGCTTTGGAAGTGACGGGCACATAGCCTTCGGTCTGCGCGTATCCGATCTGAACTTTGTTGGTCAGAAGATACTGTGTAAACAGCCATGAGGCGAGAACTTCCTGAGGATCCTCTTTGTTGAATACGCATACGGACGGTCCCTGCGAAATCATCGTGGGATTTTCCGTGTCAAACTGAGGAATCGGCATGACCACGGTTTCAAAATCCACAAGCTTATCTTCGCTGATGTCGGAAAGCGGTGCGTTTGTGCCCATCCAGGTTGCACCTGCGGTGGAATCGATTGCAAAGATACACTGACCTGCATTCAGGAAGTTTGCCGGATAGCTCGAAATTTTGAAGGTAGAGAAGGCGCGGGTCTTGCCATGAGCGGCAATGGTGTACAGAAGTTCTTTCGTGGTGTCGTTGAAGATCAGAATATCTCCGTTTGCAGTGGAGTAACCTGCGTCAAGCTGGCGGAGCATCTGAATCATCATGTTGTCGGTGGATTTGTAGATGAAGGGAATCAGTACCTTCTGGCCGTTGATGAGGAAATTTCCGTCCGCATCCTGAGCCATTGCTGCTTCCGCAACTTCCCATACAAAGTCCCACGTGAGAACTTCCGGCAGAGTGAAGCCAAGCTTTTCAACATAGGTTTTGTTGATGTAGCAAGCCTCGGTCGAGCGCATATAGGGAAGTGCGTAGTAATGACCGTCAAAGGAGCATTCACCGAGGAACTTTGGAATAATTTCCGCTTTGGACGGGGAATCGAAGAGCACAGCGCTGCCGCCTAGACCATATTTCGCATCCGTAAGGAGATCATCCAGCGCCACAACGCTGTTGGCACCTGTCAGATAGGTTGCGATATGGTCAGGATAGGTAATGCAGACATTGGGTGTGGTATTGGTTGCAATGTTGGTGATAACATCGTTGTAAATTCTGCCGTAATCCGTGTACAGGCGAAGGTTTACGGTGATGTTGGGATACAGCGCCTGAAAATCTTTTATGGCCTGCTTGTAAATGGTTGTCTGCGCAACGTTCGTGTCGTTCTTGGCCCAGAAGGTGATTTCGTACTGGCGGGAGGTGTCAAATTCGGCCGGAATTTCAAAGGCATTGCGCTCCAGCGAACCGTGGCAGCCGGAAAGGGAAAGCGCAAAACACACAAGGAGAAGGGCAACAAGCCCGCGTTTGCAAAGTATTCTCATCCTTTGGAACCTCCTCTCGCAACGCCTGCCATAATCTGCTTGCGGAAAATCAGGAAAAGAACAATCAGCGGAACCGAAATAGCCACGACAGCTGCCATCATAGCGGGGATATTTTCGCGGCCAAATCCGCTTTCGCGAATCGTCTGGATACCGTTGGAAACCAGAAAGTATGCCTCGTTATCGGTGATAAGGCGGGGCCATACGTAGGAATTCCAGCATTCGATAACTTTGAGGATGGTAATAGTCACAAGCGTCGGGCGGCAGATGGGAATCATGACGCGGCGCAAGTACTTGAAATCGCTGGTACCGTCCACTTTGGCGGCGTAATACAGCTGATCGGGAATCTGGGAGAAATTCTCCTTCAGCAGATAGATATAGAACACGGAGGTTACCGAGGGCAGAATCAGTCCCATAAATGTATTGCGCAGATCCAGATTCGTGATGGTTACAAAATTTGTGATGATAACGAGTTCATTGGGAATCATCATCAGCGCAAGAAATGCAGCAAAAAGAAGATCCTTTCCGCGGAAATTCAGACGGGAGAATGCAAACGCTGCCAGGACGGTAACGATCAGCATAACAGCCGTTGTTACCACGGTGAAGATCACGGTGTTCAGGAAGTAATCCGCCAGGGGGACCGAAGTGAATGCGTCAACATAGTTCTGGAACGTGGGAGCAAGGGTAAAGAAGGTGGGAATGTATTCGGAAGTATACGCGCTGTAGGTTTTAACGGAGGTCAGAATCATCCAATAGAACGGAAACAGCACAATCAGCGCCCAGATACTCAGAAGCGTGTAGATGACGGCTTTGCCGGTACGCATGCGCATTCTGGCAGAACGCTCGATTTTTTCATAATCAACCGGGATTTTCTTCATCTTGCTCACCTCCTTAATAATGGACGTGCTTTTTGCTGACCATGAGATTGATGCATGTAATGGTCAGCACGATGGCAAACAGGATAATTGCGGCTGCCGAGGCGTAAGAGGGATAACCGCCGCTGTTGCCGTAAAGCATATCGTAAATGTAGCCTACCAGCGTATTCATTCCGGCGGCATTGAGATCGGTTCCGAAAAGTGCAACTGCATCGCTGTACGCTTTGAATGCACCGATAAAACCTGTGATAATAAGATAGAACATGGTGGGCGAAATCATAGGCAGAGTAATGCGGCGGAAAATGCGGAAACGCGAGGTTCCGTCAATCTGTGCTGCACTGTAATACTCCTGATTTACAGAGGCGAGCGCGCTTGTCAGAATCAGTACCTTGAAGGGCATAACGACCCAGACAGTGTATACGCACAGGGTGAACATTTTTGCCCAATAAGGACCGTCGATAAAGTCTACCGATTCGCCGCCGAACCAGTTGATCAGAAGATTGATCATACCGTCAGAATAGGGCGTTTTCTTGAAAAGAATCATAAAGACGAGACCGACTGCCAGTGTGTTGGTTACGTAGGGCAGGAAGTACACCGTCTGATAGAGATTCTTAAGAGGCTTGATGCTGTTCAGCCCGAGGGAAATCATCAGCGCGATTCCGGTGGAGAGCGGCACGGTAATGATAACGAGAATGAAAGTATTCTTCAGCGCCTGCAGGAAATACGGGTCGCGCAGAACGTAGGAATAGTTGTAGGATCCGACTCCAAAGAAGGTCTGTGCCGCGGAATTGTATCCTTCTTCAAAGGAATAGATGAATACGTCGATCAGGGGATATACCATGAAGGCTCCGAGGAAAAGAATTGCCGGCAGAAGATACAGCCAGGCTTTTAAACTGCGTTTTTCCATTCCAGATTCCTCCCGCAAAATTAATTGAAAGAAATGCGATTTCCGCTTACACGGTCAAAGAGGAAGACCTTATCACGCTTGAGTGCAAAGCGAACGGTATCTTCGGACGTAAGATCGGCCCTGTTCTCAGAACTGATGATGGCGCGGATGTTTTCGGCTTCGCATGCGGTATGCTGTGCAATTACGCTGATATCGCGCCCCATGACTTCGAGATTGGCGAATTTGCATGTAAAAGGACCATCATTGCGCAAAGAGAATCCTTCCGGACGGATGGCAACATTTACATCACAGTCGGAAACGCCGGGGACGTTCAGCACGGCTTCGTCGCCGATGAAGAGCTTTTCACCCTTGACATGTCCTTCAAATACGTTGATCGGAGGCGTGCCGAGGAACTTTGCTACAAAAAGATTGATGGGATTGTCATAGACATCCTGCGGCTTTCCAATCTGCTGAATCACGCCGTCTTTCATTACGATGATCAGATCGGAGATGGACATGGCTTCTTCCTGATCGTGGGTTACAAAAATGGTGGTGATCTTCGTTTCGCGCTGAATGCGGCGGATTTCTTCGCGGGTCTGCAGACGCAGACGTGCGTCAAGGTTGGAAAGCGGCTCGTCCAAAAGAAGAACGCGCGGCATTTTGACCAGTGCACGGGCGATGGCTACGCGCTGCTGCTGACCGCCGGAAAGCTCCTTGGGCTTGCGCTCCATGAGTCCGTCGATCTGCACGAGCTTTGCTGCCTCTACAGCGCGCTCGTTCATCTGCTGTTTGGTGAGCTTGTCAGCTCCCTTGAGATTTTCAAGGGGAAACATGATGTTCTGGCGGACAGTCATGTGCGGATACAGCGCATAATTCTGGAATACAAGACCTACGCCGCGATGTTCGGGAGAAAGATTCGTAACATCGTCATCACCGAAGAAAATCTTTCCGGAGGTAGGCTTCTGAAGGCCGCTCAGAAGATTCAATGTGGTACTTTTTCCGCAGCCCGAGGGACCCAAAAGTCCGATGAGTTTTCCGTCCGGAATTTCAAATGTGAAATCGTTTACGGCAATTACGTCACTGCCGTTCTTCGAACGGCTGGGGAAACGTTTCGTCAGATTCTGAAGTACGACTTTCATGATATATCCCTTCCTTGAATGGATTTTGATGTCAGAATGAAGCGGAAGTATATAATTATTCATCTTGTATTATACCAATTTCAAGTCATGCTTGCAAGCTTTGGCAGAAGAGGAATAAGAAGAAAAAAGCACCGCCCGGATTATGGGCGGTGCGGAAGCGATGATATAAACTTATTCTTCGATAGCAGCCTTTACAGTATTGAAAGAAGCGATGATCTTCGGATCGAACTTGGGAACACGGTTATAGGAATACAGGCCGTTTTGCTCCTGCTCGACGTCGGTAAGCTGCGTGTAGCAGAAAGCATAAACATTCGGGTTGGAAAGCATGGCCTTGACAAGACCTTCATAGCGGGAGAGGAATTCTTCCTCCGACTGCGGACCTACGCCGTATCCCCAGCCGCTATTTTCCATGGACCAGCCGATGCCGCCGAATTCGCTGATGAAGATCGGCACTTCAAACTTGGCGAGATTTGCGGCGAACTTTTCGGGATCTTGCTCATAATCGTGGGCGTCAGTCAGCTCAACAAGATCCTTCACATGCGTCCAACCGGATGCATCCAGAACCGGACGGGTGGGATCATATGCGCGGGTAACATTAACCAGGAAACGAACAAACTCGGGATCCTGATTGCCCTGCGTTTCATTCAGCGGACACCAGCCGACGATTGCGGGATGGTTGAAATCACGCTGCAGAGCTTCCAGCCATTCGGGCAGGAAATTCGGCCATGCATCCAGCTTGGAAATATCAAGCCCCCAGTTTGCATGCTCTCCCCATACGATGTAGCCGAGCTTATCGCAGTGGTAGAGGAAGCGCTCTTCAAAAATCTTCTCGTGCAGACGAGCGCCGTTAAAGCCCATTGCCATGGACATTTCGATGTCATGCTTCAATGCTTCATCCGTGGGAGCAGTGTATATGCCGTCGGGATAGAAGCCCTGGTCAAGAATCAGACGCTGGAAGACGGGTTTGCCGTTGAGCAACAGCTTGCCGTTTGCGTAGGCGATGGAGCGCATACCGAAATAGCTTTCCGCAGTATCATCACCAAGGGTGAGCTTGAGGTCATAAAGAGCAGGAGTTTGGGTAGACCACAGATGCAGCTCGCTGAGTGAGAGAACAAGGTTTGCCTTTCTGCCGGATACCGTGGCGGATGCGCTGCCAACGGATGTGCCTTCCCACAGGGCTTCGGCGGAAAGGGTCATACCGTGCGCGTTTTCGCAGGTGGCTTCAATCGTGAGGGTTCCTTTTTCAATGTCGGTAGTGTATTTGGTGTGGGAAATGTAGGCGGAGGGAACATTTTCGAGCCATACCGTCTGCCAGATACCGGTAGTACGGGTATAATGGCATCCATGGGAGTGATACAGCGGACTTTGTTTGCCGGAAGGCTGCTTGCCGGTACGCAGGGTATCATTTGCGCAGATGGTAAGATCATTTTCACCGATAGAGAGATAATCGGTGATATCAAAGCTGAAAGAGATATAGCCGCCCGTATGCTTGCCGACAGAAACGCCGTTTACCCATACTTCGGTCACATAATCGCAGGCACCGATATGCAGGATGGTGCGGCGTCCTTCTGTCTGCCAGGCTTCGGGAAGGGAAATTTTGCGCTTGTACCATACGCAATTCATAAAATCCTTATTACCGATGCCGGAAAGGTCGCTTTCCGGACAGAAGGGGACGATGATTTCCATAGGCAGGGATTCTGCGTTCATCAGCTTGCGGTCACGACCGGTTACACCGTGGTCAATATCGAACTGCCACGTGCCGTTCAGGTTGATCCATTCACTGCGAACCAGCTGGGGACGCGGATATTCACTTCTGGGAATTGCGTGCATAGGTATCATCCTCCGTTGCGGAATAGATTTCTGCATTAATAATAACGCATTTTGGGGAAGAAATCAATGCGAAGATATAAAAAACCCCTGCATGCAAATGCAGGGGCGATACAGAGTTATGCGCGGACAGCGTCCTTCTGTTTGTTACGGCGGGAAATGAACCACAGAACGCCGACCATCAGAACAACACCGATCAGAAGATTGATATATACGTTCTGAATGAGGCCTGCGAAGATATACGTCACAAAGCAAACGCCTGCTACGAGCATGGCATAAGGCAGCTGCGTGTACACGTGCGTAAGATGGTCGCACTGTGCGCCGGCGGAAGCCATAATGGTCGTATCGGAAATGGGGGAAATGTGATCACCGCAAACTGCACCTGCGAGGCAAGCAGAGATGGCGATGATGAGCAGTTCGCTGCCGAGCGGGAATACGTCAACAACAATGGGAATGAGAATGGTGAACGTGCCCCAGGAGGTACCGGTAGCGAAGGCAAGACCCAGTGAAATCACAAAGATGATAGCGGGCAGCATGTTTTTGAGAGACTGAGCAGAACCATCAAGCAGGTTTGCAACGAAATCGGGAGCGCCGAGAGAGGACTTGGTGATGCCGCCGATGCTCCATGCGAGAGTCAGGATGAGAATGGCGGGAACCATAGCCTTGAAGCCTTCAGCCAGGCAGTCCGCAAATTCGCGGAAAGTCATTACGCGGCGGAACATGTAGTTGACCAGCGTAAATGCGATTGCAAAGAGGGAGCCGAGCATAAGGCCGGTGGGGGCGCTTGCATTCGCAAAAGAATCGATAATGCTTTCGCCGGCGAAGAAGCCGCCGGTGTACATCAAAGAGAGTACGCAGGAAACGATCAGAGCAATAACGGGCATAACCAGATCAATGATTTTTCCGCGGGTATTGACGGCGGTATTATCGGCATCTTCGTAGGGGCGAGTGCCGGTGGTGAAGAGGTCGTTATTGTATCGAGCGTTATCCTCATGAACCTTCATCAGACCGAAATCGCAGTTGCGAAGAGAGATGATTGCGACCATCAGAAGGGTGAGCAGTGCGTAATAGTTATAGGGAATGGCTCGGATGAACAGCGTAAGTCCGTTGGTGCCTTCGACCATACCGGATACGGCTGCTGCCCAGGAGCTGATGGGAGCAATGATGCAGACCGGAGCTGCGGTAGCATCAATAATGTATGCCAGCTTGGCACGGGAAATCTTGTGAGAGTCGGTTACCGGGCGCATGACGGAACCAACGGTCAGACAGTTGAAATAGTCATCAACAAAGATCAGAACGCCCAGAAGGAAGGTCATCAGCTGAGCATGCTTGCGTTCCTTGATTTTGGCGCGGGCCCATTCGCCATAGGCACGGGAACCGCCGGCCTTATTGATCAGTGCAACAATTGCGCCGAGGAATACGAGGAAGATCAGAATTCCCACATTGCCGGAATCACCAAGCTTTTCTACAACAGTGCCCATAGAAAGCTCAATGGCGGCCATGGGATGACAGAAACCGCCCACTGCCAGGAATGCACCGGAAAGGATACCAACGAAAAGAGAAATGTAGACCTCTTTTGTGATAAGAGCCATACCGATTGCAAGAACCGGAGGAAGCAGGGACCATGCCGTGCCGAAAGCGCCGTTTTCACCGAAGGTACCCGGTGCGATGGCGATGAGGGCAACCGCAATGATTGCATAGGCAACCAGCGCAATTCGCTGCCAGGATTTCATCTTCAAATTCATTCACTCCTTAGTATAGATGCAAAGGCATTATACCTGTGAAAGAAATTGCAATCAACAAAGTTTGCGTGGTTTAAGGAAAAATAACGCACAAAAACGCCGCTTTCGTTTGAAAGCGGCGTAGGAAGAACAGTGAATCTTACAGACGGGCCTCAAGTTCTGCGCGGCGCGCTTCATAGCCGGGCTTGCCGAGCAGGGCGAACATGTTCTTTTTATAGGCTTCAACACCGGGCTGATCAAAGGGATTGACGCCCAGAATATAACCGGACAGACCGCAGGCTTTCTCGAAGAAATATACCAGATAGCCGAAGTGGTATGCATCGGCGCTGTCAAGCTCGATGATGATATTCGGCGTACCGCCATCCATGTGAGCCATCAGAGTACCCTGATAGGCCTTGGAGTTTACGAACTGTACACTCTTGCCGGCAAGATAATTCAGACCATCGATATCCTCGGCTGCTTCCTCAATATAAGCCTCGCTGCGGGGCTCATTGACCCACATTACGGTTTCAAACAGGTTGCGGGTGCCGTCCTGAATGAACTGGCCGATGGAGTGCAGGTCGGTAGAGAAGTTTGCGGCCGTCGGGAAAATGCCCTTTTTATCTTTGCCTTCGCTTTCTGCATAGAGCTGCTTGAACCATTCGCCCATCATGGTGAGAGCGGGTTCATAATTGACGAGAATTTCGGTATTCTTACCCTTATGATAGAGGATATTGCGCAGCGCGGCATACTTGTATGCGGGGTTGGAATCCATATCGCCGCCCAGGCATACTTCGCGGGAATCCTGCGCGCCCTTCATCATGGCATCAATATCGATTCCGGCTGCCGCAATGGGCAGAAGACCGACCGCAGTCAGCACGGAGAAACGACCGCCGACATCATCCGGTACGACGAAGGTCTCGTATCCTTCTGCGTCCGAAAGAGCCTTCAGAGCGCCGCGCGCCTTATCGGTGGTGGCATAGATACGACCCTTTGCGCCTTCCTTGCCGTACTTTTCTTCCAACAGCTTTTTGAAGATGCGGAAAGCAATAGCAGGCTCGGTAGTAGTGCCGGATTTGGAGATGATATTGATGGAAAAATCGCGTTCGCCGATGATTTTTACGATATCGTTGAGGTAAGAAGAGGAGATGTTGTTTCCTGCAAAGTAGATTTCAGGAATACCGTTTTCGCGGATGCCGTTATACATCTGACCTTTGCAGAATTCAATTGCGGCACGTGCGCCCAGATAGGAACCGCCGATGCCGATGACGACCAGAACATCGCTGTCAGACTGGATTTTTTTTGCTGCTTTCTGAATTCGGACAAACTCATCCTTATCGTAGTTCACGGGCAGATCAAGCCAGCCGAGGAAATCGCTGCCGGCGCCCTTCTGCGAAACCAGCACTTCATTCACCGTGTTCATGATTGCAGCCATATTATCCAGCTCGCGGTTTTCAACGAAACCGGCGACACCGGTCATCTTAATGTTCATAGCCATTTTAATCATCCCCCGTTCCTGTATATTGTAATATGCCGACATAGAATGTCTATTCTTATTATAAGACTTTAATGCACAGATTACAAGCTTTTTTTGCCTCAAAATCATAACTATGCAGAATTTTGGAAGAAAAAAACAGAAATATCTCTGACGAGACTCATTATTGACAGGCAGAGTGCGGATTCGGTATAATAACATCAGTATCGGAAGGAGGTGGAGGCATGAAAAACGAGACGGAATATCTGGCGGATACATCCGTGCACTATTTTGTGCCGAAACCGGAGGGGCGTGAAGCCTTTTTATATTACCCGATATGCGTGGGCTATTATGATTGCCGACCGAATTATCGGTTGCAGCGCAATGTGTCCTCCGGATATATGCTGATTGTGATGCTTACAGGTACACTTGAATATCAGACGCGCCGCAGTCGCGGCGAAGCCGGTGCCGGTCAGGCGCTGTTTCTGGATTGCAGTGCTCCGCATTTTTGCGCCGCTCAGGGAGGGTGTTCCTTTACCTTTATTCACTTCGCAGGTGCGCAAAGCCGCAGTCTTTATGAAGAAATAGAAGCAAAGGGCGGAAACCTGATTCGAATGCTTTCGCCCAACACAATGCATGAGAGCATTGGAGCGATGCTTTTTGAGATGCGCAACAATCGCAGGATGAATGAGGCGCGAACTTCTGCATTGATTTATAACATGCTGATGGAGCTTTTGGAGGCGAGTGGAGCCGCGGGAAAAGGGCAGCGTGAAAATCATCTGGTTGATCAGGCGATTGATTTTATTCACAGCCACCTGATGGAACCTTTGACCGTGGAGGACATCGCGGCAAGTGTAGGATACAGCGCAAGCTATTTTTCGCACATGTTTACTGGTGAAATGGGAATGTCGCCTTATCGGTTTGTAGTAAAAAGCAGGGTGGACCAGGCGCAGCTTTTGCTGAAAACAACCCGCCTTTCTGTGCAGGAAATCGCATTCCGGACGGGATTCAACAGTGCAGCCAATTTCTGCTATACGTTCCGGCAGATTGCAGGCGTTTCTCCGCACGAATACCGCAAAGGTGCCATATAACGCAATTCTAACAGGAATTCTATATTTATTGGTTTGGAAATAAGAGAATTTCGAAATGAGATGCATGGAAATATAGAAAATCTATGCTCTTGCAGCGTTGTTTCGCTGCAAGAGCACCTTTTTTGCGAAAACGTAAAATGATTCGTAAAAGCAGGATTTCTATATTTTGGCATGCATTTTCGATACACATTTGTATTTGGAAGATGTTATACTAAAACCGATACGGCAAATCTGCCGTAAATAACATATACGAAAAGAGCGGAAGGGTTCCGCTGACATGAGGTGCTGATATGAATATTCGCAATCTTCTCTGGGATGCTGCACGCGTAGGCAGCAAGCGAGCCATGCCCGTTCTTTCTTTCCCTGCTGCGCAGAAAATGGGCGTCAATGTGGAGATGCTGGTAAAGTCTTCCGCACTGCAGACGCAGGCGATGGAAATCGTAGCGCGCGAAACCGATACGATTGCTTCGGTAAGCCTGATGGACCTGTCTGTTGAGGCGGAAGCATTCGGCGCACAGACTCGTTTCTCTGCTGATGAGGTTCCTGCCATTATTGGTCAGCTTGTATCCGATGAGGATGAGGCGGATGAACTCGTTGTACCGGAAATTTCCGCAGGCCGCGCTTCTATGTGTGTGGAAGCTGTGCGCCTTGCCAAGGAACGCATTACGGATAAGCCTGTTCTTGCCGGCATTATCGGTCCGTTCTCTCTTGCAGGCCGCCTGATGGATGTTACCGAAATTATGTATGCCTGCTATGATGAGCCGGAAACCGTGCATAAGGTTCTTGAAAAGGCTGAAGAGTATCTGGTAAAGTACGGCCAGGCGATGAAGGATGCCGGTGCGGACGGTCTTGTAATGGCAGAACCGCTGGCAGGTCTTCTGAATCCGGAGATGGCCGGTGAATTCTCTGTTCCTTATGTAAAGCGTATCATCGAAAAGCTGCAGGATGAGGATTTTGCTGTTATTTACCACAACTGCGGCAACAGCGTTTCCCGCATCCTGAATGAGATTTATACCCAGGGCGCAGCTGCATATCACTTCGGTAATGCTGTGGATATGCTTGACGTTCTGAAGGCTACTCCGGAAGACATTCTGGTAATGGGCAATATTGATGCTTCCAGCCAGTTTGCAAATGGCACTCCGGAAAGCATCACTGCTGCTACCAAAGAGCTCATGGAAAAGTGCGGCGCATACACCAACTTTGTTCCTTCCTCCGGCTGCGATATTCCCGCTCATGCCAGCTGGGATAACATCGCTGCATTCTTTGAGGCAGTAAAGGGATACTAAGATCATTCAAAAACCCTGTGAAGTGATACACTTCACAGGGTTTTTGCGCAACTATCAGAAAAACTCAATATTGCAGTCTGCAAGCTCAAGGCAGCCTTGGATTCCGCCCACAAGCATAATGCCGGGAATAAAGAATTCATTGAAGTATGCTTCGTCGCCTTCGAGGGAGAGAGCGCTGCCTTCAAACTGTGCTTTTTTGATGCCATTCAGGAGCGGGATAGCGCATGCGGCAGCCCTTGCCGCGCTGCCGGATGCCCAAATGGAACATTCGGGAGCAAAGCGGGTTGCAACCTGCCACAAAAGAGCGGTATCCTGCGTGCGGTAGGCATTTGTCGTATAGTGGAAGGTGGTAAAATAGGCATTGGCTCCTTTGCCTGTTTCGGGCTGCTTATTTACACCTTCAAACTCGCCGGTCATGAACAAGTCGCCGCTGATGACGCAAATTCCCTCCTGCAGCATTTGGCGAATGGCAGGCTCGTCAACGCAGTCTTTGCCGTCGCTGCCAAGAGCAAGGCAGGCGCGCTGACCGTTCCAATTTGCGGGAATCAGACGGATAAAGGGAATCTGTTCGCCGCGCATGGAAGTGATAACGCTTTTTTCGATGGTTATGCCGTCGACAGACTCCGAAAGAACATCCGCCGTTATAGCCCTGGCACCGTTGATGCCGGTAATCCAGGAAAGCATTTTTCGTTTTTCATCGGCCGAAAGGTTTTTGATGGCATCGGTACGTTCCTGCTTATTGGCGGCAAAAAATTCGGCATCCCCTTCAATTCCCGGGGCATGACCGCTGCCGCGGAACCAGGTGAAATCCTGAAGATCACCGGTTTCAATCGTCTGCTCTTCCCAGACGATTTCCTTACCCATCAGGTGACGTGCGAAGAAGCTGTACACACGGCGGCGCGTGTGTTCATTGTACTGATGACCGGCAACCTGATAATAGTGTTCAACCATATGTTCTGCACCGTAATGGCGATAAGCTTCCAGCATAGCGGGATACTCAACGGTTTCCTGCTCGTTTGTCCAGTCGCCGGTAGAACCTGCCAGGAACAGTGCGCGCGGCGCAATCAGTGCGCACATCTCGCCGTTGTCGGTATCTCTTCTGAGACCGGGAGCATTTTCGCACTGGCAGCCGCCCTGCATGTGCAGAGAAATCATGTTGATGGGCGCGGCGGCTTTGATGCGGTCGTCAACGAGGCTGAGGAACAGAGTCTGCGAACCGCCGCCGGAGGCACCGGTCACGCCGATATTTTCGGAATCGACTTCCGGCATGGAACACAGAAGATCAAGTGCGCGGATATTGTTCCAGAGCTGAACGCCCACGCCGTTGGACTGCCACAGACCTTTTTCGTCTTTACCGTATTCGTGCGAAATTTGCAGACTGTCCACCTTACCGATCATATCGGTAACAAGGCAGATAAAGCCCATTCGTGCAAAATTGGCAAGCTGCTGCGGATAATCGGCTCTGTCCCAGCGGGTCAGACGCTGCTTTTCCCAATGTCCGATGAAATTGAGAATGGCGGGACATTTCTCGGGCAACGGATGGGGAAGATACAGATTTCCGGTGGACCAGAAACCGGGACGGCTTTCGAACATGACCTTTTTAATGGTGTATCCGTCGAAAGTACCGACGAGCTCATACTGCGGATTCAGCGGCGTTTTCTCCGGCCAGGGATACAGGCCTGCCGCCATGCGCAGATTAAATCGCAGTTCTTCGCGGCGTTTTTCAATTTCTTCGCGGGAAGAAAATTTGGTTATCGGAAAGGGCGTATCGGTGTGGCGGCTCAGAAAAATGCGGGAATCCAGAGATTCGTGGGGAAGAACTTTATATGCCTGATTCATGGTATCACTCCTGATGGTTCATTATATAAATGGATATTTTAGAATTCGGAAAATTCGCCTTGCTGCATAATTACAGGCGACGATGGGCAGGATTGATCCTGACGGATCAATGCCAGAAATGCCTGAGCAGCCAGTGAAAGAGGATTGTGCCGCAGATAAGCGAATCCAATACTGCGGGGAGGCAGCGGCGGATTCAGCGTGAGCGGACGAACAAGTCCTTGCTGAAGGCTCTCTTTTGCAAATTCTTCTACTACGCAGGAAACACCCAGTCGAATGGAAGCAAATCGGATGAGCAGATCGTGCGCGGCGATTTCAATTTGCGGGTTCAATTTAATGTGATGCCTGGCAAAATTTTCGTTCAAGTACCGGCGCGATGTGGAATTTTCTTCCAAAAGGATAAGCGGTTCCTGCGCGATTTCTTCCCACGTGTAGGAAGCTTTTGCGGGGTATTCAGGGCTGGAAACAAAAATATCGTGAATTTCCAGACAGGGCTGAATGCAAAGCTCATCATCCTCTACGGGGAGATTTACAAACGCCAATTCGGATTTGCCTTCTTTTACGTATTCCAATAGCCGGTGGGAGTAGGAATTTGCCATTTCAATGCGGATACCGGGATAGGCAGCGTGAAACTTTTCCAGATAGGGCAACAGATAATGACTGGTAATGGTATCGCCTGCTGCAATAATCAGCGTTCCGCTGTCCAGATGATGCAGTCGGGCAAGAAGCGTTTCACCCTGCTCGATTGCCTGCATTGCGCTTTCGACTTTTTGGAAAAGAAGCATACCTTCGCTGGTAAGGGTTACGCCGCGGCGCGTACGGATAAAAAGCTGCGTACCCAGATCCTTTTCCAATTGGCGTATGCATTGCGAAATGGCAGACTGAGAAATATACAGATGCTCTCCTGCGGCAGAGAAGGAAGAGTATCGCGCAGTTTCGTAGAAGATACGGTAATAGTCCAGTTTGGTTTTCATATAAGCTCCTCTTATCACTGCTGTAAGATATCTGTGCTTTTCTAATGACTATAATTGTATTATAATAGATGTAGCTCAAAAAGGCAAGAACCAGGAGGCGATTATTATGGGAAGAAAGACGGGTACGATTTCCAGAGGCATCCGTTGTCCGATTATCCGCGAAGGTGATGACATTGCCGGCATTGTGGTAAACAGCGTAATTGAAGCTGCACAGTGCGAAGGCTTTGAACTGCGTAACCGTGACGTTGTTGCGGTGACGGAATCTGTCGTTGCACGCGCACAGGGAAACTATGCTTCTGTTGAGGCGATTGCTGCAGACGTGAAGGCTAAATTGGGCGGGGAGACGGTCGGTGTTATTTTCCCGATTCTCAGCCGCAACCGTTTTGCTATTTGCCTGCGTGGTATCGCAATGGGCGTTAAGAAAATCGTGCTGATGCTGACCTATCCCAGCGATGAGGTGGGCAATGCGCTCGTATCTCTCGATCAGCTGGACGAGGCAGGAATCAATCCCTACACCGACGTTCTTACGGAAGCAAAGTACCGTGAGCTGTTCGGTGAAAATCCGCATCCTTTCACCAATGTAGATTATGTCAAGTATTACGGTGATCTGATCCGCTCCTGCGGCGCAGAGGCAGAAATCATTCTGGCAAATGATCCCCGTGCAATTCTGCCGTATGCAGACTCTGTTCTGACCTGCGATATTCACACCCGTGCCCGTACCAAGCGCATTCTGCGTGCTGCCGGTGCCAAGTGTGTGTGCGGTCTGGATGATCTGCTCAATGCTCCTGTAAACGGCAGCGGTTACAACGAGAAGTATGGTCTGCTGGGTTCCAACAAGTCCACTGAGGACATGATCAAGCTGTTCCCGCAGGATTGCTTCGATCTCGTTGAGAGCGTTCAGGCACAGCTTCTGGAGAAAACCGGCAAGCACATCGAAGTCATGGTATACGGTGATGGCGCTTTCAAGGATCCGGTTGGCAAGATTTGGGAACTGGCAGATCCGGTTGTTGCTCCGGCTTATACCAAGGGTCTGGAAGGCACTCCCAACGAACTCAAGCTCAAGTATCTGGCAGATAATGACTTTGCCGATCTTAAGGGCGAAGAACTGAAGAATGCTATCGAGGCTGCTATCCGTCAGAAGGACAATGACCTCGTGGGCAGCATGGCTTCCCAGGGCACCACTCCGCGTCGCCTGACGGACCTCATCGGTTCTCTCTGCGACCTGACCAGCGGTTCCGGCGATAAGGGAACTCCCATTGTTCTCGTTCAGGGTTATTTCGACAACATGACCGACTAACATCGGCAAATCAAAACCGGCTCGGGCTTAATGCCCGGGCCGGTTTTTGCATACAAACTTCAGAAACTCGTTTTTCAGAAATGTGAGATCGTCCGGGGAATAGTAGTGATGCCCGGATGAAGCGAGGGTATGCACGGTCATGCCGGAATGCTTCTTCAGGTATCGGATGGAACGTGCAGAGACCATTTCGTCACTTTGCGACTGGAAAGCGGTGGCGGAAACAGCCAATTCCGAAAGAATGCCGCGCGTTTTGCGAACCTTGTCAAACAGTTCCAGATAGCGTGGAATCCAGTTGATGTAGTGAAGGGGATTTTTGCTTAGTGTGATACTGCAGGCGCGCTGTGCGGCAACTGTCATCTTGTCATCAGGGCGAATTTTTCCGAAGTACAGTCTGGCAGCAGTGACAAGCAGGCGCGGTGCCGGGCGAGGTATAATCGGTACCGCCATCAGAAAAAGCCCGGAGATTTTTTTATGGGAGATTGCCTGCTCGATTGCGAACAACGTTCCCATGGAATGGGCGACGATATAGATTTTGGTGTGGGAGGCAGAAAGATGATGAACGGCTTTTTCCACCTGTGCTTCCCACTTTTGCATGGAAGAATGGCCGAAATCCTGCGCACCTTTTCCGTGCCCCTCCAGAAGCAGATTATAAACGGACATGGATTCCGGAACCAGTGGGAGAAGTGGTTCAAAATGGTTCGGCGTACCAAGGATTCCGTGTATGAAGAGCATAGCTGAATCCGCATCCGGTTGGATCCTTATATATTCATTGTGCGTCATGGTATCACCGCCTGTGTTCGTCAAGTGAAAAGTGACGCAAAAGGTCACCCAAAAAGTTAACAGCGTCAACGCCGGGTAAGAAGTAGGAAGTGGATTGCAGGCAAGCATGGCCTGTCCATGCTTGTCT
>SVHC01000006.1 GCA_015056055.1 Clostridiales bacterium | reverse complement strand
ACCTGTTCCCATACCGAACACAGAAGTTAAGCCTCTTAGCGCTGATGGTACTTGGCTGGAAACGGCCCGGGAGAGTAGGTCGTCGCCGGATTCCAAATAGGACATCTTCTTTCGAAGGTGTCTTTTTTTATTTCCTGCGATTGACTTTGCGGCATGTGTACCCTATACTTTAGTAATAAATATCGCATTTGGGAGGGCGTGAAAGTGTTGAGGATTAAATGGCTGAGCTGCTTACTAATTTTATGCTGCCTGTGCAATGCTGGGAGTGTCTGCCTGGCAGCGAGCGATGCAGAAGAAAAACTGGACTATTTGCTGGAGATATCCATAGCAAAAGCCGACGAACTATGTTCGGTAATTGCAACAGAAGGTTTTATGGAAAGAAATATGGATAAATTGGAACCTACCTTTCGGGAATTGCTGTTGAATATAGTTCCATCTGATCCTGACTATATGACTGTTTTGAGTTCTCCGTCTGACGCGGATATGACTGCGGTGCTTGCTGAATATAAGATGCCTGAGCTAGTGGCCGTCACATTCTGTTTTACTGCAATTTATGAGACGAACACTATTTATACTGACCATAAATTTGGTGAGTGGGCAGAGTGTATCAGCATCTATGATATTTGTGATGATATAGTTGATATGCCTCAAGCAATGTATACGGTTCTCATTTATTCAGAAGAGGCACCGCAGATTGTAACTGCCTTTTTCCGAATAAATGATTCGACATACATGACTAAGACATCGTTTGTTTATAATGCTCTACCCTTCGTCGACTCTGTATGTGCAGCATTTCCGTATATTGCGTCAAGCATATGGGGCGACCTGGATATGGTAAACATTGATATGCGAGAACAGTAAATTGGTACAGAACAGCCCCGGAGAACAATCTCCGGGGCTGTACCTACGTTAGCAATTAAAAGTGAACTTGTCGAAGGCGGCGATGGTATCCTCCTGAGCGCCGATGAATTCAAAATATACGGCGTGCTTTCCGATGATGCCGCTTTGCAGCGCGACTTCTGTTTGTGTTTCGCCCTTGGGAATGTTTGCTTCTGCTACGATTTTTCCGTCATGCCAGTCAAGATGCACGCGGATTTTGATATCTGCCAGAGCATCGGCTGCGATGGAAAGGGTTTTCGGCGGGCAAGTGCCAAATTGCAGATAGCGGAAACCGACAATCGTTCCACTCGATATGTTTCGGATTTTTGTGGACAAATTTTCCGAAGGCTCTGTCAGCGATTCTATATAGGCGCCTTCGCTGCCGGAAATATGGCAGGCATATCCTGCCGAAATGATTTTGAAGGCATCGATTCCGTTGATCATGGCACCTTGCGAGGTCATCTCTACCGGTTTACTGGATACAGGCTGTCCGTCTACATATGTGATATCGCCAATAAACACTCTGCCCTGTTCATCCATGGCAATGTCCACGGGTTCCACCATTGCCTGTCTGCCGCCGATTTGTGTGCCGGTATGACGGTGATAGAAAATGTACCATTGCCCGTTTACTTCTGCCAGACCGCCGTGATTGTTGCCCCACGGGTAGGTGGATTTTTTTGTACCGTCCGGAAGGGTGATAATTTCGCCGGCATTCAGGCTGATGTCTCCGCCCTTTACAAAGCCTGTGAGCGGATGATCGCTGTACATATAGGAAAGATACCCGTAGCAATCTTTGCCCACGCCGCTATCCGGAAGCGGCTTTTTATGAAGCTTGGAATATACATAAACATATTTTCCGAAGATCTTTCGCATGGAAGATGCTTCAAAGAAACCGTCGCAGTCTGCAAAGCTGTCATCATACTCTGCCCAGATATCTTTATAGCCGGTGATGGGAGTAAGGCAAAGCGTTTCCTGCTTTATGGTGCGCATGTCGTCATTCAGCTCGGCGCAATGGCTGCCTTCCATAAAACCGCCCCAGTAGGCGTAGACTCTTCCGTCATCATCTACCAGAACACCGGGATCAAAGCCCAGTTCTGTCAGTTCCGGGTTTTCAAACGGCCCTGCGGGATTTTTGCTTTTTGCCAACATGATCCGTTTTCCGCAGTCTTCCGCGGCGTACAGATAGAAAGTGTCACCCTTTTGAACCACATCCGGCGCATACATCAATTTTCCATCCGTACCGCGGTAACTTACGCCATGATACATCCAGTTAGTAAGATCATTTACCGGTGCGCTCCATACCACATAATCGCGGCCGCAGCATTCTTCATTGTCCGGTTCGTGCGAACCATAAATGTACATGCGCTTTTCGCCATTATATTCAAATACGCGCGGTTCGCCATCCGGGACGTGCTCCCAAAGCGGCATATAAGGATTTGCGCCGGTTATATATTGCTTATCACAGCTCATATATCTTCCTCCGTTTTTGTGTATGTACAAGAGCATACCATATTTGGAGGGTGTTGTCCATACTTGGAGTGACAGATTGAGCGTTTGATGTTTATGTGATATACTATTGATAAAAGGCTCACATCATACCATATTTACTGCTTGAGGTGGAAATAAAATGTGCAGTGATAGCCTGTATAACTTTTCCGGAATACTATATCGGATGGGGATTGTATGCGGCGTGCTTGTACTGTTAGGCATTGTGTGCATACTACTGGAAAGAATGCCTGCAAAGAAATGGAAAAAGCGGGCCGATAAAATGGGCTGGATTATGATTGCAGGGTCCATTCTGCTGGCACTGTTTTATGCGTCAAGCATTGTGTTTCCGGATGTGAGCGCGTATACAGGCGAGTTTGTTGGAAGGCATGGAAATGGCAAAGGCTTTATGATAAAAGAATATGTATTTTGGACCGGAGAAGGAACGAAGAAGGAACGAAGAAGGTTCTGTCCATGGATATCTTTTCGAAGCAGGAAATATATCCGCAGGAGTTTGTGGAAGGGAAGGAGTACCGCGTTTACTTTGATGAACGCACAAGGATAGTTGTGGGAGTTGAAAGCATCGAATAGAGGGGAATAATATGAGGAGAGTAATATTGCTTGCGCTGATTTTTATAATTTTATGCAGCATACCCGCATATGCACAGGAGACCTCCCTTGCATATAGCGCTGATATGTATGGCTTTTTTCAGATTGTAGAAGGCGGGCAGATTTTTCTTTCGGTATACGAAAACTACGGTGATATATTCACAAGCAGGCGGACGCTTTACAGCATCGATTTGAACACCATGAGTGCGGAAAAGATATTTTCCGTGCACAATGCAAATTCAGAAATCTTTGTGAATTCGGATAGTCTGTACTTTCAGTATCCGCATTCGTGGATTTGTACGAATCTTCTATACGGTTCTCATACATGGTATTCCGTCCCGATGGATGAGAAGCAGAATAAAAGAAAGTGGAATTTTCTGAAGATCAATCTGGCGGATGGATGGCTTGAAAGTGCGATAGAGGATTTTTGTGAAAATACGATAGGTTTCAGTGAATGGGTGCGATACTTTCAAACTGTTGACGGGATATACTGCATCAGGAGCGAGGGAAATGAATATGACGGCTGTTCGGAACTTTTGAAATACAGCGACGGGGAATATGTATCTGTTCTTAAAATGGAGAATGCCAGATTCGGCTACGGGCACTCGTTTTTTCTGATTGAAACGAAAGACTGGGAGGAAAATTCCTTTGTTCAGATTTATGATGTATGCGCAAAGAGAATCGTAAGTGTTCCGTATGATTCGCAATTCAGGCCTGAAGTGCTTATTGTTGAAGGTATGGTGTACTACACAGATGGAGATATTGTACGCTGCCATAATGCAAAGACGGGTGAAACGGTTACAGTTTTTGAATCCGAACAAGGGCTGAAGGCCATGTGCTATGACGGAGAGTGTCTGTATATAATTGAAGCAGAACCGGGAAAAAGAGTAATTCATGAGTTTTCGGTCAGAGACAATCAATATTTAAGAAGCGTTGCTGCTCCGGCTGGCACGTTCCGAACAGATTCCTATATTGTCGCAGATGGATTTGTGCTCAATGGGTATTATGATGAGGAAAAATTGACGGTCTTTAAGCTGGATACGCAGGAAGTATACAAAATACCTCTCGAGGAATAATGTGAATATCACAGCCGCTTGCGCATCGTAAGCGGCTGCAGCTGTATTTGTCTGCAATATATCTGCGGGAAGATTTTTGATTTTGTTTGCTTTTCAAAAAAAGTGTTGATATAATAAACACTAATATAATCAACGAGGCTGGAAATGAAAGAGAAACTTTGCTTTCAAAAAGGGGATATTGCCGCCATTGCAATGGTGGTATTTCTGGCAGCAATTGTTTTTGCGTGCTTTCTTCCGGGTATAAATGATATGGCAGCTTTTGTGGAAGTATATCAGGGCGGAGAACTGATTGAAAGATTCCCGCTGAGCGAGGACAGGGAATTTATGGTAACGGGCGACTATGTCAATACCGTAACTATCCGCGACGGAAAAGCTGCCATTACGCACTCGGACTGCCCGGGCGGAGATTGCATGCACAGCGGCTGGGTAGGAGCTTCGGGCAGAAGCATTGTTTGCCTGCCGAACGGCGTGGAAATCCGAATCGTTTCCGACGATGCGGAAGTGGATTTTGTAGTGGGGTGATCGGGTGACAAAGAGCAAAAAGATTGCCGTTTGTGCGGTGATGATTGCCCTGGCGCTGTCGCTTTCTTATATAGAGCGGTTTATCCCGCTGCAGCTGGTGGTTCCGCTGCCGGGTGTGAAGCTGGGGCTTGCCAATATCGTAACTATGATCGCGCTGTACATGCTGAATACAAAATTCGCCTATACGATTCTGATTCCGAGGTGCATTCTTGGTTCGGTTTTTGGCGGCGGGATTACGGGACTTGCGTTTTCCATGCTGGGCGGCGTTATGGCACTTGGCGTGATGGCTGCAGCAAAGCGAGTTCGCTGGTTTTCCGTCTATGGAGTCAGCATTCTGGGCGCGGCAGCGCATAACATCGGTCAGATATTGGCGGCCATGCTGCTGATGCGGTCGGTATATATTGGAGCGTATCTTCCGTATCTTTTGATTATTTCCGTATTTACCGGCCTTATGACCGGAATTGCCTGTGCGGGCGTTTTGCGCACATTGCCGAATGCATTCATTTCCGCGTCGCCGGAAGTGCGCAGATAGAACAACATTTTTTGGAGGAATCATCATGAAGAAACTCGCGGTACTTATTGCAATGACCATGGCCATTGTTTGCCTTTTGACGGGCTGCACGGGAACGATTGTGGTGATCAATGAATGCGATTGCCCCGAAGCTACGCAGATTCCCAGCGCAACGCCTGCAGCGAACGAATCTGCATCTTCCGGAATTGCCGGAAGTCTGCCGGTAAAGACGGGTCTTTCCGTATCGGTTGCGGTCGGTGACAGCATCTCTGCCGCCGAGGGTCAGGATGGTGCGGTGAAGTATGACGTTACGATTGTTGCGGTTACTGTGGACGACAGGAACGTGATTACCGCCTGCTATATCGACAGCATCCCGGCTACCGTCAATATGGATGCAACGGGTGCAATCCTTTCTGACATAACAGCGGAGGTTCCCACCAAGAACGAGCTGGGCCCGGCATACGGCATGGTCGCATGGGGAAAGGCAAAGGCTGAGTGGAACGAGCAGGCTGCGGCGCTTGCCGGCTATGCGGTTGGCAAGACGGTGGAGGAGTTGAAAAACGGTGCTATCGATGAAACCGGCAGAGCCCCCGAAGGCAGCGACCTTGCTTCCTCCGCCAGCATTTATCTGGGCGGCTATGTCAGCGCGATTGAGGCTGCGGTAAACAATGCACATTTTGCAGGTGCACAGGCCGGCGATACGCTTACGGTTGCCACGATCAATTCGCTGAAGAACAGCGTTGCCGCCACTGCCGAAGCCAACGGTACCGCACAGCTGGATGCGGATATTGCGGTTGTAACCTCCAATAACGGTGTGATTACCTCCTGCATCATTGACAGCGTGCAGGCAAAGATTTCCTTTGACGCTGCGGGCGTGATTACCACCGACCTGACGACTCCCATTCTCACCAAGAACGAACTGGGCGCGAATTACGGCATGGTCGCATGGGGCAAGGCAAAGGCAGAATGGAATGAACAGGCAGCTGCGTTTGCAGCTTACGTTACCGGAAAGACTGCCGATGAAGTGGCGGGCATTGCAATCAATGAGGCCACAAAGCCTGCCGACGGCAGTGACCTTGCTTCCTCTGTTACGATTTCCATCGGTGGGTTCCAGGGCCTGATTGAAAAGGCGATGAAGTAATGCGCAGAATTCTGGGTTTCTTTCTTGCGATGAGTCTTTTGCTCTGCGGCTGCACAACGCTTGAGCCGCAGGAAAAGCAATACACGGCAACGTTTCTGGACCTGTTTGATACGGTTACGACCGTTGTGGGTTTCGCAGAGTCTGAGGAAGCTTTCCGCGAACAGGCACAGAAAATTCATGACGAATTGCTTGCATACCATCGGCTTTTCGATATCTACAATGAGTATGAAGGCATCAGCAATCTGAAAACGATCAACGACCGGGCAGGAGTTTCGTCGGTAACGGTTGACGGAGCTATTATTGAACTGCTTCTGGATTGCAGAAACTACTGCAATATTACCGGCGGCAGGGTCAATGCTGCTATGGGCGGCGTGCTGAAATTGTGGCACGATGCGCGTGAGGATGGTATTCGCGATCCCATAAACGCATCCCTGCCGGATATGGATGCGCTGAGGGAAGCTGCGGCACACATGGATTTTGAGAGTATCGTAATTGATGAAGCGGCCTCAACAGTCTATATTTCCGATGCAAAGACCAGGCTGGATGTTGGAGCAATTGCCAAGGGATGGGCGACGCAGAAGGTGGCGGAGACCGTGCCCGAAGGTATGCTGATCAGTGTGGGTGGAAATGTCTGCGCTACCGGCCCCAAAAAGACGGACGGCACGCCGTGGATTATCGGCATTCAGAATCCGGATGGAAGCGGCGATAACGTGCATACCGTTTACGTCACGGGTGGTTCGGTGGTCACCAGCGGCGATTATCAGCGTACCTTTGCGGTGAATGGGGAAGAATATCACCATATCATTGACCCGGGTACCATGATGCCGGCAAATCTCTGGCGTTCTGTGACGATTGTGTGCGCAGATTCGGGGCTTGCAGACGCACTGTCCACCGCGCTGTTTCTACTGCCGTTGGAGGAAGGCAAGGCGCTTGCGGAAAAATGTGGCGCGGAAGCATTCTGGATTGCAGTGGATGGAACGGAATATATGACAGAAGGATTCCGGCAAATCATTCGAACATAACGAGGTGACAAGATGAAACACCTGTTTTTTGGTGGTGTACATCCTAAGTACAACAAGGAGATGTCCACCGGAGTGACCGAATTCAAAACGATCACGCCCCGACAGGTCGTGATCCCCATGCAGCAGCACATCGGTGCGCCCTGTACTCCGCTGGTCAAAGTGGGGGATAAGGTAAAGTGGGGACAGAAGATCGGCGACGGCGAAGGATTGTGCGTGCCGGTGCATGCATCCGTATCCGGCACGGTAATTGCGATTGAAAAGCGCCCTCATCCGACGCTGGGAACGGTTCTTGCAGTGGTGATCGAAAACGATTATCAGGATACTGCGATTACGAGTGCGCTTCCCGAAACCGATGAGGATATTCTGCACGCAATCCGCGAAGCGGGCATCGTAGGCATGGGCGGTGCAGCGTTCCCCGGCAATGCAAAGGCGCTGGCGGCAATGGGGAATGTGGATGTGCTGATTGCCAATGCATGCGAATGTGAACCGTATATCACAGCGGATGACAGTTTGCTGCGCACGGAACCCGAGCATGTTCTTGAAGGCATGATGATTCTGGAAAAGATTCTGCATCCGAAAAGGGTTGTGCTTGCGGTAGAGGACAACAAAAAAGAAGCAATCGAAAAGATATATGCGATTTCTGCGCAGTATCCCCAAATTGAGATCCGTATCCTGCCCACGCGCTATCCGCAGGGCGCGGAAAAGCAGCTGATTCAGTCTGTAACCGGGCGTGAAGTGCTTCCGGGAAAACTGCCGGTATCCGTAGGCTGCGCGGTGTTCAATGTTTCCACGTTTGCTGCAATCTACCGGGCCGTGCGTCTGGGTATGCCTCTGACGCAGCGAATCGTAACCATTTCCGGCGAAGCCATTGCAAAACCGCAGAATTTCATCGTGCGCATCGGTACGCCCTTCCACGACCTGGTAGAGGCGGCGGGCGGTCTGAATGATAAAACCGAGCGTGTGATCAGCGGCGGCCCGATGATGGGCATGGCGCAGAGCGATTTGAGCGTTCCGGTGATCAAGGCAACAAACTCCATTCTGTGCCTTTTGAAGGACAAAAACGGTGCGGCGGAAAATCCGGTGTGCCTGCGCTGCGGCAAGTGCGTAAACGCCTGTCCGATGCTTTTGCAGCCGCTGTATCTGTACCGCTATGTGAATGCGAAGCGATTGGATCAGCTGGAAAAGCTGAATCTGATGGACTGCATGGAGTGCGGATGCTGCTCGTTCACCTGCCCCGGAAAGCTTCCGCTGGTAGAAACGTTCCGCATCGGCAAAAAAATGCTCAAGGAGGCGAAGGCAAAATGAAACTGACGGTAGCTTCTTCGCCCCATATCCGGGGAAATTTCCGCACCAGCCGCATCATGATGGATGTGGTTCTGGCGCTTTTGCCCGCGCTAGTTGTCGGCTGCTGGGTGCTGGGCATCCGCTCGCTCTGGGTGGCGCTGGTATGCGTTGCCTCGGCACTGGCTTCGGAGGCACTTTTCTGCCTGATTCTGCGCCGCAGGAATACCGTGATTGACGGCTCGGCTGCGGTTACGGGATTGCTTCTGGCAATGACACTGCCGAACACTGCGCCGTACTGGCTGTGCATTGCGGGCAGTGTGTTTGCAATTGTTCTTACCAAAATGCTTTGCGGCGGTCTTGGGCAGAATGTTTTCAATCCCGCACTGGCAGCAAGAGCATTTATGCTGCTGATTTGGCCTGTCGGAATGACGCGCTATGCAGGAATTGACGCAGTGACCTCCGCAACGCCCCTTCACCATATGGTGATGCCGGAACTTCCGGGAGAGAGCCTTCTGGACATGTTCCTTGGAAACTGTCCCGGCTCCATCGGTGAAATTTCCGCGCTGGCGCTGCTGCTGGGCGGTGCATATCTCGTCTGGCGCAAAGTGATTTCTGCCCGCACTCCGGTTGCCTATCTGGGAACCGTGGCGGTTCTGACTCTGATTTTCCATAAGACCGGCGCTCCCATTCAGTGGATGCTGTATTCCCTTTTCAGCGGCGGCGTAATGCTTGGAGCCATCTTTATGGCTACGGATTATTCCACATCGCCGGCAACGCCGATGGGACAGATTGTGTACGGCATCGGCTGCGGCGCGCTGACGGTACTTTTCCGCTATTTCGGGCTGTTTCCGGAAGGTGTGACCTATGCCATCCTTTTGATGAATGCATTTGTATGGCTGATTGACCGCCATACCGCACCCAGACGGTTCGGTACGAAAAAAGGAGGTGCAGCACAATGAAAAAGACGATCATTATTCCTTTGGTCAGCATTGTGGCGGTGGCTCTCGTTCTTTTCGCGGCGGCGGTGGGACTCAATGGGATTGCCTCTGAAAATGCGCAGGCGGATCACATTTATGTGATGCAGACGCTTCTGCCCGGAAGCAAGGATTTTGTGATTGAACCCTATGCGGGCGCGGATGCTTCCATCCGTTCCGTTCACAAGGGAGAAACAGGATTTATCATTGAAACGGTTACGCAGGGCTATGTTGATGAAATTACCATGCTGATAGGCGTAAGCAATGAAGGCACGGTAACAGGCCTTGTCGTGCGCGATATGCATGAAACCGTGGGCCTTGGCGCAAATGCTCTGACGGACTGGCAGTTCCTGGCACAGTTTCTGAAGAACACGGGCGATGCGGCTGTTGGCACAAATATGGACGCGATCACCGGTGCGACGGTTACATCCAAGGCGGTTGCGCGCTGCGTGAATTCCGCGGTGGCGTATGTCACCGGTGCGGATGTCCAGTCCGGCGCTACTTCCTGGGGAGGTTAGGGTATGAAGGAGAAACGTTGGTTTCTGAATACCGCTCTGGCGGTGGTTCTGGGAATTGGGTTGTTGGTATGCATTGTGCTGCGCACGTTTGCACCGCGTATGATTCTGCCCGCTTTGGATATTCCGAATATGGCGTTGGTTTCCCTTGCTGCCCTTGTGCTGGATCACTATGTTTCGCATGGGGCAAAGCGGTGCTATGTCTGTGCATTTGTGTTTTCTGCGCTGACATTCGGGCTGCTTCCTTTCGTGGCGGGCTTTGTGACACTGAAAGATGCACTTCTTCTGGCGGCAGTTGGCGGCGTTGTATTTACGGCAATTGCATGGATCTTCTCGTCGATACAGGATCGCCTTTCCACAGGTCCGGCAGCAAAGGCTGCTCCGGTTCTCAGTGCACTGGGATTGTATCTGGCGGCGCAGTGCTTTGCGGGAATGCTGCTTTAAATGGTATAAGAAAACGCCCGGCGATAAGACGGGCGTTTCGCTTGTGAAAAACTATCGTAGCATTAGTTGGAAGAAAAACACAATCAAATCCGCAGCGGCGGCGTGTACGCCGCGAGGAGCGTAGTTTTTCGAAGGTAAGCTTGCGAGCTGTAGAAAAAATCGCAACCTTGCAGATTTTACGGCCGGAATGCGGTGAATTCCAGTAAAATCTGGAGGGGGTGGTAGTGGCGGGGGACAAACGAAGTGCGCGCCCCGTGGGCGAAACAGCACGGCGTGAGTCCAATAAGCAAAGGAGCACAGCTAGCTTAGCGACGCTGGGCGACTATTGCGCATTGAGGAATGCGTGCTTCCCCGTCCACCAGTCCGGAAAAAATATTTTTTGACAGACTGAACGCCCGGCGTAAGCCGGGCGTTTTTGTGTGCCGAAAGGATTACACTACAGTGATACCTTCTACGAACCAGTCGATCTGGAGGATCTCTTCGGGAGTGAGGATCTGGCCTTCTTCAACGCGGAGGTTGCCCTCGTTGTCATAGATGGGGCCGGTGAAAACGTTCAGAGTGCCATCCAGGATAGCGGCGCGGGCTGCGTCGATTGCTTCGGCGGTGCCTTCTGCAACGTTCTTGGTCAGGGGAGCGATGTCTACCAGACCTTCAGCCATGCCCATGAGGGAGTTCTCGGGTACCCAGGTGCCGTCGATAACCTGCTGAACGGTAGCGGTTACGTATGCGCCCCAGTTCCAAACGGGAGCGGTCAGGTGAGCGTTGGGGCCGGCTTCGGTCATGTCGGCATTGTAGCCGCAAGCCCATACGCCGTATTCTTCAGCAGCAGCAACGGGGTTGGTGGTATCCTGATGCTGAGCCATCATGTCAACGCCCTTGTCGAGCAGAGCAACAGCTGCCTGACGCTCGATGGTGGGATCATACCAGGTGTTGGTGAACACAACGTCCATCTTAACGTCCGGGTTGACGGACTTGGCGCCGAGGAAGTATGCGTTCATGGAGTAGATGCACTCCGGAATCTGCATAGCTGCAACGTAGCCGAGGTAGTTGTTTTCGGTGCGCAGACCGGCAGCGATACCGGCGAGGTAGCGAGCCTCATAGATGCGGCCGAAGTAGTTGTTGAAGTTCACGTCGTTGAACTTGTAGCCGGAGCAGTGGGAGAAGATAACTTCCGGATACTGGCTGGCCAGTTCTTCCATGAAGTCCATGTAGCCGAAGCTGATGCCGAAGATGATGTCGCATTCCTGCTCGATGAGCTCAAGCAGAGCGATTTCGCAATCGCTGTTCTCGGGAACATTGCGTTTGATGATGATCTGGTCATCACGCAGACCGAGAGCTTCCTGCATGGCAACGGTGCCGGTGTGGTGAGCCATGGTGTAGCCACCGTCGTTGATGTCACCGATGTAGATGAAACCGATCTTGATGTCTTCCTTGGCAACGGGTTCTGCTGCGAATGCGCTCATGCCCATGGAGAGAACGAGAGCAATAGCCAGCATGCAAGCCATAAGCTTCTTCATTGGTAAATCCTCCTGTTATGTTTGATGAAGCTGCATCCGATTCGATTCGGATGCAAGCATTATAATTGGAAAGTAACCGATATGCAAGCTATAATTATTTAAGTTTTGAGCGTGTTTCGGAATGCATACGGAAAAGTGTGCATATATAGGAATGTATGGAGGAACATCAATGAAGAAATACGCTTATTCATGGATGAAAAATGTGATTTTTGCCGCGATTGTAGCCATAGCGGCACGTGCGCGGGCGGCAGATACGCTCGCGCCGTTTGTGTGCGCGGTATATTTTATGGCAAGGGAAACTAAGGGTAATCCGATGACACTTTTAGGCGGCTGCGCGTCAGGATGTATATTTGCGGCTGGCGGAATTGCGGGATGGCAGCCGCTTTTCGGGTGTGCACTGGTCGAGCTTTTGTGCCTTGTGCCATGGAAGGAACGGTTTGGTGCGCCTGCGTGGAGTGGTATCTGCGCGTTTGCGGGTACGCTGATTCCGGGCATATTGTTTTCAAGCGGAATTGCCTATAACCTTCTCTCTTCGGTATTGTGTGCGATTGTGGCAATGGCTACGGCACCCGTGCTTTTGCCTTTCGGCGGCGATTGGATAAAACGCGGCACATGTACGGGCGAGGAGCAGCTGGCGCTTGCCGGTATGGCAATTGTGGCTGCAATCGGGCTTGACGGTCTGGCACAGGGGATATTTGTGGCTGCTGCGGTGGTGGCGGCTTCTTCCGGAGGCGCCGGAATGGGGGCGCTTACTGGTGTGATGATGGGTGCAGCTGTCGTTTTCAGCGGCGGGCAGAATGTATCGGCAGCGGTTCTGGGAATGGCAGGCGCACTTTGCGGCATGCTCAGCGGGATTTCCGTATGGCTGCGCGTGCCGGTATTTGTTGCGGTGTGCCAGATGACATATCTTGGTCCGTTCGGCTATTCGCTCCCGGCGGTTCCGATGATGGAGTCGGTAATCGGGGCTTTGGCTGCAACTGTGATTCCGGAAGATCGAATAAAGGGTTTCTTTCTTGCGGAAAAAGATGCGCGCACAGAATATGCATATGCGCGTGTAATGGCGAAAAAAATGCAGATTGCGGAAGTAATGCTCGGGGATATGGCTTCGTGTGCGCAGGAAAAAGGAATGCGGCAGATGCTTTTGCATCTGAAAAGTGCGCTGACGGATTCGGAGAAATGCGAATCGGCTGCTCCGCTTCGGCTGCGTGCGATTGCGGGTGCTTCTGCCCGGGCGCGCGGACGCGTGAATGGAGACAGCTATGCTGTGCAGAAACTTCCGGATGGCAGGATATTTGCAATAATCTGTGATGGGATGGGTACCGGGGAGGAGGCACAAAGGCAAAGCGCCCGCACCGTGCGGTTGATACGCTCGCTTTTGAATGCGGGGATGTCGGCGGAGGCTGCCCTTGAGATGGCCAATATCCTTCTTATGGGGCAGGGGGAAACCTTCTCCACGCTGGATTTGGCGGTGATCAATTTAAGAAATGCAACCGCGCAGATCTACAAAATGGCTGCGCCTCCGTCTATATATCTGCATGGCGGGCGTGCTGTGCAGATTGCAGGGAGCCGCCTGCCGATTGGAATTGTGGAAGAAAATCATCCGTCCTCGGCGCGCATTGCGCTGAAGAAGGGGGATGTGCTCTTTCTTGGAAGCGATGGTGTGACGGACGCTTATGCACCGGGCGAAATCGCTTCGCGTCTCAAAAAATGCAGAAATACCCATCCCAGAAAGATTTGTGCGGAACTTACGGGTCGGTGCGATGCGTCAAAGGATGACATGACGGCTGTTGTTGTAAAGCTTGTGTAATCCGGCAAATGCTTTGCGTTGCACAAATTACAAAAGCATGCTATAATGAAAATCGGGCATTTATGCAAATATAGCGGCATATGTCCGTATCAGGAAGCAAAGAGGTGAACGAAATGATGAGCATATGGGACAAGTTGTTCAGCATGTCAAGTCTTGCCGACATTCTCGTGTACGGCGCGATTATCGTGGTATTTTTTCTGGGATTGGTTAAGTGCGTGATTCCGGTGTGGAATACGCGCAGGCTTCTGTGGAAGGCGATTCGCAATATCAAGGCCGGAAACAATGCAAAACAGTCCTGGCAGGATGATAAGTTTCTGGGCAAGGGATCTCTGTATCCTCATTGGAGCGAATACCTCAACAACCTCTTTTTTGCGGACGGTGCATATCACAATGCCAGTGCAATAGAGGACTATATCAATGAGGAAACCGTGATTCACGAACCCGGCCGTTCTTCTCTGGCAGACGCGATTCCGGGCATTCTGGTTTCGCTGGGCTTCCTCGGAACCCTGATCGGTCTTTCGACGGGTCTTTCGAATTTCAATATGGATAACTCCGCATCGGTTCAGGTTTCGATTGAAACGCTGATTCCCAGCATGCGCTATGCGTTTATGACATCCATTTTCGGCGTGATCGGTTCGGTTCTGTTCACGATGGCGGTACGCATGACCAGCGGATTTGCGGATCATGCGCTGACGGAGTTCTATTCCGCAATGAAGGGCCATGCGGGTGTTCTTTCCGTTGACCCGATGACGCAGGTCGCCATCTATCAGCAGGAGCAGACTGCACTGATTCAGAAACTGGAAAAGGAACTGACTGCTTCCATCGAGGCAGGCGTGCGCCCGCTTCACAAGAGCCTGAATGAGTTCATGAATATTTCCACAAACGAACAGATGCGCTTCCTGAATGCCGTGGTTGAGCGCTTTGTGGATCAGATGGATCAGACGCTGCGCGGACAGCTGCGCAATTTTGCCGTTACCCTGGATGAAACCTGCCGCCATCATGAAGAAGTGCAGGCGCATTACAAGGAAAACCTTGTTCAGATTGAGCGCATGGCAAGAAATGTGGCTCAGTATGAAAAGATGAGCGAGCAGATGATCGAAAAGATGGATGGGTACATCACCCGCATCGGTGCTTCTCAGGCCAAGATGGAAGAGGGATACCGCCGCATCAGCGAAAGTGTGGACCAGATGGAAGGCGTTGCCCAGAAGCAGAATGTTTATTTGCAGACGGTGTCCTCCGCACAGACTGAAATCGGTAAGGCAGCTGCGGGCTTCCAGCAGTCCAGCGAGCGCTTTATGAATCTGTTCAATGAAAACTTCCAGAAGGCGACGCAGGCCATGCTCAAGGCTGCAAGCAATATGGAGGACAGCTCCAAAAATATGGAAAACACGCATAAGACGCTTGCCGGGCAGATTAATCGTGATTTGAACGATACCATGGAAATTTTTGATCAGAACATGCGCAGCGTAATCAAGCAGCTGGGCAACGCGGTAAATGACATTTCCGCTTCCGTTGAAAACCTTCCCCATGCAGTGGGCAGCACATCCCGCGTATTCGAGCAGCAGCTGGGCGATATGGCCGATACGCTCCGCCGTGCGCAGGCAACTCTGGATGACGCCGTTGCCCGCATGCGCTGAGCCGGGAGGTGAAGGCGATGCGCAGATCCATGCGTAGAAGGCAGCGCAGAAGCGGATCGGATAACGGAAGCTTCTGGCTGTGCTTTTCGGACCTTATGAGCACGCTGGTGCTCGTACTGATCCTGATTATGTTTTACAGCCTCTATGCGCATTTTGATGCGATGGAGGAGGCTACTGCCAGAATTATAAGCCAGGAAACGGCGCTCAGTGAAAAAGAGGATGCTCTTGCCGCACAGAATGACGAATTGGAAAGCAGCCGGCTTGCCTTGATTGAGCAGCAGCGCGAACTGAATGCGGCTCTTGAAGAATTGGAAAAGGCACAGCTGGAACTTGCGGCTTCGCAGCTGAGTGCAGAGGAAAAAGAAGAACTGCTTTCTGCGCTGCAGTTGAAGCTGGAGGAACAGCAATCGCAGATCGCTTCGCAGCAGTCGCTGATGGCGCAGCAGGAAGCGCAGCTTGAGGATTTGATCGGCGTACGATCGAAGATCATCGTGGAGCTTGCAGGTGCGCTGAATGCAGCAAATGTGCAGGTCAATACGGATCAGAAAACAGGTGCGATCCAGCTTTCCAGCGAAGTACTGTTTGACGTTGGGCAGTCTGTCCTGAGCGATTTGGGAAAAGGATTTTTGCAGAAATTTATTCCGGTCTATATGGAAGTTCTGCTCTCGGCGGAGTATGATGATTCTGTAAGCGAAATTATCATTGAGGGTCATACGGATTCCACGGGAACCTACATTGAGAATATGGCGCTTTCGCAAAACCGCGCCCGCGCAGTATTTGCCTATATTCTCAGCGACGAATTTGTGCAGCTCACTCCGGGACAAAAGGAAGAGCTTCGCAAAATGGTAACGGTCAACGGCCGTTCGTTCAGCGATCCCGTTCTGGATGAAAACGGAGCGGAAGATATGGCTGCATCCCGACGAGTGGAGTTCAAGTTCCGTCTGCATGACGAGAGCATGATCGAACAGATGAGGGAACTGCTCAAGAGTTTTGAGTAATTACAATACGGATGCCGCGTTCAGAGCGCAGTCCGGCAGGGCAACGCTTTGAATGCGGCGCATTTATGCGCATGCCTGTGATGCGTATGGGAGGATACTATGCAGATTATACGACCGAAAATTGAATCGCTGCGCGAACCGATCGGCGTTGACGAGCAGCGGCCTCGATTCAGCTGGCAGCTGCGCGCGCCCAGCCGTATGAAGGCGCAGTCTGCCTACAGGATTTTAGTGTATGCGGGCGAAAAGCTGATGTGGGACAGCGGCAAGGTGGTTTCGCAGGCCAGCTCACAGATTGAGTATATGGGTGATGCGCTGAAGCCGCGCACGCGCTACCGCTGGAATGTCCGCGTATGGGACGAGCGGGGAATCGATATAGGCGTAAGCCGGGATGCCTTTTTTGAAACCGGTCTTATGGGTCGATGGCGCGCAAGGTGGGTTTCCTGCCCGAAAATCTATGAAAGCGGAAAGCCGCTGGGCGTGGCAACCTTTGTGAAATCCTTCACCGTCAGGGACGATGTGGAATCTGCCCGCCTGTATGTGAGTGCGTTGGGCGCCTATAGCTTTGAGCTCAACGGCATGCGCGCACATGACACGCGATTGGCGCCGGGGCCGACCAGTGCGCACAAGCGCGTCCGCTATCAGGCATACGATGCTACGCCTTTTCTGAAAAAGGGCGAAAACGAAATCCGCGCTGCAGTGTCGGGCGGCTGGTATACGGGGGAATATGCCGATTCCCTGTGCGCCGAAAAATGCGGAAAGTATCGTGCACTGATCGCGCAGCTGCACATTCGCTATAAAGATGGCGAAGAAGAGACTGTTCTTACGGATTCGCACTGGAAAGTGGAATGCGAAGGCAAATACCGCATGGCGGATCTGGTGATGGGCGTGCATTATGACGCAACTGCCGAAGCGGAACCGCCGGTAAACGTATACACGCCGAATGTTTCCAAAACGCTTCTGAACTGGCAGTCTGCAGAGCCGATCCGATTCCGCACCGAAATCGAAGCACAGCGCGTTTTCACTGCACCCAATGGGGAAACGTTGGTTGATTTCGGTCAGAATCTTGCGGGCGTGGTAAAGTTCCGTGTGCGCGGCGAACGCGGGCACGAAGTGGCGTATGATTGCGCGCAGATGCTGGATGCGCAGGGGAATTTTTATCGGGAAAATTATCGTTCCGCCCGTGCCGAGGTACGATATACGCTTTCGGGCGAAGGAACGGAAGAGTTTACGCCGGACTTTACTTATGCGGGTTTCCGGTACATAAGGCTCAAAAACTGGCCGCAGGAGCCGCAGTGCCATGACTTTACGGCCATGGTGATTGGATCGGATCTGGAAATCAATGCGGCGTTTGAATGTTCGGACGAACGTGTAAATCAGCTGTATCAAAATGCGATTTGGACGCTGAAATCCAATCTTGTAGGCGTTTTGACGGATGCACCGGAACGTGACGAACGCTTTGGATGGACGGGCAATTATCATGCGCTTGCGCGCACAATGTGCGTCCAGATGTATGCAGGTAATATGCTGGCAGACTGGCTGCGCGATCTGGAAATTGAGCAGAGGGATAACGGGGCAATTCCCTGTGCGGTTCCCAACGGATTAAGCGATGATCTTTCGGGAGCGGCTCTCAGTGACAATGCGGTTGTTGCAATTCCGTGGGCACTGTACAATGAATACGGCGATACGCGCGTTCTGGAAAAACACTATCCCTGCATCAAACGGTGGATGAGCTATATATCCACGCGCGTAAAGGACGGCATCTGGCCGGTAGACTATCAGTATGGCGACTGGCTTGCACTGGATGCGCGTGCCAACAGCTGCATCGGTATTACCGATGTATCGTTGATTGCGACTGCAGCCTACGCGTATGCAACCGATCTTGCGGCGCGCATTGCTGCGATTCTGGACAGGGATTTTGATGCAAAATCCTTTGCCACGCTGAACAAAAAGATTCGCCGTGCCTATCAGCGGGAGTTTATCACCGCCACGGGGCGTCTGGCAGTGAATACGCAGACGGCGCACATCCTCACGCTGCAGTTTGATCTGTGCGAGGAAGAACACAGGGAGCGCATTGCGCGCGATCTTTCCACCCTGATTGAGGAGAATGGAGACAGTCTGACCACGGGCAGTGCGGGAACGCCCTTTGCTATGCAGCTGCTTACGGATATCGGGCGGCATGATCTCGCGGCCCGCATCCTTTTCCGCGATGATACGCCTTCGTGGCTGTATGCAATCCGGCGTGGTGCCACCTCCATCTGGGAACGCTGGGACGCTGTCGCAGCAGACGGAACCCCGGCAGACCCGGAATTCAATTCCCTGAACCATCCTTTGGGATGTGTGATCAGCGAATGGCTGGTTCGTGCGGTTGCGGGTATCAATCCCCTTCGTCAACCGATGTACTCGGATATGCTTCTGCATCCCCGCTTTACGCCGGGCATGAGCTTTGCTTCCGGCTGGCAGAGAACGCCTTTCGGCATGGTCAGCAGTGGCTGGCAGCTTTCGGGTTCCCAGGCACAGGCGGACATTACGGTTCCGGTAAACTGCGAAGCACTGGTTGTGCTTGAAAATGCGCAGCTTGACGACGTGCGTGAAAAGGGAACGGACCTTCACGGGGCGACAGGCGTTCTGCGCGCATGGGAATCAGAGGGCGATGTGTATGTAAAGGTGGCTTCGGGAGATTACGAGTTCTCATGGACGTTCTCCGGTTAGAAAATGGAAAATCTTTTAAAATGTTGGCATGAATTCACACTTGTACACGTATTTTATCCCAAATTCGCTTGACAAGCTGTGAAGGGTTAGATATAATGTGAAGGCTATGCGTGATTCCGCCATTGGCGGTTCAATTAGGACAAGAAAAAGGAGTGTTCAAGATGTTTCGCACTTATCAGCCGAAAAAGCGTCAGAGGTCCAAGGTTCACGGTTTCCGTCAGCGCATGAAGACCAAGGCTGGCAGGAACGTTCTGCGCGCACGTCGTCTGCGCGGCCGCAAGGTTCTGTCTGCATAAGAGATGTCTGAGTCAAAGCATCCCCTCGCGCTTGGACGTAAGTATTCGCTGGGGAGCAATCGCCAGCATCAGTATGTTTACCGGAAAGGCAAGTCCTTTCCGGGGAGACATCTGGTGCTGATTTATCTTAAAGGGCGAGATCTTCGTCTGGGCGTATCTGCCTCGTCTAAAGTGGGGAACGCAGTTGTTCGCAACCGCATTCGCCGCTATATGCGCGAGGATTTTCGACATGTGAAAAATCAGCTGAAATGCGGGCGTTACATTCTGCTTGCCCGTACGAGCGCGCCGGAAGCCGGGCATCAGGCACTGACGCGCGATTTGCGCGCCGTGCTGGAACGTGCCAAGCTGTTCCGTGACTCATGAGGCGCGTATTGCTTGCACTGCTCCGGTTCTACCGGCGGCAGATCAGCCCCTGCTTTCCTCCGTGCTGTCGCTTCACGCCGACGTGTTCGCAGTATGCGATGGAAGCGATTGAAGTGCATGGAGCGGCAAAGGGATTATTCCTTGCCGTTAAACGTGTATTGCGCTGTAATCCATGCTTTCCCGGTGGATATGATCCGGTTCCACCGAGAAAAGGAGGAAAAGAATGAATTTCATCAGTCAGTTTCTGAAAACAATTCTGGAATGGGTTTATAGTCTGGTCGGCAATTACGGCTGGTCGGTAATTCTGTTTACCCTTCTGATTCGTTTTGTTCTTTTGCCGCTTGACGTGCGCAGCAAGCGCAGCATGCGTGCGATGAATCGCGTTAACCCCAAGATCCAGGCACTGCAGAAAAAGTATGCCAATGATAAGGAAAAGCTCAATGTCAAGATGAATGAGCTTTACCGCAAGGAAAAGATCAACCCCCTGGCAGGATGTCTGCCTATGCTGCTTACCCTTCCGATTCTGTTCTGCATGTTTACTGCGATGCGCGTTGTTGCCAATGAGGAAACCGTGCGCATGCTGATTGAATGGGCCTCCCATTTCACCGAGGGCGGCGAGGAAGCACTGCGTGCCGCAGTCGCCTCCGGCAAGGATGCCGTCAGCAACCTGATCCTTTCCTGGGACGCCAGCGTTGCACAAGGTCTGGATGCTACCTTCAATCCGCAGTTCCAGAGCTTCATGTGGATTAAGAACGTTTATCAGCCCGATTCCTTCACCAGCACCATTATGCCTGCGGTTGATGCTATCGCCCGCAGCGGTATCCGGGTTGTTGAAGGAACTTACCTCACGCAGGACAACATTACCATCGCCGAAGCATTCCTTGCAAGCGATACGTATAAGGTTCTTCTGCAGAATATGGGCGGCAACAACTTCATGCAGCTGAAGATTCCGTTCCTGTTCACCGCGTTTACCCTCACGATTCCCAATAGCTGGGATGCGCTGATGGCTTCCGCAAACGGTCTGTTCATTCTGCCGATTCTCTCCATGGTAACCCAGTTCGTCTACACCATGGTAACGCCGCAGCCGCAGGCTACTTCCGCAAACGGTCAGGGCGGTACGGGCGCATTCATGAAGTGGTTCTTCCCGATCTTCTCGCTGTTTATCTGCGCAACCTCCAGTGCTGCGTTCTCGCTGTATTGGGCAGTTGTCAACATCATTATGATCATTCAGCAGTGGGGCGTTGACTGGTATCTCAACAAACAGGAAGCAAAGAATAACATTAACGAGGAGGCGCTTAAGCCTTGAAATCCATAACTGCAAGCGGCAAAACGGTAGAAGATGCCGTAAAAGCCGGTCTGAAAGAGCTGGGACTGGAATCCTCTGATGTCCAGATCGATGTTCTTGATGTAGGCAGCCCGGGACTGTTCGGCATGTTTGGCCGACTGGCAAAGGTACGTCTTACCGTCCGCGAAGACGAAATGAAGATCGAAATGCCCGTTATGACGCTCGGTAATAAGGGCCTGAGCGTTCTGGGCGAAGTGGAAAAGAAGTCCGAAAAGAAGCAGGAGAAGAAGGCCGAAACCAAGATGGTTGAAGAAGAACCGGCTCCTGTAGCGGCTGTCGAAGCCGAACCCGCCATTGAGGAAAAGGCTGCAGAGCCCGTAAGCGAAAAGCCGGTTTCCAAGCCTGCCTGGATCGAGCAGGAAGAAAAGAAGGCGGAAGAGAAAAAGGCTGAGGCTAAGAAAGCCGAAGAAAAGAAGTCTGAGGCGAAGAAGGCTCCCAAGGCACGCGATGATCGCCGCAACGACCGCCGCAGCGATCGCCGTGAACGTCCCGAGCGTGCAGAGCGTCCCGAGCGCTCTGAGCAGCGTGCTGAAATCGTACCCGCTGTTCCGGATCTGCCTCCGATGGATCTGGAAAATGCCGGCGAGGACGAAAAGCGTGCATATGAATTCCTCACCGAAGTTACCGGCAAGATGGGCGTAAATGTGGATATCCGCATGGTTGCCAATGAGGAACAGCTCACCATCAAGATGACCGGTGATACCGTTGGCGTTCTGATTGGCCGCCGCGGCGATACCCTGGATGCGCTGCAGTATCTTACCAGCCTGGTTGTAAACCGTGGCCGCGAGAATTATCTGCGCGTTTCTCTGGACAGCGAAAACTATCGCGCACGCCGTGAAGATGCGCTGACCAAGCTGGCAGAGCGTATGGCTGCAAAGGCAAAGCGCACCGGCCGTAAGGTCGTGCTCGAGCCCATGAACCCCTACGAGCGCCGCATCCTGCACTCCGCACTGCAGAACAATCCTCATGTGGCAACGCACAGCGAAGGTGAAGAACCCTATCGCCGCGTTGTAATCACGCTGAAATAATGCATTATCGCAGGGTCATGTGTGTGACCCTGCGATTCAAATATTTCTGGTTTGGGTATACTAACTTAAATGAAATTCGCCGTACCCAAAGGGGGAATACAATATGAAAAGGCAATTTGGCGTATATGGCATGACTTGTTCGGCATGTTCCGCACGGGTAGACAAGGCCGTTCGCGCCGTGAAAGGCGTGCAGGCGGTTGATGTAAGTCTTCTTACGAACAGCATGAAGGTCGAATTTGATGAAAACATTACCTCGGCAGAGGAAATCGTTTCGGCTGTTGTTAAAGCAGGGTATAAAGCGCATGTTGCGGGCGAGGAGCAGAAGGCAGTAAAAGCAGAGCCGAAGGATGATACAAAATTCCGATTGATCACATCGTTTGCGGTGCTTGTTCCGATGATGCTTCTGTCTATGGGGCCGATGTTTGGTCTGCAGCTTCCGGGAAGCCTCGCAAATCCCGTAGTAAACGGAATTTGGCAGCTGCTTTTGACCATCGTTGTGATGTTTGTCAACCGTACATACTTTATTGACGGGTTTATGGCAATCATCCGGCGCGGTCCGAATATGAGCAGCCTGATTGCAATCGGTTCGTCGGCTGCGTTTGTATACAGCGTTTATATGCTGCTGGACCTCGCTGCGCAGGGCGGACACGGCCACGAAATGGCGCATTATTATTTTGAATCGGCGGCCATGATTCTGGCACTGATTACACTGGGAAAATATTTTGAGGCGCGAGCAAAAGGACGCACCGGCGCGGCAATTCGCGAACTTATGTCCCTTGCACCTCAGACGGCGACCGTTGAACGCGATGGGAAAGAATGCGTCATCAGTGCCTCGGAACTGCGCGTGGGTGATATCTGCATCGTGCGCGCAGGCGAATCCATCCCGGCGGACGGCGTGGTTATCGCAGGCACTGGCTGCGTGGACCAGTCCATGTTGACGGGCGAAAGTATTCCGGTGGATGTAAGCGAAGGTATGCAGATTACCGGTGCAACCGTCAATTCCGATGGCTATTTCAAAATGCGAGTGGAAAAGACCGGCGCGGACGCGAAACTCATGCAGATTGTTCGTCTCGTTGAGGAGGCGGCGAGTTCCAAGGCGCCTATTTCGCGGTTGGCAGATAAGGTCAGTGGTATTTTTGTGCCTGTGGTTGTAGGAATCGCGCTGCTTGCGGCTATTATCTGGGCGGTTGCGGGCAAGGATGCTGCATTCATTGTGAATATCGCAATTTCCGTTCTGGTAATTTCATGCCCTTGTGCGCTTGGTCTTGCAACGCCTACTGCAATCATGGTGGGAACGGGACGCGGCGCGAAGGAAGGCATTCTGGTGAAATCTGCTGCGGCGCTGGAAACGATTCACAGGATTGATACTGTTGCGTTTGATAAAACCGGAACCCTTACCGAAGGACGCATGCAGGTAATTGGCTTTGAAACGGCGCATCCGAAGTTTTGGCAGATGGTTGCTTCTGCGGAAGCACCTTCTTCCCATCCGCTTGCAAAGGCGGCTGTGGAGCGTGCAAGCGAGGCGGGCTGCAAGGCAACTGCAGTTCAGGACTTCCGCATGATACCGGGGCAGGGCGTTTCCTGCAATTGGAACGGCGAAGAAGTCCGCATCGGCAATGCCAAAATGATGGCAGATGTGAAACTTCCGTCCGCATCGAAATGGGCTGAAACGGGCGCGACGGTGTTGTATGCGGTCTGCGGCGGCAAATATGCCGGCATGCTGGCAATTGCGGATCAGCCGCGCAGGGAAGCGCAGGAGGCCATTCGACAGCTCAATGAGATGGGTATTCGGACGGTTATGCTTAGCGGTGACAATGCTGTAACTGCCAACGCAATCGGCGCAAAGCTGGGCGTTTCAGATGTTCGTGCAGAACTTCTTCCGGAGGATAAGGAACGCATTCTGGCTGAAATGCAGGCACAGGGACGACGCGTAATGATGGTTGGCGATGGCATCAACGATGCGCCCGCTCTTACGCGCGCGGATGTCGGGCTTGCCATTGGTCAGGGTACCGATGTGGCGATTGAATCGTCCGATGTGGTTATCATGCGCGATGATATAACGCTCGTTCCCGCTGCCGTGCGGCTTGGGCGTAAGGTCATTAAGAATATTAAGGAGAATCTCTTCTGGGCGTTTTTCTATAATATTCTGGGAATTCCGATTGCAGCAGGCATTTTGATTCCTGCATTCGGAATCAGTCTTAATCCTATGATTGCGGCGGCGGCGATGAGCTGCAGCTCCGTGTGCGTGGTTACCAATGCGCTGCGACTGGGACGCGCAAAGATTCTGGCGGGTGTATCCGCAGTTGTTCAGGTGCCGGAAAACAGGGAAGAACCTGTTGAGGATAACAAAGAGGAGGAAATCACAATGGCAAAGGTCGTATTTATCGAAGGCATGATGTGCAAGCACTGCGTTGCTCATGTTGAAAAGGCTATCAAGGCGCTGGGCGTCGAGGTTGAAGTAGACCTGGAAGGCGGCAAGGCCACCGTACAGGGCGATGTTACCGATGAAGCTCTCCGCGCGGCTGTGACGGATGCAGGCTACACCGTAACCGACATTAAGTAAGCAAGATGCCAAAAGGGGCTTTGCAGCAAATGCGCTGCAAAGCCCCTTTGTGTTGCCATTGACTCACTGATATAGCAGAAGTGCTGCCTTGCCCCAGATGCCGTAATCCTTGTATTTGCCCATCCAATGGCTTCGGCACAGTTCATAGTTGTTTTCGTTGCTGATGAACTCGTCGATAAAATCACGGATGGCCATATTCTGAATCTGGCTGCAAACGGTGATAACGATGGTATTTTGTCCCGCTTTCAGCGCCGATGCAATATCTGTGCGCTTTTTCACGGGGTCGCCGGAAGAAAAGCGGATTCCGTTTACGGTTATATTGTATGTATCGCTGACCTGCTCAAGAGAAAGCAGTGCCTTTTCGGGAACGGAATCCAGGGTAATATTCGTGGTATAGGTACCGATGCCGGATACGTTTTTCCATTCGGCGTTAATGTCTTTCCACGACTTTAGTTCCGCAAGTGCAATGGGTTCCATATCTTCCCAGCAGGATTCGTAGAAGGTACCGATTCTGTTTGCGGGTGCTGCGATTTTTCGAATCTGCAAGATCCAGTCGGTAAGAAGAATTTCGCGGCATGCTCCATATGGCTTGGCGCTCTGCGCCTGTATGCCCATTTCTTCTGCTTCTTCTGCTGTAAGCACGGCCAGCAGCTTTGCTTCATCGCGGTCAAAGTGCAGCGATACCTGCGTTCTGCCGTCCTTTACTGTTCCCGCATAGCGAACACAGGTGCCGGAAAATCCATCCAGCTCGTATACATCGCCTTCTCCGGCGAGCGACAGGGAGATGGTGAACTCCTTCATGACGGCCTTTTTATCGATGTGCGGGAAGCGGGTGGTCATATCGTTACGCACGATGGTATTTCCGTTATAAATATAATAGAAATTCTTGCCGCCGATTGTTACATGCACCGGGCGCAGCGGAACAGGGGATTCGGGAAGCACATCGGGAAGAACATTCAGCGCCTTAAGTGCATCCGGAACCTGCGCATGCTTTTCTACAAAGGTATGCGGAATCTGCTGAATCAGCGCGCGCAGCTCTTCATCGGTTTTCGTTGCGCTTGCAAAGAGATTCTTTTCCGGGTACCTGCCAACAAACAGAATCGGGAATCCGGCTTTTCCGTATGCCAGCAGTTTTTCAGCGCCTTCATAAGCCATGTACTCCTCGTTGTCCACAATGATGGCTTTGTACGCTGCGCCGTTTTCGTCGAATCTGCCGCCTGCTATGACGGCGTTTTCGTGCTGCATAAGGCGCGGCGAAAGGAATTCATAGGAGAAACCGGCATCGTTCAGAGCGTTGCCGTCCTTGCAGATATAGGTTCCGTCTCCGCTGGTGAAGGGGCTGTAATTGGTATAATCGTTGCGATAGACTGCCACATCCACTTTATGCGGATTTCTCAGCACATAATTGCAGCGTCCGAGGAAGGTCAGAATCTCTCTCTGATGCTCGGCAGACAGGGTGCGATTCCATCCGTTGGACCAGACAGGAACCGAGAATGATTCGTAACCCGGCCACTGTACGCCGGGGCACAGCCCGTTTTCGCTGCCTTCCTCGTCATAATATCCGCAGTAGTGTGCGCCATGGAAAACCTGTGCGTTCATGCCGCCGACATAGGAGCGTTTGATCCACCATAAAATATCTTCATGTGTCTGTCCGTAGGCATTGAGCATCTCAGCATTGCATTCAAAGGAATAAACGGGCTTTCTGGCGAGATTTACACCGGCAGCCATAATGCGGAAATTGTCAAACTGCGGACGCCCGAGGGCCTCATTTTCCGGAATGCCGACGTAAAGCGATGCGCATTCCGCCTCGAGGTTCTTGTTATAGGAAATCTGGCTGCGGACATTCAGCCCCATCTCTTCCGCACGCTTCTGCATGTGTCCCAGATGGTTGCGGCAATAGTAATCGGTCAGCATCTCGTAATAATCCATATTCACGCGATGCTGCAGGTCACGGTCGGTGAAGGAATATCCGGATACGTTGCTGTCCGGGAAAACGCCCTGATTGCAGTTTTCCATACCGGGGAACATGTAGGCATTTCCAAGCACAGGAAGATACGGCAGAATGCTGTAACCCTTGCGCGCTTCAAAATCCTCTGCAAAGCCGCGGGACCAGTCCATATCGGTAACATATTCCAGCGAATCGCAGAAAACCGATTGCAGAACATCGCGGTCCTCGCTGAATGCAGGCAGAAGTCGCTTTTCCCATACATCCATAACCGCATCCGTGGCCTTTTTGGAAAAATGATCCGCTACATAGAAAATATCGGCATTTCTTTCCTTGGCAGGTCTTTCCCAGAATGCAAACAGCGCCCAGTCGCCTTCGGAAATCGTAACCGAAATGGGCTCTTCAAGCGGCTGGTACGAATCAAAATCCAGGCATTTTTCTCCGGCAATGCGATACAGTCCCACCGCTTTCAGCTTCATGGTGCCTTCCGGGTGAATTTCCACCGGCAGGGGAGCGTTTCCTGCATAGCTTTCCCCGGCATGGAGGATTTTCAGCCCGTAGGACAGTTCGTACAGGGTGGTTTCGTCGTCTGCATGGGTTGCGGAGATATTGGCGATAGGCCATGCAGGACCGTTGGAAATATCTACAGACAGTCCATGCTTTTTTGCTGCGCGAAGAAGAGGTTTCATGCAGGCAATCCATTTGTCGCTGCCCCAGAGATTTTCGCGATTGTAGAATTCGGGTGTTATGCCGGTTTTCATGGACACGGCTTCAATGCTGCCAAAGCCGCGGGCGGCAAGGTCGGCAACGTCTTTTTCGAATCCTTTGGCGCTTACTACGGCATGCGGAAACCAATAACGCACCTTGGGAAGATACTGGTTTTCAACATTCCGGAATCCGTCCATCCATCTTTTCATATTGATTTGTTCCTTTCGGATTTGATATGAGTAAACATCAGCGGCAGTACGCGGATGGAATTTCCATTCGGTACTGCCGCAGTGAATTGAAGATAGATTAGTATACCAGTTCTACGGGACCGATCAGGCCGCTGCGCGGAATCTGGAAGAAGGTGGAAAGCTCATGAGGAACCATGCCGGCAAGGGTGTTTGCAACGATGATTTCGATTTCGTTTTCTCCCTTTGTCAGCAGACCCTTGATATCAAAGATGTACGGCTCGGCGATACGGATACCAAGTTCCTTTCCGTTCAGGCGCACCTGCGCGGTCTGCCCGACTTCGCCCAGTGCGAGGGAAACGGCATCGATGTTTTCAACCTGGAATCTGGCAGTATAGCGCATCCAGCCGGAGAAATCGAAGCGGGACTCGTCCTCCATGATGTCGAACAGTTCATTTGTGGTGCACAGGGGCTTGTAGCCGTCCTTATCACCTGCGGCAAGCAGCGAAATATCCCATTCGCAGTCAAGTGCCGTACGGCTGTTCTCGGCCTTTTCCTGCGGAGCATCCGGCAGATCGTCGCCGAACACCAGAATGGTGGACTGTTCAGGCGCGAGCGTGAGATGAACCTTGCCGTTTTCGGCGCTGATACGATGCATGCGATCCAGAAGCAAATCAAGCTTCAGAGCTTCGCCGGAATCGGGCAGAACGATCTCACCATCGAAGGTGCTGACTGCGGATTCGTTCATGATCATGTATACATGCATATCCTCGCGCTCAGCACGGTAGAAGTGCAGGGCGGGATACGGCTTTTCAAGGCGCACAGAAGCAAATGCGGATGCAGAGCCGACAAGGTTTTCAAACGGGATTACGCGGCCGAATACATTGGCATTTTCAGGGCGCTCGTCCACGAACCATACCGGTACGCCTTCGGTCGAGAGGCGTTCAAGCTGCTTAAGGCCTTCTTCGGGCAGATAGGATGCGCCGGGAACAATCAGCGCGCCGTAGGTCTCGTTTTCAAGGGCGAGACGTGCGTTTTCGCCGCGCGCGTTTGCAAGCGCGTCAAAGGGAAGAATGTCATAGTCGATCTGGTTATCGTACAGAGCCTTGGCGGGCTTGTGGGTAAACATATAGCGTCCGCCGCACCATTCCGCTTCGGCGTGATAGAGGATTGCCACATCGGCCTTGTGTTCTGCGCCGCAGAGCAGGTGACTGACCTTGTTGGCGTAATTCATCAGCTTGGTGAAACCTGCAAACTGCGGATCCATACCGGATACGCCGAAATGCGGCGGGCAGTCCGGATCCGGGAAGATCGAGGTAAATGCGTGCGGAACGAAATGGTTGATGCCGCGCAGCAGCATGTGATCCATCAGGTATTTCATCATCGGTGCGCCTTCTGCCCATCCGTATGCGCCAAAAATTTCGCACATGGCGCGACCCTTCATTGTGGGCTGGATGTGGGAATGCGAGGCGGCAAGCTTGGCGAGCATATATTCGAAGAATTCCGGATCGGAAACGCCGGGGCAGGAATAGGCGTGCGTGCAATCGGAGAATCCGGGCAGAATCTGATGAAGAACTACATCGATACCGGCCATGTGCTGACCATCCAGTGCACGGAAATAGTGTCCGGCAGAGGTGTCAAGGCGTGCATGTGCATTGCAGTCCTCAATGATATGGCCGATGTATTCTACGCCGTGATCTTTACACCAGTTACCCAGCTGCTGCGAGAATGCCTTTCTCCAGTGGCGGGTGAGGATATCCATATAGGTATAGCGTGCAAGATGTTCCTTACCTTCCATGGGATGCCACAGTGCAGCAAGCAGCGGTGTGGTGTCGTCGCCCAGGGCCTCTTTCATGTCGGCATAAAGGGCATCCGTCCACGGCAGCGCAAGGTTGGGAAGGCCGAGCGTGCGGGAATATATGTCTGCAGAGGTTCCGTCACCGTAGCAGTAGGTATTGCCGAGCGAAGGTTCGTCGGAGAAGAAGCCCATCAGCGTCTTTCCGAAATAGCGCGCATAATGCTCGTAGTGCGGCTCGTAAACAGCCTCGATCAGCGTGGAAACGGATTCTTCGTCGATCAGGTGGATATAGTCGGTTTGGCCCGTGCCCTTGCGGGTCTTATAGAAGAAGAACACGCGCCAGATGCCTTCGGGCACATCAAAGCGCAGGCGGTCGCGTTTTACATTTTCAGTAAGGTCGAACCACTCGGCAGTGAGATCCTCGCCCTTTTCCGTGCGCTTGTATGCGTATACTGCCAGCAGTTCGTCATCGTCATAACGATCGCGCAGCATGAGCGTGGCGCCTTTCATGGGGCCGTATACATCGATATGGTTTTCGATCAGCTGCCATTTGCGGCGCTCGGGATATTTCTTCGAAACCAGTTCGTTGGCATAACCGGTGGGGAAATGCTTGTCGTCCAAAACCCATACCTGCATGCCGCGTTTTTCGGCTTCGTCCAGCAGGATGTCCATATCCCTCCACCAATGTTCGCCGGCAAAATCATCGTGCGTGCGCGATTCCACGCAGAATGCACGGCAGCCGCTGTCCGCTACTTCCGCTACGCGCTGGCGCAACTTGTCCGGGCCGAGATCTTTCATCCAGAAAAAGGGCAGAAGATAATTGCTGCCGTTTCCGGTCAGGATATCGTTAAGGTGTTTATTCATGGTTTTCTCCTTTGTATGATTTATGGAGTGAAACATTAAAATACTTGATTCCATTATACCGTTCATTTTTGCTTTCGGCAAGAAGAAAGTTGACGGCTTTTCATACAAAAAAACACCTGAAAAATTATTTTAGAAAACTCAAAAAATTCTATTGACAAACGGCACGCATAGTAGTATAATATCCAATGTTCGGTAAACAACTGGGTGTGGCGCAGTTTGGTAGCGTGCTTGAATGGGGTTCAAGAGGCCGGAAGTTCGAATCTTCTCACCCAGACCACAGAAAAACCTTGAAAACACAGCGTTTTCAAGGTTTTTTCTTGTTTTCACTAAACTGAAAGTTTAGTGATACTCGACGGTCATGGTAGCCAAATTTCTGAAGCATCGTTGAAAACCTCTGATTTCACGCGAAAATGAGGTGTTCAGGTTGGCAACAATTATTGAGCAGAAGAAAGAAAAGAAGGTATGTGGACACTCATTGGAAGAAGCAATTCGCAATGTCAATCGAAAACATTACAATATAGAGAAGAGGACCAGCGAGAAGAAGCTTGAATTTACAGCAAAACAGATTTTGCACTTAATTTGATCTACAAATGCTCCGACTATTGTGTTCCTGATTACATAAAGTCTGGATTAAAATGGTTGAATGACCAAAGGCAGTCAATGCAGTTGCTTTTTATCTGGGTGTCTGTTTCACTTTGCAGAATATCATTACACAATGGAACATAGCCAGACTAATCTTGTGTCAGAATGGATATACAAATTGTCGTTATCGTTCCTATCATATCAAGGATTTATTTGGATTGAATGGTAATCACAATTTTTGGAATTTTTTTCAGAATTCTTCTGCAAAGCAGCTTTCATATCCGTTTTTGCAAAGAAGGCCGAAGGCATGGTCCAGCTTTTCTTCAAAATCGGGCTGATAGGCGTGGTAGTCGGAATAGAAATACTGTTCGTGAATCATGACACGCAGCGCGTCCCGGTTCAGAAGGGCGTGAAGACGGCGCAGAAGTTCTTCACGGTCATAAAGATTCATGACCAGATCGATGGAATAGAAGTCGAGCTCATGCCGATGCAGGATTTCACCTTTGCGCAGGAGCGAGGTGTCTGATTCGGGAAGGGAATAGGAGTTTCGGGGAGCTTTATCCGTGCCGAAGAGTCCCAGCAAACCCCGAATGCCGTGGTCGCGCAGTGCACGAAGCCCTTCTTCGGTGGTACGGCAATAGTGGATCGTGGTGGTTTTTCCCAGGCTCTGTTCTCCGGCGAAACGCAGAATCTCCTTGTGTACGGCTTCGCAATCTCTGTAAACCTCCTGATAACCGGAGGAGAGATAGGGGTCGACGTTTTCCAAACGAGAATGGAAGGAAAGCTTCAGCCAGTGGGCGTTTTCTGCCCATTCCGCCTTGAAGCGGTCAGTCATTTGCGAAAGGTCGAATCCCGGCATTTCGTAGAAGAGATTGAGCTGTACTTTCAGACGATACTTTTCGTGAAGGCGCTTGTACATGACGAGATAGGGATTGGAAAAAAGGCTATCGGCGTTTTCGGCAGTAAGCATCCGGAGAAAACGGATATTGTCATCAACCGTAAAACAGAACTTCTTCATGGTTCCTCCTGAAAATAGCAATTCAGAGTCACTTCAATTTATTGTATTTTGGGATTGGCTGCTTTGTCAAGAGGAAACGGCATAAAAGTTCAACGCATGTTTTAATGAAATCACGGAATTTTCAGCTGAACCACAGATTCTATTAGCTTGTTGTCAGATTCCATCAGATTGGTTCAGTTCGTTATCAGTTTTTCTCAGATTTCATCAGTTTCCCCGCAGTTTATTTCAGCCTCTCCACAGCTTTTTTCTGTCGCAGAAGCAATTGACATTCCTCTTTCCCTTCTGCTATAATATACCCACGAACCAAGGTAGCCAAATTTTGGGTTTATGGTAGCCAAATTTGGTTTCCGGGTTTGAATATTTGTGGAATCAAGGGTAAAGCATCGCTTTTGAATATGGTAGGGGAGTTTGTTTGAACGTAAGGGCCATCCTAAAAAATGGGGTTCAAGAGGCCGGAAGTTCGAATCTTCTCACCCAGACCACAAAAAAGTCCTGAAATCATTGAGGTTTCAGGACTTTTTTGCGTTTCTCTTGAGATGGGGATGACCTGCCAAAGAAAAAGTATCGCGTATGCCACAACCTTCTTGCAATGTTGCGTGTTCTGGGTTATAATAGCAAACAGCTATATTGAAGGGAATCCATATCATGATATATCAAAATATTTTAGATGCAATTGGAAATACTCCGCTTGTGCAGCTCAATCACATCGTGCCTGAGAATGCAGCGCGCATTCTGGTAAAGTATGAAGGGCTGAATGTAGGCGGTTCCATCAAAACCCGCGTAGCTTACAACATGGTGATGGATGCTGTACGCAAGGGTCAGATTACAAAGGATACTATTATCGTAGAACCTACTTCGGGCAATCAGGGTATTGGTCTTGCGTTGGTCGGAGCTGTTCTGGGATATAAGGTGCGCATTATCATGCCCGATTCCGTCAGCATCGAGCGCCGCAAGCTGATGCGCCACTATGGTGCGGAAGTGGTATTGATCCACGATGCGGGAAACATTGGCGAAGCGATTGAAAACTGCCTGCAGACTGCCATGAAGATGCAGCGTGAGGATCCAAATGTTTTTGTGCCCCAGCAGTTTATCAATCCGGCAAACCCCATGATTCACAGGCATCAGACCGGTTTGGAGATTCTGGAACAGGTGGGCGGCCCAATTGATGGTTTCTGTTCCGGCATCGGCACCGGCGGTACCATTACCGGCATCGGTGAAACGCTGAAAGCACTCAATCCCCACATGACCATTTGGGCTGTGGAGCCGGAAAACGCTGCTATTCTTGCAGGCGGTACCATTGGAACGCATTTGCAGATGGGCATTGGCGACGGACTGATTCCGGAGATTCTCAATCAGAATATTTACGAGCATATCTATATCGTAAGCGACGAGGAAGCCATTCAGACCGCGCGCAGACTGGCTTGCGAAGAAGGCTTGATGTGCGGTATTTCTTCCGGTACGAATGTGGCTGCCGCTATTCAGCTGGCAAAGCAGCTTGGACCGGGCAAAACGGTTGTAACCGTTCTGCCGGATACTGCCGAGAGGTACTTCTCCACGCCGCTTTTTGATGAGTAAGGTTGATACGGCAACAATGAAAGCCTGAAAGCGTGGAAAAACCGAAAGAATATTTACATATGCGCTGTACGGGCGTCCGATAGAGTTTATAAGAAAACAGAGTTTTCTTCCGCTGTTTGCGGTTGGAAACTCTGTTTTTTGTATTTGAGAAGATTCGACAGCGGACCTGTGAGTTTACTTTGCTGCGAGTCTGGCATTGGGATCCAGCATGCGGAAACAGGAGAAGATGACGACCGGCACCACCAGATTTCCCAGTGCCTGAATCAGAAGAAGCAGCTGTACGCTGGTGAACGGCATGCCCAGAAGAATGGGTGCATGGTCGCCGATGAGTGCGATCAGTCCGGTGCCCAGCATCATGCCAAGGAATGCACTCATGTTTGTACCCAGCAGATAGAAGGAGTAGTAGTTGGTCTGATCTCTGGGCGGCAGATTTACATAGGCAATGTTGGAGTAAGCGGTATTCAGGCATACTCCGACTACATGCTGGAAAATGCGTGTGGCAGTAAACAGCCAAAGGTAGTTGCCGCCTGTAACGCAGGCATAAGCGACCCACGACGGAGCATGAATAAGCATTGACACAGCCAGCACCTTGAACCAGCCGAAGCGGTTGATCAGCCTGCGCGCGATGGGCTGCAGAAACAGCAGCATAAAAGGATAGACCATATTGATGGCGTAGATGTAGGTGTACTGAACGCCAACATTATTCAGCAGATAGTAGTTTACGAACGATGTCGGCACGTTGGTGCAGAAGGTATGCAGCACGATAACCAGCATCGTCAGCATGAAGGGTTTGCTGCTGAACGGCATGGTGACGATATCGCGCAGACGAGGACGATCGTGGCTGCGCGGATAGGGGTATTCCTTCGGCAGTGCCAGCACTATTACGTCAATCAGCGCAAGACCGTATGCCACATAGCGGAACAGAATAATGATCGTGTTTGCATAGGGCGATGCCGAAAGTGCGTCCGCGACAACACCGGATATGAGAGAAATACCAATGCCGATGAAGCTGCTGATGGTGGATTGTTTCAAGAAGTAATCAGCGCGGATGTGCTCAGGGATAAAGTTCAGATGCCAGATCGAGATTCCGCTGCCGATCAATGCGTTGATCAGGTTGGCAAGGAAAATAATCGATGCAAAGCATACTACCCGCAGCGTGGGATCCGCTACGATCACAGGAACCAGCGTAATTCCCAGTATGTTCAGCGTGTAGTAGAGCAATTTTCCGCCCACCAGCACCCAGCGGCGCTTTTGAAACCGTTCCAACAGGCTGGGCGAGAATATGCTGAAACAGCTGGCGATGTATGGGATAAACGCGATGATACCGATATTCACCAGATCAATACCGTAGATCATCAGAAAACTGGTGTAGAAAATATCGGTGGTCAGCCATGTGTTGATGGCACATATAATGGAGCTGGTCAGCATCACGCATCGACCGCGGCTGCGGTCATCGTGAAGATTGAAAAGGCTGCTGTGCAGACGGGGGAAACGCTTCATATTGCATCTTCCTTTGTAGTCAATTGCTATGTTTAGGATAGCATGACCGGAGGGGAAAATCAAGTTTTTTGAATAAGAAGGCGGCTGCATTCCGTCAGTTTGCAGAGGAAAAAGCGGAAGAGTAATTGTTTGATGCAAACATAAGCATGTGGTATAATGAGGTTATTACAGGTTGAACCGATGCGGCAGATATTCCTTTGGTACGGTTGAATTCAGAAGAACAGTAACGGTACCCAGAGGGGCTAAAGACATTGAGATCAGCGGTACAGAACTTTATACAGCTGTGTATATTGATGAACACCTGCTTGCAGAAAGGATTTACGCGCCGTTTGTTTTTGCACTGGATGAAAGGTATCAGGGTGAAAACGCTGTGGTCAGGATCGTACAAAAATCAAGCATATCGTCGATATTCGGCGATGCGGAATATTTCAAACGGCATCACAAGGATATTGTGTGGCGCACAACGCCTTCGTCCCAAATATGCGAATTTGGCTTTGATGAGATAAACTGGATTTTCTAAACGAAAGCGGAAGATATGGAGGTTTGGATATGAATATCGAAAAGTGGATCGTTGCGCATTTCAGCCCTACCGGCGGCACCAAACGGGTTGCCGATGCAATTGCCGCAGGCTTTGGAACAACGGTTGAAGAGATGGATTTGACGAAAACGGACGCTAAAGCCACTTTGGGCACGAACGATGGTCTTATGGCGGTTCTGCCTGTGTTTGCGGGAAGGGTTCCGCAGGTTGCGCTGGAAAGGCTGGCTGCGATAAAAGGAAACGGTCAGAAGGCTGTTGCCGTGGTGGTGTATGGCAATCGTGAATATGACGACGCGCTTCTGGAAACCCGCGATGCATTGGAAGCAAACGGGTTCTGCGTAATTGCTGGTGCTGCCTTTATTGCGGAACACTCCATGCTGAGTTCCATTGCTGCGGCGCGCCCTGATGCGGAAGACACCAAGCTTGCACGGCAGTTTGGCACTGACGTGATGAAAAAAGCAGACGATGCGGCGCCGGTTCAGGTTCCTGGAAAGCATCCCTATAAGGAACTGAAACCTTCCGCATACCATCCTGCGGCCGATGAAAATTGCATCCGGTGCAACATTTGCGCAGAACAATGTCCCGTAAGTGCCATTCCCGCGGATGAGCCCGCAAAGACCATAAATGATGCTTGCATCAACTGCATGCGCTGCGTTCAGGTATGTCCTGTGCACTGCCGAGCACTGCCCGAGGCATTCATGGACATGATTGGAAAGATGCTGCATGCGAATGCTTCCGGTTATAAGAAACCTGCCGTATTTCTTTAATTTCGTCTGAATACCCTGTTTGTACATTCCTTCTTTTGCAATGCCTTCGCACTGATATGGTTGGATTTTTGATAGCCGGTTCTGCTGGAGAAATCTGATGGCGACCTAAAAAAACAGATCACGCCCGTTTTTGTGGGCGTGATCTGTTTTTGTGCAGGTGCTCATTTTTTCTGCATTTCACGCAGGGATGCCAGTATGTCCGGAAGAGCCAGTATGTTATTGCGGTCCATTTGTTTATAATCAACATGGCCACCGGTTACGGCGTTTTCCTGAGCGGAAAGCTGATCCAATTCTTCCCATGGAATCAGACAGGCGTGTTTTTTGTTCTGCATATCCTTGCTGATACGCAGGGAAGATGCGCCTTTTTCCTGAATATCCATTTGGTACCGGGCAGCACGCTGAGAGTATTCTGATTCGCTCATCGGGCGGAATCCCATTACATAATGGAAGGCGCACCAGCGCAAATGCTCAGAGATGGCCAGATTTTCAAGCGCTTCGCTATGCGGCGGCCAATCTCCTGTTTCAGCCTGCAGGGCGGTTTTTCCGGATGCTGTGAGCAAGGCGGGGTAAAAGTCGGCGGAAGCGCGGCTGCTCATTCTGCTGAAATAATCGCAATGCTTCCAGTTTTCCTGAGCCGTTTTTCCGGAAGAACGGCAGTAGGCGTGATTGATCGCCATAGCCATCCGGTCGATGCGTTCGATATCCAGTGCATCGCTTCCATAAATATTGTGCCGCATGTAATCGGTTTCTCCGGGCTGTCCGAATACGATGCCGCGCTCCGTGCATTGTACAATAAGAGGCTTTGAACCGCGTTCCAGCAGCCAATGCCGGAGATCGGATGCGATCTCATTGTTTGTTTTCTCGTCGCCCGTGCAAACGACGATATAGTGAATGGAATTTTTGCGCTCGCTGAGGAAGGCATAAATGGCTTCGGATCGTCCGTTGCTTTTGTGAAAGCGAATAGTATATTGTTTGAGAATTTCGTGGTCGTACAGTGCGCCATTCTGCGGATTGGGGTCAAAGATATCGGCATGAAAGGTGCTTCCGCAGAACTGACCGTTCATTACAAGGGCATTCAGCGCAGCACGTCCCATTTGCCCGAAGCCGACCATCAGTACGCCGAAATCTTCCTGAGCGCGTGCGTTGTTGTCAAAACGAATGGTTTCGCACGGCGGCAGCTTTTGCACCATCAGGCGGGCGGCAAGCTTGTATTCGTCAAAGGCCATAACGCTGCCATAGCCATATGTATTTTTCGAAGCAATAAGAGAACAGGCGAGGTCTTCGTCCACATTCCGCATAAGCAGTGTAGTCTGATCTGTGAGGATCCCGGCCTTCTTAAAAGTTTCCAGTAACTTCCGGGAAAAATCCAGATTTTTTGCGCCGTCTTCATGAAGAACAGCAACCTCGATATGACGCTTGCCGGGGCGGATTCCAAATCTGCGCAGCAATGCGGCATCCGGCTGATCGTTGGTTTTTTCCAGAACGCTGCCGACATTATTGATGGCCGATTCCTGGGCCGGTGTAGCCCGACCGATAAATACAACCGATCGGCGCAGATCGCGGCTGTGCATTTTGCCGTATGCAAGGGAGTTGTCATTTATTCCGTAGATCAAAAGCAGCGTCCCGCGTCTGGAAAGTGCAATGCGGATTCGACGCAGAAGTTTGCTGCCAAGCGTTGTGGCGGCAACATCGGCCGTGACATAAAACGCCATAAAATGCATGAGCCAAAAAACAAGAATTCCCCAATTCAGCGAAAAGAGCGGGGCTTCCTGAATAGCGCCCAAATCGTTTGCGCCGGCGAACATCTGGCAGACGGACATGATCGTATGTATTACCGCAATCGGAATGGACTCAGATACATACGAATAGCCGTAGCCGTACAAGAGAAGACCAAACAGCAGGGATAAGGTGAAAAATACGTTCTTAACCCGCTTCTTAAAACGGCTTTCGGTGGACAGATTCAGCACGGCAGCGAAGAGACTTGCTGCAGCAATAACAACAATTGCAATCGTAAACATAGTTGCTCCTGTACTTCTGCGCATTCGGCGCGTAATCATTTTGTTTGCGGTTTTGCGACAGTTTTAGTGGAGGGCGTCCAGTGACATATGAATCAGCTCCGATGTGGTGGGAATCGGAATTGCCTTCAGAGAATTGCCGGAAATTGCCGCATCATAGCTGTATGTGTAAACTTCATTCTGTGCAGAACTGTAGAACTTGAAATCCTTCACGCTGAAAAGCTCTTCCCATGAGCGTACATCGATACAGATGGCGTTGTCCTTAACACATATATACAGGCGGCTGTTTTCCGAGTCAAACCAACTTGAAAAGATGTTAGTATCAACGGCTGAGACCAATACTGTACGAAACACCATTTGGCCCGTTGCTGTGCGGTAAAGCATAAACTGACCATCATAGGACAGGACATACATATACTGATCATCCATAAGCATTCCGATGCTATGAATAGACCGCGGTGGAAGTTCGGTGCGGATGCATTGTACCGGCGCTGCAGTATCATAGTCATACAAGCGTATATTCATGTCGGCATCATAGACTGCAAATAAGGGCAAGTTCTGCGCAAAAACAATCAGGCGCTCATCCGTACCACGGGCGACATCCGGAATCAGTTTCCACTTCTGTGCATGCAGGTCATATACGACAAAATTTTCAACTTCTTCTGCATTTTCGGAAAGAAAATCGGCCAGAAGAATCAGTCCGTTTTCTCCTGCATGCAGCATGGAGTAAATCGAGCGCGTGCCGGTAGACAGGCAGCAAACATCTTCCGGAAACAAGACGGAAGTTTCGTTGTCACCGTCCAGCCAGAAAGTGAGACTTTTTCCATCGCTTCTTGCCGTGACGATTTGTCCGCTCGATATCAGTCGTGCGGCATCCGACCTGGTGAAAGAAACCACATAGGTCTCGGTGTCTGCAACTTGCAGCGTAATCGTTTCGCGGTCTGAAAGGACAGAAGCATTGCCGTTCATGTCAATGCGCTGAATATCACCGGATTTTGTGCATGTAAGGATATTCCGGCAATCTTTGCTCAGGTGGGCAATTGTATCATACCGTGTCATATTATCGGGGCTGGGAATGGTTTTGAGAGTATGGTTTTCGGTATCCACTATGACAAAAACAGATTCTGATGCAAAGGAGGACGGAATCATAAGAACATTGCCTTGCGGGTGCTCATCAATGAAGTCTCCCACCTTGAGGGGAACGGAATTTTCGGCAGTAATGGGAATACTCTCAGACAACGCTACGGCAGGCAGCGCAGATGTTACATAGGCGGTACACCTGTCCTTGGAAAGGTAGGTTATGCTGCCTCCGCCCTCCTGTGGCGGCAGACTGGTAAGTCCATCATATACATTTTCTGTGAAATGCGGTTGGATGATGCCGCCGTTGTGAAAAAACACTTCAGAAACATCCGGCAGGTCAATGGATACAGAAGAGAGAAGCGAATCGTACAGAATGCCGGAATTGGTGTTCCATCCCACGGCATATTGACCGTTGGCCAGAACAAGGCTGAACATGGAGTTTCTAAGTGGAAGCATTTTAACGATAGCGGAATGGCGTGTTATGGAAGATTCGAATTCGCCGCTTTCGCTGTTAATCACGCACATGCAATTGCCGACGGCAAGAATCAAGCAGTTTGCGTTTGGAACAATATAGCAGTCGGAATACTCGGATACGGAGCCTTCGACGTTGGTTGCGCTTTCCCATAGGAGAGTGTTCGTTGTCAGGTCAAAACATTGCAGAAACAGCTCATGAGGCTGATAGCCTAAAACAAGTGCCCGGTTGTTGCCAACGCAGAACGTGCGCATATGATTCGAAGCGTTGATCGCGGATGTGTTTTCTGCAAAGGTCACTGCATTTTTCGAAAGATCAACGGTATAGAAAAGTGATTTTGTGCTGCCTTCTTCTGTTTTAAATACCGTCCCTGCAAACATATCAGACCCGGCAAAAGCTCCGGCAAAATTGTAGCTTCCGCTTGTGGTATTTATTGGCAATAAGATTTTATGCAGTATACTGCCGTCATGGGTTGAAACAGTGACGAAGTTGTATTCGCAAGGCTGCGTTAGCAGTTCCTCAATGTACGCTAACTTGTGTTCTGCTTCGTCGAAGAAAAATCCGCATGCGACAGTATTTTCCAATTCGACCCGCCATGCAATATTTCCTGTCGTTGCGTCCAAACCGGAAAGAATATCATCGTAATAGCAGGCGACAAGGCTGTTTTTGCTATCGTACAGGATTTGAGGTGCTGCAGCCCTGTTGAACTCGCGCTCCGGGAGATTTACATCCCAAAGCAAATCTCCTGAGGCTGAATCAAAGCAGCTTACCGTGCCGTAGACATCTATTGTGTATACTGCGCTGCCGTCTGCGGAATAGGTAAGTGTTTCGATCGGGGCGTAATGGTGGAGTGCAATTTTTGAAAGCAGAATGGCGGGCGCATTTTCGTGCAGTACATCAGCCGCCTGAAAGAGTACACGCTCGGCGGGAGCATAATACGGGCGTTCGATATCTTCGGAATAGAGAGCATCGCTTGCGTATTTTAGGGCTGCGGCAATATCCCTGTTCTGCAGAGCTTCATCTGCCTGTTCCACCAATAGTTTGGATTCTCTGTTGAGAGCAAGCTCGATTGCGGTGGTCAGTTCGTTATTCTTTTGAGAAAGTTCCCTGTTTTTGACGAAGAGCATGCCGATAAAGCAACCGGCGAATAGCATGCCGAGCGTTGACAGCGCTGCAATGCGCCTAAGTTTGCGTGCCTTTTCACGATGAACCAGATTGTCATAGGAACAGCCAAGCATGCCTGCATATAATTTCCTGATATGCATTTTGACTTTCTTAAGTGCGGCAGCAGTGCTGTCTGCGCGGACATCCAGTGCAAGCGGTTCTACATTCTGATATATACCTGTTTTCTTGTCACGAACATAGGTCAGCTCATGGGGGAATACATCGTCCGGTTCCCCGTCAACAAGGACAACAAAGACACTGTCAGCATCGTGATTGCGGAGAAAGTAATTGACCTCGCGGGAAACCCAGACGGATTTTTTGGATTCCTTCGAACAGATGACGATCAGATAGCGCGTTGCGTCCAACGCGGAGCAGATGGTTTCCGACAGGTTGCTTGCGATCGGCAATTCTTCTTCATCGCGAAAAACGATTCCAAGCTTTTTGCCGTTTGTTCGCAGCGCCTTTGGAACTACATAGTTTTCAATCAGCGTATGGATCAGCTTGGCAATTGCCGCGTCGCGCTCCGTATGCTTATAACTGATAAAGGCAATGTATGATCGATCCATACGATCCTCCTTTTGATATTTGAAGGTATACAATTATTATAGCGCATATTTTTCATGAAGTCCATTGAAATCTGTATCCTGTGGCATATTCCTGACTTTCGGATAGATATGATTTTAAGACGGACGGGTACTTAAAGCGATTGACGCATTTTGCTTTTTTTGCTATATTGTATCTGTGCGCAGAAGTATGATAAATGCGTGATGAAATTACAGAAAGGCCGTATAACATATGACAAAGAGAGCCTTTGGCAACAAAACACTGTTTGTGTTGTCGATGCTGTCCTATACAACGGCAGTCAACTTGATCTCCAATGGCTACATACAGTCATTTATGCTGAATCTGGGACTTGGGACGGAAGATGTGGCTTCACTGGGCGCGGTCAGTACGGCTTTTGCCATGTGTGCCTACTTTTTGTTTTCACTTTTTCGGCCGAAAAACGGGGACTATTATAAGACCATGCTGATCAATGCATTTTTGATGGCGCTGTATCCGTCATGCCTTTTGATCAGCGGTTTGTTCGGCGGAAAGACGGCGCTGGCGCTCATTCTGGGCGGAAACGCGCTGTACTGTATTTTTCTGGCATTTAAGTATTCATCGGAGTTTACGGTGATCCCGCGATTGTTCCCGAGAAGCGAGTATGGCTCGGTTGTCGGAAAAAGCGGCAGTATTGGTTGCCTGATTGCGGCGGCGATCAGTCTTATTGGCGCAGCGATGATATCCCCGGAAAGCGGAAATGCGGCGTACATCGGCTTTTTTGCAGTGGCGTTTTTGTTTATGGTGCTTTCCGCATGGTTTGGCACGCGCTACAGGCTGATAAAAAATCCCGAGGAGGCGCAGGAAAGCGCTTCTCACGGCGGAATTCAATTCAGGCAGCTGTTTGAACGCATCAGGGACAGGGCATTTCTTATGAGAATGCTGCCGCACTTTTTGCGCGGCGCAGGTATGACGGGTATTTACTATTTTCCGATGGTGGGTATGCAAAGGGTTGCGCTCAATGCGGCGCAAAGCGGCTATCTGATCGTTGTCGGCGTTGCGGCGCAGCTTATGGGAAATTTGCTGTTTGCGCGCCTGTGCAAGCGGATTCGTTCAGGCTGGCTGGTTCTGGTTCCCTTTGGGATTGAGATTGCATGCCTTTTGCTTGTGCCGTTTGTCGATGGGGTAATCGGGTTTTTGGCATTGTATTTTGTGTTGCTGCTGTTTACCTGCATTTCGGATTGCGCGATTCCAAATGGCGTACTGCGTTCTACCGCATCGGAAGATCTTCCGCTGATTTCCTCTTTGCGCATGATGGCATGCAACGGCGTGAATTGTATTCTGGTAATGGCATTCGGACGGATGATTGATGTATATCCCTTTGTGACAATGCTCATTGCTGCGGCGATTTATCTGGCTGGCGGCGTGATGTACTTTCATCACTTCCGGGATCAGATGAAAGACTGACGATTCGACGGTTGAACGGAGGGGTGGAAATGAAGTATCAGGAACTGCAATTGACAAGCTCCTGGGGCGAGGAAGCCAGAAATCTATACTATAACGGCATTCAGAAAGTCGTATCCGAAAGAGTGGAAGCCGCCAAACAGAAGCGGCGGGACTTTATTTCGCCGGAAAAACTGAAGGGCCGCACGGAAGAATATCGCCGACAATATATACAGATGCTGGGATGGCCTCTGACGGAATACAGGGAAGGAACAGCGGTTCCCTATAAGAAGGAATTGCTGGAAGAAACCGGCTTTGTGAAGATATATCGGCTTAGTTTCGAAACACTTCCGGGCATGTGGTATGAAGGAATTTTGTATGAGCCGACCGTGCGCAAAGAAGGGTGTCCGCTTGTTATCCAGCATCCGGGCGGCGGCTATTTTGTGGAAAATCTGATTGCACATGGGGAACACAAATGCGACCAGTGCAAGAACATCGGCGGCAGGTTTCTGGAAGGCGGAATGCTGATGTTCTGCCCGCAGAATCTGATTTGGAATGATGCAGAGAGGGGAATCAATACCCCGGCGGACAGAAACCGCTTCGACGTTCAGCTGAAAGCCGTGGGCGGAAGCATGATGGCATTGGAAATATACAATGTGGAATGCGCAATTGATTACCTGATAGCCCATGAGAAGATTGATGAAACGAAAATCGGCATGATGGGTCTTTCGTATGGTGGATTTTTCACGCTGTATGCTTCGGCTGCGGATACGCGAATAAAAAGCGCTTTTGTTTCGTGCTCTTTCTTCGATCGGTTTAAGGATCCGGTAAAAATGTGCAGGCCGGATTTGTTCTGGCCGGATTCGGCTTTCATGTTTGGTGAAGCCGAGATCGCGGCTTTGATTGCGCCGAGAGCATTGTATATTGAAAATGGCGTGAATGATGAGTTGTATCCATATGATCAGGCATGCGAAGAGTATGCGGAAACAGAAAAATATTTTGAGGTCTTGGGAGCACGCGATAAGCTGCTTTTCTACCGAAGCGAAGGCGTGCATGAAGTGGCGGCAGAGGACGTAGGATACAATTTTTTTGTGGGACATCTAAATGACTGAAAGAAACAGGAAAGGTGCCGGGAAGATGGAAAACTGCATTGATATAAAAAACAGATTGGAAGCTATGGGTGAATTTTACGCCGCGGGTCTTTTTGAGGAACCGGAAAAGCCGCGCTTTAAGCGTTTTTCGCGGGCGATGAGAAGGTATCTGGAAAACTACAATTTGCCTGCGTATGATGGCGGCCCGCTTTATCCGTGCGGAACAAGCGAACAGAAAATGGCGATAAAGCACTGCTATTCTTATACGGTATCCGCCGACTATGGAAGGCTGTATAAAGAAGATGCTGAGGTCGCCAAGCGCGTGGACAAGTTTCTTTCTGCCTATCGGCCTTCTGTAGTCTGGGGTCATACCGTCGGCGGAATCATGTATACGCATTCCCATCCCAATTTCCGCCGCATCGTGCGGGAAGGATTGGACAGCTACGAAGAGCGCGTCAGCAAAATGAAAGATACCGACATGCGCGACGGACTTCTGGACGTTCTTTGCGGAATCCGTCACTTGCATGGCAGAGCTTTGCAGGCGGTAAGGGAAACTGCGCCGGATTCCGAACTGTATAAGGCGCTTCAGAAGGTGCCCTTCAAGCCGGCCGATACGCTGTATGAGGCGATCGTTTGCTGGAATTTCATCTATTACATGGATGGCTGTGATAATGTTGGCAGACCCGATGCGGATCTGATCGATTTTTATAAGGGGGAGGATGTAACGGAGATTCTCCGCTGCTTCTTCAAAAATGTAGACGCGAACAACGGCTGGTCCGGTGCGCTTGGCCCGGATTACAATGCGCTTACAGTGCAGTGTCTGCGGGCAATCAAGGGTCTGCGCAGGCCGAGTCTTGAATTGCGCGTAACCAAAGATATGCCTCAGGAAGTGTGGGATGCTGCGCTGGATTCGATATATGCAGGCGGCGGCTCGCCCAGTCTGTACAATGAGGAGGCTTACCAGAATACCCTTGCAGATCTGTTCCCGCATATTCCCGCAGAAGACCGCCTCTGCTTCTCGGGCGGCGGCTGCACGGAAACTATGCTTGTCGGAATGAGCAATGTAGGCTCTCTTGATGCGGGAATCAATGTCGCAGCAATTTTTGAAAAGGTCATGCGCGAAGCGCTGCCCGAGGCACAGAGTTTTGAGGCGTTTTACGGTGCATTCCTTGAAGAGTATTGCAGACAGGCGAATATTGTATTTGACGGAATCAGCGAATCTCAGAAAAATCGCGCCGAGTTTATGCCGCAGGTCATGCGCACCTTGCTGATTGATGATTGCATCGACAGCGAAAAGGAGTACAATGCCGGCGGAGCCAGATATTACTGGAGCGTTGTCAATATGGCGGGAATCATAAATGTTGTGGATTCCCTGCTGGTAATCAACAGACTTGTTTTTGCGGACAATGCTATGAGCGGAGCCGAGCTGCTGAAACGCATGGACGAGGGCGAGGATTTCAAACGCTTTTCGAATGTTGCAAGGCACGGTGTGGACAACGAGGAAGCCAATGCCATGGCAGCGCGCGTCTCCGGTGACCTGTGCGCTGTGTTTGAAGGAAAAACGCCTTATCTTGGCGGTAAATTCCTGCCTTCCTCCATTCAGTTTACAACATATGCCGATGCGGGCAGGGGAATCGGGGCGACGCCCGACGGAAGAAAAAATGGTGCTCCGCTGTGCGATTGCATCGGAGCTCTTCAGGGCAATGATATCCAGGGCGTAACCGCTCTTTTGAACAGTGCAGCATCACTTTGTCAGGCAAAATTGATCGGTACTCCTGTTCTCAACGTAAGACTGGACGCCGCAAAGATTTCCAAGGCACTGCAGCCCCTGGTAAAGGGCTATTTCGATAAGGGCGGCATGCAGATGCAGGTTACCTGCGTAAGCCGGGAAGATATGCTGGATGCGCGGGAACATCCCGAAAAGTATCCGAATCTGGTGGTTCGCATCGGCGGATATTCCGAGTATTTCACCCGCCTGTCGCCCGAACTTCAGCAGACGGTGATCGACAGAACCAGCTACGGTATATAGAGTTATATGAATAAAGGTCTGAAATCGCAATGGATGTTTCCGATTGCGGTTTCAGACCTTTTGTTTCAGCTTTAATTGAGGTGGTGCATGAATGCCTGATAGCGGGGATGAACCTCATCACGGCATGGATAGTCGATGGTCTGCACGCGGCCTTTTTCATCCAGATAGAATGTGAAGTCATCGCAGGACAGGCCTTCAAAAATACCGCGTTCGCTGCTGATTCCGTGCATGGCTGTACATGTAAAACCTGTAGGTATATAACGATACACTTCGATATCCACGAAGCCTATGACTTTCATATTGTTATGCCAGTAGAAGCTGATCCATTTTGAGGTGCGGCCACTTTCATCTTTTTCAAGCAGCAAGATGTGTTCAATTTCGTTAGTGGCGGATTCTTTGCAGATAAAGACATCGTACGCCGGATAATGCAGGGCATATGAAACCATGCGCAAGCTGCAATTGGTGATTCGAACAATATCGCCTGCGTGATCATAGTCATATACAAATACAGGAGAGGATGGCTCTTTTCGCAAAAGGCGGCCGCGCCTGACGTTGTTGCAAATATGCTCCATGATCTTGGTTGGGTTATAATATCCAAGCGGCCCCAGAAGGGCGGATGTTCCGTATCTTCTTTTTTGCGGGTCAATGGAACCGTCTATGCCGGAAAAGAGAGCGGACAATTCGGAGGAGGCAATTTCCTGCTCAATGGCGTGCTGAATTATGGTGAGGACGGAAACATTGATCGCAGGCGTTTGCGTGAAAATGGAGAACGCTTTTTCAAAAATCATAGCCGTTTTTTGCCTCCGCTTGATGGGGATAATCAGAATCTGCCGATATCCTTAACCAGTTCAATCACAGCCTTCATGGTGTCGAAGGATACGTGCTTTGGAATGGAGTGGTCGCTTGCAAAGATATAGGCGCCGTCTTTCATCAGGATGGGCAGCAGGCGGCGGATTTCGGCAAGAATGGTTTCTTTATCGCTCCACAGCATGGCGTTGAAACCGCCGTGCAGAACGAGCTTGTCGCCATATTTGGCTTTTACCTCTTCGGGATTCATTCCGGCCTTGACTTCCATTGGGTGCAGGGCATCAAAGCCCACGGTCATGATTTCCGGGAGAAGAGAGTTGATGTTGCCGCAGGAGTGCAGGCGAACAAAGATCCCCTTCCGACGCGCCCAGTCAACGGCCCGCTGGTGCACAGGCTTGATGAATTCCCTGTACATATCCACAGAGAAAAAGGCCGTTCCCTTGTATCCAAGATCATCGCGCAGATTGAGCATATCAAATGTATAGCCTGCGTCCCATGCCATGTCCAGCTGTTTCAGGCAGACATCCAGCGTGTGAAGCATCATATCCTTGACCAGTTCAGGTTCGTCGTACATGTTCAAAAGGAAGGTTTCAAGGCCCATGACCTCGGAGGAAAGGTTGTTGAACGTGCAGTAAACGTCACCCAAAAGCCAACGGCCTTCCTTGACCCAGTTTTTGTAGTTCTTCTGCAGATAGTCCCACTGAATGCGGTCGCGGTCAGACGTGATGCGTTCCTTTGCGGCGCGCCAGGAATCCCAGTCTACGATGGTGAAGTCCATAAAGTCGGGTGTGGTGACTTCGTGCTTGAAGTTGCGCACCGTGGTGCCCCACTCATTTTTGACGGTGATGAAGGTATCATCCTCCGCAACGACGGATACGGGATAACGCGGCGAGGAATCCGGCACCACACGGCCTACGGTGTCAACGTCAAAGTACTCTTCATAGCTGACGCCTTCCGGCATGCCTTCCGTGCGCCAGCGGTTCAGGGCACTTGCCCAAGGAAAATCCCACATGACCACGCGGTCGGGCTCTTTGTGTTCAAATGCACGCTGAAAGCGCTCTTTGGAAGTCATTTTATACATAACATCACGTCCTGAACAGATTGTTTATATAATGCTGTCTCCGCGGATAATCCGGGCCATTTCGTCGCTTAAGATTCGGCGGTTGTCATCGTCCACAAGGCTGAATCGGTTTCCATCGTTTGGCGTGCTGAGATAGTTCCATACGCAGTAGGGAATGTGGTTTTCTTTGAGAATGGTGATCACATCCCGCATCCAGTTTTCGCGCCAGCGAATGTTGGCATGGCGAATGGTGCCGAATTCGCCGCACCAGAGGATTTTATCCGGATGCATTCGGGCAAATTCCACGGCGGGCTGCAGGGAGTCGCGCAGGTACGCAATATCCATGCGGTCATAATTCTGATAGGAATTGTGGTCGCCAAATACCGTGGCGCAAAAATCGCGGTAGCGTTCAATATCGCAGGGATAGGGCATTTCGCGGTTGTAGTAGAGCGGCGCAGGCTGCAATACGCCCCTTTGATGCGTGAATTCAAAAGGTGCGTAGGTGTGGAAGGTGTAAATGACATTCTCGTCATCAAAGATTTTAAGGTAACGGAGCTTATCGCAGCTGTTCCAGGCAGTGGGCCCGATGATGATTTTTCTAAAGGGATTGAGTTTTCTCAATTCCAGAACTGCCTTTTCTGCCAGTGCGTTCCACTTTTCGGGTTCTATGTCGCGCACTTCGTTGAGAAGCTCGAACACAATGGAGGTGTCCTTAGAATAGCGCTTTTCAAATGCAAGCCAGAGAGCGATGAAGCGGTTTTGCAGTTCCTCATTGTCCACCAGATCAACATCTTCCTGTATATCGCAATAGTTGCCGATTGCCTTGTGCATGTTGAGAACGATATTGAGACCATATTTTTTGCACCAGCCGATAAACCGGTCAATATGGATAAAGATTTCCTCGCGATATACATAGGGCTTTTCTTCCAGCACAATCTGATCAAAGCCGAGACGGATGTGGTCCATTCCGAGGGAAGCAATATAGCGGATATCATCCTCTGTGATATAGGCAGCAAAATGCTCCATGTCGCCGATGGTAAGGTGCGAACGCTGGTGCACGGGCAAAACATTAAACCGTTTGTAGTTGGTGAGCCAACCGCCGATGCCCATGCCGTGTTCAAAACCGGTGAACTGCTTCATGACAGCGCCCTCCTGACGTGCGTAAGTAGCTGGTTCCAGTATATCGTTCGGGCTGCATATTGTCAAGGATGAGGTGCTTTGCGAGTGGGTGCAAAGCTTGAAGCGGGAAAAATGGTGTGCTATAATTGGATTTATGAGTCCGCAACAACTCGGAAAGGATGCATATCATGCATATTACAATAGTTTTGGCTTATGAGAATGCGCGGGATGAATACCGCCTTTGGGCGCATGAGGAAGAAAAAATCAACTTCCGCAAGGAAAAAGAGCGCGCAACGCGCTGCACCGTTTCCTATGCGGCGCTGGAAATGGAAAACTATCTTACAAAACTCGGTTTTTCTGCCTGTGTATCCGATAAGGCGGGCGAAGATTTCAACATATTTCTGACGATTACAAAGGACGAAGCGGGCGAGGAATTCACAATAGCCACAGCCGATAATTCGCTTACGATTGATGGCAACGGTCGCGTGGGTGTGCTGTACGGCGTGTATGAATTTCTGGAAAAGCAGGGCGTATACTGGCTGAATCCCTGGGAGGAAATTGTACCGGAAGGAAATGGAAAGCTGATTATGCCGGAAGCAAGGCATTATCGTGCCTCTTTTCCGCATGACAGGGGATATTCTCTGGAGGGTGAACTCAAGGAATCGGCGCTTTTGTGGAAATGGATGGCAAGGAAAAAGCTGAATGCTGTGCCGTGTCGCCCGAATAAGGCAAAGCTGCAGCAGAAGCTGGGTTTTGTATTTGTACAGGGCGGGCATGTGTTTGAGGAAATGCTGGCTGTGGATGCTGTGCTTCCTTCCGGCGCAACCATCTGGGAAGAACATCCCGAATGGTATGGATTGCCGCCGAGCGGAAAGCGGGAAAAGCATAAGGCACAGCATGTGGGCTTTTGTGTATCGCAGGATAGTCTGCTGGAATATATTTCGGAAAAGCTGGTGGAACGCCTCAACGCAGAATGGTATGAGGTGGATGGAATTGTTCTGTGGGGATTTGATACCTGGGGCGGTATCTGTACCTGCGACGCTTGCAAAAAGCTGGGCAACGGGTCCGACCATACGCTGCGGTTGAATTCCTACATACGTGATTATCTGGACCGCGCATTTGCTGACGGCAGACTGGACAGGCATATTACGATCTCATTCTCTTCCTACGAGGGCACGTCCGATTTGCAGCCGCCGGAGAATCCTGTTCCCGAAAATTTGCGGGGCAGCCGGGATAACGGAACTTACTGCCCGATCAATCGCTGCTATGTGCATGCCATTGACGACCCGGAATGCGATCACAACCGGCATTATTATGAGTGCCTTGCCGGGTGGAAAAATGTGAATATGCGCATAAATGAGTATTACAATGTTTCCAAGTTCGAGGATCTTCCCTTTCTGTTCACGCGAACTATGGCGCATGATTTCAGGCGTTATCATGAACTTGGAGCCACCGGCATGGTCTATATGCACCTGCCGATGGTGCACTGGGATGTGAAGAACCTGACGCAGATACTTTATGCCGAATTGTGCTGGAATGTGGATGCAGATGTGGAAGAGATTCTTGCAAAGTATTTTGAAAATCGCTACGGAAGCCATGCTGCCGCCATACGCAAGGTATATGAGCTGATGGAAGAAGCGGGAAAATACTGCGCAAACTGGCGCGCATGGAGCCCGTACAGCATCCTGAGCAAGCTTCTCAGCTGGGATGGATGCAAGCCGGAAACCGAACTGGAAAGAGAATCCCATCTGGGTGAGCATGCGGCGGAAATCGGCATGGAAAGCGTCAGGCTTTATGAAGAAGCAATTGCAATCCTGCAGAAAGAATTGTTGAATGCAGAGGAAGCCTATGTATGCGGCATGGGCAGGGTATCAGGCGGTGCCGGGGTCAATCCTGCCGAGCAGATCATGCTTGCAAAAACCGATCCCGTTGTCGAGCATCTGCGTCTTGATCTCAACTATGCAAACTACGGCAGGGATTGCATGGAAATGATCACGCTGTTTGTCATGTACCATGAAGCGCTGCGCGCAGAGCAGGAGACGGATGAACTCTTTGCACGCATTGACGCCCTTGCGCAGAAGATGATGGGCTACTATGTTTCCATACGCTATGAGAACTACGCAGTGGAGCTTCATTGCTATGATGCGCTCATGCGCTGCCAGCTCAAAACGCTGTACTATCGCTGTAGAGCGTACAGGGAATTGGTGAAATAGATCTTATGACAGCAAACACCCGCAAGGCGCGATGTACTTCGTGCTTTGCGGGTGTTTTGAATTGCAGGCTTATTTTTTCACGACTTTGACGTCCGTGAATTCATTGATATTGAAGGGAATATCGATCTCCTTGCCGTTAAAGAAGAAACCGTCGATGGTGATATTGTGGAAACGGTGATTTTCATTGGCGCTGAGCAGGCGCACTTCCGGGCAGTCGAAGCCTTCCGGGGCGAAAACGCGGATATTCCGGAAAGTAACATCGTGAATATCGCCCAGGATACCGGCTTTTGACCAGTGATTGCAGTACATCCATCCGCAGATAACGGGAGAAAGGTAGGGTGTATCACTGGGCACATATACCATATCATCGGATTTCTGGAATACGGGCAGATCTTCCAATCCGTCGTATTCAATGCGGATATTGTCATACAGCAGATTGTGGATGATGGCGCGGTCACCGCTCTGGATGCGGATAGCACCCTCGGAAGAATGGATGATGTCGCAGTTTTTGAATACCATGTTGACATATTCATCCGTAACGGTTTCGGCGCCGATTTCCAGCGCACCGCCCCAGTCGCACCAGATTACACAGTTTTCAATCAGGCAGTTTTCCACATTCTGCAGATTGTAGGGCGGGGAGGCTTTTCCGGCGGGGCTTACGGGCGTAACGCCGTTTGCAGAAAGACTGTATCCCTTGAAAACGATAACATCATCAAAATTGCGCAGGAAGCATCCGTCCATGTGAACATTCTGGCTGCAGACGAAATCAAAACCGTCCGAATTGTACCGCCACATGCCGACGGATTTCAAATTGTGGAAATAGAGATTTTTGCAGTTGGCGGCGGTAATCGTCCACCAGGAACTGTCGCGCAGGATGATGCCATCCATCGTAATGTTGCGGCAGCGGATGAAGTTGATCATTCCGGTGCGTTCGTGGCGGAAGGGTTCGGGACGGTCAAAACGGGAATAGTCCAGAATGCCGCGGCCTTCGATACGGATGTTTTCCGCGTCGAATGCCTGAAGGGTTCCGTGTACAACAGCGCCGGCTTCAAGGTACATACTGTCACCGGAATTCAGAATGATCGTGCCTGCCTCGTGGACACCTGCGGCAAAATAATGCGTGTACTTGCTGCGGTCGATTTTTTCGGCGGGCGGATTTGCAAAGATATGCAGATTGTGATGCCTGCCGTTGATTTCCACGGAATACTGGCCGGGACGGCGAATGGTAAAGAAGGCCTGTTTTCCTTCGGTGCAGATGCTTACGTCTGCGGAAAGCGGGCGAACGACTGCCGTTTTGATTTCATCCGGGAAATCAATTGTGATATCGACGGGCGCAGACATGTCCATGGAGAGCATGGCTGCGAGTTCGGATTGCGCAATATCCCGCTGATATCCCGGCCATTCGCGGTTGAACGGCATAGCGGAAACGCGCACGGAGTAAAGCGGCGCAAATTTACCGTCCACAAAAACGCTGTATCCGGTAAAGGGCGGTTCACCGTCCGGAATCGGGGCAATCTGTGCACCGCTTAGAAGACCGGCTTCTGCAATGGCGGCAAAGATGGCATTTGCAATGCAGTACATGCCGCGGTCCGAAGGATGGCAGGCGACGCCACCGTTTTCAAATTCCTTGAGTGCCCAGAAAGTTTCCTTTTGCAGGTGTGCAAGGGAAATAAAATGCGCGTCGGTATTTGCGGCAATTGTGCGCAGGATGCGTTCGCACTGATCGTTTTTCCAGAAGCGTCCGGTTACAAAGACGGTGCAATCCTGCTTGCGCAGCAGGGGAATCAGGGCTTCTATTCCTTCGGCAAAGGCATCCAGAGCCTCTTCCGGAACATTTTCACCCAGACGAATGATGGCAACATCTGCTCCGAAGGCAAGGTCATCCGCAAAATATTCCGGAATATCGCGCTTCGGGTCGCGCTCAAAATCTGCAACATTGCGCAGGCGCACTTCGGGCTTTTTTCCGGCGGCACTCAGAATGCCGCACAGCTGATGGATATAATCTTTCTCTTTGCAGCTTGCAGCCATGCCCCAGTCTCCGTACCAGCCAATATCGGGCGCCGGTGCATGGCGAGTGATGGAGTTTCCAAGGAAAAGGATTTTCATAATAGCCTCCTTGCAGATTGTGGATGGTTTTATTATATCAAACTGAAATACAGATGTATAGTGGCTGTCCACCAGAATAATTTCGCGATATCACTCCTGTTTTTTTCTGCGGCAGTTGACTTTAGCATAGGAAAATGATATAATTTCCTGTACAAACATTATTGCGGAGGGAATTACCATGAAGCATATCAAGACCATCAACACTCGCAATCTGTGCGAAAGCGCTAAGAACGGTGGCTGCGGTGAGTGCCAGACTTCCTGCCAGTCTGCATGCAAGACCAGCTGCGGTATTGCCAATCAGCAGTGCGAGAAGAAGGAAAGCAAGTAAATCAATCCTGTAAAGCGCCGCCGCATGGCGGCGTTTTTTGTGAAATCATTCGCCAAAGCGTTTTTTATAGAAGAGGGAGAAATTTATGATTCACCAGTATCAGCTGGGCGGGCACAATATCGTGCTGGATATTTGTTCCGGCTCTGTGCACGTCGTGGATGAGGTTGCTTACGACATTATTGCAATGTTTGAGGCAAATGAAAAGGATGCCATCATCGCTGCCATGCAGGAAAAGTACGGCGCACGCGAGGATATTACATCCGATGATATCGAGGAGTGCTATGAGCAGGTCGTTGCCCTGAAGGAAAGCGGCAAGCTGTTCACTCCGGATACCTTTAAGCCCATGGCCGGCCAGCTGAAGGCAAAGACGTCCGGCGTAATCAAGGCGCTGTGCATGCATGTTGCCCATATCTGCAACCTGAACTGCGCATACTGCTTTGCAAGCCAGGGTAAGTATCACGGCGACCGCGCTGTGATGAGCTTTGAGGTCGGCAAGCAGGCGCTGGATTTCCTCATTCAGAATTCCGGCACGCGCCGCAATCTGGAAGTGGACTTCTTCGGCGGCGAACCGCTGATGAATTTTGATGTGGTCAAGCAGCTGGTCGCATATGCGCGCAGCATCGAAAAGGAATACAACAAGAATTTCCGCTTCACGCTGACCACCAACGGCATGCTTATCGATGACGACGTGATCGAATTTGCCAATAAGGAAATGAGCAATGTCGTTCTCAGCCTAGATGGCCGCAAGGAAATCCATGACCGTTACCGCGTGGACTATGCGGGCAACGGCAGCTGGGAAAAGATCGTTCCCAAGTTCCAGAAGATGGTAGAAGCCCGCGAGGGTAAGAACTACTACATGCGCGGCACGTTCACGCATGCAAACCCTGATTTCCTCAAGGATATTGAGAAGATGCTGGAGCTCGGTTTCAGCGAACTGAGCATGGAACCCGTGGTCTGCGCTTCCGGCGATCCTTCCGAGCTGACGCAGGAAGATATGCCCATCATCATGGAGCAGTATGAAAAGCTGGCGGAGCTTATGCTTAAGCGCGATAAGGAAGGCAAGCCCTTTACCTTCTATCATTACATGATTGATTTGACGGGCGGTCCCTGCATTTATAAGCGCATTTCCGGCTGCGGTTCGGGAACGGAGTACATGGCTGTTACCCCGTGGGGCGACCTGTATCCCTGCCACCAGTTCGTGGGCGAGGAAAAGTTCAAGCTCGGCGATATCTGGACCGGCGTTACCAACCACGAAATCCAGAATGAGTTTGCGGCATGCAACGTATATGCACGCCCGGAATGCCATGACTGCTGGGCAAAACTGTATTGCTCCGGCGGCTGCGCTGCCAATGCATATCATGCAACCGGCGCGATCACAGGCGTTTATAAATACGGATGTGAGCTGTTCAAAAAGCGTATGGAATGCGCCATCATGGTGGCGGTTGCCCGCATGCTGGAAGAGCAGGATGACTAAAACAATATAATACAGAAGTCCCGGCCATTTCGGTGGTCGGGACTTTGTGCAGCAGATGCCAATCTTATGTGGGCTATAGATGGCTTCACTGGACGATTGACAGGGTTACCTGCAAAAGGTATAATACATAAAGATTGTATTTCCGAAAGGAGAGCTAAGGATGAGCGTATATAACGACAGCAAATACATAAATGCACAGACGATTACTTCCTATGCAAATACCAATGAGGCTTTTCTGGAAGGCAAGGTCTGCGGTATCGTGCTTGAATTTCCGGGTCTGGGCGGCGGTTCCTGCTTTGGCGGTTCGGTTGAACGTGGAACATATGATTCGCCGGAAACGCGAGCATTTGCGAAAAACGGCATCGTAGTTGCCTACATGTTCCCGGGTCCGTGGAGCTGGGGAAGCAAGGCTGCGATTCGCATGGCGGATGCCGTTGTGGATGCCATTATTGAAAAATATGAGCTGCCTGCAGATGCACCGGTTGTTGTAAGCGGCGGCAGCATGGGCGGAATGGGCTCTTTGAACTGCGCACGCTACTCCAGGCACAATATTGTGGCTGTGGCAGCTGCATGCCCGTGCGTGGATGTACTTGACAGGTTCAACTGCAATCCGGATTTCCCGCGCACCTACATCAGCGCGGTTGCCGGATATGATATGCCGCTTGAAGATGCGTTGAAGACGATTTCTCCCATTGAATTTGCGGCGGATATGCCGCACGTTCCGTATTTTATCGCCAGCGATGCGGAGGATGATCTTTTCCCCGAAGAGCAGTGCGATCACTACGTGGATGTGCTGCGCGGTTACGGCTATGATGTGACGTATCATCGTCAGCCCGGAATCGGTCACGGCGGCTTTATTCCGGAAGTATGGCGTGAGATGCAGAAATTTATGACGGACGCAATTCTGAAAAACAAATAAAAAATGTTGGGTCTCTTTGTGAGGCCCAACACTTTTATTCTATCACAAATCAAAATTGGCGTCAATGGGTATGGTGAAAAATCTGCATGCAGCACAATGACTGATATAAAAAGATTGTGTAAAATGCGGGCTTGAAAAGTGGGGGGAACTGCGTTATAATGTAACCAGAAAACAGAAAGGGTGAGTCCAATGTACAGGTAAAAGCCCCGGGTTTTCGAAGAGGAGATTCTAAAGAGAGATTCCCATAAAGGCAGATGATTTAAGTACAAGAATCAAAAGCCAATGCAAAAAAAGGAATAAGGAAACGGAATCGAATCTATCTGAAGAAAGAGAGGTACAAAAAATGATGTTAGATACCAAGAATACGAATGAATAACCCTTGATTGCGGATGATCGGAGTTTGTGAAGAAAGACAAAGATCGCAAAATGAAGCAATCAAGGGTTATTCAATTTTTGGAGCTATGCGAGAAGGCCGCCAATGGGCGGTTTGTTGTTTTTTTGGAGAAACAGCAGATTCGGGTCGTGTGAAACAAAAAGTTGAGCCCATATTGAGCCCAACATTTTAAGTATAGCACAGATCGAAATTGGCGTCAATGGGTATAAGACAAGTTCTCCACGCAGCACAATAACTGATATAAAAAGACTGTGTAAAATTCCGACTTGCAAAGTGAGGAGTGCGGCGTTATAATAAAGCCAGAAAACAGAAAGGGTGAGTCCGATGTACCGGTAAAATCCCCGGGTTTTCGAAGATGAGATTCTGAAACAGAATCGAATCTATCAAAAGAAAGCGAGGTACAAAAAATGATGTTAGATACGAAAAAGGTACAGAAATAACCCTTGATTGTGGATGATCGGAGTTTGTAAAGAAAGACGAAGATCGCAAAATGAAGCAATCAAGGGTATTTCGTTTTTTGGAGACGTATGGAAAGCCGCCGAATGGGCGGTTGTTTTTGTTTTGGACGAAAAAATTGCCGCAGACAAGGCTGCGGCAATTCAACTACTTTATCCTTCTCATGGCTTTCAGAATCATTCCGTACACAGCTTCGGCCATGCGGTAGAAGCCAAGGTCGTTGGGGTGCGTTCCATCCACGGTACACATTTCGCGTCCGAAGGAGCCGTAGAACTTTTCTCCGTCCAGAAAGTAGACGTTTTTATCGCCTGCGGCAACGGCGTTTGTGTATGTGCAGCGGATGACTTCGCGGCGTGCATCGTTGAAAGGCGGGTCGGTATCGTATCCGGGCTTGGACATCATAATGATGGGCATATCCGGATGCGCGGCGCGCACGCGTTTGTAGAAGCGCTCGTGCGTCTTTTCCAGATGTGCGGCATCGGGTGCGTTGTGGTCATAGTCGTAAATGAACACTTCGAACTGTCTGCGGCAGATGATATCCGCCATGGCATCCTCGCCCAAGGCGTTTCCGGAAAAGCCGTAGTTCACATAGTCCATATCCAGCCAGCGGGAAACCGCTGCAGTATATGCATTACCGGGACGGGATGCGCAGCCGCCTTCTGTGATGGAGGAACCGTAGAAGCAGAGCCTGCCCGGGCGGGAATAAGGCTCGGGGGCCAGAAGCTCCGAATCGTCATCGATCGATATCCACATACCGGCAAGCCTCTCGTTGCGGGGCAGGTTAATGGTTACCTGCTGCATGGAGCCGTCAAGTTTTATGGTAAGGGAAGGGGTTTTATTGTCGTAAAGGGCGGGATTTACCGAGCCTGCGAAAACGCTCGCCGTGCCGGTACCAAGCATAATATCCGCGCCGCCGGAACCGCAAATGGGAATGCAGGGATCGGGATAGAGCTCATGCAGTTCCATTTTAACGGTAAGCATGCGGGAATTGGTGCGGAAACGAACGCGTCCGCCAAAGGAGGTCTTGCTTCTGCCACGGATAAAATCGCTGACTTCGCGGGATTCTTCGTCCGCAAGACGCCAGAAATTTTTATTCTCCGCATCGATCACGTCAAGACCGTAGATTTCAATGGGGGAATCGGTGATGCAGTAGGTTTTCATGATGCTATACCCGGGAATTATGCTTCTGCGCGGCGGGCAAACATGCGGCCGGTTTCTGCGATGAAGCGCATCATGGAGGGGCAGAGTTCCTTATCCACGGTATTCCAGATGTTGAAGGTTTCAAAGCTCAGCGTTTTATTGAATTTGATGGCCTTAAGACCGTCTACAAAGCGGTTCCAGTCCTGCACGCCCATGTACGGGGCGAGATGCTGGTCATTAAGACCGTCGTTGTCATGCACGTGGAAGGCTTCGATGCGGTCGCCCATGGTCAGCATGGCGTCCTTGATATCGCGGCCCAGAAGCAGTGCATGGCCGGTATCCAGGCAGAATGCGAATACCTTTTCGCCGGCGATGCCGTTGAGGGTATCGATATAGCGGGCTGCAGTTTCAAAATTGGAGCAGCAGGCTTCGATAACTTTGTTGCGGAAACCGGAGAACATGTTTTCAAGGCAGATGGTCACGCCGTACTGCTTTGCGGTGGGAATCAGTTTGGAATAGTATTCAATATTGGTGTTCCACTCATCTTCGGCGGAGATTCTTTCGTTGTATTGCAGGAAGAAGGGATGGACGATGAGATTGCGGCACCCAATATAGTCACAACCCATAATAACGCGTTTGAGAACATTCAGTATCAGGGCGTTGTGCGATCCGTCCTTATCGAGCACATAGGACGGGAACGGTGCGTGCGCCTGATAGTTTTCAAGACCGTATTTTTTTGCAGCGTCGCGCCAGGGGTTGAAGTGTTCCATAGCTTCGGAATCGGATGCGGCAGAAAGGAATCCGGGAGCTTTTTTGTTTATAATGTCACCGTAGCTCCAAAGACGGTCGATATTGGCATCTACGGCGTCAAATCCGGCTTCGCTGATTACTTTGTAGGCAAAGTCGACGCCCATATAATTCTCGGCACCGCCGGTCTGTACGGCAATTTTGAACATGCAAAAAACCTCCTGTATTGTGTTTTGTGTGTAACAGTATTATAACACGAAAGCAGGCTTTCGGGCAAGAAAAAAGGCGCCTTTTTAAGCACCCAACATATCCAGTATAGCAAAAAGTGAATAGGAAGTCAATGAGGTTAAGGAAAAATCGTGAATATGAATATCATTCGGTTTATATATTCGGGAAAAATACCAATTGCAAAATGGAGTTATATGTGATATATTATAGACACCGAAAGGAAATAAACGAAAAAGAGATTCCTGACGGTTTCGGATAAAAAATCCGAATGAGCGGCGACGGCTTTCAACCAAAGTAAAATGCAAGAAGTCTTCCGTTTTATATAGAGCTTCTGAAATTGGGAAGAAAGTAAAGAGCAGAATCCAGCGCACGGAAGGATTCAAATCGACGAAAGCCGCGTCAATATGAAGAAAGAGAGGTAACCATGGATGTTAGATAACAAGAAGACGCAAAAATAACCCTTGATCGTTGAAAAAGAAAACAACGGTCAAGGGTTATTTTTTGTCCGCATCGGCATTTATAAATCGGTTATAAGCGCAATGCCGTTTCAAGCGCAATATATAGCTTGCCCAGATTGTGATTTGCAGCATGAAGTCCTTCAACTTCATAGCCGCTGGATTCCAGCACATCTCCGGCTTCCAGAAAATCATACAATTCCAAATTGTAGAAATCGCACACGGCTTGTACGCCTGACAGTTCCATTTCAACAGCAATGCAGCCTTCTGCCCTTCGTTTTTCGACCAGCCCTACGGTTTCTCTCAGCATAGAATCGGTAGTCCAAACTTTTCCTGCCACATAAGGAACAGCCAATTCTCCAAATATAGCCGAAAGCTTAGCGCTGTTTTTAATTTCTATGTAGTCAGATGGCGGAGCATAATAGTAAGAGCATCCTTCGCCACGATAACTTTCTGTCGGGATGATAAATTTTCCGTCTGTTTTTTCTCTGTTCAGGCTTCCGCAGGAACCAAACATAATAAATTTTGTCGCGCCTGTAAGCCAGCTTGTTTCGTAGCACATCGAAGAAGCAACAGCAGAACCTATGCCGGTTAAGTAAAAAGCAATATCGGTACCTTTGTAGTTCATTTTGTAGATGACGATGTTTCCGTTACACGCTGTCAGAAGTCCAATTTCTTCGCAGTCATAGGTGTTCAGCAAATGTGTATGGATATCTTTTGAAAATATAATCAGGCAAATGTCCAGAATGTGTTTGGGTTCTCCATAAAAATCACGCATACTGATAATGGGTTCTGTTTTGATGTCGTAACAATCGATAATCATATTACTGTCCTCGAAAATGCATATTGACGTTTTGATTTGGTACATATTATCACACAAAAGTGGATTTTACAAGAACAGGCACAGCAGTTCAAATCGCTGTGCCTGTCAACGTATTTGCCGCGTTAGATAACCACGGTTTCTCCGCTTTCAACATTTACAATCCGGAAGGCATCCAGCCAGTAAAGTCCCATGGGACGGGAGAGCGATTCTTCCGTTTCGATCATAACTTTTACGCGTGCGGGGTAGGTGGTGGGGTTTTCGATAACGATGCGGCCATTTTCAAGACGTGCATTCACGTGGTCGGACACGCACAGCACGCCGCGCGAAGGGATGGCATAGATGCCGGGAACTTCTGTCCAGTTGAGCATCATGCTGACCTCCGGCCAGGAACAGGGGCCGAAAATGGAACCGCCTACATTATTCTGTCCTTCCCAGTCGGAAAGATTGACACGCTCGCACATTTTTCCGGGGAGAAGCGGTTCGTTTGCAAAGTTGAGAACCGGGCGGTCCGGGCGGGAGGCGACCTGCGGAATGAAATGCGCAATTTCACGCATCATGCGCAGATAGTTTTCGTTTCCGGTGGCGCGGTACAGTTTCAGAAGGGAGGCTGCGCTCAGCGTGCACAGGCCGGGGGAAGAATGCTTGTTCTGCACATTGGCCCATACGCTGCCTGCAGAGCGGATGCCAAGGCGGCCAAACTGGCCTGTCTTCGGGAATTCGTAATCGTAGGGAACAACCCAGCTTGCCAGCTGATGAGCGGCGTCGCAGGCCATTTTGAGCCATTCATCGGTTTCGTCCATATCATAGAGCGCGACGAAGCTTTCAAGCAGTGCTGCGGAGCTTTCGGAATCAGGAGCCTGCAGGATTTCACCGGGACCGCCGGTGGTAACGCCGGTAAGGGTTGCAGTACGATAGAAGAAGCGGCCGATTTCGCGGGCGGCTTCGGCATAGACGGCGTTCCCGGTTACGATAGCGGCAGCACACAGAGCGGCAGGTGCGATTGCGCCGGAGGTAGAACCGCCCACAACGATTTCGCCGGTTTCGGCATTTACAAACTGCCCGAGCTGGCCGTACTGCTTCCAGAGGGAAACCAGCGCATCCGCCGCGCGGGTAGCACTTGTGAGGATATTCTCCGGCACGGACTTGCCCATTTTCTTCAGAACTTCGATCTGCTTGAACATGAAGTAGACCAGATCAGCGTGCTTGCGGATAAGGAGCATATTATATTTGTCGCCGTAGTGACCGAAACAGTCGTGCATGACCGTATCAAAATTTACTACGCCGTAATAGAAGCCTTTTTTGCTCTGGTATTTTGCGGAGAAATCCAGCGCGCGCATGGAACGGTTAAAGGAAAGCTCACTTCCGTTTACCATGAGCGGAAGCGTGGACATGCCCCCTCCGACCCAGCCGGGCTGGTAGGCGTCGGTGCCGCAGCCGACGGTATCGATTGCCTGCAGCGTGTAGAAGCCGTTTTTTTCATCAAAATGCACGAGATTGTACTGCTCTTCGGACATGTCCCATGCGGCAGAGAAGGGCAGCGACGCATGCGAGGCGGCACGGTAGAGAAGTGCGCGCTTTTCAAAGAAGATGCGGTACAGTTCGGGAATGTCCCTGCAGGGCATGGCAAAAACGCGGTGCGTGATAACGGTTTCATCGCCTGCGTTTACATGAAGCGGTGCATCGGCTTCCGGATTTTCGCGCAGGGAAGGATAACCCTCATACCAGCGATAAACCAAACGGCGCTTTGCGGGTGCGCGCAGGACAATGTGGAGCTTGTCACCCTCCTGCTCAAGGGTCACGCCGTGATTGAGAGAATGCGCGCCCTGCTCAAAAAAGACCATGAACGCAGTCCGGTTCTTTTTGTTCAGAACGCATACACAGGGCGTGGAAAGGTCGCCGGTGGTCACGTCCATGAAGGAATCGCCTTCGGGGGAAAGACGGGGAACTTCCGTCATGCGGGTGGGTACGTCAACGCCCATTTCATCTTCGGTGAACATGGGCGGATAGCGACGATGGACGCCCTCGAACCGGTTTCCGTCATAGGCGCATGCGGGGAGCATGATGTAAGTTTCAGAGATGGGCGCATGCAGCGTCCATTGTACCCAGTAGGCGGCATCATTCGATGCTTCCAGGGCGATAAAGCGTGTTTCATCCGCGCCGGAGAGGACGCGGGTGGAACTGCCGGAAAAACCGTAATGATTTTCGATAAGCATGTGAATCCCCTTTCTGTAATAGAAAGCCATTGCTCCTATTCTACCAGAAACAGTGCCGCTTGCCAACGATTTCTTGACAGAATATGCGGCAAAAAGTATAATTAGCATAAGAAAAACAAGCATATCTGTGTTTTATGGGAGAAGCATTATGAAAAGGATTCCTGCTTATATCGTGCCCACCACACATTGGGACCGCGAATGGGTAATGACGCTTGGCCAGTTCAAGGTGCGCCTTGCCCACCTGATGGATAAGGCTCTGGATCTGGTGGAAAAATACCCGGAATATCGCTTTATGCTGGACGGACAGTCCATCGTGCTTGACGATTATCTGGATATCTGCCCGGAAAATCGGGAACGCTTGACCGCGGCGCTCAAGCGCGGTGCAATTAAGGCGGGTCCGTGGTACGTGCTGGCGGACCAGGAAATGGAAAGCTATGAATCCACTGTGCGCAATCTGCATTACGGATTCGAGCTTGTGGAGAAAATGGGCGGCAAACCTATGATGGAAGGCTATGTTCCCGACTCTTTCGGCAGCATAGCGGCGCTTCCGCAGATTCTGAACGGATTCGGCATTGAATATGCCAATTTTTCACGCGGAAATCCCGGCCTGGAAAAGCTGGAATGCCGATGGAGTTCAAAGGACGGATCGAATGTTGCCTGCGTTGCCCAGGGCTATGGCAGCGGCCTGTTTTTGAGCTATCCGAACATCTGGTATGATATTTTTTCGGACGTCAATATGAAGTTCGATATTGTCGATGCCGTGCGGGTCTTCTTGCAGGAAGCGGATAAGTTCCTTGCGCGTTCGTGTGCGCCGGCTGTATATCTGTCTGTGGGCGTGGACCATATGGAACCGCGCGAATCGCTGCTTGAACTGGTGGATTACATTCAGAATCATCAGGATAAATACGACCTGATTTTTGCCAACACCGAGGATTACATGCGCGAGGTGGCGAAGTATCCGCTGCCGCCGTATGAGGGTGAGATGCGCGGCACGCCTGAAAAGAAAGATACCTTCCTCAACGGAACGCTTTCCAGCCGCATGGATACCAAAATTGCCAACCTCGCCTGCGAACGCATGATGCAGTACCATCTGGATCCCCTGTGGGCGGTGGTCGCCGAAACGGGACTTGGCAAGTATCCGAAGGGTTATCTCGATAAGCTGTGGAAGGGCGTTATCGCCTGCCATCCGCACGATTCCATCTGCGGCTGCTCGCTGGACGAGGTACACGCCGATATGCTTGCACGCATGGACGATATCCTCCGCACGGGCGATTATCTGCGCGATGAGGCAATCCGCATTCTGGCAAATTCGCTGGAAGCGGGCGGGCCTGAAGGCAGCGTTCCAATCATGGTATTTAAGGGCGGCGGCGTGGAAGGTTCCTGCGTTGTGGACAGCCTTGTGCGTATTCCGAGAAGGTTCCAGTTTGAGAATTATCGCCTTGTGGACGAAAACGGACGTGAAGTTCCCTGCCGTGCAAAATGGATCTGCAATAAGAACAACGATCTGGAAAGCGTGTATATGACCAAAACGCTCATGGCACAGGTGCTTTCCAAGGATTCACCGGAAAACAGACCGGACAGACATGTATTCACCGTGGTTCGCCTGACGTTTACGGCGGAAGATATGCCTGCTGCCGGCTGGAAGTGCTGGTATCTGCTGCCGGGTGAGCAAAAGGCTCACGCCATGGAAACCGGTGCAAATGTCCTGCGCAATGAATTTACCAAGGTTACTCTGAATGCGGACGGAACGTTCGGCATTTGCGACCTTGCATCCGGAAAGAAAGCGGACGGACTCAACAAACTGCTGGACAGGCTGGAAGCGGGCAATGCCTATACGCATCATGAGCCCGAGAATCCCGAGGAAGTGTACGGCGAATGCGTGGACGGATGGAAGATTACGTCCGATGCGGTGGAAAGCCGCGCTGAGGCAACCGTTCGCGTGGGCAACCGTGCGGAAGCCGTACTGAGCGTATCTCTTTTCCGCGGCCGCCCCGAGGCGCGCGTGAAGCTTACGATCAACAACCTTGTGGGTGACCATTGCCTGCGGGCACAGTTCCCGACAGGCGCAAAAACCGTTGCCTGCGACCACTATGTGCGCGTAGACCGTCCTGCATACTGCGAAGGTGAATGGCTTGAGCATCCGTTTACGGATTATCTGGAAATGGGAGATCTTACCATTTTCCAGGGAACGGTCACGGCATATGAGGGCGACTGTCTTGAACTTCTGCGCTGCACTTCCCAGTTGGGACCTGCAGCCGGAGCAAACCATCCCACGCCCAAGGGAAGCATGATCGGCGAAATTGTTCATGAATATGCGCTGAGTGTCGGCTGTGAAAAGCAGATGGCGGCGTCCGCCAATTATCATGCCGGCTGCGTGATTGAAGCGGGCAAGGCAACGGAAGATGGCATTATCAAGCATGCCGAAACGCTGATCTGTCTGGAAGGTTCAAACGAGATGCCTGTTGTCAGCGTGAAACGTGCATGGGATGGGGAAGGTACTGTTGTACGTGCGTTCAATATGGGCGAAACGGTATCTGTAAAGGCGTCCGGCAGTCTTGTAAAGGAAGAAGTTGTGCGCCGGTGCGAACTGTCTGAAGTGGAAAATGCGCGTTTTAATGCGGATTCGGTTGAGGCGAAGGGCTTTGCACCGCTGACGATCAGAGTGTAAGGAAGATGTAACTGAATAGCACGTTTGCCGTGAAAGGTAAAAATACAGCCCTGACCGATGCGGTCAGGGCTGCTTGAGCATAAAGTATTACTTCGCCAGTGCGGGGCGCTTTTCGTAGATGCCTTCGTTCTGCCAGATTTCGACCATGCGCTCGTAGCGGGCAAGGTCAAGACCGGTGTATACGCAGTTGGAGGTGGAGAATACGAAGCCGTTCTTGCCGTCGTCCATACCCTCGTGCAGGCAGCGGCGAACGTCCGCATCGGCTTCTTCCTGCGTGCCGGTCTGCAGAAGGCCGCAGTTTACGTTGCCGATGGTGCAGATGCGGTCGCTGTACTTGGCGCGAACGTCTGCAAGATTCATGTAGCCCTGCGGGTCGATGGAGTGCAGCGCATCGGGTCCGGCATTTACGATCTGATCCAGAATGGGATTGATGTTGCCGTCGGTGTGCTTGATCGTCCAGAAGCCCAGCTTGCGGTACTCGTCGATGGTCTGCTTGAGATAGGGAGCAACGAACTCAGCGAACTGATCCGGGGTGAAGAAGGGATTTACGTTGAATGCATAGTCGGAGCACAGGGCGAAGCAATCCAGGCATCCTTGCTTTTTGAGTATTTCTGCATTGCGAACGGCATTTTCCACATTGCGCTTGGCGATATCGTGGAGCTCTTCAGGTTCTTCGTACATCCTGACGGAGAATTCCATCATCTCATCGCCGTTGGGAACGCCGAAGGTGGTATCGCCGTGAATCATCAGCAGATACTGGTCGCCGGACTTTTTGCGGATGCTTTCAAGAATGTACTTAACGTCGATCTCCCAGGGATTGTGGATAAAGATGGCGTCATGATGGTAGGTTTCGGCGATCTGGATGAAGCAATCTGCAACGTCGTCGATCTGAGCCTGCTGCTCTTTTTTGGACATCTGCTTCCACTGGCCAAATGCGCGGTGGGAGGGATGAACCTTGCCGAATTTTTCCATGGTGAGGAAATAGACCAGTTCAAAATGCGGAGCATGACCGCTGATGGGTTCGCGCTTAAAAGCCTGAATCATTCTCTGTTTACCGGTCATATATGTACGCCTCCAATATAATAAGCAATAATATACTATTATCAGTATAGCGGAAACGGAGGCAATTGTCAATTGAGAAAAAGGCTTGTGAACGGCATCGGTGTTTGCTATAATACAAACAGAAAAATCCCGGCGAAAAGAGGGAGATTATGAAACGGGAACTGATGCACGATGCGATTTTCCTTGCGCAGAAATCCGAGGAAGCAACGCGCGAAGATATGGATGCGGCGCAGGATCTTCTGGATACGCTGCGCGCACACAAAGCCACCTGCGTGGGTATGGCGGCCAATATGATCGGCGTGACAAAGCGCATTATTGCCATTGATAACGGCGGCATGTACATGCTGATGTTCAATCCGGAAATCGTAAGCCATTCGGGCGAATACGAAACGGAGGAAAGCTGCCTTTCCCTTCTGGGCGGTCCCAGAAAAACGAAAAGATACCACAGTATAAAGGTGCGCTATTACAGCAAGGAATTCAAGGAATACACGCGCCTGTTCACGGGATTTACCGCGCAGATCATTCAGCACGAAATCGATCACCTGAACGGCATACTGATTTAAGTGGAGAGGAAAACATGCTTGCCTGTACATATGTGGAAAAAGGGAAATTCGAACTGCGGGAAAAATCACGCCCCGTGATTGAAAATGCGCAGGATGCCATCGTGCGCGTGACGCTTGCGAGCATATGCTCCAGCGATCTGCACATAAAGCATGGTTTTGTGCCGCGTGCCGTGCCGGGGATCACCGTCGGGCATGAAATGGTCGGCATTGTGGAAGAAACGGGCGAGGCGGTTACGGCGGTCAAAAAAGGCGATCGCGTGGTTGTGAATGTGGAAACCTTCTGCGGCGAATGCTTTTTCTGCAAAAACGGATATGTGAACAACTGCACGGATAAGCTTGGCGGCTGGGCGCTTGGATGCCGGATTGACGGCGGTCAGGCCGAATATGTGCGCGTTCCGCTTGCAAATCAGGGGCTTACGAAAATTCCGGATAATGTGACGGATGAACAGGCGCTTTTGGTGGGCGATGTTCTGGCAACGGGATTCTGGGCGGCGCGTATTGCGGAAATTGCACCCGGGGATACGGTTTTGATTTTGGGAGCAGGGCCGACCGGTCTATGCACGCTTCTGTGCGCGATGCTGAAAAATCCCGGCCGCATCATCGTGTGCGAAAAAGCTGAGGAGCGGCGGGCGTTTGTGAAGCAAAACTATCCCGGCGTAATCGTGTGTTCGCCGGAGGACGTGCTTGAAACTGTGCTCAGGCACAGCAAACACGGCGGCGCGGATGCGGTGCTGGAGGTCGCAGGCGGCGAAGATACGTTCCGCCTTGCGTGGCAGTGTGCTCGGCCCAATGCGGTGGTCACCGTGGTTGCCATGTATGATGGGCCGCAGAGCCTTCCGCTGCCGGAGATGTACGGAAAGAATCTTACTTTCAAAACGGGCGGCGTCGACGGGTGCGACTGCCGGGAAATTTTGGAGCACATTGCACAGGGCAAAATCAATACTCTGCCTTTGATCACGCATACCTGCGAGCTGAAGAATATCGAAAAGGGATATGAGATTTTCGAAAAGCGTATGGACGGCGTAATCAAGGTGGCGGTGCGCATCTAAAGAAAAGCGGCATATAAGTAAAATACGGCAAAAAGTATGCCGGAGTGCTTCAATGCGAATTATATGTGGTATAATTGTGTACAGTAATACCGGGAAGAGGTGCTTTTATGCAGATGGTTCTTCTTACCGCGCTGGGCGTGGGCGGTGCGACTATAATCGGCGCGATTATGGGTTTCGCATTCAAAAAGATTTCGCACAAATTCAGTGATATCGTACTTTCGTTTGCGGCGGGCGTTATGCTTGCGGCGGCGGTAATCGGTCTGATTCTGCCTTCGGTGGAATACGGAATGGAGCAGCATGCGGCGTTTGCGATTCCGGTTGCCGTGATCGGAATTTTCTGCGGCGCACTGTGCCTGAACCTTATGGATAAGGTGGTTCCGCATCTGCACAGGCTTAGCGGCGCGGAAACGGAAACGCATCCGGGCAAAACCGCGCAGCTTAACAAGGTGCTTCTGTTTGTAATGGCCATTGCCATTCACAATCTGCCTGAAGGTATAGCTGCGGGCGTAGGCTTCGGAACGGGCAACAATGCCGAGGCGCTTACGATTGCCGCAGGTATTGCACTGCAGAATATTCCGGAGGGCATGGTTATTATCGGACCCATGCTGGCGGCCGGAATGCGCCCGGGAAGAACACTTGCAATTGCGATTGCAACCGGTGTGGTCGAGGTAATCGGCACGATGCTGGGCTATTTTGCCGTGAGCATTTCGTCGGCCATTCTGCCTTTTGCGCTGGCTTTTGCGGGCGGCACGATGCTCTATGTCATCAGCGACGAGATGATTCCCGAAACGCATGCGCACGGATGTGAACGCGCATCCACCTATTCATTGCTCATCGGATTCTGCCTGATGCTTGCCATGAGCCACTATTTGGGATAAGGCCGGTTTCTTGACTTTGAATGGCAAACACGATATAATATTTTGCATACGATGCATGCAATTTGGCGCCGGACGGATGCCTGACAGAAGCGCAGGTTTCGTCCGGCGCTGTTTTACGGATGAAAAGCCGGGAGGTTGGTTCTTGATATGAAAATTTCCAAAAAGGAAGCGCTGATGTGGTTTGAATTTTTTGCGCAGCTGCCCGATGATGAGGCGATCACGGTGCGTCAGCAGGAGATTATCTATGCCGTGCTTGCGCAGATTGAACGCGCAGTTGACCACAGAACCGCTGCTTTGATGAGCGAAATTCCGGGGTTAAAATCGCTGGGAAACCGTACATACTATGTGGGCAGCGATGAGAAATTCCCCGACGGCTGCCGTTCCTGCCTGATGGGTACGGGTCTGAGCGCCGTGCGCAAGACGAATAAATGCAATCTGCAGTGCAAGTTCTGCTATAACTATGGCGAGCTCGACTGCATTCCGCCCATCGGCGAGGGAATGTGGGACATCGGCGGCACCAAGTTCTATGAGGAAGATATTGACCTTCTTCTGTCCATTCACAAAAAGCCCACGGGAATTGCCTATGTGTACCTCGAGCCGTTCATGGAGATTGAAAAGTATTACGGAATCATCCGCAAGTTCCGTGATGCGGGTGTTCACCAGCACCTGTACACCAACGGCGTAAAGGCTACGGAGGAATCCCTGCGCGCACTGGCCGAGGCGGGGCTTGATGAATTGCGCTTTAATCTCGGCGCCACGAACTGCGCGGACAAGGTTATCGAAAACATTGCCCTTGCAAAGAAGTACATCCCCCGCGTGGGTATCGAAACGCCCATGACGCCGGAATTCTTCGATTCGTTCATGCAGAAAAAGCAGGCGATTCTTGCCACCGGAGTTGACTTTATCAACTGTGCGGAACTTCATCTGAACGAAAACAACATCGGCAATTACGAAGGTGAAAGCATGTATATGTGCAGACGCGGATACGTTTCGCCCATCTGGAGCCACGAGCTTACGCTGAAGTTCATGAAGATGGCTGCGGAAGAAGGCTGGAACATCGTTGTGCACGATTGCGACAACCGCACCAAGTTTGCGCGTGACCTCAACCTCAAGGCGAAAGAGGGCGGCTGGTTCGGCGCGAGCGAATACCACTGTGAGTTTGACCGCGTCCCGTTTGAAGCGTTCCTTCCCACGCTCAGGGACGAGGAATTCACCTTCCTGGAAGAAGAGGAAATGCCTGAGGGATACCGCCCCTGGGATATCGTGATTTGATGCAAAAAACATTCCCGGGAAGGCGTGCAGTGCTTGACATGCCGCGAAAAAATGGGTATCATGAATAATAGCAATTTATGCGATAAGGAGCGAAAAATATGGGAAATTCTGATGCAGTTCTCAATCAGACCACTCAGGCTGTAGAGGAAACCGTTAAGACCCGCGAAGGCAAGCTTCGCGTAGGTATCATCGGCACCGGCTGGATCGCCGAGGCACATGCAGAAAGCCTCAAAAAGATGGACGACGTTGAGATCGTTGCCATGGCTGATCTGATCCCCGGCAAGGCTGAGGCATTTGCAGCCAGGTTCGGCATTGAAAACGTAAACTTCTATCCGGATCACGCCGCCATGCTGGCAAATGAAAAGCTGGATGCAGTCAGCAACTGCACCTATAACGTAGCCCATGCGCAGACCACGATCGACGCTCTGAACGCCGGCGTGAATGTACTGCTTGAGAAGCCCATGTGCGTGACCACCGAAGAGGCTGTTGAGATCATGCGCGCCGAGAAGAAGAGCGGCAAGATCCTTTCCATCGGCTTCCAGCCTCGCATGGACGAAAATATGAAGATGATCAAGCGCATCGTTGAAAGCGGCGCACTTGGTAAGGTATACTACATCCAGACCGGCGGCGGTCGTCGCCGCGGCATCCCGAACAGCACCTTTATCGAAAAGTCCACCGGCGGCATCGGCGCCATGGGCGATATTGGCTGCTATTCTCTGGACATGGTTCTCAATGCCATCGGCTATCCGAAGCCGCTGACCGCATCGGGCTATATCTCTGATTTCTTCGGCACCAATGCGAAGTATCAGCGTCCCGACGCGTTCCACACCGCAGCGGAAAATGCTGCACGCTTCAGCGTAGAGGACTTTGCCGCTGCATTCGTACGCCTTGAGGGCGACATTATTCTGGACTTCCGTATTTCCTGGGCCATGCATCTGGATACCCCCGGTGACACCGTTATCCTCGGTACCGAAGGCGCTCTGCGCATTCCCTCCACCGAGTGCTGGAACGGCACCGTCGGCGGCGCAATGACCCTCTATCACGACATCGCGGGCGAGATGACCGAGACCAAGTTCCCGATCCTCAACACCAACGGCAGCCTGTTTGACCTGAAGGTTCGTTCCTTCCTCGATGCAATCTGGGAAGGCACTCCGGCTCCGGTTCCCACCAGCGAAATTCTGTACAACCAGGCAATTATCGACGGCATCGTCAAGTCCGCAAAGCTCGGCCGCGAAATCGAGATCGAGATTCCGGAAATCTGATAAAGCGTTTGTTTGGAGCAGGTGTATCTTTGGATATGCCTGCTCTGTTTTTTTGAAGTTACAAGAATAGCGGACGGATGCGGTGAATCCCCTCCGTCACCTGCGGTGACACCTCCCCTTGCTTCAAGGGGAGCTTGACGTCGCGCGGGCCGACGGATTCCGGAGATTGAAATGGCGGCAAACTTAGAACGCCGCCACGGAACACCGGTTAAACGCAGTGCAGGCCGGTGCGGAGAAGGGGATTCGTCGGTATTCTTGGCCTAATCCTGTCCCTTCCGCGCATATACTCTGGCGACGGGAGGGATTTTCCATGCAGCAAAATTCCAGAATTCGGGTCCATACATCCATTACGCCGCCGGAACCGGAAGAGAAGAAGCCTTCCGGCCTGAAAAAGCACTTTGCCCGGCAGAATATCCGACGCAGGCGGCTTGGCCGAAAAATGCGCGCGGCGCAGCGGGAAAAACCAAAGTACACGTTTTCCGAAAGGCTTTTGCGAAATACGGCAGTTGCCTGTGCGCTTTTGCTCACGATACTGGCGCTTTCAAACATTGAAACGCCGTGGAGCCAAAAGGCGGTGGACGGTATACGGCAGGCTCTGACCATGAATGTGCGGCTGGACGAGCGAATTGGCGGGATGCGCTTTGTGGAGCGGCTGATGCCGGAGTCAACGCTTGTTTTTTGGAATGTCGGGTCCGGCTCACCGGTACCTGTGGACGGCGTTCTTTCGCATGAATTCAGCGCGCAGCAGCCGTGGCAGGAATATTCGCTGGAAGGGCTGGAGCCGGTTCGCATCGTGATGGACGGCATGGTTTCTGCCGTGGGTGAAACGGCGGCGGGCGAATGGAGCGTTATGGTCGACCATGCGAACGGATACAAAAGCGTGTATGCCTTTATGGATGAGGCGGGTGTACGGGTCGGGGAAGAGCTGGCATCCGGCAGCGTGGTGGGGCGCGCATCCGAAAGGCTGTATTTTGAACTCAGGGAAAACGGCGTTAGTGTGAATCCGGAGGAGAAGGGCCTGACGTGAAATGGATGATAAAAGGCGTTCGGGTGCGGATTCATCCGGCGCTGCTGCTTATGTGCGTGCTTGCCGCTGTGCTGGGCGAAGGCAGAATGCTCGTGGCATTTTCCGTGACAATGCTTGTGCATGAGGGGGCGCATCTGGCGGCGGCGCTGCTTTTGGGCGTGCGAGTGGAGGAGGTGGAGCTGATGCCCTTTGGCGCGGCAATCCGCATGGAGAACCTCTGGCGCGTGCGTGCGGGGCAGGTGGCTGCGGTGGCGCTTGCCGGGCCGGGAATGAATTTCCTTCTTTTGCTGTTGAGTGCGGCATGCGCGTGGATGGGATTTCTGCCCGAAGACCGGGCGGCGGATTTGATACGGGCAAATGTGATGCTGATGGCGTTCAATCTGATTCCGGCACTGCCGCTGGACGGGGGAAGGGTGATGTGCTGTATACTGAACTCCCCGAAGGCGGGCGTATGGATGGGGCGTATTCTGGCGGGGCTGCTTGTGATTCTGTGCGTGGTCGGGTGCGTTGTTACGCGGAGGATGAATCTTACGCCGCTGTTCTGTGCGATCTATATTTTTGCATCCGGTGAAAGGGAGCTTATGCAGGCACAGGGCGCACAGATGATCAGCCTTTATGAACGCCGGGAGGAAATGCGCAGAAAGGGCACTCTTCCGGTCCGGTGGGCGGCTTTGCCGGACGATGCGGATGCCTTGCAGGCGGCGCGGCTTCTGCGCGCAAGGCGGGTAAACATGATTGCTGTGTACGATGGGAACATGCGTCTGAAAGGAGTCCTGGATGAGGATGCATTGAAAAAGTGGTTCGGCGGCGAAAAACCGGAGATTATGGCATGAAAAAAGCGGGCTGCAACGATGGTGCTGTTGCAGTCCGCTTTTTGCCGGACGAGATGTTCTGATAACCTGCAGAAAGATTCAGAATACAATCCGCAGCGGCGGCATGCACGCCGCGAGGAACATATTTTTTTTGCGGGGGAGCTTGCTTCCCCGTCCACCTATGCCTTTGCCGCGCGCAGAAGCGCTTCGGAAACTTTAGCAATGTCCTCGACGGCGTCGCCCATGTAGTAGGCGTCAAGTTCTTCGTCAAAGAGCAGCTCGGCAGCGGCGAGAAGGTGGAGTTCATCCTTTTCCAGCGATAGATTCAGCGTAAGGCACGGGGATTCGTCATAAAGGTCGGCAACGAATTCATTCCCGGGCAGACGCTCGCAATCCTCGTTGTTTTCAAGGAATGCGCAGATGGCGCGCATTTCATCCTGCGTATAATTCAGCTTCATAGTTATTTACCTGCCACGGAGAGAGATTTGATCCACAGGGTGGGGCTTCCGAACATGGAGCTGCCGGGCATGCCGAAATCCAGATCGCTTGCAACGGCGACAACGTCATTCAGCATGGTGAAGAAGTTGCCTGCGACGGTAATCTGCTCGACGGCTGCGCCCTTTTTGCCGTTTTCAATGAGGAAACCCTTTGCCAGCAGAGAGAAATCGCCGCTGATCTGGTTTGCGCCTGCGTGCAGACCGGAAACCTCGGTGATGAGAATGCCGTCGTTCATGGCGGCGAGCAGTTCATCCTGCGTGGTTTCGGAGGGCACGATATAGAAGTTCGTCGGAGCTACGCCTACGGTAGCGGCATAGGAACCGCGGGAAGCGTTCGCCGTGGTGGCAACGCCCTGCTTGGCAGCGGTCTTCAGGTTGTGAAGCAGCGTGGTGAGAACGCCGTTTTCCACGATATTCTTCTTATAGGTGGCAACGCCTTCGCCGTCAAACGGGGTGGAAGCGCCGCTGTGCGCAAGATGCGGATCGTCCACGATGGTAACGGCATCGCCTGCGATCTTTTCGCCTTCGCGGCCTTTCAGGAGGGAAAGACCCTTCTGTGCGGCGTCGGCAGAGAAGATGGAGGAGAATACGGACAGCATGCTGGTCGCTGCGCCGCTGTCGAATGCGATGGCGCAGGTGCGGGATTCGGGCTGGATGGCGTTAAGACCATCGAGCGCCTGCTTTACAGCCTTGTTTGCGATGGCTTCCGCGCTGAGGTCGGAGAATTCCTGCTTGACGCAGATTTCCATGCCGGTGTTTACGCGTTCGCCTTCCTGTGCGATGGGCACAACATAGCCGCCTGCCAGGTTGGATTTGTGGGAAACGTTCAGTCCCTTGGAGTTGTAGATGGCGCACTCGGAGCTGGAGGTCAATATCGCGCAGCCGCCGACGCGCTGGATGCGCTCGTCCCGGCTGAGGGTGATCTTTTCAAGATCGAGTGCAAACTGAATCTTGTCCTTGGCAGAAACAGCTGCAAGGGATTCGGAATAATTGTCAACGGAGGCGTATTCGCTGCTGCCCTCAAAGATGAACTGGCGGTCGTCGTTCTCGATGACTGCTGCGCCGTTCTTTACGCCGTCGATCAAAAGGTCGATAGCATCCTCGTCGAGTACCTCGGTGGAGGCATAGCCCATCTTGCCGTTGATCAGCGCGCGGAAACCCAGTCCGCCGGATTCGGAAACGGAATAATCCACGATTTCGCCGCCGAATACCTCGGCATTGAACTGCTCGCCGGAGGAATAGAATGCCTCGTATGCCTCAAAACCTTCGGCCTTTGCGCGGGCGAACAGTGCGTCAATAAATTTCTGTCTGTCCATTGTTTACCGTCCTCCCACAGTCATGCTGGTTACGCGGATCATCGGCTGGCCGACGTTGGTGGGAACGCTGCCGCTCTGCGAGCCGCACATGCCCTGAGCCATCCACATCTTTTTGCCGACTCGGTCAATGCGCTTCAATACCTCGCCGCCCTTGCCGATCAGCGTTGCGCCGCGTACGGGGCGGTCGATCTTGCCGTCCTTAACGAGGTAGCCTTCGGCTACGGAGAAGTTGAATTCGCCGGTGGCGGGATTTACGGAGCCGCCGCCCATCTGCTTGGCATACAGGCCGTCGCCCATGGTGCGGATGATTTCGGCCTCGTCGTCATTGCCTGCGGCGATGAAGGTGTTGCGCATGCGGGAAGTGGGAGCGTAGCAGTAGCTTTCACGGCGGCCGCTGCCGGTGACGGGCATATTCATGCGGCGGCTGTTCAGGCGGTCGATCATATAATTTTTCAGAATGCCGTTTTCGATGAGAACGAGGCGGGTGGTCGGGTTGCCCTCGTCATCAATGTTGGTGGAGCCCCATTCGTTGGCCATGGTGCCGTCGTCGATGGCGGTCACGCAGTCGCTGGCGATCTTTTCGCCGAGCTTGCCGCAGAATTCGGAATTGCCGAATGCAACGCTGGTGGCTTCAAGAGAATGGCCGCATGCTTCGTGGAAGATAACGCCGCCGAAGCCGCCGTCGATTACCACGGGCATGATGCCTGCCGGGCAGTTTTCAGCCTTGAGCATGGTTACGGCGCTTTCGGCTGCCTTGCGTGCCTCTTCTTCGGGATTTACGAAATCGCGGAACAGTTCATAGCCGCGCAGTGCGCCGGGGCTGCGGGAGCCGGTCTGATTTTCGCCGTTTTCACTGGCAACGGCATTGATTGCAATGCGGGAATAAACGCGGCGGTCGGATACGAGCAGGCCTTCGCTGTTGGCGATGGTGATGTCGGCATCCCAGTCAAAAATTCCGGCGGAAACCTGCGAGACCAGCGGGCTGTAGCCCTTGGCAGCGGCATATGCAGCGTGCAGGAGGTCGGCCTTGGAAGCGCCGGGAATATCCATGGGGATTTCGCGGAAAGCGTGGAGATTGGGGATAACGGACTGCACAAGGTGTACCTCGCGTCCGCCCTGAATGGAGCCGATTGCATCCGCTGCGGAGCGTGCCGCGGCGCACATGCCGGCTTCGGAAGTGTCATTGGTATGAACGTATACGCTGTTCAGGCCCTTGTATACGCGCACGCCTGCGCCGTGTTCGCGGCCTGCGACGAAGTTTTCGATCTTTCCGTCGATCAGGTTCATGCGGGTTCTGCGCGTATCTTCAAAGAAGATCTCGGCAAAATCGCCGCCTGTAGTCAGCGCTGCGGACAGCGCCAGCTCAAATGCTTTTTTCGATGCCATGAAAGCCCTCCTAAGCAAATCTTGTTTGCAGTTCTTCGAATCGTTCGTAAGTAATCAGAGCATCCTGCTCAAGCCCGCGGATTTTAATGACGAACGTCCACCGCCCGTAGGGGGTGATGGATTCAATGTGGTTCATATTGACGATATAGGATTTGTGCGCACGGAAAAATATATTCTCCGGCAGGCGTTCTTCCAGCTTGTTCAGGGAATCGCTGGTGAAGAGACGGGCTCCGGAGGCAGTGAAGATCACGCTGGTACGCTCCTCGCGCTGAATCATAAGAATGTCACTCATATCCAGAAAGGAGACGCCGTCCCTGTGCTGCAGCATGAGGCGCGCAGGCGATTGCGTGTGCGGAATCTGCTTTATGGCGGTGGCTTGGGGATGCATGCGCAGGCGTTCGCGAATCAGATTCAGCGTATTTGCTGCGCGTTCTATCCGGAACGGTTTCACCAGATAATCAAAGGCGTAAACCTCAAATGCATCCGACATATATTCTTCGTGTGCGGTGGCAAAGATAATCACGGTTTTTGGGGCTTTGTCCTGAATGATGCGCGCGCATTCCACGCCGGTCAGCCCGGGCATTTCCACATCCATGAACACCACTTCGGGGCGTTCCTCATCAAACAGAGCCAAAAGCTCTTCACCGTTTTCGGCTTCCCCAACCAGCACATAATCGTCCGCCCGCTCAATGAGCTTGCGAACGATCATGCGCATTCCTGCATCGTCATCTGCGATCAGAATACGAATTTTTTCCAATTTTACACCTCGTATTGTCAGCGCCCGATTCGTGCATCGCGTTTGCGCAGGGAAACGGGCTTTGCGAGAATCTCGCTCATTACGATTGCTGCGCGGAGCTTGTCTGCGGGCAGCTTGCGGTCAATGTTCTTGTACTGGGAATCTGCGATCTGGGCAGGTGCCGGGGACTGGTAGGCGCTGGTGCCGACTCCTTCGGTGGACTGAAAGCCCATGGAACCGGAAGGCGGCGCAGGCTTGGGTTCAGGGCGCGGACGCGTTCTGTCCTGCGGCTTAGGCTCTTGCGCCGTAAGCTCGGGAGTCATCCTGACGGAAGAACCCTTTCCTTCGGTACTGCCGATGCCCTCCATGTGGGGAGTGAAAACAAGCTTTTCCTGCTGACTGCCTGAGGATGTTTCGGGATTTGATACCTTGGCGGTATCGGCGAGGTTATCCCAGAAAGCTTTTTCCTGCTGTTTGGCAGCTTTTATGGCAGCCAGCCTGGAGTGGAAGGCATATCTTACGATTGAAAAGATAGCAAAAAAGGCTATTATGATGAAGAAACCACCAATTCCGGAGAGAACGCGGGAAAAGATGGCTGCGTCTGCCGGGCCGTATGGACCGTATGAACTGTACATTGGGCACCTCCTTTCATGGGGGTGAGCCGCTCCGCGTGGATACGGAGCGGCAAGAAAGTCAAGCTATTTTCGATGATTACTTTTCTTCGGTAGTGGCCTTGGTTTCGCCTGCGATGGATTCGCGCATGCGGGTGTCGGAAATTACGTTCTGCATCTGGTAGTAATCCATTACGCCCAGCTTGCCTTCGCGCAGTGCGGCTGCCATTGCCATGGGAACTTCTGCTTCGGCCTGAACGACCTTGGCGCGCATTTCCTGAACGGCTGCGATCATTTCCTGTTCCTTTGCAACTGCCATTGCGCGGCGTTCTTCGGCCTTGGCCTGAGCAATGCGGCGGTCGGCTTCTGCCTGATCCATCTGCAGCTGTGCGCCGACGTTGCGGCCTACATCCACGTCTGCAATGTCAATGGAGAGAATTTCGTATGCGGTACCGGCGTCCAGACCCTTGGCGAGAACTGTCTGGCTGATACGGTCCGGGTTTTCCAGAACTTCCTTGTGAGTCTGTGCGGAACCTACGGTGGTAACGATACCTTCACCTACGCGGGCGATAATGGTTTCTTCGCCGGCGCCGCCGATGAGGCGCTCGATGTTGGCGCGAACGGTTACGCGGGCCTTGGCGCGCAGCTCAATGCCGTCCTTGGCGATGGCTGCAACGATCGGGGTTTCGATGACCTTCGGGTTAACGCTCATCTGAACAGCCTGCAGAACATCGCGGCCTGCCAGGTCGATGGCGCGGGTGGATGCAAATTCCAGCGGAATCTGTGCGGCCTGTGCGGCGATCAGCGCATTGATAACGCGCTCAACGTTACCGCCGGCCAGGAAGTGCGTTTCCATTTCGCTCATGTTGATCTGAAGGCCTGCCTTGGTTGCCTGAATGTAGGGGCGAACGATGCGGGCCGGGGGAATGTGGCGCAGGCGCATACCGATCAGCGTGGAGATGCTTACATGCGCGCCGGATGCGATGGCCGAAATCCACAGTCCCAGGGGAACAAACGAGAGGAAAATCGAAAGGAACACGATGAGCAGCACGGCTACTACAAGAACGAGAATGATGCTTTCCATAGTTCAAACGCTCCTTTATATTATTGTTTTTAATGAATGATGTGTTTATGCGGACTTTTTCTGCACTACGATGCGGTTGCCGTCCACGCGGGCAACAGATACATGCGCACCTGCGGGGATGAATTCACCATCGGAAACGACATTGAGCTTTACACCCTCAAATTCCGCCATGCCTGCGGGACGCAGAACGGTGAGCGAAACGCCGTCCTTGCCGATGAAATACTCCATATCCTCCACAGCAGAGCGTTCCACACTGACTTCCTTAAGGACAAGCTTTGATTTGGAAAGCCGCCCCTTGGATGCGGAATGGATGGAGAGGGACAATACGATGCACAGAAGCGCAACGATTACCACGACCATGATCAGCGCCTGCAAAGGCGTGGGCTTCGTGGCGACGATACCTCCGATAAGCATGACGCCGCCGAGGGTGCCGAAGACGCCGAAGCCGGGAATGTACATCTCAATACACATGAGAATGAATCCAACCACCAGCAGCACTACGGCAAGCGTGTTGTCCACGATGATCTGGGAAAGAATATCCATAATATTAAGTTCCTCCTTTCTTTACTCTTGATGGGATAAGTATAGCACATTGGAAGATGAAATGGAAGGGATTTGCGCTGAAAGATACATTTTGGCGTCTGAATTATACATTTTCGTGTCTGAAATGTCATTTTGGCGCATTTTTGAAATTGACGCCGCGTGCAATTTTTATGCCGGAAATTGTGCGGAAAGAACATATTCGAAGGATGCGGGAAATACGGAAAAAGCGGGGTGTGGTCATCAGTCATTCCAGTCATTTCAGTCATAAACTTCATTCCTTCACTGCTGACAGCACGGAATCCCCTCCCTCTTATATATATATAATATATAAGAGTATATACTATCAACACAGGCTGCCTGTTTGCATTCCCGGTCATTCCGGTCGGCATGTATGACCAGAATGACTGGAATGACTGGCTACTGGGGCGAGAGTTTGTTTGCACAGTATATCTCTCACGCATCAGAGAGATACCTGAAGGGAACGGTCTCTCCCTCAGTCAGCCTGCGGCTGTCATCAAGGCCAAGCCGAAGATGACTGAGGGAGAGATTTCCTAAAAGAAAAGCGCCTGCATCGCTGCGGGCGCTTTGTGGAGTAAGAATACTATTCGGTTCTGAGTGCGACGACGGGGTCTTTCTTCGCGGCGGACTTTGCGGGAACAACGCCTGCGAAGGAGGTCAGGATCACGCTGATCGCTACCAGAATCAGGGCGATTTCCACGGGGAGGTAAGCTTCCAGACCGGCAATGCCCGTCAGTGCAAAGATAATGGCATTGATCGGGATGCACAGAAGCCATGTCGTGCATACGCCGATTACACCGGAGGCAAAGCCGATCATAATGGTTTCGGCATTGAACATGCTGCTTACGTTGCGCTTGGATGCGCCGATGGCACGCAGGATGCCGATTTCCTTGGTGCGCTCCTGAACGGAGATCAGGGTGATCACGCCGATCATGATGGAAGATACCACCAGCGAGATGGCAACGAATGCGATCAGTACGTAGGTGATAGCGTTGATGATGGAGGTCACGGAGGACATCATCAGACCGACATAGTCGATATAGCGGATCTGGTGGATTTCATCCACGGAATCGTTGTAGTCGGTGATTGCGTCTTCGATCAGGTCTTTTTCCTCGAAGGAGGAAGCGTAGATGTTGATGGAAGCGGGGCTGTCGAGATCCACGCAGCCGAGGGTGATCAGATTGTCTTCATAGGTGGATTCGGAGAAATGCAGCACTTCGTCATGGTAGGCTGCCATCTGCGCCTCGGTAAAGGGCGGCTGAACGGCTTCCAGAGCGGCGCACATTTCTTCTTCGGACATGGCTGCGAGTTTTGCAGCGGCTTCCTGCTTGATCTTTTCCTGAATACCGGGAGCGAGCTGTGCGCGCAGATCATCATCGCTCATGGCGGCAAGCATGGGAGCCAGCGTGGCAGCCTGCTCTGCGGGAACATTCATCTGCGCTGCCATGGCGGGCAGAATGAAGGCTTCCATTTCCTCGCGGGACATGGCGGAGAGTGCTTCCTGCGTCAGGGCATCCAGCTGTTCCTGCGGGATGTTTGCGGCATTCTGGGCATACATGGCGGCCTTTGCGGAAATCTGCTCCGGCGTGGCGGCAGGCATTGCCAGATCGAGCGCCATGGCGAGCGTGGCATTGTCCATGGCAGACATCTGAGCTTTTACCTGTTCGCTGTACTGGGCTTTTACCTGTTCGCCCATCATCTGGGCAACAAGGGCATAGAGCTCGTCATCCGTCATGTCGCCGATATATTGCAGCATTTCGTCTGCGCTGATGTTTACCTGACCGTTCATGGCTTCGACCATCATGGTTTCGATATCCTGACGGGTCAGGGCAGAAAGCTGCTGTTCAATAATCCGGTCCACCTGCTCCTGCGTGGGGATGGACATGATCTGAATGTAGGTGTCTGCCTTGGATTTTTCATCCAGCGTGGCAATAAATGCAGTGAAGTCAGCGGCCTTGTCCGCATCGCTCATGGAACCGGTGGTCTCGCGGAAGGGCAGGCCGGTGAAGATATCGGTGGCGGGGTCAGCCTGCTGCGCGATGACTGCGGGGGATTCCTGCGCGGCGGCAATGATGTGCTCCGTAAGGGCGGAGGTGTAGCAGATGGTGCCGCTGAGCATGCCGGAAACGGCTTCCTCATTGGGACGGATAATACCGGTGATCTTGAGGTCAAGGCCATTGTCATACAGGTAGCGCAGACCTGCCTGCGTATCCTGCAGATTGGTCCAGGTACCGGTGGCTTCGTCCAGCGTATAGCTGCCGGAGGGGAGCACCACGCGGAAGGTCAGACCGCAGATGTCCTTATAACTCCACTTTTCATCGGAAACCTCGATGCCGCTCTGCTCAAAGGCGGCGTTTGCCAGCGCTTCGATTTCGGACTTGGGCTTCAGACCCATGGCGTAGAGCGTCATATCCGCAATTTCGTTCTTTTCATCCACGACGACCACAACTTCGTTGTAATCGTTGGGCCAGGAACCATAGATCAGGTCATACTGTTTTTCCAGCAGCGGATTGATGGTTTCGCCGTTCGTGCCGGTGAGCATTTCCTGCCACAGCACGACCGAGCCGCCCATTCCGCCGCCCATCATGCCGGACATGCTGGAGGGGTCCATTCCGTAGGTGGAGGAGATGTCCATCATGGCGGAAAGATCCATGCCCATGAATTCCAGCATCAATTCCTGCGTCAGCACCTGAGAGTCGGCCTGAATAATATCGCCGTCCACATTCTGCGTGTAGACCGTCAGGGGCAGCTGATACGTGTACTGCACACCGTTGATGGCGTGGTGCAGTTCGCTTTCGGAATCCGCGATTGCATTGTCGAGATATGTTTTGAAGGATTTAAGGTCGTTGGTGGTTTCTTCCATGGAACCCAGTGCATTGACCAGATCATAGACCATGGTCTTCTCATAAACCGCGTCGTTTTCATGCGGCTCGCCGGATATGGCGTTGCCGATGAATGCGGCCATCAGGGAGCCCATGCTCATTTCGCTGGCCTGCAATGTCAGCGGGTAGGAGGAAAGGGTATCTTCCTGCACGGTATTGATATAGGTAGTCATACCGTTGGATACGGCGAAAATCAGCGCGATACCGATGATACCGATGGAGCCTGCAAAGGAGGTCAGAAGCGTGCGGCTCTTTTTGCTGATCAGGTTTTTAAGGCTCAGGCCGAAGGAGGTGGCCCAGGACATGGAGGGCTTCTTTTCCTTTTTGGTCTTGGCGAGCCGTGCCGCGCGGGCTTCTTTTTCCTGCTTTTCAAACTCGGCAGATTCGGCGGCGGTCAGGGGCATGGAATCGCTGGTGATCACGCCGTCCAGCATGCGGATGATGCGGGTGGCATACTTTTCCGCAAGATCGGGATTGTGCGTTACCATGATGACCAGACGGTCCTTGGCGACTTCCTTGAGAATATCCATGACCTGCACGCTGGTTTCGGTATCCAGTGCGCCGGTGGGCTCGTCCGCCAGAATAATATCGGGGTTGTTTACCAGCGCGCGGGCGATTGCCACGCGCTGCATCTGACCGCCGGACATCTGGGCAGGCTTCTTCCTCAGCTGATTGCCGAGCCCCACATCTTCCAGCACCTTGATGGCGCGCTTGCGGCGCTCGGATTTGGATACGCCGGAAAGCGTCAGTGCGAGTTCCACGTTCTGCAGAACCGACTGGTGCGGAATCAGATTGTAGCTCTGGAATACAAAGCCGATGGAGTGGTTTCGGTATGCGTCCCAGTCGCGGTCCTTATAGTGCTTGGTGGAGGTACCGTTGATGATGAGATCGCCTTCGGTGTATTGGTCCAGACCGCCGATAATGTTGAGCATGGTGGTCTTGCCGCAGCCGGAGGGGCCGAGAATGGCAACAAATTCGTTTTTGCGGAATTGCAGGTCAATTCCCTTAAGGGCATGGACGATACCGTCGCCCATGGGGTAGTCTTTTTTTATCCCTTTGAGTTCCAGCATAAAAGGCTCCTTTCCATCACGGGTCAATTTGCGATAAGTGAAAAATATGAATAAAGGACAGGTGAGTCTTGTAATACTTTTCCACGCTATAATTATACAAAAGGAGTATGACATCTATGTGATGAAAAGGATAGTTTTTGGAAAGCGGAGAAAAGTTACGTGCGCGTGCGGGATATATCCAGCCCGTGGGAAAGATAATACAGCGTGCGCAGCGTATATTCGATTTCATCCGGACGCGTGGCATGCCCTACGCTCAGGCGTACGCTTCCGCGTTGCAGCGTTCCCAGAACTTCATGCGCGCCGGGTGCGCAGTGCAGGCCGCCGCGAGTGAGGATTCCGGCGCGGTTCAGCGCGTCGGCAAGCTCGGAACTGCTCATGTCGCCCAGATTCAGGGTTACGATGCCCGCGCGGGAGACTGCTTCCGGAGGAGAATAAAGGGTTATCCCCGGAATGTTTTTTGCTCCGCTGTACAGCATATCAGAAAGAATGCCTTCCCGCGCGCGGATGAGCGAAAGATTTTTCGCAGCATACTCCGCGCCCGCGCGCAGACCTGCAATGCCCGGGAGATTCACGGTTCCGGCTTCGTAGCGTTCGGGTGCGTCCGGCGGCTGCAGCATGGAGTCCGAAACAGAACCGGTTCCGCCCTCGCGCAGGGTGGCAAGGGATATGCCGGGGGCTATGTACAATCCTCCGGTTCCGGCAGGACCGAGCAGGGATTTATGGCCGGGGAAGGCGTACAGGCTGCATTTCAGACTTTGGACGCTTACGGGAGAAGTTCCCAGATACTGCGCGCCGTCCACCAGGCTGAGTATGCCCTTTTCATGGGCAAGGGAGCAGATTTCGCGCACGGGCTGCACGGCTCCGGTTACGTTGGAGGCATGCGTTACTGCGATCAGGCGGGTATTTCTGCGCAGGGCAGATCGGATATCCTTGGGGTCAATAAACCAGCCGCGCGGTCTGACAAGCGTTACGTCGATTTCGCCGCGCTGCTTTTTCTCCATAAGCACGCGCAGGATGCTGTTGTGCTCCAGCATGGTGCTCACCACATGATCGCCCGTTTTCAGGCAGCCTTTGATTGCCAGATTCAATGCGTCCGTGCAGTTGAAAGTGTGGACAACCGAAAATGCATCGTCTGCATCCAGCACATTTGCCAGCGCTTCGCGCGCACCTAAAACAATGCGCCCTGCCGCCAGTGCGCGGTCATGCCCGGCACGGCCGGGATTGGCATTGAAAGTTGTCAGCGCCTCTTCTACGGCCCGGGTCACACACTCGGGTTTCGGATGGCTGGTGGCGGCGTTGTCAAGATAGATTTCCAATCGGATCCCTCCATTCACAGGATTGGGCGCGTATAGCGTATAGTATGAAGCAGGCGCGCCATGTGCGATTGCATGAGGAGGAATGGAATATGGATGAAACTTACGGTATCGCGGCGTTCCGGTCGCGGCAGCAGGTATTGCGGTTTGAACAGCAGCTCAGGCGCGAAGGGGTTCAGAATGTGCATGTGGTTTCAACGCCGCGCGACGTGGCCGTGGGATGCGGACTTTCCGTGCGGTTCAATATGCAGGATGCGCCGGCTGTAATGGGAGCTCTGCGGCGTGCGCAGACGGGCAATCTGATCGGAGTCTATCAGGTGGAAAAACACGGCAATGCAAGGGCGCGGCTGACTGCGTTATCAAGATAAAAATAACAAGAAAAGCATTTTTTTTGCGCTTTCAATCTGGTACAATGGAAATAGTGTGCTTTGCCGCCGGATGACAGGATGGCGTGAAGCATGACGAAGAAAACGGCTGAAAATGTATTCTGCGCGCCGGTGCCGGAAGTCAATCCGGCAGCGCGCCTTATTGGCACGGCAGGCGGCGGGAACAGGGAGAGATAAATGGCACTTTTTGTTGATATCATTGACATCCGCGTGAAGGCGGGTGACGGCGGAAACGGCTGCGTTTCCTTCCATCGTGAGAAGTTCGTTCAGCAGGGCGGCCCGGACGGCGGCGACGGCGGCAAGGGCGGCGACGTGGTATTCATGGCCACCGAGCGCATGCACACCCTGATGGACTTCCGTTTTAAGAAGAATTTCGTTGCCGGCAACGGTGCGGACGGCTCCGCAGGCCGCTGCCGCGGTAAGACGGGCGACGATGTTGTTATCGAAGTTCCCGTGGGTACCGTCGTGCGTGAAAAGGCTTCCGGACGCGTGCTTCTGGACATGCGTGAGGATGGCGTTCGCCGCGTGCTTCTGCGCGGCGGCAACGGCGGCTTCGGCAATTCCCGCTTTGCAACGCCCACTCGTCAGGCTCCGCAGTTTGCCAAGCCCGGCGAAAAGCGCAATCAGATGGAAGTAACGCTGGAACTCAAGAGTATCGCGGACGTCGGTCTGGTCGGCTTCCCGAACGTCGGAAAGAGCACGATTCTTTCCGTTGTGACTGCAGCGCGTCCGAAGATTGCAAACTATCATTTCACGACTCTGCAGCCCAATCTGGGCATTGTACGTCAGGATGAGTACAGCTTCGTAATGGCGGATATTCCCGGTCTGGTTGAAGGTGCGAGCGAGGGCGTAGGTCTTGGTCATGCATTCCTGCGCCATGTTGAGCGCACGAGGCTGCTTCTGCATGTTATCGATATCGCAGGCTTCGAAATGCGTGATCCTCTTGAGGATTACGACGCCATTATGGCGGAGCTTCAGGCATACGGAGACCTTGCAAACCGCCCGATGATCATTGCGGCGAACAAGTGCGATCTGCCCGACAGCGAGGAAAACCTTGCACGTCTGCGCGAAAAGCTGCCGGATGCGGAAATCTTTGTTGTATCCGCTGCCACGCGCAAGGGCTTTGAGCCGCTTATGCGCCGTCTGGCGGAAATCCTTCGCGAAATGCCGCCGGCAGAGGCTTTCTACGAGGAAGAGCCGATGGAGGAAATCGAAGAGGAACCCTTCACCATCCGCGTGGAGAACGGCTCCTATATCCTTACCGGTCCGTCCATCGACCGTCTGCTCAATTCCGTCAATTTCGAGGACGAAACGTCGCTTAACTACTTCCACCGCATGCTGCGCAAGTGGGGCGTTATCGATGCTCTGCGTGAGCGCGGCGCCAAGGAAGGCGACAGCGTAGTAATCGAAGATATGGAATTCGATTTTGTTGAATAATTTTTGAATTGAAAACAGGGGGATATAATACCGTGACTACCAAGCAGAGAGCAGCTCTCCGTTCCATGGCAAATACCTTGGAACCTGTTGTGCACATCGGCAAGGATGGCGTGAACGATAATCTTGTAAAGCAGACCTGGGATGTACTGGAGGCACGTGAGCTGATCAAGGTTGATGTGCAGCGCAATGCACCCTATGTAAACGCCCGCGAGGCCTGTGAAGCCCTGTGCGAGCGCGTGCATGCCGAGTCGGTGCAGATCATCGGCAGCCGTTTTGTGATTTACCGCAAGGCACGCAAGGATTCCAAAATCGATATCGATAAGCTGGGCTGACGCCCTTGTGGACGGGGAAGCAAACCTAAAGCAGCCTTTCCGGAGCTGCGGCGCTGTGAAAGCCCGCACCTGCAAGAAAGAGCATGATGCATGCCGCGCCGAGATAGGCATGCGCCCCGAGCAAAAGATAAAATACGAACATGAGCGCACCGTACGTAAGGTATCGGGGCGCTTTTTTTTTGTCCGTAAGGCGGGCAAGCGAAGGGCGAGCGCGCTCTTTGGACAATTCGGGTTCGTCCGGCAGCACTTCCGGATGGCGCACGGAAAGCTTTTCCAGAAGATTTCTGTCGGCGATAATTACGCGCGGCGAAGCAAGGCGACCTGCGCAGGTGATGCTTCCGGCAGGCGCGGTGGATGCAAGGATCACATAATCGCATCCGCGGTGCGCTTTCCAGGCGGAGAGCACGTCATCATCCCCGAGCGGCGTGCGGCGCGGAAGAAATACAAGCGGAATGGCTTTGCCTGTTCTGCGATGGACGGCGCTTGCGTTTATAAAGGCGATTTCCTCCGGATAGGCAAGCGAAAGCAGATGCGCAATGTCGCAGGATGCCGCGCTTTCTTCTGCGGTCAGCCATGTATCCATCTTTTTCTGTGCCCTCTGCCGCCTTGCGCGCAGACTGCGTTTCCCGGCGCTTTTTCGCACGCGCAGAACGGTTTTCAGGATTCTGCGCAGCGCAACCATTGTGACGGACGTCAGAATCAGAGAAAGCCAGAGATTTTTTGTCATTGTCATGTAGTAAGCATGGCTGCACAGTGTCCCAAAAAGGATGCCTGCCAGTTTGTCGATTTTCTTTCCCATGGAAAAAAGTATGGCTCGGATATGCATAAAGTATGCATTCTTTTCGAAATTTACCCATGACCTCTTTTCGGAACGGCAATTATGGTATATAATAGTATGTACACCATGGAGAGGCATACCCTTTTTGGAAAAGGGAAAATCGATACGGTGTGAAATTTGCGAGTATATCCCCTTTAAGGAGGGCTTACTGTTGGCTATCGGATTGCTGGGCGGTACGTTCGACCCGGTTCACAATGCACATATTTGCCTTGCGCAGCTGGCGAAAGAACAGCTCGGGCTTGAAGATATTATTCTGATCCCGACAGGGGATCCGCCGCATAAGGCGCCCAGAGCTTCGGGCGAAATGCGCCTTGCAATGACGCGCATGGCGGCGGAAGAGGCCGGCTTCACCGTAAGCGATATCGAGGTGAAGCGCGAAGGCCGAACCTATACGGTGGATACGCTGCGAGCATTGCATGCGGCGGGCGGCGACAGACGCTTTGTATATATCATCGGAACGGATACTCTGTATCAGCTGCCGAACTGGAGAGAGTTTGAAACGGTTAAAACGCTGACAGAGTTTGCCGTGATCCGCAGAGTGGGCGAGGATGTTGCAAATGCCCGCGAATGGGCGGATTCCATCGGAGCGAAGGTCCATTTTATCGAGGTGGACGCGCCGGATATTTCATCCACGCAGGTACGCCTGTGCATCCAGCGGGATGAGGATATTTCCCATCTTGTACCCGGATGCGTGGAAAAATACATCCGCGAGCATAATCTGTATGCGCCGCGGGCGGATCTTCTGGAAAAACTGCAGGAGACCCTTCAGCCCCGCAGATACATGCATACGCTGGGCGTGATCGATACGGCGGTGCGCCTTGCTCCCGGATATGGTATCAATGAACGGCAGGCATTCCTTGCCGCTGCGCTGCACGACTGCGCAAAGAGCATGACTGCGGAGGAAATGTTTGACCTGACCGGCGCCGACGATACGTGGAAACTCTATCCGCAGACGCTGCATGCGTGGGCGGGAGAGATTCTTGCCGAGCGTGACTATAACGTATTTGACCCCGAGGTACTTATTGCAATTCGCAGGCACACGACGGCAGACCGGGTAATGACGCCGCTGGATATGCTGATTTATGTGGCGGACGCTATCGAACCCGGACGCAGAATGATTCCGGGGCTGCGCGAACTCAGGCAGCTTGCGGAAGAAGATCTTACGGCAGCGGCAAAGCGCTGCGCCGAATCGTCCTATCAGTACAACCTTGGCGCGGGAAGAACCGTGCATCCGGATACGCTTAAATTTTTGAATGTGGAAATGGAGGATGAAGTATGAACTCCCAGAAACTGGCATTGGACATGGCAAAGGTACTGTATGAAAAGCAGGCGAAGGATATTCTTGTTTTGCAGGTGGATCACCTGACTTCCATCACGGATTATTTTGTAATCGTAAGCGGACGTTCCGCTCAGTCCGTTCGCGCACTGGCAGAAGACCTGCAGGAAAAGATGGATGCGCAGAATATTTTCCCCCGCCGCAAGGAAGGCTTCCGCGAATCCCGCTGGATCGTTCTTGACTATGCAAACGTAATCGTGCATATTTTCCATCCGGAAGAGCGCGAGTATTACAACATCGAGCGCCTGTGGCTGGATGGTTCCAACCAGATCGCAACGGATTTTCAGGACTGAACATGAATAAAGTAGTTGATTTGTATATTCCCGGCGGGAAAGAGTTGCTGCTGGTCGCAAAGCTGGCAACGGTCGGGTACGTCGCAAAGGCGGGCTTTACGCTGGACGCGGCTGAGGATATCAAGCTTGCCGTAGAAGAGGCGCTGGGTGCCGTCAATGGTGAGAGGCTGCATCTTCAGATGGCGGCGGATAAGGAAAATGTGCTGATCACCATCGAAGGCGAAGGCACCTGCCTGCCGGATGAAACCGAGCAGGAGGTCGTTCGCTACGTTCTGGAGTCCATGATGGACAGCGTGGAAATTGAAGCCGGCGGCGAAACAACCGCCATACGAATGAAAAAAAGCTTAATCGGAGGCGCAAGGTGACGGAAGCTATCCTTCAGCGCTACTGCACGGACCGGTCGCCCGAATTGCGCAACCGGCTTGTGGAAGCACACCTGTATATCGCGGGCATCGTCGCGCGGAAATTTGCCGGCCGCGGCGTTGATTACGACGATCTGTATCAGGTGGCTTCGCTGGCGCTTGTAAAGGCCATCGAACGGTACGACCCGGATAAAGGGGTCAAGCTTTCCAGCTTTGTTGTGCCGTCCATGATTGGCGAAGTGAAAAACTATTTCCGCGACCGCTCGCGCCTGATTCGCCTGCCCCGCAGAAGCACGGAAATGTATAAAAAGGTCGAAGCTGCGCGGGAACGGTTGCATGAACAGCTCCTCAGGGAGCCGACATATGATGAGCTTGCCGAAGAGGCGGGCATTACGCTGGAAGAACTCATTGAAGTAATGGAAGTGCGCGGCGCGGTTGCTCCGGCATCCATGGACAATGCGCAGGATGACGAGCTTTCCATTGCGGAAACGCTGGGTGTTTCGGAATCGGGCTATGCCGATTTTGAGGCGCGCGAGTCGATCAAGAGCCTTCTGGGCGAATTGCCTGAAACCGAACGGCGCATTATCGAAATGCGGTATTTCGAAGGCAAGAGTCAGCGGGATGTTGCCGCTGCGCTGGATATATCGCAGATGACGGTTTCACGGGCCGAAAGGCGTGCGCTTGCCCTGATGAAGGAAGCGCTTTCGCGGGACTGACGGGAGAGTGACTGATTTATGAAACTGGGTTTTATCGGCGCGGGCAATATGGCCGGCGCGATTCTCTTGGGCGGTGCGCACGGCGCGCATATTTATGATGTGAATGCCGCGCTTATGGAAACGCGTCGCGAGCAGTGCGGCGCAGTGCCGCATAAGGATATTCCTTCGCTGGCGGCTGAGTGCGATGTGATCGTCCTTGCGGTCAAGCCGAATGTTGCGCCGGATGTTCTGAGCGCAAACCGCGCAGCGTTTTCCGGTAAGGCAGTGATTTCCATTGTTGCCGGACTGACGCGCGAAAAGCTTGGTGAACTTCTGCCGGAGGACGCAAGATTTCTGCGCGTGATGCCCAATACGCCGGCTCTGGTCGGCGCAGGCATGACGGCACTGTGCATGGAAAACAACCTGACCAAAGAAGAAGCGGAATTTGCCGAGACGCTGTTCAATTCCATCGGTCGTACGGTCTGGGTGCATGAATACCAGATGGACGGCGCAGTGGGCGTTTCCGGCAGCGGCCCCGCATATGCCTTTATGTTTATTGAGGCAATGGCGGACGGCGGCGTTGCGCTGGGACTTTCCCGTCAGGATGCCTACAAGATGGCGGCGCAGACGCTGCTTGGCAGCGCCAAAATGGTGCTGGAAACCGGCAAACATCCCGGTGAATTGAAAGATATGGTATGTTCGCCCGCAGGAACCACCATCGATGCGGTTCGTACGCTCGAAAAGGAAGGCTTCCGCGCGGCGGTTATGGATGCAGTAATCTGTGCAGGTGAAAAATCTGCAAAAATGGCCAAATAAGGCTGACACGAAAGAGGCTGACAAATGAAGTGGATTGCCAGCGCAGCGTTCGGTCTGGAAGGACAGACCACGCGCGATTTGAAGAGATTGGGCGCCGAGAACATTACTGCCATGAATGTTGGCGGTGCAATGTTTGAAGGCGATATAAATATGGGCTTTGCCGCGAACCTGTGGCTGCGCACGGCAGACCGTGTGCTCCTGGTTCTGGGCGAGTTTGAAGCAAGGAGCTTTGAGGAGCTTTTCCAGGCTGTTCGCGCCATTGAGTGGGAAAAGTATGTTCCCGTAGACGGCCGTTTCCCGGTACGTGCACATTGCGTGCGTTCGCAGCTGATGAGCGAAAGCGATTGCCAGAAAATCGTAAAAAAGGCTGTTGTTGAGCGTCTGAAGGCAAAGCACCGCGTGGAATGGTTCCAGGAAACCGGCGCAAAGGTGCAGATCGATATCAACATTCGAAATGATAAGGTAATTGTTTCGCTGGATTCCAGCGGCGAACCGCTTTCCAAGCGCGGCTATCGTACCTGGAACGGCGAGGCTCCCATCCGCGAAACGCTGGCGGCAGGTCTTGTGCTTGCAAGCGGCTGGCATCCGTGGCAGCCGCTGATCGACCCGTGCTGCGGTACCGGTACTATCCTGATCGAGGCGGCATTCATCGCGCTTGCACGTGCGCCGGGACTGAGACGTTCCTTCGACATGGAGGCATGGCCGATCGTCAACAAGGCGGAGCTTGACGTTATCCGCCGCGAGGCACAGGCCAAGTATGATTCCAGCAGCACGCGTGAAATCAAAATCTCCGGCAGCGATATCAATCCGGATGCGCTGGAGTTGGCACGCAGGCATATTCGTCAGGCAGGTCTGGGCAACCGCATCATTTTGGAGCAGCGCGACCTGCGTGAACTGTATCCCCGCGGAGAAGCCGGTGTGATCATTGCAAATCCGCCCTACGGCGAACGCCTGGATAACCAGCGTGCGGCTCACGTTATTGCAGAGCAGCTGGGCAAACTGCACCAGCGTACACCCGGCTGGAAGATGTGCGTAATCACGGCGGATATGGGCTTTGAGCGCATGTTCGGTAAACGCGCGGTCAAACGCCGCAGGTATTATAACGGCAAAATCGAATGCGAATATCGCATCTTTGAATGAGGAGTGTGGCGAGTATGAAGCCGATTTTCAACCGTGCACCGCTTACGCCGAATTTCCGTGCACCGCTGGCACTGGGCCAGATTGAGCCGGAAGGCTGGCTGAAGGAGCAGCTGCGCACGCAGGCGGACGGTTTGTCCGGAAAGCTGTTCGAAATCTGGCCGGACGTAGGCGAAAATTGCGGCTGGCTGGGCGGCGACGGAGATGCCTGGGAGCGCGCGCCGTATTATCTGGACGGTCTTGTGCCGCTCGCATGGCTGCTGAATGACGAGGATCTGCAGGATATCTGCCTGCGCTACATCGAATGGATTCTCGCCAGCCAGCAGGAAAACGGATTCTTCGGCCCCGAATCCAATCAGGACTGGTGGCCGCGCATGGTCGTTCTGAAGGCACTGATCCAGTACTTCCAGGCGACGATGGACAAGCGCGTCCTCGTATTCATGGATAAGTATTTCCAGTATCAGAAAAAGACGCTGGATAACAAGCCGCTCACCAACTATGCGGTTGCACGCGGCGGCGAAAATATGCTGGCGGTCATCTGGCTGTACAACATTACCGGTCAGAGGTATCTGTTGGACCTGCTGGCCAAGCTTCGTCAGCAGACGCTGGACTGGCCGAACCAATTCCATACGTTCCCGCAGACGCGTCCTAAGTCGCAGTCCTCTCCGTGGGAAGGATTCAACGCGGCGATGGAACGCGAAAATGAAATGCTCACCGGACTTTATCGCCCGATGTACCGCACTGCGCATCACTATTCCCATGGCGTGAATATTGCAATGGCGCTCAAGACGCCTGCTCTCATCAGCCTGTTCAAGGCCGGTTTCAAAGAGCAGGGCGGTTTCAAATTCGGTTGGGAAAAGTTGATGAAGTACCACGGCGTAGCTTACGGTATGTTCACCTGCGATGAGCACCTCAACGGCACCAATCCTTCGCAGGGCACCGAGCTTTGCGCTGTTACGGAACTCATGTATTCGCTGGAATGCCTGCTGGCGGCCGGCGACTTCTCGGACGAGATTCCGGATATTCTTGAAAAGCTTGCATTCAATGCACTTCCGGCCATGTTTACGCCGGATATGGAAAAGCGTCAGTATCTGCAGCAGGCCAATCAGGTAAGCGTTTCGAAAGAAAAGCGCGCCTGGTACAACAACGGCGACGAAGCCAACCTGTTTGGATTTGAGACCAATTATGGATGCTGCACCGCAAACTATCATCAGGGTTTCCCGAAGTTTGCCGCAAATCTCTGGTACGCAACCAGTGAGGACGGCCTGTATGCAGCAAGCTATGCGCCCTGCACCGTCCGTCACGTCATCGGCAATACGCCCATCCGCCTGAAGGTGGATACGGTATATCCTTTTGAACAGACGGTTCGCATCGAGGTCAGCGTAAAGCAGCCCATGGAATTCTCGCTTTCCCTGCGCATTCCGTCGTGGGCAAAGCAGCCCATGATTTATCTGCCGGGCGGCGAAATCATGCAGGTGCGTGCAGGCGAAACCGCCTTTGTACGCCGCCGCTGGCGCACGGGCGACGTGGTGAAGCTGGAACTTCCCATGGAGCCGCGCATCACACGCTGGCATCATCAGTCCGCTGCCGTTGAAATCGGACCGCTGCTTATGGCGCTGCGTCCCGAAGAAAAGTGGCAGAAGCTGGAAAACGGTGACTTTGCCGTTGAAGCTGCAAGCGCATGGAACTATGCCCTTGCAAAGGATGCGCCCATGAAGGCTGTGTTCCATCCGGAAAATGCAAGCGCATTCAAAAAGGGTGAAAGCGCCGTCGAGGTGCTGGTAAAGGCTGCAAAGCTGGAAGACTGGGGTATGGAAAACGGCAGCTGCCAGACGCCGCCGATTCTGCCTGCGATCGAGGCCGATCAGCTTGAAACCATCCGCCTTGTGCCCTATGGCGATACGTCGCTTAGAATTTCCCAGTTCCCGTACGGCACGATTGCCGGGGAATAACAGTTGACATTTTGAGAAAAACGTGCTATAATTCGTAATCCACGAAGAGGAGGGGATCGTTGTGCCGCATAAGGAAGAAAAAGTTGTGGCCCAAAACCGCAAGGCGCGGCACGACTATTTCATCGAGGAAACGTGGGAAGCCGGTCTTGAGCTGAAGGGTACGGAAGTAAAGTCCATCCGCCTGGGCAAATGCAATATGAAAGATTGCTACGCGCAGGTCAAAGATGGGGAGCTGTTTGTATATGGTATGCATATCAGCCCCTATGAGAAGGGAAATATCTTTAATACCGACCCGCTTCGGCCGAAAAGGCTGCTTATGCACAAGGCTGAAATCCGCAAACTGCAGCAGGCGGTTATGCTCAAAGGCCTTGCGCTGATTCCGCTCAGTCTGTATCTCAAGGATGGGCGAATCAAAATGGAGATCGCCGTATGTAAAGGTAAAAAGCTTTACGACAAGCGCGATACCATGGCTAAACAGGATGCTCAGCGCGAAATGGAGCGCCATATGCGCGAAAAATTGCGCTGATTCTTGGGGGCGTATTGGTTTCGACGGGGATCACGGAGGGTTGAGAAGCGAGCGGTGGCCCCGAACCACCATAAAATCGGGAAAAAAATAACTGCGAATAATAACAATTTCGCTCTGGCAGCTTAATGCTGCCTCGTCGGTCCCGAGCCTCCTGCGGCGCGGCCAACCGGCGTCATTAAAAGCAGGGAACCAGTTCGCTTAAGCTTTGCGGCGAATGGGATCTTTATGAAGCTACTGAAGCGTCTAGCCTGTCTGTCGGGCGCGGCGCGGAGGGAATGTTAAAACACAGACTGCGCTCGGAGATGCTCGGTTCGCCGGATTTTCGGACAGGGGTTCGACCCCCCTCGCCTCCACCATATTAGTACGATGGTTTTGATACGAAACCATCGTACTTTTCTTTTCAATAACCTTGAAAAATGCATGATATTACCTTATAATTATTTAATAATTCATGCTGAGAGGTTCATTAAATGAAGTTCGAATATATAGAATATCATAAAAGTGCGAGCAATGATGAATTAATCGCAGATTTAAAGGAAACGGCAAAACAATTAGGTGTATCGTCACTTTCTATGCGCGAGTACGATGAAAATGGAAAATTCAGCAGTTCAGCTGTATCCAGAAGATTTGGCACTTGGAATCAAGCGCTTTCCATTGCTAAGCTTGACTATAGAAATAGGGCATTTTCTGATAATGAGTTGTTTGAAAACATCGAAACGGTGTGGATAAAACTCGGCAAGCAGCCGACACGAAGAGATATGGATAACACTGCCATATCTTCTATATCGAGTGGATCCTACCTTAGAAAATTCGGTCAATGGTCTAATGCACTAAAATCGTTTACCAAATACATAAATGAAAACGAAAAAGTATATTCTTTCGATAATCATCACGAATCTATTCACAAAACAAAGCGTGATGTAAATTTGAGAATGCGCTTTATTGTTATGCAACGCGATAATTTTAAGTGTTGTGTTTGCGGTGCCTCTCCAGCAAAAGACCCTTCAGTTGAGTTACATATTGATCATATAATTCCTTGGTCAAAGGGTGGCGAAACTACACTTCAAAATCTTCAAACACTTTGTAGCAAATGCAATTTAGGAAAGAGCAATTTGCCATAATATAGGATGATTTTTTATGGTTTCATTTTCCTCATTAGGGTTTCATTTTCAAGTGAAACTGTATTCGCTAAAATGTAAGTGACGCAAAAGGGCGCGAAAAAGTTAGCAGGCTCGGGACAAAAAAACGAGCCATTGTCAACACCGGAGAAATCCGCTA
>SVHC01000005.1 GCA_015056055.1 Clostridiales bacterium | reverse complement strand
ACATCGAGATGGAGATCAACCTGATCACCCCCATCGCAGCTGAAGAAGGCCTCCGCTTCGCTATCCGTGAAGGCGGCCGTACCGTAGGCTCCGGCGTTATCATCAAGGTTATCGCATAATAGCCTTTCAAGAACCCGCTTCGATTGAAGCGGGTTCTTTTTCAAGTCCGATACTGAAAAAAGCTGTCTTGACGCAGAAGCTGGAAATTGGAGATATATAATGAAGACATTTTGTGAACGCATGAGTGAACTGCTTGCAATGGCAGCAGAGACCCTATGGTCAAGGCAGGTAGTATGTCAGGGCTGCGGTGACAGAAGCGGCGCTGATGAGGATTATTTGTGTGTTCGATGTGCAGATAGATTAAAGGAAATCGAATCAGCTTCAGAAAATCGATGTCTGACTTGCGGTAACCCGGCTGAGGCAAAGTGCATCTGCAAAAATATTCCCCATGTAACTGCGGCAAGATATTCATATTATTATCAGAAGCCGGTTAGCGGCATAATACAGCATTTGAAGTACAGCGGCGTGACGTGCATGGCAGAATGGATGGCGGAGCGAATGTACGAAACGCTTCTGCGGGAAGATTGGCTTGAGGATGTGCATGCAATTGTACCGGTGCCTATGCCGCCGAAACGTCAGCGAGAAAGAGAATACAATCAGGCGGAACTTCTTGCTGAGGCACTGGCAAAAGCTACGAACCTGCCGATGCTGAAACTTCTGGAGCGCACAGGTGAAACTCCACGCCAGGTGAGGCTGTCCGGAAGGGAAAGACGTGAGAATGTGAAGAATGCTTTCCGGGCGGTAACTGATGCGAAAGGGTTGACGATACTGCTGGTCGATGATGTCCGTACGACCGGAGCAACGATCGATGCCTGCGCACAGGCGCTCTTAAAGGCAGGAGCAGGGGAAGTGCTTGCGCTTACATTTGCAGCGGTAAGCCGGCCGGTAGAAGAAAAGAATGAATAGAACATAAAAATAACACAACTGGGCCAAAGTTTACGTAATCTACCCTTGTAAACAGAGGGGATATAGGGTATACTAATCAAGGTGTGTCGTGAGGGTATCTGTGCGCATTTTGCCGGAAAATGTGGATGCTGAGACGCACTAAAGGGTGGAACCGAAAGGTTGCGCCGGGGGCAACTCCGGCCCACGGCGGGAATTTTCGGGGACCAGTCCGCTAAAATCGGACGACGGGCTCATGCCGTCGTGAGAAAGAGTTATAAGCACGCCCGGCAGCGTGTGCATGAGTTCAAGAGGAGGAAAACCTAACAATGGCAAACCAGAAGATTCGTATCAAGCTCAAGGCTTACGAGCATTCCATCATCGATCTGAGCGCAGCTCGCATCGTTGAGACCGCTAAGCGCGCCGGCTCCCGCGTGTCCGGCCCGATCCCGCTGCCGACCGAGAAGGAAATCATCACGATTCTCCGTTCTCCGCACAAGCACAAGGATTCTCGTGAGCAGTTCGAACAGCGCACCCACAAGCGCCTGATCGACATCCTCGATCCGAATCCCCGCACGGTAGATGCTCTCACCAAGCTCGACCTGCCCGCGGGTGTTGAAATCGAGATCAAGCTCTAATGGGCTTTATCTAATATGGAGGTGCAACAATGAACAAGGCAATTCTCGGCAAAAAGATCGGCATGACCCAGATCTTCCTTTCCGATGGACGTCTGGCGCCGGTCACGGTCGTCGAAGCCGGTCCCTGCGTAGTAACGCAGATCAAGACCGTTAACACCGACGGCTATGAGGCAGTCCAGGTCGGTTTCGGTGAGCTCGCTGAACAGCGTGCGAAGAAACTGAAGACGAAGCCCGAGCTCGGCCACTTTGCGAAGGTTAACGTTCCCGCGAAGCGCTATCTGAAAGAGTTCCGCTTTGAAGACATCTCTTCCTACAATGTAGGCGACGAGATCAAGGCTGACACTTTCGCTGAAGGCGACAAGGTAGACGTTTCCGGTATCAGCAAGGGCCACGGCTACACCGGTGTTATCCAGCGCTGGAATCAGCACACCGGCCCCATGTCCCACGGTTCCAAGTATCACCGCGGCGTAGGTTCCCTGAGCGCCAACTCTGATCCCTCCCGCGTATTCAAGAACAAGAAGATGGCCGGCCGCTACGGCGGAGAAAAAGTCACCGTCCAGAATCTTGAAATCGTCCGCGTAGACGCGGAACGCAACCTGCTTCTCATCAAGGGCGCTGTCCCCGGTGCGCAGGGTTGCCTGCTCTTCATCCGCAATACGGTGAAGGCGTAATGTTCTGGAGAGGAGGACAAGACAATGCCTAAAGTAGCACTCTATAATATGAGCGGAAATACCGTCGGCGAGATCGAGATTTCTGATCTGGTTTTCGGCGCAGAAGTTCATGAGTCCGCCATTCATTCTGTTGTTCGCGCACAGCTGAACGCAAAGCGTCAGGGCACTCAGGCTGCTAAGACCCGTACCGAAGTTCGTGGCGGCGGTCGCAAGATCTATCGTCAGAAGGGTACCGGTAATGCACGCCATCATGGCCGCCGCGCTCCGCAGTTCACCCACGGTGGTGTTGTATTCGCCCCGAAGCCGCGCAGCTATCGCATCGAGGTTCCGAAGAAGGTTCGTCGTCTGGCAATGCGCAGCGCTCTGTCCAGCAAGGTTGTTGACAACGATCTGATCGTACTTGACAATCTGGTTGTTGAGGGCGGCAAGACCCGTGTTATCGCCAAGATGCTCAAGGATCTGGGCGCAACCCGCAAGGCTCTGATCGTTACCGCCGGCAGCGAGGAACTCGTAAACCGCGCAGCCGCCAACATCGAAGGCGTTAAGACCGCTCACGTGAGCACCATCAACGTACTCGACATCCTGGGTTACGACAAGTTCATCGTTACCGAGGAAGCCATCCGCCTGGTTGAGGAGGTGTACGAATAATGAAAAACGTATACGACATTATTAAGCGCCCGGTTCTGACCGAAAAGTCTTACGATCAGATGGCCGAGAAGTGCTACACCTTCGAAGTGGATGTACACGCCAACAAGACCGAGATCCGCAAGGCAATCGAGGCAGTTTTCGGCGTAAAGGTTGAGAGCGTTAACACTCTCCGCCAGGACGGCAAGATCAAGCGTCAGGGCCGCACCCAGGGCCGCCGTCCGGAAAAGAAAAAGGCATTTATCAAGCTCGCCGCTGACTCGAAGCCGATCGAGTTCTTCGAGAGCCTGGCGCAGTAAGGGGAGGCTAAACAATGGCAGTTAGAGTATATAAGCCGACCTCGCCCGCAAGGCGCTTCATGTCGGTTCTCAGCTTTGAAGAGATCACCAAGAAGGCACCGGAAAAGTCCCTGACTGTGGACCTTCGCCACAAGGCAGGCCGTAACAACACCGGTAAGATCACCGTTCGCCACCAGGGCGGCGGCGCTCGTCGTAAGTATCGTATCATCGATTTCAAGCGCACCAAGGATAACATCCCCGCAAAGGTAGCCGCCATCGAGTACGATCCGAACCGCACTTGCTTCATCGCTCTTCTGCACTATGCAGATGGTGAGAAGCGCTACATCCTCGCTCCCATCGGTCTGTCCGTAGGCGACACCGTAATGAGCGGTACTGATGTAGACATCAAGCCCGGCAACTGCCTCCCGATCGCTAACATCCCGCTCGGAACCCTGATCCACAACGTTGAGATCAAGGCCGGCCGTGGTGGCCAGATGGTTCGTTCCGCAGGTGTTGCTGCTCAGCTGATGGCTAAGGAAGGCACCCACGCTCAGGTTCGTCTCCCCTCCGGTGAGGTTCGCAAGGTTCCCATGAATGCCCGTGCAACTGTTGGTCAGGTCGGCAACACCGATCATGAAAACGTTCGCATCGGTAAGGCTGGCCGTCAGCGCCACCTGGGCATCCGTCCCTCTGTTCGCGGTGTTGTTATGAACCCCGTTGACCACCCGCATGGCGGCGGTGAAGGCCGTTCTCCGGTTGGTATGCCGGCTCCGATGTCCCCGTGGGGCAAGCCGACTCAGGGCGTCAAGACCCGCAAGAACCGCAAGTATTCTGATAAGATGATCGTTAAGAAGGCCGAGAAGTAAGAGAAGGAGGCACTGAGAACCTATGAGCAGATCTGTTAAAAAGGGACCGTTCATTCAGCCCGTTCTTCTCAAGCGCGTGCAGGAGATGAACGCGAACGGCGTTAAAAACGTTCTTAAGACCTGGTCCAGAGCCAGCACGATTTTCCCGGATTTCGTGGGACATACCGTTGCAGTTCATGACGGCCGCAAGCACGTTCCGGTATATGTAACGGAAGATATGGTCGGCCACAAATTCGGCGAGTTCGCCCCCACTCGTACGTTCAGGGGCCACGCCGGTGAAAAGGCTTCTGGCCGCAAGTAAGGAGTGAGATTATGGCAACCCGTGTAAAGGAAAAGGCCGCCGCACGCGCAGCGAATCGCGATAATAGGCCGCACGCCACGGCGAAATACGTTCGTATCTCTTCCCGTAAGGTAAAGATCGTTATCGATCTCATCCGCGGCAAGCAGGTTGACGACGCACTGGCAATTCTGATGTATACCCCCAAGGCCGCCGCGCCTGTCGTTTTGAAGCTTCTGAACAGCGCAATCGCAAATGCGGTTAACCGTGAAGATGGCGCATACGACCGTGAGTCCCTCTACGTGGCAGAAATTTATGCGAACCAGGGCCCGACGCTCAAGCGTTGGTGGGCACGTTCCCATGGCCGCGCCGATATGATTCACAAGCGTACCAGCCACATCTCCGTGGTGCTTGACCAGAAGTAGGAGGAAGTAAAATGGGTCAGAAAGTTAATCCCCACGGCGCTCGCGTCGGCGTAATCCTGGACTGGAGCACCAAATGGTATGCAGGTAAGAAGGACTTCTCCAACAACCTGGTAGAAGACTACAACCTGCGCGTGATGCTCAAGGAAAAGCTCTACGCCGCTGGCATCTCTCACATTGACATCGAGCGTTCCGGTGAAAAAGTAGGCGTTTCCATCTACACTGCAAAGCCCGGCATCATCATTGGCCATGCTGGCGCAGGCGTAGAAGCTCTGAAGAAGGATATTGAAAAGTTCACCGGCAAGGCCGTTAACCTCAACATCCTCGAAGTTGAATCTCCGGATACGGATGCGCAGCTGGTTGCAGAGAACATCGCACAGCAGCTCGAAAAGCGCATTTCTTTCCGCCGTGCAATGAAGCAGGCAATCACCCGCGCCAAGAACCCGGGCTTCCGTCCTGGTGAGCGTGGACAGCGTGGTGGCAACCGCAACCGCGGTCCCAAGCACGTTAACGAAGTTAAGGGTATCAAGACGCAGGTTTCCGGCCGTCTGGGCGGCGCTGACATCGCCCGCAGCGAAGGTTACCATGATGGTTCCATCCCGCTGCAGACCCTTCGCGCGAACATCGATTACGGTTTCGCCGAGGCTAAGACAACCTATGGACGTATCGGCGTAAAGGTCTGGATCTACAAGGGTCAGGTACTGCCGAAGTCCAAGAAGCCGGCCCAGAGGTAAAGGAGGAATAAGCTCATGCTGATGCCGAAGAGAGTCAAGCATCGCAAAGTGATGCGCGGCCGCATGAAGGGCAAGGCCCATCGCGGCAACTTCATCGCGTATGGCGACTACGGCCTGGTAGCTACCCAGCCTGGCTGGATTACCTCGAACCAGATCGAGGCTGCCCGTATCGCGATGACCCGCTTCACCAAGCGCGGTGGTCAAGTTTGGATCAAGATTTTCCCTGATAAGCCCGTAACCGCTAAGCCGGCCGAAACCCGAATGGGTTCTGGTAAGGGTGCACCGGAATACTGGGTAGCAGTAATTAGGCCGGGCCGCGTTCTGTTCGAACTGAAGGGCATTCCGGAAGATGTAGCACGTGAGGCAATGCGCCTTGCATCCCATAAGCTCCCGATCAAGACCAAGTTCGTTAAGAGGGAGACTGAACAGACTGGTGGTGAAGAGCAATGAAAAACAAGGAATTCAAAGAACTTATGACGAAGTCGTTGGAAGAGCTCAACACCGAACTTAAGAATAAGAAGAGCGAGCTGTTCAACCTGCGCTTTCAGCTGGCAACCGGCCAGCTGGAGAACACCTCCACTATCACTGAGTGTAAGCGCGACATCGCCCGCGTACTGACCATCATCCGCCAGCGTGAGCTGTCGGCGAAGGCGTGATTGAACGCGAAAGGAGGCAGCTTGTAATATGTCTGAAGTAAGAGGCATCCGTAAAACCCGTACCGGTATCGTTGTTTCCGATAAGATGGACAAGACCATCGTTGTGGAAATCCGTACCCGCGTTCGTCATCCGTTGTATGGCAAGATCATGAACCGCACGAACAAGTTGAAGGCCCACGATGAATTCAATCAGTGTGGCGTAGGCGACCGTGTTCGCGTGATGGAGACGCGCCCGCTGTCTAAGGACAAGCGCTGGCGTCTGGTGGAAATCGTCGAAAAGGCGAAGTAATCTGCCGGAGTTAAGCTAAGGAGGAAACTGACAATGATTCAGCCGCAAACCCGCTTAAAGGTAGCCGACAACTCCGGCGCCAAGGAAATCATGTGCTTCCGGGTGCTGGGCGGCTCTTTCCGCCGTGCCGGTGGTATTGGAGACGTTATCGTCGCATCTGTTAAGAGCGCAACCCCCGGCGGCACCGTCAAAAAGGGCGACGTCGTTCGTGCGGTTATCGTTCGCACTCGCAAGCAGTATCGTCGTCCCGATGGATCCTACATCCGTTTTGACGACAACGCCGCTGTTATTATCAACGACGCCAAGCAGCCGCGTGGCACCCGTATCTTTGGGCCCGTAGCTCGCGAACTGCGCGAAAAAGATTATATGAAGATCGTTTCGCTGGCACCTGAAGTACTGTAAGGAGGAATGACGAAATGAGTGCAGCTAAGCTTCACGTTAAAACCGGTGATACCGTCGTCGTTCTTTCCGGCGACAAGGCAAAGAGCAAGGGCATGATCGGCAAGATCCAGAAGGCTTTCCCGGCAGCCGGTAAGGTCATCGTTGAGGGTGTTGCCATGGTCAAGAAGCACCAGAAACCGCGTGGACAGGGTATGCCCGGTGGCATCGTAAACATGGAAGCAGCTATCGATGCAAGCCGTGTAATGCTGATTTGCCCCAACTGCAAGAAGGGCACCCGCGTGGCGCATCAGTTTATCGAAGTTGAAGGCCAGAAGCCTCGCAAGGTTCGCGTTTGCAAGAAGTGCGGCGTGGCCATCGATAAGTAAGGAGGATGAATTCAATGGCCAGACTTAGGGATAAATATCGCGCTGAAGTTGCTCCGGCGCTGATGCAGAAGTTCGGTTATAAGAATGTCATGGAAATCCCGCGCCTCGAGAAAATTGTTCTGAACGTTGGTCTTGGCGATTGCAAAGACAACGCAAAGGCTCTCGAAGTAGCCGTTACCGAGCTGGCGACGATTTCCGGTCAGAAGCCGATGGTTACCAAGGCCAAGAAGTCTGTTGCGAACTTCAAGCTTCGTGCAGGCATGAACGTTGGCGCTAAGGTTACCCTGCGCGGCGATCGTATGTATGAATTCGCAGATAAGCTCGTTTCTATCGTTCTTCCCCGCGTACGCGACTTCCGTGGCGTATCCGCCAAGGCTTTTGACGGCCGCGGCAACTACGCTCTGGGTGTTCGCGAGCAGCTGATCTTCCCCGAAATCGAGTACGATAAGGTTGAGAAGATCCGTGGCCTGGAGATGATTTTTGTCACCAGCGCGAAGACCGATGAAGAGGCGCAGGAGCTTCTCCACCTGCTGGGGATGCCGTTTGCGCAGGCTTAATGAGGAGGACGTAAAATGGCTAAGACAAGCATGAAAGTACGCCAGGCGCGTGAACCCAAGTTCTCTACGCGTGCGTATACCCGTTGCCGCATTTGCGGCCGTCCGCATTCGGTTCTTCGCAAGTACGGCGTTTGCCGCATTTGCTTCCGTGAGCTGGCTTACAAGGGCCAGATCCCGGGTGTAAGAAAGGCTAGCTGGTAAGCTGGGCAGAAGCAAGGAGGTTTTCAAATGATAATGAACGATCCCATCGCGGATATGCTGACCAGAATCCGCAATGCCCTCATTGCCAGACATGATACCGTTACTTTGCCGGCTTCTAACATGAAGAAGGCAATTGCGAAAATCCTTCTGGACGAGGGTTACGTCAAGTCTATCGACTTCATCGATGACGACGTGCAGGGACAGATCAAGATTGTGCTGAAGTACGCGCAGGGCAAGCAGCCCGTTATCAAGGGCCTGAAGCGCATCTCGAAGCCCGGTCTTCGTGTGTACGCTCGCCAGGAAGAGCTGCCGAAGGTACTGGGCGGCCTTGGTATCGCGATTATTTCCACGTCGAAGGGCGTTATGACCGATAAGGCAGCCCGGAATGCAGGTATTGGCGGCGAAGTGCTGGCCTATATCTGGTAATTACCAAGTGGAGGTGCACTGAAATGTCTCGAATCGGAAAGCTTCCGATCAACGTACCCGCCGGTGTTACCGTTACCGTTGACGAGACCAATCTCGTTACGGTAAAGGGCCCCAAGGGCACGCTGACTCAGAAGGTTCATAAAGATATCACCGTTAATCAGGAAGGCGCCGTGCTCGTAGTGAGCCGCCCCTCCGATTCCAAGCCCCACAAGGCCATGCATGGTCTGTACCGTTCGCTGATCAACAACATGGTAGTTGGTGTAACCAACGGTTTTGAGAAGCGTCTGCGTATGGAAGGCGTTGGCTATCGTGCGCAGGTTGCCAACAATCAGCTGACCCTGAACGTTGGTTACAGCCACCCGGTAGTTTTCGATGCGCCGGCAACCATCACTTTCGAAGCCCCGCAGCCGACTGAAATCGTCGTCAAGGGTATCGACAAGCAGCAGGTTGGCGCTCTTGCAGCTGACATTCGCGCTGTGCGTAAGCCGGAGCCGTACCTCGGCAAGGGCATCCGCTACATCGACGAAGTTGTTCGCCGCAAGGAAGGCAAGTCCGGTAAGAAATAAGGAGGGGAATGGCAAATGTTTAGCAAGCGGGATCGCAATGAAGTCCGCAAGATTCGCCACGAGCGCGTCCGCAAAAAGATCAGCGGAACCGCCGCGCGTCCCCGTCTGTGCGTATATCGCAGCCTGAATCACATCTACGCACAGATCATCGATGACAGCGTTGGCAACACTCTGGTTGCGGCTTCTACTGTTGAAAAGGAAATCGCTGCACAGATCGGCGAACTGGACAAGAAGGGCGCTTCGAAGCTCGTTGGCAAGGTTATTGCTGAGCGCGCGAAGGCCAAGGGCATTGAGAACGTCGTGTTTGACCGCGGCGGATATATCTATACCGGCCGTGTGGCCGAGCTGGCCGCTGGCGCTCGCGAGGGCGGTCTGGACTTCTGATTTTTGAAGGAGGTATCAAACGCAAATGCAGCGCAAAGAGCAGCAGGTTAGCGAATTCAAAGAAAAGATGGTCGCGGTTAACCGCGTTACCAAGGTTGTCAAAGGCGGACGCAATTTCCGTTTCAGCGCGCTGATGGTTGTCGGCGACGAAAAGGGCCGCGTTGGCGTTGGCATGGGCAAGGCTACTGAAATTCCGGATGCTATCCGCAAGGGCATCGAAGATGCGAAGAAGGATCTCGTTAATGTCCCGATCGCTGGTACTTCGATTCCTCACGAGGCGGTAGGCACCTTCGGTAAGGGCCGCGTTATTCTCCTTCCCGCTCCGGAAGGTACCGGCGTTATCGCTGGTAGCGCAGTTCGTGCAGTAATCGAAGCCTGCGGTATTAAGGACATCCGTACCAAGTCTGTTGGCACGAACAACCCGATCAACATGGCTCGTGCGACGATCGAAGGACTGAAGCAGCTGCGTTCCGCAGAAGAAGTTGCGCGTCTGCGCGGCAAGACTGTTGAAGAGCTGTTGGGCTGAGGGGGATAAGAGTATGAAGCTGAAAATCACTCAGACGAAGTCCACTATCGCATGCCTGAAGGATCAGATCGCTACGATTAAGGCCCTGGGCCTGCATCGCATCGGTCACACCGTCGTGCATGAGGACAACCCGGCTATCCGTGGCATGATCTTCAAGGTCAAGCACATGGTTAAGGTCGAGGAAATTAACGACTAAGGAGGTCCAACCATGAAACTTCATGAGATCAAACCCGCAGTCGGATCGACCACCGCCCCGAAGCGTCTGGGCCGTGGTATCGGTTCCGGTCTTGGCAAGACCTCCGGCAAGGGTCACAAAGGCGCAAAGGCCCGCTCTGGCGGCGGCAAGCGTCCCGGCTTCGAAGGCGGTCAGCTGCCCCTCGTTCGTCGTCTGCCGAAGTACGGTTTCACCAATATCTTCCGCAAGGAGTATGTTGCCATCAACGTTGGTCGCCTTGAGGTATTCGAGGACGGCATGACGGTCGGTCCGGTTGAGCTGATTGAAGAAGGCATCATCAAGAAGATCGAAGACGGCATCAAAATCATGGGCGACGGCGAACTCACCAAGAAGCTTACTGTTCAGGCAATGAAGTTCACCGCGACCGCAAAGGAAAAGATCGAAGCGGCGGGTGGGAAGTGCGAGGTGCTCTAATATGTTTGAGACACTTCGTAGCGTATGGAAGATTGAAGATCTTCGCAAGAAGATTATTTACACCATCGGTATGTTGATTCTGTATCGCTTGCTGTGTGTCGTGCCGGTTCCCGGCATCGATCTGGCAAGCGTCCAGAGCGGCCTTGAGACGTACAGCCTTCTGCAGTTCATGAACTCCATCACGGGTTCCGGTCTGCAGAACTACACGATCATGGCGATGGGTATCTCTCCGTACATTAATGCTTCCATTATTATGCAGCTGCTCACAGTTGCAATCCCGAAGCTTGAAGAAATCAACAAGTCCGGCGAAGAAGGCCGCAAGAAGATTGCTCAGTATACCCGCTATGTTACGGTTATCCTTGGCTTCCTTCAGGCAGTTGGTCTTACCGCCGCAATCGGCGCTCAGGCGTCCGGCGGCACGCTGGGTCTGATCACCATCGGCTTCTGTATGGCAGCCGGTACGGCGGTCGCAATGTGGATCGGTGAGCGCATCACCGAAAACGGAATCGGTAACGGCATCAGCCTTCTGATCTTTGCAGGTATCATTTCGAGCCTCGCAACTCAGTTCGCCGGCGGCGTTTACACCAGCTTTGTAACTCCGAGCTACATGCTGATTGGTATTCCGGTTCTTATCATCAGCCTCGTACTGATCGTTTCTGTCACCTGCGTTGACATGGGCGAGCGCCGCATTCCGGTTCAGTATGCAAAGCGCATGGTCGGCCGTAAGATGTACGGTGGTCAGTCCACCCACATCCCGCTGAAGGTTAACTCCTCCGGCGTTCTCCCGCTGATCTTCGCATCCGCGCTGATGCAGTTCCCGCCGACGATTCTTGCCATGTTCGGCAACAATTGGTGGAGCGAGAACATCAATGCTATGGGCTTCTGGTATCAGCTGATTTTTGCTCTGCTGATCATCGGCTTCACGTTCTTCTATTCTTCCATCACCTTCAATCCGGATGATATGGCCAAGAATATGCAGCAGAACGGCGGCAGCATCCCCGGCATCCGTCAGGGCAAGCCCACTGCAATCTTTATTTCTAAGATTTCCAAGCGCATCAACCTCTTTGGCGCGCTTTTCCTCGCAGTACTGGCGACTCTGCCGACTCTGGTTTACGGCGTTGCGAACATCTCGCTTCCGTTCCAGGCGTCTTCTCTGCTGATCGCCGTATCTGTTGCACTTGAAACTGCACGTCAGCTCGAAAGCCAGATGCTGATGCGTCATTACAAGGGTTTCCTGAAGTAATGAGGTGTTTTATATGAAGCTGATTTTTCTTGGCCCTCCGGGTGCCGGTAAAGGTACCCAGGCGGTGGAAATTTCCAAGAAGCTGAGCATCGCTCATATCTCTACCGGCGACATGCTGCGCAGGGCTATCCAGTTGGGTACCCCGACCGGCCTGGAAGCCAAGGGATACATCGATGCAGGCAAGCTGGTTCCCGATGAGACGGTTATTGCAATGGTTAAGGAGCGTATCCTTGAAGATGATTGCAAGAATGGTTTCCTTCTGGACGGTTTTCCGCGTTCGGTTGCACAGGCAGATGCACTTAGCAGCTTCACTCAGATCGACTGCGTAGTTGACATTGATGTGGCAGATGAAAAGCTTCTTGCGAGGCTGACCGGACGCCGCGTCTGCAAGGAATGTCAGGGCACATTCCACATCTCCTCTCTGGTGAGCGAGGCATGTCCCGTATGCGGCGGTACTCTGTACCAGCGCGACGATGACAAGCCCGAGACGATAAAGAATCGCCTGAATGTCTATCATGCACAGACTGCACAGCTGATTGAGTATTATCAGACGCGCGGCTTGCTGAAAGAAGTTGACGGCGATAAGGCACCTGGTGACGTGACGCAGGCAGTTCTTGCTGCGTTGGGGTGCAAATGATTACGATCAAAACCGGGGCGGAAATCGAAAAGATGCACGTCTCAGGACAGATGCTTCATAAAGTGCTGACTGCACTGAAGGCTGAAATCCGTGAAGGTATCACTACCAATCAGCTGGATAAGATGGCTGAGGATATGATCCGGTCCATGGGTGCAACGCCTTCCTTTAAGGGGTATCATGGTTTCCCGTACACAATCTGCGCATCCGTGGATGAGCAGGTTGTGCACGGATTTTCGAATGATAAACCTTTGAAGAGCGGTCAGTTGTTGAGCATCGACTGTGGCCTTGTCTATGACGGTTGGCAGGCGGACAGTGCATTTTCTGTGGGCGTCGGCAAGGTTTCCCGCGAAGTACAGAAGCTAATGGACGTTACCGAAGAGTGCTTCTGGAAGGCGGTTGAGGTCATTAAGCCCGGCAATCGGCTGGGCGATATTGGTCAGGCGATTCAGGCACATGCGGAGGCACACGGTTACGGTGTGGTACGCGACCTGTGCGGACACGGCATCGGCCGTGAGATGCATGAAGATCCTAACGTACCCAATTACGGCAAGGCCGGGCATGGAATCAGGCTGCGCGAGGGCATGACCATCGCAGTCGAGCCGATGATCGCTATGGGCTCGTATAAAGTGCGCGTGCTGGATGATGGCTGGACGGTTGTTACCTGCGATGGAAGCTTCTGCTCGCATTACGAGCACACCATTGCAATAACCGATAAAGGCGCAAAAATCCTTACGCTTCCGGAGGCGAGCGCATGAAGAAATGGCCATTGGAAGTGGGGCGAGTCGCTCTTTCACGTGCCGGACGTGACGAAGGACGGAAATTCCTTGTAATCCAGGAAATTGACGCAGACTTCGTTTTCGTAGCAGACGGTAAGAATCGCGGCATTGAACGCCCGAAGAAAAAGCGGCGCAGCCACTTGAAGCCACTTGGACGGGTTGATACGGCTTTGCGCGAAAAGCTTCTGCGGAATGAATCCGTAGAGAATCATGAAGTGCGCAAGAGTCTATCGCACGAGGAGGAGTAAGAGATTGTCTAAATCCGATGTTATCGAAGTCGAAGGCGTTGTTACGGAAGCTTATCCCAACGCGATGTTCGAAGTCGAACTGGTTAACGGCCATAAGATATTGGCTCATGTTTCCGGCAAGATGAGAATGAACTACATTCGAATCTATCCGGGTGACAAGGTAACAATCGAGCTGTCCCCGTACGATTTGACCCGGGGAAGAATAACGTGGCGCAGCAAGTCCTAATCAAAACAGGAGGATGCCAAAATGAAAGTCAGACCGTCGGTGAAACCCATTTGTGAAAAGTGCAAGATCATTAAGCGCAAGGGTCGCGTAATGGTTATTTGCGAAAACCCGAAGCACAAGCAGAAGCAGGGCTAAGCCCGGCATCGGCTCGTGAATGACTCCGCGAAGCGGCTGCATCCGCTCTCGCCAAAGACGGGTGGTTCGTGGGTCTTCATTCATTATATTACCGGCGCCGGAAGCATTCTTTCCGAAAGAGAATGCCAAGGTGCTGACAACGCCTGATACAGGCACGGAACGTTTATGGAGGTGCTTTAAATGGCACGAATCGCAGGTATTGATCTTCCCAGGGAGAAGCGAATTGAAATTGCCCTGACCTATATTTACGGCATCGGCAACAACATCGCCACGGATATCATCGAGGCGACTGGCATCAATCCCGATACTCGCGTCAAGGACCTGACCGAACAGGAAATTGGTAAGCTGCGCGACTACATCGACCACAACCTGAAGGTTGAAGGTGATCTCCGCCGTGAGGTTTCGCTCAATGTTAAGCGCCTCATGGAGATCGGCTGCTACAGAGGTCTGCGTCATCGCCGTGGCCTGCCCGTTCGCGGACAGAACACCAAGCAGAACGCCAGAACCCGTAAGGGCCCGAAGAAGCAGGTTGCAGGTAAGAAGAAGGCCACCAAGTAAGGTGAGATCGGGAGGAAAGAAAAATGGCGAAGCCGAAGCTTAAGAAAGTTACGCGCAAACGCCGCGAGAAAAAGCTCGTGGAGCGCGGCGCGGCGCATATCCGCTCTTCTTTTAACAACACGATCGTTACGATCACCGATACTGCAGGCAACGCACTGTCTTGGGCAAGCGCCGGCGGACTTGGCTTCCGCGGCAGCAAGAAGTCCACTCCGTTCGCTGCTCAGACTGCAGCCGAAACCGCCGCTCGTGCAGCGATGGAATATGGCCTCAAGTCTATCGAAGTGTTCGTAAAGGGTCCGGGTTCCGGACGTGAAGCTGCTATCCGCTCGCTGCACGCTGCCGGTCTCGAAGTGACCATGATCAAGGACGTGACGCCGATCCCGCACAACGGATGCCGTCCGCCCAAGCGCAGGAGAGTATAGGAGGATACTAACAATGGCAAGATATACCGGTTCTGTTTGCCGCCTCTGCCGTCGCGAGGGCGTGAAGCTCTTCCTGAAGGGCGAGCGTTGCTACGGCCCGAAATGCGCAGTTGGCAAGCGTCCCACCCCGCCGGGTGAGCACGGCCAGACCCGTCAGCGCAGGCAGAGTGAATATGGCCTGCAGCTGCGTGAGAAGCAGAAGGTACGCCGCGTATACGGCGTTATGGAAACCCAGTTCCGCCGCTATTTCGCCAAGGCAGAACGTCAGCATGGTATCACTGGTGAAAACCTGCTTACGACGATCGAGCGCCGTCTGGACAACGTAGTTTATCGTGCAGGCTTCGGCACCAGCCGTAACCATGCTCGTCAGCTCGTTCGCCACGGCCACATCCTGGTAAATGGCAAGAAGGTCAACATCCCCTCCTACCTCGTGGAAGTGAACGATGTTATCACCATCCGTGAGAAGAGTGCGGAGACCGAATACTTCAAGGCAATGCGCGAAGGCACCGGCAAGGTTCTGCCGAAGTGGCTGGTTATCGATGCACCGAACCTCAAGGTCACCGTAGCCGCTATGCCGCAGCGTGATGACGTCGATCTGACGGTTCAGGAACACCTGATCGTCGAGCTGTACTCCCGCTAAGAATAGCTTTTTGTAAGCTGTTCGCGAGGCAAGGCATGTTTCGCTGGGCTTGCCTCTGAGCTCCGTTGAGCGGAACACCGCCCTGCGCTTCGGCGCGGGCGACGGGAAGGAGGAAACGCTAAGTGATCGATCAAATGGAAAAGCCTAAAATCGAACGCGTGGAGATCGGCGATAATAATCGATACGGAAAATTCGTTATCAGTCCGCTGGAACGTGGATTTGGCCAGACGCTCGGAAACTCTCTCCGTCGCGTACTGCTCAATTCCCTTCCGGGGGCAGCAGTAACGAGTGTTCGAATTGATGGTATTCAGCATGAGTTCTCGACCATCCCTGGCGTCAAGGAAGACGTCATGGAGATCATCCTGAATCTCAAGCTTTTGTCCGTTAAGCTCCTGACTGAGCAGCCGAAGCTTGTCACCATCGATGTAAGCGGCGAGGGCGAAGTCACCGCAGCAGACATCCAGCATGATGACGAGGTAGAGATTATCAATCCTGAATTGCATATCGCTACCCTCAGCGCCGGTGCTCATCTGAGCATGCAGCTCACCATTGAAACGGGTCGTGGCTATGTAAGCGCGGACCGTAACAAGCAGGTGATGATCGAACGCGGCAAGAATGGCGCGATTCCGATTGGTTGCATTCCGTTGGATTCCGTCTTTACGCCGGTTCGTAAGGTCAGCTACTCCGTAGAAGATACGCGTGTTGGCCAAGCAACGGACTTTGATAAACTGACCATCGAGGTTTGGACCAACGGAAGCATTCTTCCGAAGGAAGCGCTTGCGGCTGCAGCACAGATTATCACGAATAATATGCGCCTGTTTATTGACCTGACGGTCAATGTCGTACGCGTTGATTATAACGAACCCGAGAGCGATACCAAGGAAAAGGTTCTGGAGATGACTATCGAAGAACTGGATCTGTCGGTTCGTGCATTCAACTGCCTGAAGCGTGCCGGCATCAACACGGTACACGAGCTGGTGCAGCGCAATCAGGAAGATATGATGAAGGTTCGCAACCTCGGCAAAAAGTCGCTTGAGGAAGTGGAGCAAAAGCTCGAAGCGCTGGGCCTCTCTCTCAAGGTAACAGAGGACTAGTATCTAGATAACGTTTGAATCAAGGGAGGAACCTAAAATGGCCAAACGCAAGCTGGGTAGGCCGGCCGACCAGAGAAAAGCGCTTCTGCGAAACCAGGTAACCAACCTGCTCTGGTACGGAAAGATCGAAACGACGATCGCTCGTGCGAAAGAGGTTAGCTCCATGGCTGAGCACCTGATCGCCGCAGCTGTACGTACGTACGATAAGACCATCGAGGTCAAAAAGGAAACCAAAAATGATAAGCAGCAGATCGTAGTTCTGGACGTTGTGAACGATGCACCCGAAAAGCTCGCCGCTCGTCGCCAGATCATGCGCTATCTGTACGACATTCCGGTAATGCGTGGCGCTGATGAGGAAAAGGATGATTTCCTGGCCCGTCAGAAGAACGTTAAGCACCAGGTCGTCGAAAAGCTGTTCCGCGAAATCGCGCCGAAGTATCGTGCACGTACCGAGGAAAAGGGCGTCGGCGGCGGTTACACCCGCATCATCAAGAAGGGCCCCCGTCGCGGCGATGCAGCTGAGATGGTTATCCTCGAGCTGGTGTAATTCCAATATAAAAAATGAGCTTCACGCAAGTGGAGCTCTTTTTTTATGAGTAAGAAGCACAAGAGGAATATTTTTGGCAAAAACTACAAATTGCTTGAAATGAAACGGCTTTTCCTGTATGATTATAGATGCGAGGTGGCCTGTATGAAATGGATAATAGCGATTTTGATAGGTCTGCTTGCCTTTATGCCGGCTGTGGCCGAAGAAGCGAGCGGAACCGTGTATGTTCTTGAATATTCACAGGAAGGCATGGAGAACTGGGCGGCAAGGGAAAGTCTGGAAGAGGAAGATGTACTGCTATCCCTGTATTGCGAAACCAGTCCTGCGGATGCTCAGGTGCGTCTTGTATATTTGGATTCGGCGAAAGATACAAAAGAATATTTGGCTGGTTGGGTGACAGGCCAGTCGGGCGCGTTACTCATCCACGATGTGAGGGAAATCCAGGAATGGCTCTCACCGTGGGGGGCCCGTGGTTCACAGCTGGAGTATGGCTACGTATATATAAGCGGCACCTACATCAGTTCGCCCTATCGCAGAAAAGTATATATTGCGCCCTATGGCGGGGATACATATCTGGAATTTGTGCTTACGGTTGGCAATGATAATGAATCGGGAGCAATAGAACAATTTGAGGAGGAGTTCCTCAAAAGGCCGATTTCTCTTAATAAGATTCAGTATACGGATAAAATATACGCCTATCTGGAAGATGCCAAACAGGTTGGAAATTCCGGTCTTGTATCGGTAGATACCTATATAAAAGAAGGCGGAAATGAAGTAAGCGAGGAAACAATCTACAACAACGATCCTTCGTTAATCGAGTATAGCATTGCGGAAGATGCACATGTGTGGATTGTGTCTCCCAATAAAACGATGGGATGGGAAAAAATTAAGCCAGATGCGGCGGAGCTTTCCATGCATATTTCGGAGTATGTGCTTACAAATAAAGAATTCCCGCCGTTTGTATTCTACATCGACGGGAATGAGATTGTATGGATGGAGCAGACGATAGAGGCTACATAATTGCGTATCCGCGCAGGAAAAGGAACGTATAAAACGCAAACAGGAGCGCGCAGGCGGCAGTAAGAAATGCCCTTGCGCGTTTGCTTTTGATTTCTGCGGCAATGATGAACAGGGGAGTGCATCCAAGCATATAGCGTCCGCCGCTGATCATCCAGCCGGAAAAATAGGTCACGATCAGATACGCAGCTCCGTACACAATATACGATGTACGCGTATTGCGGCTCAGTGCAAAGAACATCGCAGCAATTGTGATGAAGAACAGTGCGACTTGCACGTAGTAAATGATATATGCAAGTCCGGGATACTGCTGTCCCATGGAAATGTGCTGCGCAAGATTTTCCGATACCCATTTGCTGGTTTGATACCACGGCGGCGCAGCCTGATGTTCCAGAAAACGAAACCAGTCGCCCTGAATGATGCGGTTAATGAGCAGATACACGCCCAAACCGGCAGGAATGGGCAGGATGCGCCAGAAAGCGCGGTATTTCTTTGCTACAATCAATTCATACAGCGCGGGAGCAAACAGTAAAACGCCCTGTATGCGTGTAAGTGCGGAAAGAAAGCCGAATATACCGGCGCAGCCAAAGCGATGCTTTCGAACGGAGTAGAGGGAAAGCAGGGTGAGCAGAAGAAAGAGCCCCTCTGTGAAAATACCCATGGTAAATATGCAGAACGGATACAGGCAAAACAGGAGTACGCCAAACCATGCATCCTTTTGCGAATAGTCCAAAGCAATCAGGCGGAAGAGGACAAGGCAGGAGCTGCAGAAGGAAATTTGAGAAATCAGTATACCAGCAATGGCGTTGCTGCCGGTTACATATCCAATGATGCGCATCAGGAAAGGATACAGGGGGTAAAAGACGATGAGATTTGCTTTTTCGCCGGTTGACTGGTATCCTTCGGACGCGATTGAAAGATAATGAGGGGAATCACCGGCGGTTGTAAAACGTTCCGTGAGCATTGCAAGGAAGGACATGTAGTTCGCATCGCCTGCGCGCATGACCACATAAGAGGCGATTGTGGCAAGCCAGTGCAGTCCGAGAGCAATGAGAATGATTTTTAAGTCGTTCTTATTCAGAATTGTCTTTTTCATACGCACAAAAACAGGACGAATGCGTCCAACACACAGATTGCGGGAAACAGCCATATTTCCGAGCTTTCCGGCAGGGAAAAGGGCTGATTTTTATACTTCGTCGGGATGAAAAGGTAAGCACAAATGCTGATGAGAGCAAAAATGAGAGCAGCAGCCGGGCGTGTATACAGGTAGAATGCAAACGGCAGGAATACCACCCAGGAAAGATGTTTCCGGATGCTTTCCAGAAACAGTGCTCCGGCTACCGTAAGAAAATAGCACAGATACATAGTGAAGCTATTGATGCCCCATACAGCGCGAATATTCCATATGGCTACGTCTGAACGGAAAAATTTGAAAAATGCCCCATACAGCGACATATATGCAACGCCTGTAAGTACGACAAACAGCGCCGCCTTTGCACGGGTCCGCAAAAGCGCCGCATCTTTCCATATGCCGATTTCGTGGAAAAAGCGAACCGCAAGCGCTGCAATCAGCATAACGGCGGCCAATCCACCCATTTCACCAATCCATTCACTCATAGAAATAGTATATCATGTTTTTGGTCGAATTACAATTGCCGGGAAAGCGGCTGTGCGATTTGAAACGGCGCTTTTTTTCGGTGATGCGGCCAAAAGCTTGATTCTTTACGCGATTTTGGTTATTCTATAAGGAAGCGATACATTGTAGGAGGACAATCATGGCAGACAATCAGGCGATTATTCGCAATTTTTGCATCATCGCGCACATTGACCACGGCAAATCCACTCTGGCAGACCGCCTGCTTGAAAAGACCGGCGTAATGGCGCTCAGAGATATGACGGATCAGGTGCTTGATTCGATGGAGCTGGAGCGCGAGCGCGGCATCACGATCAAATCCAAGGCCGTGCGTCTGCCGTACCGTGCGTCCGATGGACAAGAATATATTTTCAATCTTATCGATACTCCCGGTCACGTTGACTTTACGTATGAGGTTTCCCGTGCATTGGCAGCATGCGAAGGCGCTCTTCTGGTTGTAGACGCCAGCCAGGGCATAGAAGCACAGACGCTGGCAAACGTATATATGGCGCTGGACCATGATCTGGAAATTATTCCCGTAATCAATAAGATCGATCTTCCCAGTGCGCAGCCTGAGGTTGTGCGCCACGAAATCGAGGATGAAATTGGTCTGGATGCATCGGAAGCACCTTTGGTATCCGCAAAGCAGGGCATCGGTATTGAAGATGTTCTGGAAGCGGTGGCAAAGAATGTTCCTGCGCCGAAGGGCGATGTAGATGCAGCTTTGCAGGCTCTGATTTTTGACTCTTATTATGACAACTACCGCGGCGCAATCAGCTCGGTTCGCGTACTCAACGGAAGCGTTAAGGTTGGCGACACCATTCGCATGATGGCGAGTGGCCGCGAATTTGAAGTAACGGAGTGCGGTGCATTCCTGCCGGGCAGCTATATGCCTACAGGTACTCTGTCTGCCGGTGAGGTAGGCTACATTGCAGCTTCCATTAAAGATATCGCGGATATTCACGTTGGTGATACCATTACGCTTGCAGAGGCTCCTGCAGCTGAACCGCTGCCGGGCTATAAGACGGTTCTGCCGATGGTATACTGCGGTATTTATCCGGCAGACGGTGCGCATTACGAAGACCTGCGCAATGCTCTGGATAAGCTGCGCCTGAATGATGCTGCACTTTCCTTTGAGCCGGAAACTTCCGTTGCGCTTGGCTACGGTTTCCGCTGCGGCTTCCTGGGGCTTCTGCATATGGAAATTATCCAGGAACGTCTGGAACGCGAATTCGATCTGGACCTTGTTACAACTGCGCCGAGCGTAGTATATAATGTAATTAAAACCTCCGGCGAAAAGGTTCAGATTGATAACCCCACAAACCTGCCGCCCATTACCGAGATTGATTACATGGAAGAACCGATGGTTGCGGCTCAGGTTATCACGCCGCAGGAATACGTCGGCGCGATCATGGAGCTTTGCCAGGACAAACGCGGTACTTTCAAGGATATGAAGTACATCGAAGGCGGTCGTGTTTTGCTGACGTATGATCTGCCGCTGAATGAAGTAATCTACGACTTCTTTGATCAGCTCAAGAGTCGTACTCGTGGCTATGCTTCGTTCGATTACGAACTGAGCGGCTATGTAAAGAGCGACCTCGTAAAGCTGGAAATGCTGCTTAACGGTGAACAGTGCGATGCATTGGCGATTATCGTGCATCGCGACCGTGCCTATGCACGCGGACGTTCCATTGCCGAAAAGCTCAAGGATGCCATTCCGAGGCAGCTGTTTGAGATTCCGATTCAGGCAGCAATCGGCGGACGTGTTATTGCGCGTGAAACGGTTAAGGCGCTGCGCAAGGACGTATTGGCTAAGTGCTATGGCGGCGATATCTCGCGTAAAAAGAAGCTGCTTGAAAAGCAGAAGGAAGGTAAAAAGCGCATGCGCCAGGTAGGTACGGTAGAGGTGCCGAGCGAGGCGTTCATGGCTGTTTTGAAGATGGACTAATGAGCGGAGTATATCTGCATATCCCTTTCTGCGCAAGCAAATGTGCATATTGTGACTTTGCTTCGTGGGCAAACAGAAAGGGCGATTGGGCGCAGTACGTGCGCATGCTTATAGATGAAATAGAAACTTCGGGCGGCGGTTCGGTCGAGACAGTGTTCTTCGGCGGCGGAACGCCGTCCCTTTTGCAGCCGGAACTTTTGGTGAACATACTGGATGCGGTGAGAAGAACTTTTGATGTGCATCCGGATGCTGAAATCACGCTGGAAGCCAATCCGGGAACGCTGGATGCCGCAAAGCTTGAGATGTACCGGAAAGCGGGCTTTAACCGCATTTCACTCGGCGTGCAGGCTGCGGATGAAAGGCTGCTGCGCAGTATCGGACGTATTCACACCTGGCAGGAGGCAGAGGATGCAGTGCGGATGGCGCATGAGGCAGGCTTTGAGAACATCAGCCTGGATTTGATGTATGGTCTGCCGGAGCAAAGTGTACAGGATGTAGAGGATGCGCTGGATAAAGCACTGGCGCTGCCAATCAGGCACATTTCCTGCTACAACCTGATTGTGGAAGAAGGAACACCGCTTGCCAGGGGTGTGGAAGCAGGCAAACTTATAATTCCGGATGAAGACATTCAGGCGCAGATGCAGCGGGCAGTGTGCGCGAAGCTGGAAGCAGCAGGCTTTGACAGGTACGAGATATCCAATTATGCATTGCCAGGATACGAGTGCCGCCACAATATCAATTATTGGATGCGCGGCAATTACTATGGTTTCGGATGCGCGGCACATTCGCTGGTAAACGGTGTGCGGTATGCGAATCCGGATTCGCTGGATGATTATCTGTGCGGCGAACGGCGTACTTATGAAGAACGGCTAACGGAAGAGGATGTGCGCATTGAAACCGTAATGCTGGGGACGAGGACGCGATGGGGTGCAGATGCATCCCTTGCAGACGAGGCTGAAGTGAAGAAGATGATTCGCTCCGGGCTTGCGCGCATGGAGGGCAATATGCTCGTCATGACTGCAGCGGGATGGGAAGTTCACAATGCGATTCTCGCACGAATTTTGTGATAACCGGAAATTTACACGTTTTTTCTGGGGCGGGTATTGACAAAATACGGGTTGGGTGGTACTCTTATGAACAGAGATTAGCACTCGACGCCGCTGAGTGCTAACAGGGATCGGAGGTGAAACCGTGCAGCTGGATGAAAGAAAGTTCATGATCCTCAAAGCTATTATTGATGATTATGTTATGACCGGTCTTCCGGTAGGTTCGCGCACGATTTCGCGCAAGAGCGGTGTGGGTTTTTCACCTGCTACGATCCGGAATGAGATGAGTGATTTGGAAGAACTTGGCTATCTGGATCAGCCGCATACTTCGGCAGGTCGAATCCCTTCCAATAAAGCTTATCGCCTGTATGTGGATCGGCTTTTGAATGCAGGTAATCTTTCCATTGAAGATTCCCTGAAGATTCAGGAGCATCTGGATAAAAGGGCGGCTCAGGTAGAAGAAGTGATCCGCACGGCGGCTCAGGTGCTTTCTGATGCGACGCATTATACGTCAATTATCGTTGCTCCGCAGGCTCCGGCGCTCAGAATCCGGCGAGTGCAGCTGGTTCCGATCACGGACAATACGGCGCTTCTGATTATCGTGACCAATGCCGGCATCGTAAAGGATGCGGTGGTGCGGGTGCCCGGCGATCTGACTCCGGATCATCTGCATGCAATATCGACCTTCCTTACGGAACAGCTGGCCGATAAGCCGATCGATCAGGTAAGACAGTGCTTCCACGACGTGATCCACGAACTGAGCGATCACAGGCGCCTTCTTGCAAGTGTAATGAATGCACTGGAGACGCGGATTGCACAGCCGCGTGCAAGCGATATTATCGTTGGCGGCAGCACCAATCTTTTGAATTATCCGGAATACGCCGATATCGAGAAGGCACGCAACTTCCTTGCGGTGCTGGACTCGAAAGAAAAACTGGCGCGGCTTCTGCGCAGCAGAGGCGGAATGGAAATTACCATCCGAATCGGCAAGGAAAACGAGGCGCCTGAACTTCAGGATTGCTCGCTTGTGACAGCGACCTACCATATTGGCAGCGGAACGAGCGGAACCCTGGGCGTAATCGGGCCGACGAGAATGGATTATAAACGCGTAATCACTGTGCTCAGAACTATGGCACAGACGATGAGCGATTTGCTTTCGGGAGAATAAAGGGAAGTGATTAAAATGGGCTGGAACAAGAATACGGAAGAAACGAACAATACTGACGAAACCGTCAATACTGAAAACGTACAGACGGAAGAAACGGAAGCTGCTGCGCAGGAAAATGAATATGAAGCGCGCATCCGTGAAGCGGAAAAGCAGAGGGATGAATATTTGGATTCCCTGCGCCGCGCACAGGCAGATTTTGCCAACTACAAGCGCCATAACGAACGCGCCCGCACCGATGGTTATGAGGACGGCAACCGCGAGGCAATCGCAGCTGTACTCCCGGTGATTGACAATCTGGAGCGTGCGATCGATGCCGCAGAAAAAAGCGGACAGGAAGGTCCGCTGGTGGAAGGCGTACGCATGACCCTCAAAGCCATGCTGGAATCCCTTGCCAAGCGCGGCATGGAGGAAATTCCCTCTCTGGGTGAGATGTTTGATCCCGAGCTGCACAATGCTGTGACGCGCGGCGAAGGCGAGGGCGAACCCGGAACCATTATCGAAGTTTATCAGAAGGGTTACCGCGTAAAGAACAAGATCATCCGCTATGCAATGGTCAAGGTTCTGGGCGACTAAATCTGTAAAACGACTGAATCTGTGATATAGAAGAATTTGGAGGAAACAAAAATGAGTAAGATTATCGGTATTGACCTTGGTACTACGAATAGCTGCGTCGCCGTTATGGAAGGCGGCGAACCCACCGTTATCGCCAATGCAGAAGGCAACCGCACCACTGCTTCCGTCGTAGCATTTGCAAAGAACGGCGAGCGTCTGGTTGGTCAGGTTGCAAAGCGTCAGGCTGTTATGAATGCAGACCGCACCATCATCTCCATTAAGCGCGAAATGGGCAGCGCCCACCGCGTAAGCGTTGACGGCAAGGACTACACTCCCCAGGAGATCAGCGCAATGATCCTGCAGAAGCTCAAGGCAGATGCAGAAAGCTATATCGGCAGCCCGGTAACTCAGGCTGTTATCACCGTTCCGGCATACTTCTCCGATGCTCAGCGTCAGGCTACCAAGGATGCAGGCCGCATTGCAGGTCTGGAAGTTCTGCGCATCATCAACGAGCCGACCGCTGCTGCACTGGCATACGGCCTGGACAAGGAAGACTCCCATAAGATCCTCGTATACGACCTGGGCGGCGGTACCTTCGACGTATCCCTCCTCGAAGTAGGCGACGGCGTATTCGAAGTTCTGGCAACCGCAGGTAACAACCGTCTGGGTGGTGACGATTTCGACAACCGCATCATCGACTATGTTGCAGCTGAGTTCCAGCGCGAGAACAACATCGACCTGCGCAAGGATAAGCAGGCTCTGCAGCGTCTGAAGGATGCAGCCGAGAAGGCCAAGATCGAGCTTTCCGGCGTTATGACCGCAAACGTGAACCTGCCCTTCATCACCGCAGATGCAACCGGCCCGAAGCATCTGGATGTTACCATCACCCGTGCAAAGTTCAACGAGCTGACTGCAGACCTCGTTGAGAAGACCATTGGACCTCTCACGCAGGCTCTGAGGGATGCCGGCCTGACCGCATCTCAGGTTGATAAGGTTATCCTCGTTGGCGGTTCTACCCGTATCCCGGCAGTTCAGGAAGCAGTACAGCGCGTTACCGGCAAGGAACCCTACAAGGGAATCAACCCCGATGAGTGCGTAGCAGTCGGCGCTGCAATCCAGGGCGGTATTCTGGGCGGCGAAGTTAAGGACGTTGTTCTGCTCGACGTTACCCCCCTGTCTCTGGGTATTGAGACCATGGGCGGCGTATTCACCCGTCTGATCGAGCGCAACACCACCATTCCGGTACGTAAGCAGCAGATCTTCTCCACCGCAGCTGACGGTCAGACCGCAGTTGACGTACACGTACTGCAGGGCGAGCGCGAAATGGCAGCCTACAACAAGACTCTGGGCCGCTTCCAGCTCACCGGCATTGCTCCCGCTCCGCGCGGTGTACCGCAGATCGAAGTTACCTTCGATATCGATGCAAACGGTATCGTTCATGTATCTGCTAAGGATCTGGGCACCGGCAATGAGCAGAAGATCACCATCACCGCTTCCACCAACCTTTCTGAGGACGAAATCAAGAAGGCTGTTGACGAGGCAGAACGCTTCGCCGATGAAGATAAGAAGCGCAAGGAAGAAGTTGAAACCTTCAACCAGGCAGATCAGCTGATCTACTCTACCGAGAAGACCATGAAGGAAATGGACGACAAGCTGGATGCAAACGACAAGGCTACTCTGGCTGACGAACTCGAGCGCTTCAAGAAGACCCGCGAGGGCAACAATGCCGCCGATATCAAGGCCGCTATGGAGAGCTTCACGCAGTCCACTTACTCCATCTTCGGTAAGGTATATCAGCAGCAGGCCGCTCAGGACGGCGCTCAGAACGGTCCTACCGCAGGCGGCGCATCCGATGATGGCACTGTAGAGAGCACCTTCACGGAGTAATTTCAAAAAGCAGAAACAATAAATTGCGCAGAACGCCGGAACATGCAGATAAATACGCATATTCCGGCATATCTGCGTTCAGACAGAGGTGAGCCAATTGGCTAAGCGCGATTATTATGAGGTCCTTGGCGTTGAACGCTCGGCGGATGACGCGGCGCTGAAAAAGGCGTTTCGTCAGCAGGCCAAAAAATACCATCCGGACTTGAATCCGGGCGACAAGGAAGCGGAAGCCAAATTTAAGGAAATAAACGAAGCATACGAAGTGCTTTCCGATTCACAAAAGCGTGCTGCCTACGACCGATTTGGCCATGAGGGTATGAACGGCGCAGCCGGCGGCCCGGGCGGTGGATACGGTGATTTTGGCGGTTTCGGCGGCTTTGGCGGTGGCTTCGGCGGCTTTGACGATATTCTCAATTCTTTCTTTGGCGGCGGTGCAGGCGGCTCTTCGCACAGAAATGGCCCGATCGCGGGCGATGATCTGCGCTATGACGTTCGTCTGACGTTTGAAGAGGCAGCAAAGGGCTGCGAAAAGGAAATCAATCTGGTGCGCGACGAGGCATGCGAGCACTGCGGCGGTACCGGTGCAAAGCCGGGTACTCAGCCGGAAACCTGCTCCACCTGCGGCGGCAGCGGTCAGGTGCGCGCGACGACCAATACTCCCTTTGGTCGTATTCAGAATGTGCGTCCCTGCGATAAGTGCCGCGGCACCGGTAAGATTATTTCCGATCCCTGCCCGAAGTGCAACGGACGCGCAAAAGTACGTGTTTCGAAGAGAAAGACTGTCCGCATTCCGGCCGGTATTGACAACGGCCAGGTTGTGACCATTCGCGGTCAGGGCGAACTGGGTGAAAACGGTGGCCCGGCGGGCGATCTTCTGATCGTGGTGCATGTGCAGCCGCATAAGCTTTTCCGCCGCGAAGGATATAATCTGCATATCGAAATTCCGGTTACCTTTACACAGGCAGCGCTGGGCGGTTCTATTGACGTTCCCACGCTGGACAAACCGATTCGCCACGAACTGCAGGAGGGTACTCAGCCCGGTCAGGTATACAGGCTGAAAGGCATGGGTATTCCGGTTATCAACAGCAGCGCAAAAGGCGATATGTTCGTTACCATTAAGGTGGAAGTTCCGCGAAAACTCAGCGATAAGCAGAAGGAAATTCTGCGCAACTTCGAAGACTGTATGACCGGACGCGAATACGAAGAGAAGAAATCTTTCTTTGAGCGCGTAAAGGAAGCATTTAATCCGTAATAAAGCATTATCCGAAAAGGAGGCGTAATATGGACTGGTTGGAACTGACTGTATTGACTACGACGGAAGGCTCGGAACTTGTTTCTCAGCTTCTGATCGATGCGGGCGCAGCCGGAACGGCAATCGAGGATAAGAACGACGTCGCCCTGAACCAGCGTCCTGAGGGACAGTGGGACATTATCGACGAGGAAATCGCGCGCCGCATGGGTGATGATGTAAAGGTGAAGGCCTATTACGCCATGGACGCGAGGATCACCGATACGCTCGCAAGGGTAGAGAATGAACTGGCTGCGCTTAAGGTTCGCGCTGCTGATCTCCCCCTTGGCAAGCTGGAAACGCAGATTTCCAATGTGGACGATGAAGACTGGGCTGAAAGCTGGAAAAAGCAGTATAAGCCGTTCCGTCTGGGCAAGCACATGGTTGTAAAGCCCGGCTGGGAGGTTTATGAAGCGCAGGAAGGCGACAAGATCATTGAAATCGATCCCGGTATGGCATTCGGCACCGGTACGCATGAAACCACCGGTATGTGCGTGGAACTGATTGAGCAGTACATGCAGCCCGGCATGAAGGCAATTGATATCGGTACCGGTACGGGCATTCTCGCAATTGCGGCAGCACTGCAGGGCGCAGGCGATGTACTGGCTACGGACCTTGATCCTGTGGCAGTGCGCGTGGCTGCGGAGAATGTGCGCGTAAACGGTTTTGATTCCGTGATCCGCACTCGCGAAGGCGATCTTCTGCAGGCTGTGAACGAGACTGCGGATATCGTAATTGCAAATATTATTGCAGACGTAATTGCCATGCTGGCAGAACCTGTTCGTGCGCATATCGAGGATGGCGGTATGTTTATCTGCTCCGGTATTGCACGCGAGCGTTCGGCATTCGTGCTGGAAGCATTGAACAAGGCGGGTTATCATTCGCTGGATATTCGCGAAAAGGGCGAGTGGATGGCGATTGCCGCGAGGAAGTAAATTATGCACCGCTTTATCGTAGAGGATGCAGCGGAGGAATTGCTGTTTCTGGATGAGGACGAATCCAAGCACGCCAAAAATGTGCTGCGTGTGCGCAAGGGAGAAAATGTCGAAATTCTGGATGGCATGGGCAGAAAATATCTTGCCGAGGTAGAGGACGTTTCGGGAAAGCGCGTCGGCGTAAGAAAGCTGGAAGAGCTTCCCGGAAACGAATCTCCCGTGAGGATCACCCTGTATCAGGGACTTCCCAAGATGGACAAGCTGGATTTTGTCGTGCAGAAGGCGACGGAGCTGGGTGCGGCGCGTATCGTTCCGGTGGAAATGGAGCGCAGCGTGGCACGAATCAGCGCGGATGCTGCCAAGAAGCAGGACAGACTTGTGAAAATCGCAAGGGAAGCGGCAAAGCAGTGTGGACGCGCGTGTGTGCCCGAGGTAATGCAGCCGATTTCCTGGAAAAAGGCGTTGGAGGATATCCGCGCACGGGAACTGATGCTGATTCCGTGGGAAGAAGCATCGGGCAAGCGTCTGGCTGATGTGAAGGCAGCATGTCCGGATGCACGTGATATCGGCATTCTGGTAGGCCCTGAGGGCGGAATTGCGCCGGAAGAGATTGCTCAGGTTGAATGCGAATGCGTAACGCTTGGGCCGCGCATTCTGCGCACGGAAACGGCGGCGGTAGCTGCTCTGGCAATTGCAATGGGGCTGTGGGGTGACGTATAAATGAAAATTGCATTTCACACGCTTGGCTGCAAAGTCAATCAGTACGATTCCGAGGCGATGCTGGAAAGCTTCGAACGGGCGGGCTATGAAGTGGTTCCGTTTGATTCCGAGGCGGATGTTTACGGCATCAATACCTGCACTGTGACGGGTACCGGTGATACGAAATCCGTTAAACTGATTCGGCGCATCCATCGTCACCATCCGGAGGCGAAAATTATTGTAACCGGCTGTCTTGCACAGAGGGACCCGCAGAGGGTACTTCTGCCGGGCGTGGCACTGGTAATCGGCGTGCAGCACCGCGCAAAGGTCGTGGAACTGTTTGAAAAGGCGCTGGAAACCGGTGAGCCGGTCTGCGCGGTGGAATCTCTGCAGGGCATAAAGTTTGAGGAATTGAGCGTTACACGCCATGAGGGCAAAACGCGCGCAACCATGAAGATTCAGGAAGGCTGCGACCGGTTTTGCACTTATTGCGTAATTCCCTATGTAAGGGGTCCTGTGCGTTCCATGCCGCTGGAATCTGTACATCAGGAGGCACAGCGCCTGGCTGACGCAGGATACCGCGAAATTGTTGTCACGGGCATTCATCTTGCGAGCTACGGCAGAGTGGAAAAGATATCGCTTCTGGATGCGATTCGCGCGGTGAGCGACGTGGAAGGCGTAAAGCGAATCCGACTCGGCTCTCTTGAGCCGGTTGTCGTGACGGATGAATTTGTGGCGGGTCTTGCGGCTATGCCGAAAGTCTGCGGTCATTTCCATCTTTCCATGCAGAGCGGAAGCCCGACCGTGCTGGAACGCATGAGAAGGCGTTATACGCCCGAGGAATATATGCAGGCAGTGGAAAAACTGCGCGGTGCATTCCCGGATTGTGCCATCACAACCGACGTTCTGACGGGATTTCCCGGCGAAACGGAGGATGAGGCCCGCGAGACTGCGGAGTTTGTGGAGCGTGTGGCTTTTGCACGTATCCATGTATTCCCGTATTCTCCGCGTGCAGGCACAAAGGCTGCGGATATGCCAAATCAGGTGGATGAAAGCATTAAGCAGGCAAGATGCGCTGAATTGATCGAAATTGGGAACCGACTGGAAGAATGCTTCGTCAAAAAATTGACAGGCACGGTTCAGGAGGTTTTGTTTGAACGTGTTTCAGAGGACGGTTGGGCCGAAGGCCTTACCGGCCAGTATGTGCATGTGCGCGCAAAAGCGCAGGCAAACGAGCTTGCACGGGTGAAGATTCTTTACACCGAAGGCGGCGTTGCCGTAGGCGAAGTACAGCGCTGATTGCAGAGGAGGTGAAACGATATGGATAATTGCATTTTCTGCAAAATCCTCAGGGGCGAAATTCCCAGCACCAAAGTGTATGAGGATGAAAAGTATTATGCGTTTCGCGATATCAATCCGCAGGCAAAGGAACACATTCTTGTGATTCCCAAGTGCCATGTGAAAAATGTGGCGCAGGCAGATGAAGCTCTTCTGGGCGGTCTTTTCTACACCGCTGCCAGAATTGCGGAAAATCTTGGCCTGAATGAGGGCTTCCGCCTGATTACCAATTGCGGAAAGCATGGCGCTCAGTCGGTGGAACATTTGCATGTACACATTCTGGGCGGCGAACAGCTGGGCGAAGATATGAATGGTAAACGTTAAAGTCAAAAAGAATTTACGAAAAAGCTGTCGTTTACACAAATCTTAGCTTGACTAGTATATGGGGTGTGAGTTATAATATCTGTTGTGGCAACCCCATGCTACATTGGCACTGTGCCATTTAAACGCGAGGGGAGGGAAAACCAGTGTCTGAAGTTCGTGTTGGAAAGAATGAATCCATCGAGAATGCTCTGAGAAAGTTCAAGCGTCAGACTGCTCGTGCAGGCATTCTTGCTGAAGCCCGTAAAAGAGAACATTACGAGAAGCCGAGCGTTAAGCGTAAGAAGAAGGCTGAAGCCGCCCGTAAGCGTAAGTATTAAGCTTGCCTTAAAGCCCCTTTGCTGTGCAAAGGGGCTTCATCCTATATTTGGGGGATATTTATGAAGTATGGAATTTTGCCGGTAAGGCATTCCAACGCAAGATATCAGGCGGAGCTGAGCACACTGGCCGAAAAAGAGCTGCTGCTTTTGCTGAAAGCAGGCGGGCTTACGCCGAATGCGCAATGGATGACCATATCCGGAGTTGAATTGATTACATTTGAGGCCGATGCTTTGACGGCGGAACAAGCCGATATCCTTTCTGATCATTCACTTTTGTACTGGCTGTTTGAAATCCGCAGCGATAATTCGCTGATGCCGGTACTTTCACAAAAACAGGCGCTTCTTGGCGAGGATCTTCCCTATATCCAGAAATATAAGGGCAAGACCAATGAGCGATTTACGCAGATGCTCATCAACATGGCGCTTTACTCATCTTCCTGCTTCCGCGAAGAAGGGCTCAAAATGCTTGACCCCATGTGCGGACGCGGCACCTCTTTATTCCTTGCAGCAAATCGTGGCGTTACGCCCACCGGTGCGGATGCAAGCCGTTCCGAAATTGCGGAATGCTCACGCTTCTTCAAACGTTATCTTGAATATCACAGAATAAAACATAAGCAGAACAAGCATGCGCGTACCCACAAGGGAGTTAATATCCCGATGGAGACGTTTGATTTTGCTATGCCCTTTGGAGAAAACGGATCACGGGGCGAGATTGCACTGGCAACAGTGGACGCAAGAAATGTACATGGACTTGGAAAAGGCGCGTATCATATTCTTGTGGCTGATTTGCCCTATGGCGTGCAGCATGCTCCCAGCGGGAAGGGCGGTCTTGCTGCGCTTATGGAAGAAACTGCCGAAGCGTATCGCGCGGCGCTTAAGCCCGGCGGTGCAGCGGCGCTGGCTTTTAATGTAAATACGCTTAAACGCATCCAGGTGACAGAAGCGCTTGAAAAGGCCGGGTTTGAGATTGCGGAAGGCGAGATTTACGATGGTATGGCGCATTGGGTCGAGCAGGCGGTTACACGCGATGTGGTAGTTGGTATTGTTCCGGAAAAACATCGGTAACTATGCATACGGTGTGGAACATGAGGATATAATACAGAAACATAGCGGTATCACAAATCCGGTAACTGGAGGGTGGAGCATGGATTATCGTTCTCTTCACGCAAAGACGGTCGCAGAACTGCGGCAGATCGCAAAAACACTGGGCGTGAAATTTTCGGCTGGAATCACAAAAGTAAATATGATTGAATTGATTCTTGCACATGTTGAAAATGCAGCTTCTGCCGAAGAGGAAGTTACTCTTAAGAAGGATGAAAGCTTGCCTGCCTCCGGAGAAAGCGATGCGCAGGAAAACGCACGGGTTCTCAATCCTATTGAAAAGACGGACGAAAATGGCGGAGAGAATTCGACAGCCGACAATCACGATGCGGCGGAGTGGAAAGAAGAAGCGCCGGAGGATACATATTTCGAGCAGCGCTATGATGAAAGGCTTACTCCTCCGCAACGGGGCGAAACGCGTCAGCCTTTAAGACCACAGACCCGGTATGTGCAGCCCGGGCCGAATCGCCTGAATGGGATCAGTGTTCCGCGACAGATGCACAGATGCGAAGAAGCGGCAAATTATGATAATGGCTACTGGAGATGCGATCAGGCCGAACGTAATGAACCGTCGCCGGTATTCAAGCTGCGTGAACCTTCCCGTCGCCGTGAAAGCGGATACAGCTCTGAATATGGCCTAACCAATCCCGGCGTACCGGATCTTCTTGCTTCCGGAGAATGCTCTGACGGCGAGGGTGTACTGGAAATTCTGAACGACGGCTTTGGATTTTTGCGTGCGGAGAACTACATGCCCGGCTCGTATGACGTGTACATTTCCATGGCACAGATTCGCCGTTTCTTGCTGCGCACGGGAGATCTTGTTGCCGGTAAGATTCGCCCTTCGCGCGAAGGGGACAGATACAATGCCATGCTGTATATTACGGCGATCAATGGCGTTGCACCGGAAGAATGTGCGCAAAGAGCTGCCTTCGAAACGCTGACACCGGTGTACCCGAATGAACGACTGCGCCTTGAAAGCAAAAGGAAAAAGAGTGATCTGGCGCTGCGTGCGATCGACATGATTGCTCCGATCGGCAAAGGTCAGCGCGGTTTGATTGTTGCTCCGCCGAAGGCGGGAAAAACGACTCTCCTGAAGAAAATAGCAAATGCAATAACAGAAAATCATCCGGAAGTGCAATTGATTGTACTTTTGATTGACGAGCGTCCCGAAGAAGTGACGGATATCCAGCGTTCAATCAAAGGAGAAGTCCTGTATTCCACGTTTGATATGCAGCCGGAAAACCATGTGCGCCTGGCAGAGATGGTTTATGAGCGCGGGCAGCGCCTGGTGGAAATGGGGAAAGATGTCGTGATTTTGATGGACTCCATCACGCGGCTTGCAAGGGCATATAATATGGTGATTCCGCCTACGGGCAGATCCCTTTCCGGTGGACTTGATCCGGGAGCGCTGAATAAGCCCAAGAGATTCTTTGGCGCTGCGCGCAACATCGAAAACGGCGGCAGCCTTACGATTCTGGCTACTGCGCTGGTGGAAACCGGCAGCCGAATGGACGATATTATTTATGAGGAATTCAAGGGTACCGGCAATATGGAGCTGCATCTTGACCGAAAGCTCTCGGAAAGACGAATTTTCCCGGCGATCGATATGAACCGTTCCGGCACTCGCAGGGAGGATTTGCTGATGAGCGAGGAAGAACTTCAGGCTGCATTCGATATGCGCAGGATTCTTTCCGGTGTAAATCAGCAGGAAGCAACAGAGCAATTGATCGGTATGCTGGAAGGAACGAATAACAATGCGGAGTTCCTTGAGCGGATCAAAAATTGGGTGAACATATACGAAAAAGATGGATATACCCTGAAATCCTGATAAGCGGATGTGTCCGGCGTACAGATTTATAGAGAATATGAAAAACACCTGCAAGCGATATGCAGGTGTTTTTTGCAGGAATGAGGATCTATTCTATGGGGTGATCCTGATAATAACCGTTTGTCAGGTTCAGAACATCTTCGGTTTTTCCCTTCAGAATGACGCGGGGAATTCCTTCCACGCAATCGTAGGAAAAGTGGATGTCACGGAAATTTTCTGTGTTGATACGGTAGCAAAAGTATTCAGCCACTTTTACGCGGTTTGCTCCGGGCATATCCAGAATGATGCATGCTTCCGGCTGGGATTTGTAGGTGTCCAGGAGAAAATCATGCACCAATGCATTTCTTTTGGCCTGAATGCTGGGGAGCACTGCCGGATGGCGGATGAAGTTTTCCACCTGCTCAGGCGTAAAATGCCAAAGACCATTGATTTTTTCGCCCTGAAGGATTCCGGATGCGATATAGCTGCGCAGTGTGCGGTCTGTAAGTCCGGTAATCAGCACCAGATGATTCAAAACATAATAGTTTCCTGTATCCGTCATAAAGATGCTCCTTTCGTATAGCGAGATTGGAAACGCTATACTTACATTATAAGGAACGCTTTGGCAGAATGCAATTTGAAATTCGGCGACTTTTTCATATCGAAAAGCGGGACGGCTGCATCTATGCAGCCGTCCCGCTTGCTACTGCTGTTTTGTCGGAAATGCATATTCTTCCTGATGACGGAAGCCGCTTAGAAAGTTCGGGTGAATACAACGGCGCCACAGGATCTTTCCGGGTTCATGTGACTTGCAGCCTTACTGGTTTTGTAAGATCATCAGTAGAGTTCAATGGATTTCATCAGAACTTCACCGCGTGTAGAGCGTATGCGGATGCGCAGAGTGCCGGAATCTGTCTTAACCGGGCAGATACGCTTATTGCCGATGGTGGTACCGTCATAAATATTCCACCAGTTACCGTCATCGATGGAGAATGCTTCAACGCGCTGACCGCGGGCAATATCTTCGCGGAGAACGACATACTTTACGGGCTGAGCGCTTTCCAGCGTGACGATAAAGTCCTGTCCATCCTGCTTCCATACAGAAGGAATGGGATTGCTAAAAGTGGAGCGAATCCAGTCGCCCAGTTCCTTCATGCGGGCAACGTCCTTTTCGTCATAGAGACCATCCCTGTTCGGGGGAATGTTCAGGTGGAAACCTGCGTTGCCGCCGACACTGGTGATATATGTATTCTGCAGGCGTTCAAGAGAGTGCGGCTCTTCTTCCGGATGATAGAACCAGCCGGGACGGATGGACATATCGATTTCAGAAGGGCAGAAGGTCAGACCTTCAGAGAAGATGATGTTTGAAAGAGCGCCAAGGTCGGGAAGGGTGTTGTAGATTCCATCCAGAGAAAGTTCGCCGAAAAGCGGCGCAGGGCCGGTCTGTACTTCGCAGCGGTGCGTGAGCTCCTTCGGCATGACAGCCCATTCCGCAAAGCGGGCGGTACCGGCTTCATTGCCGACCCAGCGAACGTCGGGTCCGTGGTCGTTGAAAATGCAGGCGTTGGGCTGATATTTGCGGATCAGTTCGATATATCCGGCAAAGTCGTATTCCTGCTTACGGCCGTTGGGACCTTCGCCGCAGGCTTCGTCAAACCAGACCATGAAAAGTTCGCCGTAACCGGTCAGAAGCTCGGTGAGCTGTGCTTTATAGTAGTCGTTGTATTCATCGGTTCCGTACAGCTTGGAATTTCTGTCCCAGGGGGAAAGATAAACGCCGAATTTGAGTCCTGCGCGGCGGCATGCTTCGGAAGCTTCGCGGACAACGTCGCCTTTGCCGTCTTTCCAGGGACTGTTTTTCACGCAGTGTTCCGTGTATTTTGACGGCCACAGACAGAAACCGTCATGGTGTTTGGCGGTGAGGACAAGTCCGCGCGCGCCCATGGCTTTGATGGCTGCAACCCACTGGTCGCAGTCCAGGTTGACGGGGTTGAAGATGGCGGGGGATTCTGTGCCGTCGCCCCATTCGCGTCCCGTGTAGGTGTTTACGCCGAAATGTGAAAATACATAAAACTCCGTATTGAACCAGTCAAGCTGACGTTTGCTGGGGATGACCTGTGATGCCTGACGAAGAAATTCTTTCATAAAGAAGCGGCCTCCTTTGCATTGTTATAAGAAGATTATACGGGAATTTTTGCGGCTTGACAAGGGATTTTGGGATTTACTTTTTTTCAAAAATGCGGTATCATAGAATAGCATAAGGTTGTTTATCAATGCATATACTTGGATGATACAACAGCAGAATGGTTGGATGAAGCGTATATCGGCGGAAGCGCACCGAAAGTCGTGGCGCGGCTGCAGCATGATATGATGGAAACACTGTACAAAGATTGATTTGTGAGAGGAGAAACACACATGAAAGTACTGCTTGTCAACGGAAGCCCGAATGCAAAAGGATGCACCTACACCGCCCTGATGGAAATCGCCGGCGCACTGGAAAAGAACGGCGTTGAATGGGAAATTTTTGACGTGGGTTCCGATCCCATCCGTGGCTGTGCCGCCTGCTTTGGCTGCGAAACCACCGGTGGCTGCTGCGCATTCGATGATGACAAGGTAAATCAGTTTATCGCCCGCGCTAAGGAAGCCGATGGTATCGTATTCGGTTCTCCGGTACATTACGGCTCTGCTTCCGGCAGCATCACGTCCATGCTGGATCGCGCATTCTTTGCAGCTGATCCCAGCGTATATCGCGGCAAGCCCGCTGCTGTTGTTGTATCCTGCCGCCGTGCCGGTTCCACCGCAGCTATCGAGCAGCTGATGAAGTATCCCACCATTTCTCAGATGATCGTTGTGAATTCCCAGTACTGGACCATGGTTCACGGCGCAGAAGCAGAAGAAGTTAAGCAGGATCTGGAAGGCATGCAGACCATGCGCGTGCTGGGCAACAACATGGCTTGGCTGCTCAAGTGCCTTGAAGCCGGTCGCGCAGCCGGTATCACCGCTCCCGAGATGGAAGAACGTGCATGGACGAACTTCGTACGCTGAACAAAAAAAGAATTTTAGCACTGGTCGCAGCGCTCGCCGTTTTGATGGCGGCGCTGTGCCTGTTTAGTCGCGTTTGCGGATATGACCCGGCGGGATCGAATGCGTACAATACCTATACGCTTCAGGCGCTTGCATGGCGAGAGGGGCAGGTGCATCTGCCGCATGACTATCCACATCTGGAACTTGCGATCTTTGAGGGAAACTATTATGTAAGTTTTCCGCCGGTTCCTTCGGTTCCGATGTGGCTGCTTTCGTTTGTGTTTGGGCAAAATACGCCGGACAACCTCGTAGTAAAGCTGTACGCTCTGGGTGCGTTTGCAGCGGTTTACTGGGCGGTATCGCGAAAGGGAAAAATCGGCGCGGGGCTTTTCTGGGCAACATTCTTTGTGGTTGCCTCGTCTTTTCTGCCGCTGATGCTTCTGGGCGCGGTTTGGTATCAGGCACAGCTCCTGGCATTCCTTCTGACGGTGCTGGCAGTTGTCCTTGCAAACCGGGGAAAAGCCACATGGAGCCTTGCGCTGTATGCCTTGGCTGTTGGCTGCAGACCGTTTAATGCCATTGCCGGACTTGCGGTAGCGGCGCTGCTTTTGCACCGAAAAGTACCGCTGAAAAAGTGGATACCGGGCGTGTGTGCAGGGCTTTGCATCGGTATGTGCTATGGATTGTACAATCTGGCGAGGTTTGGCAATTTCTTCGAATTCGGGCATAATTATCTGCCGGAATTTACCCGCTCGGAAAACGGACAGTTTTCGCTGGCGTATCTGTGGAACAATATAAAGCTGGTTTTTGCCGGAAAACCGTTTTCAAACGGTGAATTTGTGAAATTCGGCTTTAATATGTTTATGGCAAATCCCGTTTTCATTCTGTTCGGCATCTGGATAATTATGGATGTTGTCAAAAGGAAAATGAAGCCTGCGCAGATTGCTGCGGTGATTGCGTTTTTCGTGCAGTTGTTTCTTTTGATGCTGCATAAATCCTTTGGCGGTTTCCAAATGGGACTTCGCTATACGGCGGATTTGATTCCGTGCGTGCTGGCGTATTTTCTGGTTTCGGGCAGAAACCGGCGCGTGCATACATGGGAAGCCGTTCTTCTGGGAGCAGCAATGGTATTTCTTGTATGGGGAACATGGTGCGTGCATATTTAGCGGGGAGCGGGGAATCCTGTATCTTGCGAAAGCAAATATCAATACAGGGAGGAAATCGTATGAAACCCAATGCTGATATCCGCTGCCGTGTTGCAAGCTGCCGTTTCCATTGCGAGGGTCAGGACTACTGCTCTCTGGAAGCTATCCAGATAGAGCCCTGCCAGGGCTGCTGCTCCGGCAAGGACTCCGAAGAAAGCTGCTGCGGCAGTTACAAGCGCAAGTAAACGGGTAGATCGAAAGGGATCGTTTCAGATTGGAACGATCCCTTTTCAATGTTTTATATTGATTTTATATGGAGGTATTTGACAAGTTAAACTAAAGTGCGTACACTAAAGGATATGTTTTTATGGGAGTGGCTTACGGATGAAAAAAACCACGATGGAGAACTTTACGCGTGGCATTCGCGACGGTATCCCGATCATGATGGGATATCTGGCAGTGTCCTTTACGCTGGGAATTGCGGCAAAAAATGCCGGTCTTACGGCATTTCAGGCGGGACTGTCCAGCTTTTTACTGAATGCATCTGCGGGCGGCTACGCGGCATTCAGCGCGATTTCCGCAGGCGCAGGCTATATTGAAGCGGCGATTATGGTGCTTGTGGCAAATGCAAGATATCTTCTGATGTCCTTTGCGATGACACAGAAGGTTGCGCCGGATGTGCCTGTATGGAAACGCATTCTTATGGGCTATGATCTTACGGATGAAGTGTTTGGTATTTCGATATCGCATCCGGGATACGTGCCTCCGGCATATGTTTTCGGCGCGATGACGGTCGCGCTGCCGGGTTGGTCGGTTGGTACATTCCTGGGCGTTATCATCGGAAACCTTCTGACGGCGGAACTTCTCAGTGCGCTTTCCGTGGGTCTTTACGGCATGTTTATTGCTGTTGTAACGCCCATGACGAAGCAGAATCGTACCGTGCTGTATGTGGTTCTGATTTCCATGGTACTCAGCATGATATTCAATACAGTTCCGTGTTTCAGCTTTATGTCCGAAGGCATTATCACGATTGTGCTTACGGTTGGAATTTCTCTTGCGGCGGCGATTCTGCGTCCGATTAAGGAGGTCAGGGAATGAGCGGCAACATTTACATTTATCTGTTCTTTATGGCGCTGGTGACATTTGCGCTGCGTGTAGGACCTTTGGTATTTGCAAAGAAGGAAATCACAAATCCTCTGATTCGTTCGTTTCTGTACTATGTTCCGTATGTAACGCTTACTGTTATGACATTCCCTGCGATTCTGCGCTGCACGCAGTCTCCCATTTCCGGTGCGGCAGCACTTGTAGCAGGTTCCTTGATCGCCTGGAAGGGTGGTTCCCTGTTCGTGGTTGCGGTATCTGTTTGTGCCGTGGTTTTTCTGGTAGAGCTGATTCCGGGTATCGGTTGATTTGAGCATAAAAATGCGCCGCGCAATTTTTGCGCGGCGCATTTTGTATGGAAATCAGATTGTAAGCGTGATGCGATTATCGGTATTCTTACCTGCGAAGAAAGTCTTTTCGATGACTTGATCGCCGACCTTGATTTTTACGCGGTAATCGCCGTAGAAGCCGCGGAAGGCTACGGAATTTTCATTGCCGGTATTCTGAATTTCATGTGTGTGCCACTCTTTATGGATGAGATCATATATGGCATACCAAGAAGGCTTTTTGGACATATCTGTGAGGCGAATCAGACCGCCGGTGTTGTAGGTGTTATTATTGCTCATATCGCCTATAAGAGGCATAATACCATCGATGATGTTCCAGTAAACGATACCATCCATGGCGGGATGGCTGAACCAGATGGAATAAAGATTTTTCAGGATGATAGCCTGAATTTCTTCGTTTTCTTCATCTTGTCCGTAGGTGGGAACGGTGCATTCGGTGATGTGAAGGGGAAGCCCGAAATCGGCGTAGCGATCCATGATTGCATACAGGAAACGCGGATTGTAGTAACGCTGAGAAAAAAATTCTTCTTTTTCGGGCGAGAACAGGCAGTGACATTGCAAACCGATTCCTTCAATCGGGGTACCTTTGGCAAGTTCCTCGCGAATCTGCATGTAATACCAGCTGCGCTTTTCAAGGAATTGGTTAACGGTAACGCCGTCGAAATCGTTGATGATCAGTTTGTTGTGCGGGAAGTATTTCTTGGCCTCTTTAAAGGTCCATTCTACAAAATCTTCGTCAAGGAAAATCTTAGTGCGGTCGGTAAATGCGCCGTCGACAGCCAGAGTTTCGTTGGTAACTTCCCAATCGGGAATATCATCGGCAAACAGTTCGGCGCATTCCTGCATGTGCTTGCTGTACAGGCGGCGTACTTCCTCCGGGTCTTCAATGGCCTTCAGCCAGTCGGGGGTATTTCCGTCGTATGAAAGGCCGTGGCTCTTCATGCGGATACCATGCTCTTTGCAAAAGCGAACACAGTCTGCCGGAGTCGGACGGCGGTAAATGTGAGGCTCGTCTTTGATGTAGCGTACCTGTCCCTGTTTGGGCTCCAGAGCATTCCAGTAAAAAGGAACCGTGGCAAAATTCAGAAGTCTGCAGAATTCTTCCTTGAACATTTCGTTTCTTTCCTTGTAGTTGGAAAGAATGGATATATCGAATCCTTCCGCAAAAAGTCCGTCTTCGTAAGGTTCGTTTGCGTAGTCAATCAGCGTGTCGAGCATAAAGATATTTGCGCCGAAATTGAATTCGTGATTGGAAAGCTCGGCTTCAACCGTCACATTGTTCAGCGGATTTCCGTTTGAATCCACGACAGATATGGAAATATCGCCCTTGCGGTATTTTTCAATGCCTTCCGCAATACGCGCGTTCATGTAGTCCTTGTGCTCTTCAAAGTATTTCAGTACTTCACGTCTGCTCACGAATATCGCCTCCTATAATGTTGTGTGAGTGAAAAAAGTCAGTTTTTTTCAATGATTTCCCGGATAACTTCGCCTGCAAGTGCAAGCCCTGCTGCTCCGGGTACATAGGAGATGGATGCCGGTGCGCGGATTCCGTCTTCCGGCTGGATGGGAAGTTCTTTGGAATAGACAGCCTTTACGCCGGATATGCCGCGCTTTTTCATTTCCGTACGCATGCGACGGGCAAGCGGGCAGACGCTGGTTTTTTCCAGAGTGGCAACTTCAAACTGCGTATGCAGCTTGTTTCCCGCGCCCATGGAGGAGATTACACGTGCGCCTGCAGCACGTGCGCGTTCGATCAAAAGAACTTTTGAGGATACGGAATCAATCGCATCGATAACCCAGTCGTATTCGGAAAAATCAAATGCATCGGCGGTTGTTTCGTCATAGAAAACCTGCCGTGCGTCGATTGTGATATTCGGATTGATGGAAAGCGCCCTTTCGCGGGAAACATCGCACTTGGGTCTTCCGATGGTGTCGACGGTTGCAATCAGCTGCCGGTTCAGATTGGTTTCATCCACCACATCTCCATCTACCAACAGCATTTTTCCTACGCCTGCGCGGACAAGGGCTTCCATTACATAGGAGCCTACGCCTCCAAGGCCGAATAGGGCAATGCGCGATTGAAAAAGTTTCTGCTGAGCATCTTCGCCCACCAGACGGATGGTGCGGTCAAATGCACCCATGAAAACCACCCCTGTCCATTGCAAAATGGTGCTATATTTGATATAATAACTCAGAATGAACAATCTGTAAAGGGGAGTATATAAATGAATCGTACCGAAGCCAGAAAGCTTGCCAAAGAACTTGTAAGCAAAATGACACTGGACGAAAAACTCTCACAGCTTAAACATTATGCCGAGCCTGTGGAAAGGCTGGGTGTACCGCGCTATAACTGGTGGAACGAGGCTCTGCACGGCGTTGCGCGCGCCGGTACCGCCACGGTATTTCCACAGGCGATTGGCCTTGCTGCATCGTTTGATGAGGATTTCCAGCGCACCATCGGCGACACTGTTGCCACCGAAGGCCGCGCTAAGTTCAATATGTTTATCGAACAGAATGACCGCGAAATTTATAAGGGTCTGACCTACTGGTCTCCCAACATCAATATCTTCCGTGACCCGCGCTGGGGTCGTGGCCATGAGACTTACGGCGAAGATCCGTTCCTCACCGCCCGTATGGGTATCGCATATGTCAAGGGTCTGCAGGGCGACGGTGAATATATGAAAACTGCTGCCTGTGCGAAGCACTATGCCGTTCACTCCGGTCCGGAAGCAACCCGCCACGAAGTGGATGTTCGCCCGAGCGATTATGACCTGTGGGATACGTATCTGCCGGCATTCGAAGCAGTGGTCAAAGAAGGCGGCGTAGAGGCCATTATGGGCGCGTATAACCGTGTAAACGGCGAACCGTGCTGTGGAAGCAATATGCTGATTCGCGATGTCCTGCGCGGAAAGTGGGGCTTTGAGGGTCATTTTGTCAGCGACTGCTGGGCAATCGAAGACTTCCACGTAAATCACAAGGTTACCGATACCGCACCGGAAAGCGCTGCTATGGCGCTGAAGGCAGGCTGCGACATCAACTGCGGCGTGACCTATCTGCACCTCAAGCAGGCTTATCTGGACGGCCTTGTCACCGAGGAGGAAATCGACGCCTCCGTTATCCGCGCAATGACGGCACGTTATCTGCTGGGCCTGTTTGATGAAAACTGTGAATACAATTCCATCGGTTACGAACAGAATGACTCTGCGGAAAACAATGCTCTGGCGCTGAAGGCAGCGCATAAGACCATGGTTCTGCTTAAAAATGACGGTATTCTGCCGCTGAACCGCGAAAAGATCAAGTCCATCGCAGTAATCGGTCCCAATGCCGACAGCATTCTGGCACTGGAGGGCAACTATTGCGGTACCTCTTCGCGCTATAAGACGTTCCTTGCCGGTATCCGCGATGCATGCGGTGATGATATCCGCGTGAACTATGCGCAGGGCGCGCACCTGTTCAGCAACCGCACTGTGGATATTCTGGGACCTGAGGGCGACCGTCTGTCGGAAGCAAGGGCAGCAGCGAAGAACAGCGACGTTGTTGTACTGTGCGTAGGTCTGGATGCAACGCTGGAAGGCGAACAGGGCGATGCCAGCAACGCATTTGCAGCGGGCGATAAGCTGACTCTGGAACTTCCGGAATCCCAGATCAGGCTGATCAAAGCGGTGGTTGCCATGGGCAAGCCGGTGATTACCGTTGTGGCTGCGGGCAGTGCGCTGCGCGTGGAGGAAGGCAATGCCGTGCTGTGGGTTGGTTATCCCGGTCAGGCAGGCGGAACGGCATTGGCAGATATTCTGTTTGGCAAGGTCAATCCGTCGGGCAAACTCCCTGTGACCTTCTATCGCACGGCTGATGATCTGCCGCCGATCGAAGACTATACCATGCAAAACCGTACCTATCGTTATTATAAGGGTGAAGCGCTGTATCCCTTTGGCTTCGGCATGAGCTATACGAAGTATGACTATTCCGATCTGGTCTATGATGCGGATAAGCGCGAACTGACCGTCACCGTACGCAATGTGGGCAATGTTGCGGGTGAAGAGTCCGTACAGGCCTATATCCGTGATATGGACACGAATTCCCATGATCTGAACTGGAGCCTGTGTGCATTCAAGTGCGTGGCTCTGCAGCCGGGCGAGGAAAAGCGTGTTGCTCTCAGCGTAGGTGAAAATGCATTCACCACTGTGGATGATGCAGGCATTCGCGCAAAGCGCGGCTCTCATTTCCGCTTCTGGGTTGGCGGCAGCCAGCCTGACTCCGTCAGCTGCAAGCTGGTTGGCAAGGCACCCCTTAGCGTGGATGTAGAATGCTGATTCTGGCCGAAAGAAGGATTTGATTTATGGATAGAAATCTTGCAAGGCAGCGGGCGGAAGCGCTCGTTTCCCAGATGACGGTTGAGGAGAAGATTTCTCAGCTGAAATACATTGCTCCCGCTATTGACAGACTGGGAGTTCCGGCTTACAACTGGTGGAGCGAGGCTCTGCACGGCGTTGCACGCGCAGGTACTGCCACGATTTTCCCGCAGGCAATCGGTCTTGCGGCAATGTTTGACGAGAAATTCCAGCAGGAAATCGCCGAAACGATTTCTACGGAAGGCCGCGCAAAGTACAATATGCAGTCCGGCGCAGGTGACAGAGGTCAGTATAAAGGTCTGACCTTCTGGTCTCCGAACGTCAACATTTTCCGCGATCCGCGCTGGGGCCGCGGTCAGGAAACCTATGGCGAAGACCCGTTCCTTGCGGGTCGACTCGGCGTTGCATTCGTAAAGGGTCTGCAGGGTGACGGCGAATATATGAAAGCTGCAGCATGCGCAAAGCATTTTGCGGTTCATTCCGGTCCGGAAGAGCTTCGCCATGAATTTGATGCCCGTCCGAGCGATTATGATCTGTGGGATACTTATCTGCCTGCTTTTGAAATGCTGGTCAAGGAAGCGGATGTTGAGGCCGTTATGGGCGCTTACAACCGCACCAATGGCGAGGTCTGCTGCGGCAGCAAGACGCTGATTGGCGATATCCTGCGCGGTAAATGGGGCTTTGCCGGTCACTACGTCAGTGACTGCGGCGCAATCTGGGACTTCCACAACCATCATAAAGTCACTGATACGCCGATGGAGAGCGCTGCACTTGCGCTGCGCGAAGGCTGCGACGTCAATTGCGGCGGTGCATACGATTATCTGTATCAGGCATATGCAGAAGGTCTCGTTACCGCAGACCACATCCACAAGGCAGCGGTTCGCCTGTTCACGGCGCGCTATCTCCTGGGTCTGTTTGACGAGAACTGCGAATTCAATTCCATTGGTTACGAGTATAACGATTGCGACGAGCACAATGCCCAGGCGCTGGAAGCAGCACGCCGCTCGATGGTTCTGCTCAAGAACGACGGAATTCTTCCGGTGGATAAGAGCAAGATCCGCTCTGTTGCGGTCATCGGTCCAAATGCTGCCAGCCGCGTAGCATTGGAAGGCAATTACAACGGTACTTCTTCCCGCTATGTGACCTTCCTGGACGGTATCCGCGCCGCATGCGGCGAAGGTATCCGCATCAATTACTCCTCCGGCAGCCGCCTTGCGCAGCATTTCGAAATCGGCGAGGAAAACTGCCGTCTGGACGAAGCTGCCGCTGCAGCGAAGATGAGCGATCTCGTCGTTCTGTGCGTGGGTCTTGACAGCACGTACGAAGGCGAAGAGGGCGATGCCAACAATCCCTACGCCGCAGGCGATAAGGGCGACCTGGAACTGCCGTTTGCACAGCGCAAGCTGATTGAGACCGTTCTGGCGGCAGGTAAGCCTGTGATTACGGTTGTGGCTTCCGGCAGCGCTCTGCGTGTGGAGGAAGGCAATGCAGTGCTGTGGGCCGGCTATCCCGGTCAGGCAGGCGGTAAGGCGCTTGCGGAGATTATCTTCGGCGAGGTGTCCCCGTCCGGCAAGCTGCCGATCACGTTCTATAAGTCTGTAGATCAGATTCCGGCATTTGAAGATTATACCATGCAGAACCGCACCTATCGCTACTTCAAGGGCGAGGCTTTGTATCCGTTCGGATTTGGCCTGAGCTATACGAAGTTTGAGTATTCCGACCTCGCGTTTGATGCGGAAAATCTGCTTCTGACCGTCAAGGTTCGCAACGTGGGCAGCATGGCAGCGGGTGAAATCGTGCAGGCTTACATCCGCGATCTCGAAGCCGAATCGCACGGTCTGAACTGGAAGCTGTGTGCCTTTGATCGCATAACTCTCGCTGCAGGCGAAGAAAAGTGCGTTGCTCTCAAGCTGAGCGCGGATGCATTCACCACTGTTACGGATGACGGCAGCCGCGAAAAAATCGGCTCGAATTTCCGCTTCTGGGTAGGCGGAAGTCAGCCGGATACCGTTAGCTGTAAGCTTCTCGGCACCGCTCCTCTTTCCATGACTGTGGAATATTGATGTTTCACGGCGGGAAATAAGGGGTATAAATAGGCCGGAGGTGCTATAAGCATGAAAAAACTGATTGTATTGCTGCTTGCGCTGGTGCTGGTTCTTTCCGGCTGCGCTCAGCAGGAGAAAAAGACGGAAAACAATAATACTGCTGCTCCTGTAGTAAAGACCGAAATCCGTGTGGGTTCCCTGAAGGGTCCGACCACCATGGGACTTGTAAAACTCATGGAGGATGACAAGGCAGGTACTGCCGCAAATGACTATACCTTCACTATGGAAGGTACGGCGGATGCCATTGCGCCGCTGCTTGTTCGCGGTGAAATGGATATGGCGCTGGTTCCCTGCAATCTGGCAAGCGTGCTTTATAACAACACGCAGGGCGCAGTGGAAATTCTCGCCGTCAATACGCTGGGCGTTCTGTATGTGATTGAATCCGGCGAAGCAATTCAGTCGGTTGCAGACCTCAAAGGCAAGACGGTTTATTCCACCGGTCAAGGTACAACGCCGGAATTTGCTCTCAACTACATTCTGCAGAAGAACGGTATTGACCCCGCAAATGATCTGACCATTGAATATCGCGCAGAGGCAACCGAGGTTGCAGCTGCCGTGATTGCCGATCAGGCTGCAATTGCAGTTCTGCCGCAGCCGTATGTCACGAATGTTCTGGCACAGAATCAGAATCTGCGTGTAGCACTTTCGCTTACCGATGAATGGAACAAGGTTGGCGATGGCAGTGCTATGATCACCGGCGTTGTGGTTGCACGCCGCGAATTTGTGGAAAACAATCCCGATGCCGTAAAGGCATTCCTTGCAGAATATGCGGCATCTACCGCTTATGTAAATGAAAATCCGGCTGAGGCTGCCGTATGGATTGGCGAGGCAGGCATTGCAGGCGCGGCGATCGCGGAAAAGGCGATTCCGGCATGCAACATCGTGTGCATCACCGGCGAAGAGATGAAGGAGAAGGTATCCGGCTATCTCGCAGCGCTGTATGAGCAGAATCCCAAGGCCGTAGGAGGCAATTTGCCGAATGCAGATTTCTACTATCTGCCGTAACAGAATTTATCGCGTGCTGGCGGTTGTGTTCTGGGTATTGGTCTGGCAGCTGGTTTCCATGGCTGTGAACAGTCCGATCCTGGTCGCGTCGCCGGCGCGCACCTTTTTGGCGCTCGCAGAACTTGGGCAAACAGCGGCGTTTTATCAGGCGATTCTCGGTTCGCTTGGGCGAATCTGCCTGGGATTTACGCTTGCACTTGCGCTGGGGCTCATGCTGGGTGCACTTTCGTTTGTCTGGAAATGGGTAAATGTGCTTTTGCAGCCGATTGTTTCTGTGATAAAGGCAACACCGGTAGCCTCATTTGTTATTCTGGCGCTCATCTGGATTACCTCCACGAATCTGTCGGTATTCATTTCGTTCCTGATGGTGTTTCCCATTGTGTACCAGAATACGCTGGCAGGGCTTGGAAGCGCGGATAAGAAACTGCTTGAAATGGCGGATGTATTCCGATTTTCTCATAGGGCACGCATTCGTGCTATCTATCTTCCGGCAGCATATCCGCATTTGCTCACGGCGGCGAAGCTTTCTCTGGGCATGTGCTGGAAGGCAGGAATTGCGGCGGAAATCATCGGTCAACCACGAAATTCAATCGGTGCGCAGCTTAATCAGGCAAAATTGTTTTTCAATACGCCGGAGCTGTTTGCGTGGACGATAGCGATTATCGTGGTGAGCGTGGCTTTTGAAAGGCTGGTTATGGTCGGGATACATGCTTTGATGCGGAGGACGGGTCATGCTTGAGGCAATTCATATTTCCAAGGCGTTTGACGGAAAAACAGTCCTTAATGATGTCAATCTGCGTGTGGAGGGTACGGTTGCTGTGATGGCGCCCTCAGGTACGGGAAAGACGACGCTTCTGCGCATACTTCTGGGCTTGGAAAAGCCGGATGCGGGAACGATACGGGTGACGGGTACGCGTATGGCTGCGGTTTTTCAGGAGGACAGGCTGATAGAACACATGACGGCACTTCAGAATCTTTCTCTTGCAGCGCCGGACAGGAAACGAACGGCACTTCTTGAGCACCTGGAATCCCTGGGGCTTTCTTCCGAGGCGAATCAGCCTGTGAAGATTTTCAGCGGCGGAATGAAGCGGCGCGTGGCGATTGCAAGGGCAATCGCATGCGAACCGGATATGCTTCTTCTGGATGAGCCGTTTTCGGGGCTTGATGATGCAATGAAGGTGCGTGCCGCCGAATATATTCGTACGCACATGCAGGGAAAAGATGTGATGCTTGTCACGCATGACAGGGAAGAAGCAAATCTTTTGGGCGCAAAAGAGATAATAGTATTGGAATAAAGCACTTTGAGCACTTCAAAAGCCGAAGTGCTTTTTATACTCTGCTATGGTCGTTTCTGCTTATTATCCCGGGCATTATTGCTGCCTATAGCTATGCGCATACGCCTATAACACGGATATTTAATTTTTGCTACATCACGATATTTGGAGGTAATTGCCTTGAAAAAGAGAGAATGGCTGATTGTCGTAGCGGTACTGTTTGTGCTGGCTGTGATTGGCGTTTCAAAACTGCTTCCGTCCTATTCTTCTACATTGGAAGCCAACTGGGGCATATCGCTCCCTTGGAAAGCTCGACTGATCGAGATTTACGAAAAGGACTCCGGAGCCAGCTTCCACGGTGATGGTGTGCGCTACCATGTATTTTCCTACAAATATGAGGACTACATTGATCTGATGTTCGCATGGCCACCAACCGAATATCCGACAAACTATTACGCAACCACCAGTGAAGCTGCCGAGGCGTGGCTTGATGAAATTGATGTTCCGGCGGAAAAACGACCGAATTACGAAAATTGCTGTTCCTGGCATAGATCTCAGGAGGACAATAGCGAGATTATTTTCTTCTGGGATAGTGAGTTGAACCGGCTTTACATCGTTGAGAACTTCATCTAAAGGCGGATGTTTTTCTTTTTTTTGGAAATGGGTTGTGAGATGGAGTTTTTCCACGATGATTTGCTTGGTGACAATCTGTTTAGAAACGAGGTCGCAAGTATCAGCTTTGATGATATTCTGTGATTGTCCGCAAGGGAGGCGTGACAAATGAAAAAATACATAGGATATATACCTGCGGTATTGTTTACGACTACTTATCTCATGGCAGGACTTACCGGAGCGAGTCTTGTTATGTCCGTGATTCTGGTTTGGTTGGCGTGTTTTTGGATTGCTGCGTTCCTGCTACATAAAAGATTATTCTGGGGCGGCGCTTTTGGCCTGTTTCCTGCGGCACATATGATAGATATTGGAATTCAAAATGCAGGGCAGCTGCTTAATGTAGAAACTGTTATCGGGATTGCAGTTTTCTTGTTCTATATCATCTTTGGCTTCTGTCATTGGAAAAAGAAAGACACGGATATGCCGAAGGTTTCAAACAAAGAAATTCTAATTCTGTTCGTCAAAATGGCATTGACGGTAATTACTGTAATCGTAAGTGGCTATACTGCGGTAGTATTGGGTATGATCCTCATTTCTGAGGGCATCCATCAGGTGTTCGTCTATATCGGAATGCTTGTCATTCCGTCACTGTGCCTGCCGCTGATCTGGTTGAAAAAGAGAAAGAAGTTTTTGATTATCTGGCTGATCTCTGCAGTTATTTACTTCGTTTCTTTGGGTGTCCACTATGGACTGGAAAAGTACGATCAGAGCATTACGGTCAATACGGCTCCCAATATCAATGTGCATGAATACCTGCCCTTCCGGGAGGATTCTAAAATTGTGAAGATTGACAGTAAGACTTTGAAGCTGACAGATAACCTTCCTGTCATTGACGGAGCTGCCGCGTTCTTCCCGGTGTACTCCGCTTTTGTCAATGCGGTCTACCCCGAGACTACCGAACTCTACGACGGCGTTTTTGAGTACAACAATACGCCCGGCGGTTATCGGCTGCTTGCAGAAAAAGGAATTGATTTGTTCCTTGGCGTCTATCCCTCCGAAGAGCAGAAAGCCTACGCCAAGGAATGTGGTACGACCTTCGTATACACTCCTGTGGGAATGGAAGCCTTTGTGTTCTTCGTTCACAAGGATAATCCCATCGACAATCTCACCACGGAGCAGATCAAGGGTATTTACTCCGGGGAAATCACCAATTGGAAGCAGGTCGGCGGCAAGAACGAGGAGATCGCTGCATTCCAGCGCAACGAGGGCAGCGGCAGTCAGAGTATGCTGCAGCGCTTCATGGGCGATACGCCTATCATGGAAGCTCCCACCGAAATGGTAAACACCATGATGTCGGGCATCATTGAGCAGGTGTCCAGCTACCGGAGCAAGTCCAATTCCATCGGTTTTTCTTTCCGTTACTATGTAGAGGGTATCATCCGGAATCCCGATATTAAGGTGCTTTCTGTGGACGGCGTTGCTCCCACGGCAGAGAATATCCGAAACGGCAGCTATCCTATTGTCGCACCTATGTATGCTGTGACCTACGAAGGGAATATGAACGAAAATGTTGAACTGTTGCTCAGGTGGATCTTGTCGGAGGAAGGTCAGTATATCATCGAAGAGACTGGCTATGTCGGTGTTTCTGATTGAATTGAGATGAAGAATAGAAAGATCTGTCCCAAGTGCAACAGCATAGACATTATCAAAGTTCCGGGAAAGGCTGGAGCAATTTCTCCACTGTGCTTATCCACCGATATGTTCACTTGTGCATGCCTTTATTGTATGGTATAATTATAATGAGGTGATACGTGTATGAGTAAGTTTGACAGGCTGCCTGACCGTACCGGTACGGGTGCATATAAATGGGAAGCTCGAACGGAAGCGGAAAAGCAGAAAGGCATTGTTGCAATGTCTGTTGCGGATATGGAGCTTCCGGCACCGGAATGCGTACAGGAGGAAATCCGTCGCATGACGGAATGCGGCGTTTACGGATACACTTCCATGGATGAAAGATACGTGCTGGCACTGCAGTCATGGATGCGTTCACGGCATGGATGGGAAGTAAAGAAGGAAGAAATCGTTCCCATTCACGGCGTTGTTCCTGCAATTGCCATGTGCGTTCAGGCTTATACGCAGGTGTCTGACGGCGTCATTATTCAACCTCCGGTGTATCCGCCGTTCCGCTCTGTGGTAAATGCAAACGGCAGGCGCGTGATTGAAAATCCGCTGATTTATGAAAACGGCCGCTATCGCATGGATTATGAGGATTTGGCAAAGAAGGCATCGGATCCCCGTGCGAAGCTTTTGATCCTTTGCAGCCCGCACAATCCTGTCGGCCGCGTGTGGGAAAAAGAGGAGCTTGAAAAGCTTCACAGCATTTGCGCCGCAAACGGCGTGATGGTCGTTTCGGATGAGATTCACTTTGATCTTGTCAAGGGCGTGGAACACACGGTATATGCCAAGGTGGATCCGGATGCCGTGGTTATGACCGCACCGAGCAAGACGTTCAATGTGCCGGGTCTCAGCCTTTCCAATATGGTGATTGCAAACGAGGAGCGTCGCGAAGCTATGAAAAATACCATTAGCGCATGCGGCGGCTCAGGTGTGCCGTACTTTGGCCGTGCTGCTCTTTGTGCAGCGTACGAAAAGGGTGCAGAATGGCTGGACGAGGTGCTCGATTACATTCAAGGAAACTGCGATGCTCTGGAAGCATTCCTTGCCGAGCATTTCCCGCAGGTGAAACTTGTAAGCCGTGAAGGAACATATCTCCTGTGGGCGGATTGCACCGCGCTTGGAATTCCCGAGGAAGAGCTTCTGCGCTTCCTGCGTGAAGAAGCCGGCTGGATTGTGCAGGGCGGCAGCGGATTTGGCGAGCAGGGCAGGGGATTTGTGCGCATCAATGCCGCGCTTCCGCGTCCGGAACTGGAAAAGGCAATGAAGCGGCTTCTGGAAGCTGTGGAAAAAAGGGGATAGGAACGGGCGTATAAACACGCTTTTTCCGAAAAGCAGATGAACAGAACAAAACGATACCTGCACAATTCCGCAGCGGCGCTGGCGGCTGAATTGATCACAATGATCGTTGGTTTTATTACGCCGCGCGTGATTCTTACGACATATGGCTCGGAGATTAACGGACTTACGTCTTCCATTCTGCAGTTTATGTCGTACTTCAATCTGGTGGAGGCAGGACTTTCGAACGCTACGGTTTATGCACTGTATAAGCCTTTTGCACAGAAAGATCATGCCGCAGTCAGTTCCGTTATGGCTGCTGCGCGCAGGCTGTATTTACGTTCGGGTTTGATCTTTATCGCATTGGCTTTGATCCTTTCACTGATATATCCTTTCTATATTCAGGTGGAAGGACTTTCGCCGCTTGATGTCGGCTTGCTGGTGCTGATCCTGGGCGTAAGCAATGCGCTGAACTTTTTCACTCTTTCCAAGCATCGCGCACTGGTCAATGCCGATCAGCGAATGTATGTGATTTCGATTTCGTCAATCGTGCATGCACTGGTCAACACGCTGATTATCATTGTGTTGGCGAATAGCGGCGTGAATGTGGTGATGCTGCGTTTCTGGGCGTTGGCGGCAGTGTTCCTGCGTGCGCTGATTCTGGCGCTTTATTGCCGGAAGAATTACGCATACATCGATCCAAAGGCAGAACCCAATTATCCGGCGCTGAGCAAAAGCAAGGATGCGCTCTTCCATGAAATCCTTTTCGCCATTCACAAAGGTGCGCCAATTGCATTGATCACGGTGCTTTTGCGCGATATGGCGACGGTCAGCGTGTACAATGTGTACTCAATGATTATCACCGGCGTGGCGGGCGTTCTTTCGGTATTCTCCAGCGGACTTGCGCCGTCCTTTGGCAACGTGATCACGTTGGGAGAAAAGGATACCCTGAAACGTGCATACGGGGAATTCGAATTCTCGTATTATACACTGCTTACTGCGGTTTATGCCGTGACGATCATCATGATTATGCCGTTTATCCGCATCTATACAAGCGGCGTAACAGATGCCGTGTATGATCTCCCGCTGGTGGGTCTGCTCTTTTCTGTGAACAGTCTTATGCACAATGTTCGCATGCCGCAGTCCATGCTGATTGTGGCGGGCGGCCATTACAAGGAAACAAGAATCCATTCCCTGGGACAGACAATAATCAGCGTGACGCTGAGCGCCGCATTGATTTATCCCTTTGGCATTGTCGGTCTTTTGATTGCGCTGATTTGCGCCAATGCATATCGCGCCATCATGTCGATGGTATTTGTTCCGTGTCAGTACAGAAACCTTTCCATGAAGCTCAGTTTCATCCGGGCATTGCGTATGGTTGCTACGATTGCAATAACTGTGCTGCCGTTCTTCTTCATTCAGCTTGTGCCTGCAGGATATGTGCAGTGGGCGCTGTATGCGGTGGGAGTGGGCGTTTATGCCTGCATTGTGGCGATTGTTTCCGGAGCTGTTTTTGAGCTCAGGGAATTGAAGGCAGTATTCGTGCGCATTCGCCGCATGTTTTCCAGCGGGAAACGCTAAGTTATGAAAAAATACCGACGGATTCAAAGAATCTGTCGGTATTTTTTTATTTAGGCTAAGCTTACGGTCAGCAATTATTCTACAGAGTAGATGGCAATGCCGTTCTCATCGTAAACAACAGAGAGGTTTTCGCGGAACCAATCTTCGTCTGCACCCCAGCTGCGCTCGGTGTAGCCGATATAGACATAGTCGATATCGTATTCGGCGAGTTTTTCGAAAGAGGGATTGGCGTACGCATCACGGATATACGCTTCGCGCCGATAGAATTCCTCTCCAAGTCCGTGCCAGTGCAGATACAGCTGCGGCCCGCAGACAACAGTTCTGCCGGCGAGAACAGAAACAGGATTGATATGGTCGGTATCGGTAAGGAATACGGCGTCCTGCTCCGTGTTTTCCCTGACAAAATCGGCTGCTTTTACATCCTGAGGACTGAAAAGCCCGTAACTGCTGATGGCTTCGCGCACGATGGAAACGCTGCCCGAAGTTAGAGTGAGAATGAGGAATACCGCTGCAAGCAGCGCGCGCCCGTGAACGCCTTTAAGGCGGTCATAAAGCAGCATCAGGTAGTTTGCGGCCAGCGGCAGCATCACAATATATGCTACGTAGAAGAGCTTAATATTGTCGTACTCATTTTCCTGAAACTGGATAAATTCTGCGAGCAGGAACAGGAAAAGTGCGCCCGCGGCCAATGCACGGCCGCGCTTTTTTGCGCTGAAAGCAGCGGGCACCAGCAGAAGGAATACGGGACCGACATTTTTGACCCAGAACCAGATGTAGCCGTCAATCATGCGGCCGTCGCCTGTGGTGTTTACCCAGTTGAAGCTCAGGGCAGGATAGCCGCCGCCGAACGTCTGAGGGAAAGACCAGAGAAGAAGCTGCGGCAGTGCAAGAACGCATGCGATTACGCCGTACAGGAACAGATTCATGAAGAGGCCGTCGCGCTTTTCCTTTTCGTACCGGAAGAATACGTATACCAGCGCTCCGAAGCTGATTGCACCGAGCGCAAGGAAGGAATGCGTGTGCACCATCGGCATTGCACCGGCCCAGATGCCGAGCGCAATGAACAGACGACGGTTTCCGGTATTCATAGCGCGTGCAAGCAGATAGAAGGCGGGAAGCACCATCAGCCATCCTGCAAGCAGCGTTCTTTGCGGGATCAGCAGGTCGACCACGGAGTTGACCCAGCGAACATTTTCCTGCGTGTAGTTGGCGGGTGCATAGTAGTAACCGAACAGCGCCTGATTGAGCAGCGAGGAATCCTGGAATACCTTATCAAAGGTGTACAGAAAGCCGAGTCCACCGCCAAGAAACAACAGCAGGAAGGAAAGAATAACAGCTCCGCGTCTGCGTGTCATTTCCCAGGCGAACATGCACATTCCCCAGTAGACCAGCGCCATCATCAGCGTGCCGGGCAGCGTGAAGGAAAGCGCAAGAGGCGTTCCCAGAATATACATTGTGGAGGAAAGTGCGTCTGCCAGGAAGGGGTATCCCAGCAGTACGCCGGGCATGATTGTGTATTCCGGCGGGAAAGCTGCATTCTCAAGGCCGGTTGCAATGCCCAGATGCAGGCACAAATCGCCGTAGGTGGACTGGCCTACATTCAGGGTTCCGTCTGCGCCGGGGCAGAGAACGTGCGTATATTGCAGATACGCGGAAATAAGAGTAAGCGGGATGACAAGAAGTGCGAACAGCTTTACGGGAGGCGAATCCTCTTTGCGGAAGTTATCCTTCAAATCCGGTTTCAGGAAGAAGCATACACCCGCAAGAATTACCGCAAGCGCGGTACCGCACCACTGTGCAGCTGCGGTAAAATCCATAAAGAAGGCGAAAAGTGCCGGGAACCACATCATCATAACCGTACCTGTGCACAGACCAAGCCACGCACGTACAGAACGCGCGCAGCCTGAAAACAGGCTGCGCGCGATAATGAGGCCGCACAATTCGAATAAAATCAGTACGAGCACTCCAACCATGGTATATTAGTAGTTCTCGATGAACGATACCAGCGTCTTAACACCGGCTTCGAAGTCATTCATGTCGATGGTTTCAGCTGCGCTGTGAACGTAGCGGCAGGGGATGCTGATAGCACCGCTGGGGATGCCGCCGCGGGTCAGCTGGATAGCGGTGGTATCGGTGCCGCCGCCGACCAGAACTTCACGCTGGTACTTTGCACCGGAGCGCTCAGCAGCATCGATCAGGCTCTTAACTACGCTGGGAGTGCAGATGACGGAGGAGTCCATAACCTTAATGGCGATACCTTCGCCGAGGTTGACGGCGATGTGAATGCCCTTGGGGGTGTCGCCGCACATGGTAACGTCCAGAGCAATGCCGACATCCGGATTGATGGAATAGGCGGCTGCCCATGCGCCGCGCATGCCGACTTCTTCCTGAACGGTGAAAGCGGCGATAACTTCATTCTTGGTATCCTTGAGAGCCTTCAGGGTCTCAACTACGATAGCGCAGCCTGCACGGTCGTCCATAGCCGGACCAACAACGCGGTCGCCCATCTCGAAAATGTCGGGAGCGTAAACAGCTACGTCACCGAGGTCTACCATTGCTTCAGCTTCTTCACGGGTCTTGGCGCCGATGTCAATGAACATCTTGTCCATGGTGAAGTTGCCGGCATTGAAATCCTGGATTTCGTGAGAGAGAACACCGCTTACGCCGTTTTCAAATACAACGCGGCGGGTGAAGGAGTTGTTACGGCTGATACCGCCGACATTGGAAACGCGCAGGAAGCCCTTTTCCTCAATGCCGATTACGACGAAGCCGATGTGGTCAGTGTGAGCAGCCAGCATGATGCGCTTGCCGCCGGGCTGACCCTTCTTGGTGGCGATTACATTGCCCATGGAATCGATGGTGATATCATCAACATAGGGCTTGACCATTTCACTGATAATATTGGCGACGTTGGTTTCACGTCCGGTTGCGCCGTAAGCGCTGATCAGGGACAGGAGAGTCTGTTTCATTGTCATTTACCTCCTAGAATTCAGCGTTCGACTGAAGGAACGCATGCGTAAGCTGATAAACTGCGTCAACATCCGCCAGAGCGGCTACGCTGTTGGGCGAATGGATGTAGCGGCAGGCCACATTAACAACTGCGGTAGGCAGCGGGCCGTGGGAACGCTGCAGGGCACCTGCATCGTTGCCGCCGGATACATACTTTTTCAACTGCCAATTGATGTTCTTTTCCTTGGCAAGCTTGCGCAGTGCGCGCCACAGCTGCGTGTGAGCAATGGTGCCATGGTCCATGAAGGAGATGACAGCGCCCTTGCCCGGTACGCATACGCGCTGGTATTCCGGAACGTTGCCCAGATCGTTGGCGGTGGTGCCTTCCAGTACGATAGCGCAGGTGAGGTCCTTAAGGCCGTCCAGTGCCGTGGTAGCGCCGCGGCAGCCGGTTTCTTCCTGAACGGTGAATACGCAGGTAAGATCGCAGGGATACTCGTCCTCGAGCAGGGCAAGCATAACTGCGCAGCCTACGCGGTCGTCAAGAGCCTTGGCCTTTACGAGGCCGTTGCCGAATTCGACCCAGTCGCTGTCGAAGGAAACATAGTCGCCCGGGGAAACGAGCTTTTCGGCTGCAGCCTTGTCGGGAGCGCCGATATCAATGTAAAGGCTACTATGCTGCATAACGCTGCTGCTTTCGCCGCCGGACTGCAGATGGATAGCCTTTGCGCCGATAACGCCCGGAACTGCCTTTTCGCCTACGAGAACGCGCTTGGAAACGACAACACGGGGATCGATGCCGCCGCAGCAGCCGTAGGACAAAAAGCCCTTATCGTTGATCTCGGTTACGATCATGCCGACTTCGTCCATATGGGCGGCGAGCATGACGTGACGGGAACTGTCCTTGCCCTTTTTGTAGGCGAATACGTTGCCCATACGGTCAACGCGAACCTCAGCAAGGGGGGAAGCCTTTTCGATGATAAAATCGCGCACGGCCTTTTCATTGCCGGCTACGCCGCGCAGGGCGGTAAGATCTTTTAATACCATTGGATATCCTCCCATTCGCGGGCGATGTCGTCAATGAAGTGAGCGAGCAGCTCGCCGGTATTTTCGATGGTAGACACCTTTACGGTTTCAACGCTGGTGTGCATATAGCGCACGGGGATGGATACCAGCAGCGTGGGGATACCGTCGCGTGCAGTCTGCAGCTGCCATGCATCGGTACCGGTACCGCCGGAGTAGACTTTCGTAACAACATTGATGCGATAGCGTCCGGCAACTTCCATCAGCTTCTTGTACAGAGCGGGATGAATGTTCGGACCCATTGCAACTTCGATCTTATCGGGATCGATTTCTCTGCTGGAAGAAGTGGTGCCGTTTGCAAAAGTAGCATCAATTGCGATGGCAACATCGGGATTTACGGACCATGCGGAAACGCGGGCGCCGTTACTTCCGATTTCTTCCTGCGTGGAAGCTACGAATACAGCCTGAGCATTTGCGCGCAGACGATCGAGCTTCTCTGCACAAACCATCATTGCGGCAACGCCTGCACGGTCGTCAAACGTCTTGCCTGCGATGAAGCCGCCCTCCAGAGAAAGCAGGGGGGAATTATAAACGACGACATCGCCGATGGTGATCATTTTGCGAACAGTTTCGGCATCATAGCCGATATCAACATACAGATTGGTAAAGTTTACGACTTTGTCACGTTCATCCGCTTTCAGAAGATGCGGCGCCTTGGCACCGACAATGCCGTATACATCGCCGCCGCGCGCTTTAATGGTAACTTCGTGCGCGGGCAGAATGCGCGGGTCAACACCGCCGGTGGGACGGATACGGATGCAGCCGTCATCTTCGATGGCGGAAACATACATACCAACTTCGTCCATATGAGCGCAAAGCATGATTACGGGGCCGTTTTCGCCCTTGCGTGCGATGACGTTTCCAAGATTGTCAATCTCCACACTATTGCACAGGGGACGGAATCCCTCAGCGACGCGGTTTCCGACGTCGTTTTCGAGTCCCGGAACGCCTGCCAGTGCGGTGATCTCCTGCAGGTAGGTCTTTACGTCCATGATTTGATCACACTCACTTTCGTTCTCTATTATACCAGTAATGACAATAAATCGCAATCGAAAAAACCTGTTATGCCGAAAAAGTTTTTTCAGTAAAGATAGTGCAGCTATCCCAAAGGGCTATGCAAATGCCGGTGATTACTCAAAACGGAATGAGGTTTCCGCTTCGTGCATGATATTGCGCCACTGCATGGAAAGTGTGCTGCCTTTCTTTGCGGGGCGGAACAGAATCAGAATGTGATTGTATCCGCCTTCGATGGAAAGGTCGGCAAATGTGCACTTTCCGGAAGCTGTGCCGCAAAGTGTACCGTTCAGATAAAGATCGATTTCGCCGTCAACGTCCACATCAAGGAAGGTCTGCGCCATGGGATCGGGCAAGCCGGATACATTCTTTTCCAGCTTGCGGACGATGGGAGAAGTGATCGTATAGTAAACGACGGTTTCCTTGCCGTCTTCAGAAATATACGGTGCATTTTTGCAGGCAACTTTTTCAAAGGGATACATATCAAGCAGCGGCTTGGGATTCATGCGCTCCACCTGATAGCCGCATGCGGTGAGCATATAGGCGGTATCGGGAAGTTCACCGCGCAGAACATGCAGATATTCGGGCTTTCCGCTTCCGGCGGCAAGCGTCTGTGCAAGGCATTCGCCCTCAAGCGGATTTTTGCCAAAGCGCTTTCCGGAAAGATTGCGCAGTACGATGTTGTACAGGCGGGAATATTTCGGATAATCCTTTTCATGATCCGGTGCTGCCGTATTTTCAAAGGTGGAGATATAGACGGTTCCTTCTCCCACGCGCACGCGTCCCATTACGACGAATGCTTCTTCAATATCTTCGACCGCATAACGGGTAACCGTATAGGTTCGCATAAGTCCCGGTGATTTGTATGCGTAGAAGGGACGCAGGCAACTTGCGGGCGCAGTAACGAGCATCGGTTCCATGCCTTCGGTGAAGTTCATTACGCGCTGTGCGATCCGGTAATTTTTGATATGGTCCAGACAATAATCCAGACGCTGCACACCGCATAGTTCGGAATTGGAAAGACCGGCAAACTCAGGAAAAACTCCGGCTTTTATGCAATTGAAGGTACCTTCGGGCTCAACATATGCAGTCAAAGGAATACCTGCGGCCTGTCCGATTTTGGTGATGGCACCTTCAGAGGCTTCGGTTACCAGAAGCGTACCGCCCGATTTTACATCCTCCAGCAGTGCATCCAGATTCTCGCCGCCGCGGGAGACAGCAACAGGACGTTCCTCTGTTTTGCGATAAGCTTTCGCCGCGTGGAGCAGATTGGCCATCAGTCGGCCTGCGGCAGATACAAGTTCGTACTTTTCCGTCAAAAGCAGCTGGCAGGCATAGATGATGCCGTCACCTTCTTCAAGGGAGAATACCGCTGCGCTTTCCAGGTCGCCGGAGCCGAAATTGCCTTCGCCGGAATCGACGATAACATGCATGCGCTCGCAGGCATCTTTTTTGTACACGTTTTTGACGACGTAGGAATTGCCCGAAAGCAAGCTGTACGGGTCATCGCCCCAGTAGCGCAGCGCGATATCCGGGACTCTGTTCAGAACAGGGCTGAAAGAGTCGCGCGTGAATGCGGTAAGCAGTGCTTTTTGCTCCATCCGGATTCCGGGGAATGCGGAGAATGTCTGCTCCATCAGAATAACTCGGCCGCCGTTTTTGCAGAAGGCAATCATGTCGTGATTCATTGTGGAACCGGGGCGCACGGTGTTCCGCTCGACCAGAACAATAGAGGCGGCAGGCGCTTCATTGATGGAAGCAATCCGTTCATATTTACAGCCAAGCAGATTGAGCAGCCCCTCAGAGGAACCGTCGCCCATGACGAACACCTTGGGAAGATTCTTTTCTTCCGTGAAGGAGTCCAGCGTAATGTCGCGGGACCAACTGTCAAGAACAATGTCGCCATCGGTGACCTCAATCAGAAGTTTTGCCGGACCGGCGGGATAATCGTGCGTCAGGTCAAAGTCCGCTTCGGTGCGCATGCCGCGTTTTACCGAAATGCGGGCGGTGCTTGCAAAGCAGCCGCCTTCAAAGATCACGGATACACGGGCTAACGCATTTTCCACATCGCGGTTCAGATCATTTACAAAGGTGTAGTGCTTCACAAGCGGACGATTGGCGAAATAGCTTGTGCGCATGGAAAGATCAACGGCCGCAAACGGACGGAACATGAACGGAATGGAATCGGTCATGGGCGGGCGGGTGTAGCCCTTGCCTTCCTCCCAGTAAACGAATTCGCAGGTGTTTCTGCGTGCAATCAGCGGCTTCGGTCCGGGCGTGGTGTAATCCTCGTATTCGAAGCGTTTGTCCTTATTGGTACGCAGATTGATATGGGCAGAGAAGTTCCACGGGCCTATGGTGGCAACGCCGTTTGCGCGGCAGTCGTTGACCAGAAGGCCAAGTTCTTCCGTCGAATAGCGAACCACGTTGAGCATATTTTCCCAAACGGTGTCGCCGCCCAACTGCAGCGTGTTGTTCGGGGCAGCATAGTGGAAAAGTCCCATTTCGCCCGAGGAGAGCGGGCGGGATTTGTCCCACCACCCCATGCCGGAACATTCCTTACCATAATGGCGGCTGACGATATCCTGCTCCGATTCATTCCACATAGAGCTGTCGCCTTCGTGATAGGCGGGACGGGTGGGGTCGAGGCGGTTAAACAGCGCGCGGATTTCCGGAAGCTGCTTGCGGCATTTGTCCATGCCTTCGCTCAAAAAGCGCATTTCATTTCCGCAGCTCCACAGCACCAGGCAGGGATGGTTTTTATCGCGTGCGACAAAACGCTCAATATGCCGGAAGGCATGTTCCCAATATTCGTCCAGCATAACGCCCTGCGTATTTCCGCTGCCATGCAGAGCGGCCTCGTTTGTAATCATGATACCGGCTTCATCGGCCATTTCCAGAATAAATTCCGGGTGCGGCGCGGTATGCAGTCGGGAATGGTTCATGTTGTAATCGCGAATCATGCCAAGCCACTTTGCTACCCAGCCGCGTGTGAAGGGATGCAGCGTGATGCGGTGACCCCAATCGGAAAACAGGTGAACCGGATGGGAATTGAGCATAATGTCGCTGCCGTCAATCCACACTTCGCGGAAGCCGAAACGTTCATGAGAAACAGAAATTGTTTTTCCGCAGGAGGAAACCAGCTGTGCTGTCAGCATATAGAGATTCGGCGTATCGGTATCCCAAAGGCGAGGATTCTCCCAGCAAAGTTCGGAGGAAACCGTCACCTTTTCACCGGAAGCAGCGGAAAGTGCAATTTCACCGGAAACAGCATTTTTCTCATCATGATTCCAGCCGTCAGCGCAGAAGCGGATATATCCCTCGAACGGAGATTCGGAGGAATTTACGGCATCAAAACGGACGGAGAAGGTTTTTTCACGCACGGATGTCACAATGGTGATATCCTCGATATAAATTTCGTCGCGTTCAATCAGATAAACATCCTGCCACAGACCGCGAACCAGATATGCGATTTCGCCGGAAGGCCAGCGCGTTTTTGTTTCGCTGACCATGTCGTAATCTTCAATCAGGTATGCGATGCTGTTTTCGCCATCCGTGATGGCATCGGTGATTTCGACGGGGAAGGGCAGCGTATTGTCATGATGAACTGCCAGCTTCTGTCCGTTTACAAAGAGAGTGGCAATGGGTCCTGCTGCCTCGGCAATGATGAAATAGCGTTTGCCCGGCTTTTTGCAGATGTCAAGCGTGCGCGCAATCCATGCGGCGGGCGCAGCCGTCCAGCACACGGGATATTCAAAGGTGTCGAAAAGATTATCGGCATTTTCATCCAGAACGCGTTTATCGCGCCACGGATAGCGGGTGTAGTATGCATCTCCGGCATGCTTTACGGCGTCGCCTGGTTTGTTGTAAAAGGAAGGCACAAGAAATTCATGTTCTTCAAAGCCGTCTGTGGGCGGGACAGAGTATTCGCATGCATCTGCACCTTCGTACAGGGGCTTGATTTTCCACCAGCCGTTCAGACAGCGTTTTTCATCAAACCGGTACAGCATATATTTCTCCTTCGGTGTAATGTATATGCGTGAGTGTTATCCGATGCGGAAGGAACCTTCCGGCTCATGCATGATATTGCGCCACTGCATGGAAAGGGTACTTCCTGCTTTTTCGGGACGGAAAATGATAAATACGTGGTTGAATCCGCCTTCGATTGTGATGTCCGAGAAGGTGGCATTTCCCTTGGCAGTGCCGCAGGATACGGCGTTCACAAACAGTTCCGCCTCGCCCTCGATTTCCATATCAAGGAAGGTCTGCGCCATCGGGTCCGGAAGACCGAGGTCATTCTTTTCCAGCTTACGCGCAGTGGGAGAGGTGACTGTGTAATAGATGATGACTGCCTTTCCGTCGGGCGAGGTGAAGGGTTCTCCTTTGCACTTGATGGTTTCAAAGTCATACATGTCAAGCAAGGGCTTCGGATTCATGCGTTCTACCTGATAGCCGCAGGCAGTCAGCATACGTTCGACTTCGTCAAGCTTGTCGCTAAGCGTATACAGGCGCATCGGTTTTCCGGTTCCGGCTGCAGCAGTGAATGCGGCGCATTCGCCGTCCAGAGGACTGCTTCCAAGCGCGGAGTGGGAGAGATTACGCAGAAGGACATTGTACATGCGGGAATAGATTGCTCCGTTCGGATCGGGATTGACGTAGGTGGATACATATACCGTTCCTTCGCCTATGCGCACGCTGCCCATGATAACATAGGTCGGTTCGATATCCTCAAAGCCGTAACGGGTTACAGTATATGTGCGCATGATTTCAGACGAGCAGCCGTACTGGAAGAACGGACGCAGGCAGCTCTTCGGCGCGGTTACGAGCAGGGGTTCCATTCCGTCGGCAAACTGCATCACATGCGGCGCAATGATATGGTTTACGGCTTCTTCCGGGCAGTAGTTGACACGCGTAATACCGCAGATGTCGGCGTTGGAAAGTCCGGAAAGTTCGGGGAAAGTACCCGCTTTGATACAGTTGTAGGTTCCTTCAGGTTCGATGCAGGTGGTAAGGTTAATACCGGCAGCCTTGCCGATTTTTGCAACGGCTTCTTCGGTGGCTTCGGAGGCAAGCAGGATTCCGCCGGATTTTACCTGTTCCAGCAGTGCATCCAGATTTTCGCCGCCGCGGGAAATAAGAACGGAAACTTCGTCGGGTTTCTTGTAATCCTTTGCAGCGTGCAGAAGGTTTGCCATGATGCGGCCTGCAGCGGAAACGAGTTCGTACTTTTCCGTCAGAAGGAACTGACAGGCATAAACAATACCATTTCCCTCTTCAAGTGCAAATGCGGCTGCGCTTTCCAGGTCACCGGAACCGAAGTTGCCTTCGCCGGAATCGGCGATAATGTGCATGCGCTCGCAGGCATCCTTTTTATATACATTGCGGACAACATAGGAATTGCCGGAAAGCAGGCTATACGCATCATCGCCCCAATAGCGCAGGGAAAGGTCGGGAACGCGGTCCAGTACCGGGCTGAATGCATCGCGGGAGAATGCGGTGAGCAGCGGCTTCTGTTCCATGGTGATGCCGGGGAATACGGAGAAGGTCTGCTCCAGAAGGATAACTCTGCCGCCGTTTTTGCAGAAAACCTGAATATCACGGTTCAGCGTGGATGCGGGACGCACGGTATTGCGCTCGAGTACAACGACGGAGCCTTCGGGTGCGTCGCCGATTGCTTCGATGCGGGTGAATCCGCAGCCGAGGAGGTTCAGCAAACCTTCGGAAGAACCGTCGCCCAGAACATAGGCATGGGGTAGATCCTTTTCCGTGGTGAATGCATCAAGGGAGATATCGCGTGCCCATGCATCCAGCACGGTATCGCCATCTTTGACTTCAATGCGGATCTGCGCAGGACCTGCGGGATAATCGTGCGTGAGATCAAAGGTTGCTTCGGTGCGCAGTCCGCGCTTTACCGAGATGGAAACGGACTGTGTGAATGAACCGCCCTCATAAACGATGGAAACGTTTGCCATGGCGTTTTCAATGTCGCGCGGCAGGTCGTTGACAAAGGTATAGTGCTTTACAAGCGGACGGTTGGCAAAGTAACTTGTGCGCATGGACAGATCAATAGCTGCAAACGGGCGGAACATGAACTGAATGGATTCCGTCATGGGCGGCTGAACGTAACCTTTGCCTTCTTCCCAGTAGGCGAATTCGCAGGTGTTTTTGCGTGCGAACAGCGGCTTGATGCCGGGCGCGGTGAAATCCTCATATTCGAAGTGCTTTTCCGGATGCTGGCGCAGATTTACAAGGCACGAGAAGTTCCAAGGGCAAAGCGCGCTTACGCCGTTTGCGCGGGCGTCGTTTACAAGAAGCGCGGTTTCATCCACGGCAAAGCGAACGATGTTATTTACATCTTCCCATACAGAGTCACCGCCCAGCTGCAGCGTGTTGTTCGGTCCCATGTAGTGGAAAAGGCCGATTTCGCCGGAGGTCAGCGGACGGGACTTGTCCCACCAGCCAAGGCCGGAGCATTCCTTGCCGTAATGGCGGCTGATGATATCCTGTTCTGCTTCATTCCACATGGAGCTGTCGCCCTCGTGATAGGCGGGACGGGTGGGGTCAAGCTCGTTGAAAAGCGCGCGGATTTCGGGTAAATATCGTTTGCATTTGTCAACGCCCTGGCTCAGCCAGCGCATTTCGTTTTCGCAGCTCCATAGAACGAGGCAGGGATGGTTCTTATCGCGGGCTACAAAGTTTTTCACATGATTGCGGGCATGCTCCCAGAATTCATCGAGCATGGGCGCTTGACCGCCGCCGCTGCCGAATATCGCGGTTTCGTCTGTGATCATGATACCGGCTTCGTCGGCCATTTCAAGCATAAATTCCGGATGCGGCGCGGTATGCAGGCGGGAATGATTCAGGTTATAATCGCGCATCATGCCGAACCATTTCTTGACCCAGCCGCGCGTGAAGGGGTGAAGCGTTACGCGGTGTCCCCAGTCGGCAAACAGATGCAGCGGGAAGGAGTTCATCATGATGCGGTCACCGTCAATCCAGATTTCGCGGAAGCCGAATCTTTCGTGGCAGAGGGCAGACTGCGCGCCGCCTTCGGAAACGAGGAATGCGGTCAGCATATAAAGCTTAGGATCGGCAGGATCCCACAGACGGGGATTTTCCCAGGCAAGCTCTGCCGTAAATGATGCTTTTTCGCTGGGTGCAAGCTGCGCGGCGACCTCGCCGGAAATGGCGTTTTTCTCTTCGTGGTTCCAGCCGTCAGCAGAAAAGCTGATTTTTCCGGCAAATGCGGACTCGGATGCGTTGACCATATCAAAACGCAGGGAAATAGTCTTTTTTCGGACGGAAGTTACGATGGTAATGTCCTCAACATAGACCGCATCGCGTTCGGTGAGATATACATCCTGCCACAGACCGCAGATGCCATGCGTAATGCCGCCGGAAGGCCAGCGCGTCATGCGGGAATCTTCGCCGCCGACGTATTCGTAATCCTCGATCAGATAAGCGATGGTGTTTTCGCCGTCTTTCAGCGCATCCGTTACCTCAGCAGTAAAGGGCAGCGTGGGGTCGTACTGCACGGCGATTTTTTTGTCGTTCACGAAAAGCGTGGCCTGCGGGCCGGCGCCTTCTGAAATGATGAAATACCGCTTGCTGCTTTTCGGAGAAAATTGCAGCGTGCGCACGCACCATGCGGCTTTGGCGTTCGACCAGCGTCCGGGATAGCCATAAGTATCCAGCAGAACATCGGCATTTTCGTCGGCAATCAGGGGATCGTGCCTGCGGTGGTTGGTATAATAAGATTCACCGGGGAATTTCATGGCATCGCCGGGACGATTGAATATGGAAGGAACGAGATATTCCTCTTTTTCAAATCCATCCGTGGGCGGGCATACAAAATCGCAGGTCGGGATACGCTCATAAAGGGGCTTGAATTTCCACCAACCGTTCAGGCAAAGTTTTTCATCAAAGCGGTAAAGCATAGTAATTCTCCTTGCGTTAAAAATTGGATTGTAATGAGTTTATTATAACACAAACGGAAAGAATTGCAATTGATGCGGATACAAACCTACTTGAAATTTGCAAAATATTGCCGTATAATTATGCTAGGATTAAACTGCTGAGGAGGCGTTTATAAGACTATGAAACTGAGTGTTTTTGCCGTACTGCTGGCGGAAAAATCGTTTGACGAGGCATGCAAATATCTTGCGGAAGCAGGCGTTCAGGCTGTTGAAATCGGCTGCGGCGGATTCCCCGGAAAAGCCCACTGTGATGCAAAGGATTTCCTCGCACATCCCGAAAAGATTGAAGAGATGAAGGAAACCCTCAAAAAGTACAATCTGGAAATTGCTGCTCTTTCTACGCACGGCAATCCTGTGCATCCCAATAAGGAAATCGCGCAGCAGTTCCATGAGGATTTCGAAAATGCCGTACTGCTGGCCGAAAAGCTGGGTGTGAATACGGTAGTTACCTTCTCCGGCTGCCCCGGCGGCTCTCCGGAAGACAAGACCCCCAACTGGGTCACCTGCCCCTGGCCGGATGATTTCAGCGAGATTCTGAAGTACCAGTGGGACGAAGTTCTGATTCCTTACTGGAAGAAGACGGTAGAATTTGCCAAGGCGCACGGCGTAACAAAAGTTGCGCTGGAAATGCACCCGGGCTTCTGCGTCTACAATCCGGAAACGCTGCTGAAGCTGCGCGCGGCAGTCGGCGACGTGATCGGCGCAAACTTCGACCCGAGCCACCTGTTCTGGCAGGGCATCGACCCCGTTGCAGCCATTCGCAAACTGGGCGACGCCATCTATTTCTTCCATGCGAAGGATACCAAGGTGGACGAAATCAACACCGCAGTGAACGGCGTTCTGGATACCAAGCACTACGGCGACGAAATCAATCGTTCCTGGATTTTCCGCTCGGTCGGCTATGGTCATGCACATCAGGTATGGAAGGATATGATGAGCAACCTGCGCATGGTCGGCTATGACGGCTGCGTTTCCATCGAGCATGAGGACAGCCTCATGAGCGCAAACGAAGGCCTGATGAAGGCAATTGCCATGCTGAAGGATGTCATGATGTTTGAAAACTTCGGCGGTATGTGGTGGGCATAAAACCCGAATAAAATGTAAGAAGCGATGCACGGCTTTTCGCCGTGCATCGCTATTTTGTGCGCAGGTTGCTGCTATTCGCCGTACATCAAATCAGCACGTTCGTTTACTTCGGCGAAATATTCTTCCAAACTGATTTTGTCGGCGAAAAGATCTTGATTTAGTTCTATTATGCTTTGGGTGAAATCCAGATTTCTTTCGTATACAACGCCTGTGCGCAGAAGTTCGCGCCAGAGTAGGGTGAATTCCATTGGGGCATTGGCAGCAGCATTTACCAAATCTGTCATGCCCAAAGATTGCAGACGCTGAAGTACGGGATAGTTGGTTATGTCCGTATCCAATATCGGTTCATTTAGATTTCCTGCTTCCAGTTGGACGTCAAACGAACTATAGATTTCCAAAAATTCTACGGCCATTTCTACATTTTGGCTGAAGCGGTTTACGTACAATCCTGCTAGAAAAATGGGTGTTGCGGCCTGTCCATCCAGCAGGGGCATTGGGAAAATCGTGTCGATGTCTTCACCGTATGTTACGGAGTAAAACTCAAATATTCCGTTTGGATTGTGCTCGAAGGGGGGACTGTTCAGATATAGTATGCCTTCGTCTTTCAGATTTTTCCATCCGCGTACAAGGGAGTTAAATGCGTCAGTATCATAATTGCCCGTGCCCTTATAAAAATCGCAGTACATGCCCTCGTACTGCCAAAGAAGGGCGTCCCAGTCAATATCTGTAGAAATTAAGTCACAGCCGTTTTCTTTCGCTGCCGGAGCTAATGCAAAAAAGTCATTCCATGTCCAGCTGTCCGGGATTTCGATTCCAAATTCGTCCAGCTGTGCCTTTGATGCCCTAAGAGTCCACGGCTGCACGATAAAAGGCAGACCGAAAAGGCTGCCGTCGCTTTCCCAAAGGAACGGCATTTCTATATAGTGCGAAAGATTTTCAGAGATGACTTCATTGTCAGAGAGATCCAGAAGCATGTCGCTGGACTTGAAATCGGCACTGGAAAGACTTTCAAGATAGAGGATATCGTAGCCCTCTTCTGCAGACATGATAGCCGTTTTTACTTTTTCTGCTTTTCTTGTTCCGGTAAATGCTACGGTATATTCAGGGTGACGCTGAGTGAATATGTCAATAGCTTTTTGAATGCGATCATCTGCCATGGCGGTTGGCATAGCAATGGAAAGTGTTTTGCGGTTTTCAAGCTTTGCATACTCCAAGGGATGAATGTTCAGTTTCCAGCCGTTTACGCTATGGGTTATGGCATAGATATTTTCATCATCCATCATTACGGATTCCACGGTGCCCTCTTTTTTGAAGGTTGCGTAGGTTTTGAAGGCAGCAGAGCGATTCATTTTTTCTGCACCGAAAATATTATTGTTGTTGTAGCAATATATGCCGCTGTCCTCTGCGCTTAAGCATATACCATGATATATGCCGCCTGTGCTGATGTATTCAACTTCTTCCAGCGTAGTATATTTGAGTAGGCTCAGTGTACAGCCTGCTACTTCTGCGCATACGATAAAATGCTCCTTATTGTAAACTGCAATATCCGTTAAACCGGCGATGGACGACCAAACAAAATTGCCGGTGTTCAGGTTTAATGTTGCAGCGGTTTCACCTGCCATGAGCAGGATATAGGTTTCATTTACTAGAATCTTTGTGATTTGCTCGATGGGCGGCTTCCATTTTTGAATTTCGTTGCCCAAAGCATCCATTTCAAAAATTACGCCATCCTGCACGTAGTAGATATATCCATTCGGCCCGATGGCATAGAAGTCTGCACCGGGGTAAAGCGCTTCTCCAATTGGGGAACCCTCTTTGTCAAAGGGAATAAGACCGATGGAGGTATGTACCCAAATAGTATTATCTGTAACTGCAACGATGGAAAAAAGTTGTGGTTCTTCTTCTGCGAATGCGGGGTGGGCAATGTTGCTTAGAAGCAAAACCATTGCCAATATCCATGTAAGCAGTTTGGTGAATTTCATTTTTTGTATTTCTCCTCTTGGCTATCGTATGTTTGTATTCTCCGTTCTCAACTGGTTTGTTCGGTTACTTTGGCAAAGTATTCCTCCAGACTGATTTCATCCTCAAACAGCTGACGATTCAATTCGCTCAACGTGTGTATAAAATCTCTGTTTCTTTCATATACAACGCCTGTGCGCAGAAGTTCGCGCCAAATTGCATCATCTTCCGGGGTAAGGCTGCTAAGTCCCAATTCAGGATTGTACCATCCGTAAAACTCCGCACAGTCATTTACGTCCACATCCAGCATCGGCCAATAGGGAGACTGAGATTCCGCCTGAACTTCCGGTGAACTGTAGATTTCCAGGAACTCCACAGCCATTTCCGCATTTTTGCTGTATCGGTTTACGTATAACCCATACATACTGATGGGCGTTGCGGACCTGCCATCCAACTGCGGCATCGGAAGTATGGAAACGGTATCCTTTCCGTAGTACACTTCCTCAAAGCGGAATATTCCGCCGCTGGCACTAGGGTCGTTTACTCGATAGATCAATCCTTCGCATTCCAGATTTTTCCATTTGCGCACAAGATTTTGGAATACTTCGGTATTGTAATCGTGCACGCCTTCATAAAAATCGCAGTATATACTTTCATATTGACAAAGTATCGGGTCCCATCCATCCGTTGCAGAGATCAGATATTGGTTTGAACTCTTTGCATATTCCGCCAGCGCGAAAAAGTCATCCCACGTCCAGCTGTCTGGAATTTCGATTCCCAATTTGTCGAGTTTCTCCTTTGAAGCCCTCAGCGTATACGGCTGCACCATAACGGGAACGCCGAAAAGGCTTCCGTCGTTTTCGAAAAGAAACGGCATTTCCATATAGTGTGTAAGGTTTTCGGCGATTGTTTCATTGCCGGACAGATCCATAAGCATATCGCCGGATTTGAATTCCGATTCAAAATAGCTTGAAAGGTAGAAAATATCATAGCTGCTTTTGTTGGAAAGAATTTCCGCTTCTGCTGTATCAAACCTTGGTACACCTGTAAATTTTATGGTATATTCCGGATGGCGCTGGGCGAATATTTCGATTGCCTTTTGCATACGCGGATCTTGGCCCTCTGTGGAGGACATGGCAAATGAAAGCGTTTTTTGATTCTCGATTCTGGCATATTCCAGCGAATGAACGGTAAGGGAACTTCTGGTTAGGGCATAAATATTCTCATTATCCATCACCACAGACTCTATATCCCCGTCCTTTTTGAAGGTTGCATATTTCTTAATCGAAGAATCTTTGGCCCACTTCTCCATGGAGAAAATATTATTTTGGTTATAGAAATACGCACCGCTAGTTGCCGAACTCAGGCATATACCGTGGTATACTGCACCTGTGTTGCGATAGTTGATTTCTTCAAGGGTTGCACATTTAAGGGTGCCAATGATGCCGCCGAAATTATCCAGATAAACGATAAAACAGTCATTATTATAGTAGCCGATATCCTTTAAGCCTGCCATGGGTATACTTAGAAAAGCGCCTGTATGCCGGTTTAGCGTTGCTACGGTTTCATTCGCCATGATAAGGATATAGTTTTTACTCACAAGAATCTTTGTGATTTCTGCCAGCGGTGTGTTCCATTTTTGGATTTCATAACCGTTTCCGTTTGTTTCTGCAATGGTGCCGTTCTGTGCATAATAGATACGGCCATCCGGTGTTACGGCATAGCAGTCCATCCAAGGGCAGCGGGCTTCGCCGGCGATCTTTCCGTCCTTCGAAAAAGGGACAAGCCCGAGGGAAGTATGGATCCAGATGGTTTCGTCATCAACGGCGACGATGGATTTAAGTTTCATCGCTCTTTCTGCTTTTGCCGGGAATGTGAGGCATCCCAGAAGCAGAACAAACAGAAGCAAACCTGATGCAAATCTTGTGCGTTTCATGATTTTTCACTCCTTTCGGCATGTATACTTTACTGCAAAATTAAAATGCTTTCGGCAATCTGCATGGCTGTCGATGTGTTTTCGTCACTTGAGAGATAGGCAACTTCAATAAGCAGAATTTTGTCGCCTTCAATAAGGACAATTACGGTAGAAATTTCTGTTTCGGATATGGTTGCCATTCGTCCGCCAATTTCTTTGCGAGTTACGGATGCATTTTCGGAATTTATGCCGAAAACGGCATTTGTGCCCAGTTCTCCGAAGACGATGGAAACACCGTCGGAATTTTCATAATAGGCTTTGTTGCAATTGCTGTCGGGACTGCTCACTTTTGTCAATGCAAAACCTTCAGGAATATACGAGGGGAAATATTCGCCATGCCATTCTGCAGGGACCGGAATGGGTTCCTGTGCCATCTGGAAGCGGAAGACAATTTCTTCTGTGCTGGGTTCTATCACGAATTTGCCCGCCTGTTTTTGCAGATAGGTTGCGGCGGCGAACCCTGTACCGGAGCCGAGCAAAAATACGATCAGAAACGCAATGCAAGCGGCTGCACGGGTCGGCATACGGAAATGGTATGCATGGCTATTGAAATATTTTTTTCGGGAAACGGGATATTCAGTGTTTCCAATACTCTGCAAAACCTGCTTTTGCACCCACTTATCCACGCGTGTATCCTGCTGGGCTTCAAGGGCGTTCCGGGCATAGATTTCCTCTTCCGTTTCGCGGAAGATCAATTCCAGCTTCAATTCCTCGATTTCTTCGCGCAGCTGTGCGGCGGTTTTGCGGTCAAGTTTAGGGCTTGTTTCTGCTTGCCTATTCATAGTCGTATCCCTCCTCCACAACTCCGTCTTCGATCAATATGGTTTTCAGATTTTCTCTTGCACGCTTGACATACTGATTTACGCTTGCGGGTGAGAGACCCAGATGCGCGGCAATTTCTTCAGTTGATCGACCTTCGAAATACCGCATCAGGATCACATCCCGATAATTGCCCGGCAGCTTTTGAACCGCCTGCAGGACTTGCTGATTTCGCATTCTGCGTTCCGCTTCTTCTCCTGCATCAGGAGTGACAGAGCTGGCCATGTTCTGCTGGTGGTACAACGCATCATACTTGCTTTTCAGCGCCATATCGCGCTGCATATGCTGCCATTGATGGTGAAGAACACTGGCGATATAGCTGCGCATGCGCACAGTATCGTCCATAATCGTTTTAAGCTCATCTGCTTTTTGCATCAGAAAATGCCACGCGTTCGAAACCAGCATATATGCATTATCTTCCGTCTTTGAAAGCTTCAGGGCATAATAGTAAATGAATCTCTCATGTTCCTGATATATCCGCATTTTCAGCTTCTGCGATTCTGCGGAAAGTGCATGCTTCCTTTTTCTGAATGGTTTCAATTCAAACATGTCGTACCTTCTTATTTCCGGTTCCTGATGCAAAAGAACGTCAGAACTGAATGCAACCGGTTATTCTCCGCCTCTATATAGTAAGTCCATTTCAAGGCATTTGAGTGACAGATTCTGGGTTAAAAATGTGCTAAAACGCTGATGTTGGGCGTGAATAAAAAATAGCTGCCCGGAATGGACAGCTATTCAAAGGGTTATCGGATTACAGCTTTTCAGCCACGTAGTTTACGCCGAAGGTTTCAACGGAAACTTTCTTCATGCGCTGATCTTCAACGGGGCGATCGTTGCGGCCGGTGCGAACGGCTGCGATAGCGTCAACAACCTCGATGCCTTCGGTTACGCGGCCGAATGCTGCGTATGCGCCGTCGAGATGCGGGGAATTCTTGTGCATGATGAAGAACTGGCTGCCTGCGCTGTTGGGCATCATGGAACGGGCCATGGAGATTACGCCGCGCTCATGCTTGATGGCGTTCGGGAAACCGTTCTGGGAGAATTCGCCCTTGATGCCGTAGCCGGGGCCGCCCATGCCGGTGCCCTTGGGGTCGCCGCCCTGAATCATGAAGCCGGAAATAACGCGGTGGAAAATCAGGCCGTCGTAGAAGCCCTTCTGAGCGAGCTCAACAAAGTTTGCTACCGTGTTCGGAGCCAGTGCGGGATACAGTTCCAGCGTGATAACGCCGCCGTTTTCCATTTCGATGGTTACAATGGGATTCTGCTTGTTTTCCATGGTTCAGTCCTCCTGAATAGTTTTATGGGATCAATCTTCTTCAATTCGCGCTGCCGTGTAATCGTAACCGTGCGTTTCCACGGTAATGGAATCGATGGTAAGATCAAAAAGGGGAGCATAGTATGCGTCCACGGTTGTAGTTGCCAGTGAATCCAGCACCTTCAAGCTTTCGGAATCAAGAATTCTTCCGAAGGCTGCGTATTTGCCGTCCAGCTCGGGATAATCATACTGCAGAATAAAGAACTGGCAGGATGCGCTGTTCATATCTTCATCATAGCGGGACATGGAAATCACGCCGCGCGAGTGCGAGACGGGATTGGTGATTCCGTTATCGGCAAATTCGCCTTCAATGGTGAAGCCTGCATTGCCGGTGCTGTTTCCCTTGGGGTCGCCGCCCTGAATCATATATCCCGGTACAACGCGGTGGAACTTAAGGCCGTCATAAAATCCGTCCTGACAGAGATTGATGAAATTTGCCACGGTATTCGGGGCGGCAGCGGGATACAGTTCAAGCTTCATGACCTCGCCGCTTTTCATCGTGATAGTGACGGTAGGATACGGGATGTTGGCGTAGGGATCCTGCTTGGAGCAACCGGTCATCAGCAGTGCGCACAGGCAGAGAAGAAGCGTGATCAGCTTTTTCATGCTTCTTCGCCTCCGATCAAGGCACGTTTGCGCTCAGTCATTTCTTCGACGCGGTTGATATACTCCTCAATGTTGCGCACGTTCGGGGCACGTTCGATGCGGCGCTCGCGGTCAAACAGCCATTTGGTCACGGCACCTGCACCCAGAGCGAGTACGCGGGCGGTTTCTTCCATGTTGCCGATGTTGTAAAGGCAGGCATGGTTCGCCTTGGCGTAGCCAGTGTTTTCAAGGTTGCCGGCCATGTACTTCTGGCGATAGAGATAATAGGGATAGTATCCCGCTTCGCTGAGGGAAACGCGCGCATGGCGGATCATATCCGCGGCATCCTCCGGCGGCGCGTAATCGTCTTTGTCGGTCACAAGCTCTTCATGCAGACGGCTGGAACGCTTTATGGCCAGCGAATGCACGGTGACGCTTTCGGGATCCAGGGAAATTACGGTATCCAGCGTGCGCTTGAAGTCCGGCAATCTTTCGCCGGGCAGCGCGGCAATGATGTCCATATTGATGTGGTTGAATCCCATTTCACGCGCAAGGCGGAATGCATCGAGCGTATCCTGCGCGGTGTGTGCGCGACCGATGCGGCGAAGCGTTTCATCGGAGAACGTTTGCGGATTGACGGAAATGCGGCCTACATTGTAATCGCGAATTGCAGCAAGCTTTTCGCGGTCAATGGTATCGGGTCTGCCTGCCTCTACCGTCCATTCTACGGCACCCGGGAAGGCACGCTGCGCTTCATCCAGAATGCGGGCAAGATCCTTTGCCGAAATGGAGGTGGGCGTGCCGCCGCCCATATAGGCTGCACGCACGCGCAGGTTCTTTTCACGCATCATTTCACCGCAGATGCGGATTTCGCGAACGAGAGCATCTACATAGGGAGCCACAAGTTTTCCGTTGCCGAGTTCGCCCGAAGAGAAAGAACAATAAGAACAGCGGGTTACGCAGAACGGAATTCCGATATACAGATCAAACTGGTCGGAAGGAACAGTTCTTACGCCGCGCTGCATGCGTTCGATTTCCTGAATAAGAGCGGCCTTTTCTTCGGAAACATAGAAATCGTCCATCAAGTGACGCGCGGCGGAATCGCTTGTTTCGCCATTTTCCATCAGTTCGTACAAAAGGCGGGTGGGGCGGATGCCGGTAAGCGAACCCCAGACGGGATTCACACCGGTAATTTCACGCAGCAAAAGAAAAAGGCCTGTCTTTGCAGCGCGCTTGCGTTCGCGCTTGACAGCAAGGAGACCTTCGGCTTGCATGGGGGTAAGGTGCGTATATTCGCGGCCTTCGGCTTCAAAACGGTCACACCAGTTGGCACCGTCGCTTTTTCCCTCATGGCGGATGATGAAATCGCCTTCATCGCTCCGGACGATTCCGGGATAGAAGATGCGCACTACATCAGCAAGTTCTGCGAAGAGTGCCTCTTCATTGGTCAAAAGCCGGACGATCATTGGAAACCGTCCACTACGCGGCGAATCAGCGTAGATGCGCCGTGTCCTGCATAAACATCGGTATCTTCCGGCAGTTTCAGAAGTTTGCGCAGCGAGCGGCGAATCTGCTGCGTGCTGCCGCCGGGAAGATCGGTGCGGCCAAAGCCGTTTTCAAAAAGAATATCGCCCGAGAAAAGCGTCTGATGCTCGGGAATATGGAAACACATACCGCCCGGAGTATGACCGGGAGTGTAAAGGACCTGCATGCTGATGCCACACAGCTCGATGGATCCGTTTTCCAGAATTTCAAGTGCCTGGTCTGCTTCGAAGGGAACAAAAGCTTCACGGCAGAGGGAGGGCTGATAGGAATTCAGATGCGCATCTTTCAGATATTCAAGCTCAAAGGAGTGAGCAATGATTTTTGCTCCGGTTGCCTCGCGCAGGCGCGGTGCACAAAGTGTATGGTCAAAATGACCGTGCGTAAGAAGAATGTAAGCAAGACGCTTGCCGGATACCTGAATGGCAGCCATCAGTTCTTCAAAATTGTCGCCGGGGTCAATTATAAAAGCATCCTCGCGCTCATCAAGAAACACGAGGTATGAATTTTCTTCCAGCAAGCCGCATACAATGCGGCGTATGTTGAGATTCGCCATGGATCAGAAACCCTTTCTACTGTCAAGCAAAATGGTCACGGGACCGTCGTTGAGAAGTTCTACATGCATGTGAGCCTGGAATTTGCCGGTTTTTACAGCAAGACCGGCGCTTTCGAGGCGTGTTTTCATTGCCTCGCACATGGGCTGAGCAACTTCCGGGCGTGCGGCTGCGATAAAGCTCGGACGGCGGCCATGACGCGCATCACCCAGAAGTGTGAACTGAGAGACAAGCAGAACTTCGCCGCCAACATCCTTGACGGAAAGGTTCATCTTGTCGTTTTCGTCTTCAAATACGCGCAGACCGGCAATTTTGTCTGCACAATAGATCATATCCGATTCGGTATCGCCGTCTTCAACGCCGACGAGAACCAGATAGCCTGCGCCGATTTCGGAAATCAGCTGTTCATCAACGGTAACGCTTGCATGCGTTACCCTCTGCACTACACAGCGCATATATCAGAAAGCCTCCTGTTTAGTGTCCAAGACGATAAACCTCGATCACATCGGACCTCTTGCGCAGCTGCTTTAGAATGTTATCCAGCTGCTGAGTGTTCTGGATGGAGAGGGTCATTGCGATGGAAACAGAGAAACCGTCGTCCGCCTTTTTGGCTGCGATGGCATCCAGCGGAACGCCGAGTTTTGCAAACATCATGGAAAGATCGCCTACCAGACCTGCACGGTCGTAACCCAAAAGCTGGATTTCGGCGCTGTAGGCCGTATCGCCGGCGTTTTCCCACTGCACATCGATCAGGCGGCCGGTTTCAATGCCGGAATCACGCATATTCTGGCAGTCGGCGCGGTGAACGGATACGCCGCGGCCGCGCGTAATGTAGCCGACAATGGCGTCACCGGGCAGCGGGCTGCAGCAGCGTGCAAAACGAACGGAAAGTCCGGTTTCTCCCTTGACGATAATGCCATGGGAGTGGCTGGACTGCGTGCGTGCCTTTTCCGGTTCGGGAGTGGGTTTAACTTCGGGAACTTCAATCTTCTGGGTTTTTTTATACTCTTCCATCAGGCGATTGATAACCTGAACTGCGTTAAGAGCACCGTAACCTACGGAAACATAGAGATCATCCAGCGACTGCATGGAGTAACGGCGATACACCGGCTCCAGATATTCGGGACGAGCCAGCTGGGAAAGAACGGTATTCTGCCTCTTGGCTTCTTTTTCAAGCATATCTTTTCCGAGCTCGAGGTTTTCGTCGCGGTAGGTATGCTTGAACCAAGCGCGGATTTTTGCCTTGGCTTCGCTGGTTTTTACAATCTGCAGCCAATCGCGCGAGGGTTTTCCGCTGGGGGAGGTCATAACCTCAACGAAGTCGCCCGTTTCCAGCGAACTGCTCAAGGGAACGATGCGGCCGTTGACTTTTGCGCCGATGCACTTATTACCGATTTGGGAGTGGATGCGATAGGCAAAATCCAGAGGGGTAGCGCCGCGAGGCAGCAGGATTACGTCGCCTTTGGGCGTGAAGATAAATACTTCGTCCGAGAAAAGGTCGGTCTTCAGGAGCTCGCCGAATTCACCGGGATCACGCGCGGTATCCTGCCAGTCGAGAATACGGCGCAGCCAGGTAAGCCTCTGGTCAAGTTCGTCGGCCTGTTTGCCTTCCTTATAACGCCAGTGTGCTGCGATACCGAATTCCGCAGTCTGGTGCATTTCGTGCGTGCGAATCTGAACTTCAAAGGTTTTGCCGCCCATGCCGACAACCGTTGTATGCAGCGATTGATACATGTTTGCCTTCGGCAGGGAAATATAGTCCTTAAAGCGGCCCGGAACCAGGGACCAGAGCGTATGCACAAGACCCAGAACGTGATAGCATTCCTGCTTGGTGTTTACAAGAACACGGATGGCGATCAGATCGTGAATCTGGTCGAACGTCTTGTTCTGGGACTTCATTTTATTGTAAATGGAATAAAAATGCTTGGGGCGGCCTTCAACTTCCGCCTTGATGCCTGCAGCCTTGATTTCAGCCTGCAAGGCCTCGATTACCTGACGAATGGTGTCTTCGCGTTCCTGACGCTTCATACCTACGAGGTTTACAAGGGTATAGTAGCTTTCGGGATCGATATAGCGAAGAGAAAGGTCCTCCAATTCCCACTTGATGGCGTTCATGCCAAGACGGTGTGCAAGAGGAGCATAAATATCCAGCGTTTCACGCGCAATTGCAGCCTGCCTGTCGGGCGCCTGAAATTTGAGAGTGCGCATATTGTGGAGACGGTCAGCCAGCTTGATCAAAACAACGCGGATATCCTTGGCCATGGCAAGGAACATTTTGCGCAGGCTTTCGATTTTCTGATCTTCCTTGGTTGTGAAGTTCAGGCGGGTCAGCTTTGTGACACCGTCAACCAGCACAGCAACTTCAGAACCGAAATCCTTTTCGATGCTTTCAAACGTAACCTCTTCAATGTCCTCAATGCAATCGTGAAGAAGGCATGCGGCAATAGTCGTCGCATCCAGCATAAAGGAAGCCAGAATCAGCGATACCTGATAGGGATGGATAAAATAGGGCTCGCCGGACTTGCGCTTCTGGTCTTTATGCGCATTCTTGGCAAAGAAATATGCGCGCTCGACAAGCGACATGTCTTCTTTGGGATGATAATTTCTAATGGTGTCTATCAGGTGAATAAGCTGCTCATCACGTTCCTGATATGTATTATCCTCCACTCAACCCACCTCCATCGCGTATTGAAATAGCTTTTGAATTCTCTGATATAAAGGATGATCTTCCGGGGAAGCTTTTATGCCGCTGACCAGTTCAACCTGCATTCTTGGAGAAACTTTTACAAGGCCCATCTCGTTAAAGAGTATGATCGCCGCATATGCCGCGACACGGGTACAGATTTCCATGGATGCAACGGTTTCGCACAGGGTATCCACCGCCATACTGCGGCCGGCCGTGCGCAAAGCGGTACGCAGAGCTTTATAGATTTCGCGCAGTGCATCGGTATCGGGCAATTCTTTCAGCCAGCCGGGAGAAAAGTGTTTATCCAGCAGCATGGAGCAGCATCCGTGAAAAGGAAGATCCAGCGCCACGATATTGGCATATTTTGCGGAAAGATCGCCCGAGGGACACTGGCATATGGAATGGAATGCGCGAAGATCCCCGGGATACTGACCGATGAAGAAATCCGCCTGGGGATAGCGCTCTTTTGCCCACTGTGCCGCTTCTTCGCCTGCGGCGATCAGAAGCGTTCCCTGCACACCGGACATGAGCGAATCCAGCTTGGAAAGCGAGACTTTTTCCGGTTCTGATAACATATTATTATACAATAAATCTGTTAAAAACGCAATTTGGAATTGGTAATATTCCTGTGCGGACAGTGAATTTGCCGCAAACTCTGCCTGGGCCAGGGTTTTAATCTGCATTTGCGCAGAGGCACGCCCCCGGTATTCATTGATATTCAGGGAATAGACGACAGGATATTCTCCGTGCAGCGAATCAGCCAGATTCCCGGCGCGGAAATAAATACCGGAAAGTGTCGCATGTTCATCGGCAAATTCGAATTGCAGGTGCGAACCGTCTTTTCCGCAGCGGCGCAGATTTCTGAACTGTCCACGGGAAAGAAATACGGGCGCAGGATTTCCAAATCCCGTCGGCTGCAGGGAAGAAAGCGAAGAAATTGTCGAAAGATCAGCGGATTCCAGCGGGATTTCAAGATCATATTCCACAGAGGGCACATATTCCGCCGGTTCGATTTCAGCAAAAAGATATTGATCCAGCGCAGCGGAGAACGCTGCGATATTTTCTGTCTGTATGGTAAGGCCTGCCGCTTGTCTGTGACCGCCGAAGCGAACAAGATAATCCCCGCATGCGCACAGCGCCTGATAAATATCAACGCCGGGAATGCTGCGGCAGGAACCGGTCGCCGTATCGCCGGTTACGGCGAGGGCGATGGAAGGCATATGATACTTTTCGGTAAGTCTGGATGCAACAAGGCCGATAACGCCTGCATTCCAACCTTCGCCGTGCACTATGATGACGCGATGCTCGGCAAAGGCAAAATCGGCAAGGGAAGCTTCTGCCTGCTCAAGGATGGCTTTTTCCATTGCCTGCCGACGCTGATTTTCATCGTTCAGGCGGGATGCGAGGGCGAGAAGTTCAAATTCATCTTCTCCGGTGAGAAGATCATAGGAAATGCGCGCGTCTGCCAGACGACCTCCCGCATTGAGTCGGGGAGAAATCTGAAAGGCAATGGTTTCGGATGAAACAGCTTTTCCTGCAATACCTGCCGCTTCCATCAGCGCCGCAATACCCGGACGGGGAGCGGTGTTGATTTTTTTGATGCCGCAGGCTGCAATAATGCGGTTTTCGCCGGTGAGTGGTACGATATCCGCGATGGTTGCAATTCCGGCAAAGTCGGCGTATTCGAGAGCTGCTTCCATTCCGCTCAGCGCATTTACCAGTTGGAATGCCACGCCTGCGCCGCACAGATTCGGATAAGGGTATCCTTCGATGTGCGGATTGATGACGGTGCATTCGGGAATGGATTCGGGCAGCTGATGATGGTCTGTGACAATTACGGAAAGACCGAGTTCTTCGGCGAGCGCAACCAACTCTTTTGAACTGATTCCGCAGTCGACCGTGATCATTAGATCGAATTTTTCGGAAAGTGCGCGGACGGCGTTTTCGTTCAGCCCGTAGCCTTCCGTGTGGCGGCTGGGGAGATAAACATCGCAGTCTGCGCCCAGATTTTTCAGGTGAGAAACCAGTGTTGCGCTTGCGCACACGCCGTCTACGTCATAGTCGCCGTAAACGACAATGCGCTCATTGCGTTCCAGCGCTTCTTCAATGCGAAGAACAGCCTCGCGCATGCCGGGCATCAGAAACGGGTCGGAAATATTGGACGGATCCGGATGCAGAAATTCCTGAGCCTGCGCGGATGTGGTGATTCCGCGCGCACAAAGAAGCTGCCACAAAATGGGGGGAATTCCCTCAGGGCAGGGCGGAATGGCGGCAATATTTGCTCGGGATTTCAGTGTCAGCATGGCGGGCATCCTCTTTCTTCTGTATCCTTTAATTATACTATGCGTGTCAAGGGAACGCCTCGGAGCGGAAAGGAAATTTGGAACAAATGCGCCGCAATTGTACAAAATCTGATATAATGAAAGTAGATAATCCTGAGAAAGGCGGGCGCGAAAGCGCGCCTGTGAGTGATATATGAAGAACAAAAAATATTGGATATGGAACGCGGTCATTTTGATTGCAATATTTTTTCTGACGGTATGGAGCATTGCACGAGAGCAGAATCTGGCGCTTTTGCCTTCGGCGCTTTCCGGAATGCGGATAGAATATGCGGTGATCGGAGCGGCTCTGGGAATGCTGTATGTACTTGGCGAGGCATTCATTCTGAAGAATATGTTTCACCATGAAAAGCGGAGGGTTTCCTTTTGGTGCTGCGCGAGATATGCATGCACCGGATTCTTTTTCAGTGCGATTACTCCGTCTGCAACCGGTGGACAGCCGATAGAGATGTATTACATGCACCGCGATGGGATTCCGGCGTCTACCAGTGCGCCCATGCTTTTGACAACGACAATTCTGTATAAAATTGTGCTGGTTGCATCAGGCATACTGTTTCTGGGACTCGGATGGGGAACGCTTGGCGGATTTCTGGAAAATTCGCAGTGGCTGTTTGCGCTGGGGTTTCTGGTGAATTTCCTGATGATTGTGGCTATGCTGTTATTGCTTTTTAAGTCTGCACTGGTGGAGAAATTTCTAAGGTGGCTGTTTTCGCTGCGGCTTTTGCGGCGGTATGAAAATGCGCATCGGAAGGTCATGGAATTTGCTGCGCAGTATAAGGAAATATGTGCGCTGTTGCTAAAGCACAAAAAGCATGCGATCGGGTGGATGTGCATTTCCATCGGTCAGAGATTGTGCTATCTGATGGTTACGTACATTGTTTACCTCGCATTTGGATTGACGGGTTACAACGCTTTGGAAATCATGCTTTTGCAGGGGGTAATTGCGATATCGGTAGACATGCTTCCGACGCCCGGCGGTATGGGAGTAAGTGAGCATCTTTCGCTGGGGATTTTTCGGCAGGTGTTTGGTGAAAACATGATTCTGCCTGCGACGCTTGCAATCCGTGTATTGATATTCTATCTACCCGTTGGAATATCGGGAATGGTTGCGGCTTGGTCGCATTTCAGGGGAAAACGTATATAATATTGCTTCGGGCATGGATAAGCAAATGCGTATCCATGCCCGTTTTCTGCTGTGTGTGTTGACAAAATATATACTTCGTGATACGATGTATAATGCAATGGGAGGTATTGTATGGACAACCAAATGAAGAAGGGCCTTCTGGATGTATGCGTACTGGCTGCCATAAAAAGCGAGGACTCGTATGGCTACAAAATCATCAAAGATATGAAGCCTTATATAGAACTGTCCGAATCCACGCTGTATACCATTTTGAAACGGCTGGAAAATGCGGATATGCTCACAGTGCGCACTGCGGAACATGGAGGCAGACTTCGCAAATATTATCGCATTACCGATGCGGGACGAAAGCGCATTGAAGATTTCAAAATGGAATGGAATGAGATCATGGCGATATACCGGTTCGTGACCAGAGAGGATGAGGAAGATGAATAAGCAAAAATTCCTTGCGAAGCTGCGGGCAGGATTGTCAGGCCTTAAGCAGAAAGAGATAAAAGAACATTTGGCTTTTTACTCTGAAATGATTGATGACCGGATGGAAGAGGGACTTTCGGAAGAAGCAGCGGTCAGCGCGATCGGATCTGTTGACGACATCGTGGAGCAGATTATGGTCGATAACCTTCTGGATGAATGCTCAAAAGTGAAAAGAGTGTCCAAAACGTTGGCGATCGTTCTTTTGATTCTGGGTTCTCCGCTGTGGGTTTCTTTGCTGGCGGCTGCTTTTGCGGTGCTGCTTGCGGCAATGATCACAATATGGTCTGTGATCCTTTCTCTGTGGTCTGGTTTTGCTGCACTTGCGGCAAGCTCTTTGGTCTGCATGGCTGCGGGCAGCGTTTTTGCCTGTTATGGAAATGGCGCGGCGGGACTTGCCACAATCGGCGCAGGGCTTGTTTGCGCAGGCTTGTCTGTGTTTGCGTTCTGCGGCTGCAGGGCAGTAACCGGCGGAAGTTGGCTTTTTACGAAAAAGGTCGCAGGGAGCATGAAAAAATACTTTTTTAGCAGAAAAGGAGACGTACAATGAGGAGGATGACGAAAATGTGGTTGATTGCAGCTGTGATTCTTGTATTTTTGGGGCTGATCATGTTTACGATGGTACTGGCAGCCAATGGCTGGGATTTTAAGAAACTCGGCACGGTACAATACGAAACCAATACCCATACCATTGAAGAATCGTTCAGCGATATATCCGTAAATACGGATACCGCGGACATTGTCCTTGTGCCTGCTGGCGACGGTGCGTGCAAGGTCGTTTGCCATGAAGAGGTAAAGGTGAAGCACACGGTTTCCGTCCAAAACGGAACGCTTACGATTAAATCGGTCGACGAGAGGAAATGGTATGAGCATATCACCATCTCTTTCGAAAGTCCGAAAATCACCGTATATCTTCCGGAAACGGAATACGGAACACTCGCTATACAGGAAAGTACGGGCGACATAGAGATTCCGAAGGATTTTGTATTTAAAAACATCGATGTTGTAAGCAGCACGGGAGATATAAATGCCTGCGCATCCGCCTTGGAAGGAATCAGAATCAAGACGAGCACGGGAGCTATCCGCGTTGAAAACGTGACTGCCGAAACTGTGGAGCTTTCGGTTTCGACGGGCGATGTGAATGCATCCTCCGTAAACTGCACGGGCGATGTTACAGTCGGCGTAAGCACCGGGGATGCGATACTGAATGGAATTTCCTGCAAAAATATCACTGCGACCGGAAGCACGGGGAATATTGTGCTTCGGGATACGATTGCATCCGGGAATATGTCGATCAAGCGCAGCACTGGCAATGTAAAGTTTGAAAATTGCGATGCCGGTGAGCTGACGATCAAAACAAGCACGGGCAATGTTTGCGGCAGTCTGCTCAGTGAAAAGATATTCATTGCACGCAGCGACACGGGCAAAATTGATGTTCCGCAAACAACTGCCGGCGGCAAATGCGAAATCAATACTTCTACGGGGAATATCACTATAGAACTTGATTGATACAAACCGGCCTCTAAAGGTGCAAGGAATGCGCGCCTTTAGAGGCCGGTTTGTATAAATTGGGATTCCTTATAACGTTGCACTTTCAAGCAAAGTGAGCGTTTTATTATCGCAATCAATTTCGTATCGCAGACCCAACGGAAAAACACCAATGGGATACGCATGTCCCACGTTGACGTTGTACAGGATTGGGAGGTTTGGCAAATTCGCCTCAAACCCAACAACCTGCTTGTATACATCCTTATACTTTTCCAGTTTTTCTTCTACGGCAGGTTTACCAACAATAATTCCGTTGATGGCATGCAGTATGCCTTGGGCATGCAAATTCCGCAAAAACCAAGAGAGAACCATTTCATGCATATCGACTTCGCTTGTTTCAATTAGTAAAATCTTGCCCATCCACTGGTCTAATGTAGGCCACAAGGAAGTTCCAAGTAGCTCTGGGAATACATCGATGCATCCACCTAGTAGTTCACCAGTTACCTTTCCATTACCTTGTATAACCTCATAGCCTGTATTGGGATAACGTGGGGTGGCCTTGTTCATATTATCCTCTTTCCACCAAATCTTGTCCTTTTCATAGCTGCAAAAATCGCTGCAAGGAATCGGCAGGATGTCCTGGGGAGCAAACAATGTCTTTTCCATGGCCTGTTTGGTGTATTCGTTGATAGCAACATATTCTGCGATATTGTTCATCACAGACAGACCGTAATAGGACACAAGTCCCGCCTTGTACATCATAAAATGGTTTGTTGTGGAATCTGAAAAGCCAGTAAATATCTTGGGGTTGTTTTGAAAAACATCGAAGTCTATGTAGGGAAGAAGTCTAATTGTATCATCGCCGCCAATGGCATTAAAGACCGCCTTGATCTCGGGATCCCTAAATGCATCCATTAAATCCTGAGCCCTTGCTTCTGGATGCTGATACAGATAGTCAATCCCTTTCAGCGCATTGGGCATAGCCATAACTTCTAATCCGTATTCCTCCAAGCGTTTCTTGGCAAGTTCATACTTATGAATAAACATTTTCTCGCCAATCATTCCCCTCGACAAGGAAACGACTGCAACCTTATCACCTTTGGATAATCTCTTAGGCTTAATCATAATTCTATCTCCTTGTTCGCTTAAACAACTTGCCCAACTCAAGGCAGTTGCCATGGTGCTTTTTATTCTATCACACAAAGTGGAAGCATACAAGATGAGGGTAGACAGTCACAATATATAAACCGATGCCGTGGGGCATATTTCTTTACAGTCCCTTCTTTATGACCTTGAATAAGTGATAAGTCAACAAATATTTATCGTAATACGATAAATATTTGTTGACTTATATAATAGGAGTGATATAATAGAAATGAACGAATATCAGGAGGATGAATTCTATGGAACAAAAAGCACTTTCAAAATGGTTGAAACTAATCTTGCTTGGGGTGGCTGTTTGCGGGTTGGGGGTATATGCTGCAGTTATCCCTGCGCATGGCCTGATGCTGCGCTCTATGTATCCGGAGTTTTCCAACCGCTTTTGGCCATGGCTTCTGTTCATTTGGTTTTCCGGAATTCCCTGCTTTATGGTGCTTTATTATGGATGGAGAATTTCAGACAATATTGGAAATGACAAGTCTTTTACGCAGCAAAATGCTGATTCACTAAAAACTATTTCTGTACTGGCGGCTTCGGATGCAGGGTTCTTTTTTGTTGGTAATATTGTTTTATTGCTTTTGAACATGAGCCATCCCGGCGTGGTGCTTGCATCATTTGTGATTGTGTTTGTGGGTGTTTCAGTTGCTGTAGCATCTGCGGTATTGTCGCATTTGGTTAAAAAAGCTGCTGCATTGCAGGAACAAAGCGATTGGACGATATAGGGAGGCATAATGGACGGGGAAATTATTTTCAACATCGATGTAATGCTTGCAAAAAGAAAAATGAGTGTAACCGAACTTGCTGAACGCGTGGGAATCACCATAGCCAATGTGTCTGTGCTGAAAAATGGCAAAGCAAAAGCGCTGAAAATCTCAACGCTCGTCAAACTGTGCGAAGCATTAGAATGCCAACCGGGCGATATTTTGGAATACAGGAAGGAACAAAGCTATGAAAAATAAGAAAATAGTGCTATTGATCGTATTAATTTGTAGCATGGTTTTGAGCGCTGCGATACTTTTTATGTGGAATTATCCCGGCGATTACAATACAACTCTTGAGGTAAACTGGAAAATCACAATTCCTTCTGAAGCACAGTACTCTGAAATATATAGGAAAGATTCCGGTTCAAGTTTTCACGGGGATGGAATTCGATATCATGTCTTTTCGTACGAAGAACACTCCTATATAAGCGCCATGCTTGATTGGGAATCGGAAGAACAGGAAACGATTTTTTATGCGAATTATTCTGATGCCGTGAATGGATTGCTTGATGCGATAGAGGTTCCTTCGGAATATCGCCCGTATTGTTCGGAATGTCTGTTTTGGTATGATTCGCAAGCTGACAATAGTGAAATAATCATCCTATGGGATAAAGGAAACAGCACCATATATGTGGTAGAATCATTTTTGTAAGCAGATGGGGGGATAAAACATACATACAAAAGCGAGCACAGCAGGTGAGGCTGCTGTGCTCGCTGAATTTTTGGATTGATGAGATGGTCTTCCGAAGTTCTGCGAAAGCTTTATGCGTTTTCTTCTTCGGGCCATGCCATATAGAATTCTTCCATAGGAATCGGTTCGCATCGACCATCGGTCTGCGTAATCAGGCGGGAAGCAAATCCCTCCGCATCCGCAGTTTTCACCACGATGGTCAGCGTGATGGTATCCATAAAGGACTTGTCCTCCACGATAACCGGTTCGCTTTTCAGAAAATGCTCAACCTTTCCCAGCATGGGGTAGGTTACATCCACCAGTACGCGCTGAGTGGGATGCATCACGCCGACCTGCGCCGCATTCAACGCAACGACTGCGCCCTGCGTGTATGCGCGCACAAGTCCGCCCGCGCCGAGCAGAATACCGCCGAAATAGCGTGTAACGACAACTGCCGCATTCGTTACGCCGCGTGCCTTCATCACTTCAATGATGGGCATGCCCGCGGTGCCGCCGGGTTCACCGTCGTCCGAATAGCGCATGATGCCCATATTCGTTCCGATGATGTAGGCATAGCAGTTGTGCGTGGCGTCCTGATGTTTTTTGCGGATTTCTGCGAGGAAGGCAAGGGCTTCCTCCTCCGTCTGCACCGGAGCGCCGTAACCGATGAAGCGCGACTTGTTGACGATGAATTCATCGTCCGCGCGCTGCATCAGTGTTTTATAGGGTGCTGCGCTCACGCTTCGAGCACCAGCAGATGATAATTCTTCTTGCCCTTGCGCAGGAGCATGCCTTCGCCTTCGAGCATTTCAGCCGTTACGGCAAAGTCAACGTCGGAAACCTTTTCGTCGCCGATGTACAGGCCGCCTGCCTGAATGGTCTTGCGGGCTTCGCCGTTGGACTTGCACAGGCCGCACTTTACGGTAAGGGAAATCAGGCGGCTGTCTGCGGCAAGTTCTTCGCGGGTAACGGCGGTGGTGGGAACGGAGCCTGCGCGTGCGCCGCCGGAGAAGAGGGCGTCCGCAGCTTCCTGAGCCTTGATGGCTTCTTCTTCGCCGTGAACCAGCTTGGTGACTTCGAATGCGAGGACGCGCTTGGCCTTGTTGATTTCGGCATCCTTGAGAGCGCCCAGAGCACGGACTTCGTCCATCGGCAGGAAGGTGAGCAGTGCGAGGCACTTTTCAACGTCTGCATCGCCGACGTTGCGCCAGTACTGATAGAAATCGTAGGGGCTGGTCTTGTTGGGATCAAGCCAGAGAGCGCCTGCCTCGGTCTTGCCCATCTTGCGGCCGTCGCTGGTCAGAAGCAGCTTGTAGGTCAGTGCAAATGCATCCTTGCCTTCTTTGCGGCGGATAAGGTCAGCGCCTGCCAGCATGTTGCTCCACTGGTCGTCGCCGCCTGCCTGCAGCGTGCAGCCGTACTTGTGATACAGCTCGAGGAAGTCGTAGCCCTGCATCAGCATGTAGTTGAACTCGAGGAAGGTAAGGCCGCGCTCCATGCGCTGCTTGTAGCAGTCAGCGGTGAGCATGCGGTTTACGGAGAAGTGAACGCCGATATCGCGCAGGAACTCAACATAGTTGAGCTTCAGCAGCCAGTCGGCATTGTTGGCGATGATAACGCCGTTGTCGCCGTCGAACTTCAGGAAGCGGCCCATCTGCTTTTTGAAGCACTCGACGTTGTGTGCGATGGTTTCAACGGTCATCATCTTGCGCATGTCGGTCTTGCCGGAGGGGTCGCCGATCATTGCGGTACCGCCGCCGATGAGAGCAATGGGCTGATGGCCTGCGCGCTGCATGTGCGCCATGGCCATGATCGGGATATAGTGACCGATGTGCAGGGAATCTGCGGTCGGGTCAAATCCGGTGTAGAAAGTGAGCTTCTGCTCACGGAATGCTTTTTCAAGGTCCTCTTCAAAAGTGGCCTGAGCGATAAATCCTCGCTCGCGAAGAATATCAAGTGCGGACTGCATATTAGATCAAACCTCCCAGTTTTTTCATGCCGGTTTCAATAACGTCTACGGGGCTGTTGGAGAAATTGAGCCTGAAGGTGTTCAGGTTGCCGCCGTCGGCGTAGAAGTGCGTGCCGGGAACGAAAGCTACGTTGTTCTCAACGGCGCGCTCAAACAGTTCCAAAGCGTTTGCCCCTTCCGGCAGAGATGCCCATACGAACAGGCCGCCCTGCGGAACGGTGTGGGTAACATTTTCGGGGAAATACTTAAAGCCGTCCAGCATGGCATCCAGCTGGCGCTTGTAAGCCTTGTTGATGCGCTCGATGTGCGGCATCAGAAGACCCTTGCGGATGTAGAGGTCTACGATGGCCTGGGTCAGCGCGGTGGTGTGCGTGTCGGCGGACTGCTTGCCGATAACGATCTTGCGCAGCAGGGTGGGATTTGCGATGGCGGCGCCTACGCGCATGCCGGGAGCAATCAGCTTGGAGAAGCTGGTCATATATACTACCCAGCCGTCGGTATCAAAGGACTTGATGGCCGGCAGCGGATCGCCGGAGTAGCGCAGGTCGCGGTACGGATCATCTTCTGCGAGGATTACGCCGTATTTGTTGGCGAGTTCGGCCATGGCCTTTCTGCGCTCCAGAGAAAGCGTTACGCCGGTGGGGTTCTGGAATGTGGGGATGATGTACATCATCTTGGGATGATGCTTTTTGATGGCTTCTTCTGCAGCTTCCGGAATTACGCCGTTTTCATCCATCGGAAGAGAAACGATGTTTGCGCCGTAGATGCGCATGGCCTGCAGCGCGCCAAGGAACGTGGGGCTTTCGGCCAGAATCGTGTCGCCGGGATTGATTACTGCTTTCAGGAGCAGGTCAAATGCCTGGGAAGAACCGTGTACAGGCAGGATTTCTGCCGGGGAAGTCTCGATTCCGGCGGTCTTTACAAACTCGGCAATGCTCTCGCGAAGGGGAGCCCAGCCTTCCGTTGCACCGTACTGCAGGATGGCCTTGCCCTTGGTGGAAAGGGCTTCCTGTGCAAGCTCTGCAACCGTTTCAACATCCAGGGCGTCGGCGGAAGGATTGCCGCCCGCGAAAGAGATCATGCCGGGTTTGGCCAGCAGATGGAAAATCTGTCTGATGGCGCTGCCGGTAATGGGTTTCATTTGTTCTGCAAAAATATCCTGGGTGAATTCCATTGTCTATTATCCCTCCGAATCAATTAAAAAAACGCCATCCCCGATTGGGGAAGGCGGCTGTAGACCACGGTACCACTTCCGTTTGCTGCACAAAAAATGATGCAGCCTCTGGGCGTTGTAACGGACGCAAACCGGAATCCGCTACTGCTACTTCACGGAATCTGCTCACGAATGTATTCGGTACGCCTGCTCTGCTTCCTCGCACCGACCGGAAGCTCTCTGAGAGTAGTCAAAACGCACGTACTATTTCGCTCATCGCAATATATGAAAGAATTATAACCATTTTTTATTGGCGTGTCAATGGCACAAACAGATTTAACAGGTGAAAGAAGGACGATAAAAACCGCGGATCTCTCCGAAGAAAAGGAAAAATCCGCGGTTGTGTTTTGTTCTTGCTTTATGCTTCGCGCTTGTCGCCCCAGAAGAACAGGGCTACCGTGCCGGGGCCGGTATGGCTGCCGATGGTGGTGCCGATGTTGTTGATAAGAACTTTTCCGTCCAGATTGGGGAAACGCTCTTCGATGAGGTCGGCAACGGCGCGTGCATCTTCATAGCAGGCGGAGTGGGAGATATAGCATTTTCCGCTGTAGTTCAGAAGATCCTGTGCATGCTCTTCCATGCGCTTTACGATTTCTACGATTACACGTTTTTTGGTGCGGATCTTTGCGCGGGGGATCAGCTTGCCTTCGTTATTTACGTTGAGCAGCGGGCAGATGCCGAGCAGATTTCCGACGAAACCGGAGCTGCGGGAAACGCGGCCGCCTTTGACAAAGAACGTCAGATCGGTGGAGAAGAACCAGTGATGCAGAAGAAGTTTGTTTTCTTCCGCCCAGTTCTTCAGTTCATCAATGCTCATTCCTGCATCGCGCCTGTTTGCAAGCGCATCCATGAAAAGGCCGAAGCCTGAAGATGCGGCAAGAGAATCTACTATATAGATTTTGCGGTCGGGATATTTTTCGCTCAGTTCGCTTGCGGCGGTGGTTGCGGCGCTGTATACGCCGGAAAGACCGGAGGAAAGGGTGAGGTGCAGAATATCTTTTCCTTCTTCAAGGAACGGAGTGAAATAGTCGATAAACTCCTCGGTATTTACCTGGGAGGTTTTTGTGTCGGCACCGTCAGTCATTGCCTGATAGAATTTGTCGAAAGGCATGGTCTGACCCAAGTCGTCCGGATACTGTACGCCATCCATTTCGTAATGGAAGCAGATGAAGTTAATATTGCGGCGCGAAAAGTGTTCCGCGGTCAAATCGGCGGTGGAGCAGCAGCTGATAATGTAGTTGTTCATTGTTTTTCCATCCCTTCTGCGGGAATTGTTATCTGCGAATGCTTCTGCCGCAGATACCCCTATGTCCATATTATAGCATGACTTTTGAACCCGCGCAACGCGGGATTTTTTGCGTTTTTGGACATTGAACAGTGGAAAACATAGACAAAATTCACAGATGCATTTCGAAAGAGAATTGAAAATTGGCGAAAAATGGTGAAAAATAGCGCCCGAAAGATGGTAAAAACTACAATTGGCCGACAATAGAATTCAGAACTTTGACCCTGGATTTCCTATACTGATGAAACAGGAGGTACGTGCGGTGGCGGTCAGTATTGAGCTTTACATAATTGTAAATTTTTTTGCGGACTTGCTTTTGCTTGCTGTGATTGCGCGCTGCAGGGGGTGTGTTTCGTGGAAAAGGCTGGGTGTTACTTCGGCATTGGGAACGGCGTATGCGGTGCTTATGCAGCTGGATGGACTTGCGTGGCTGGGAAATATAGTCTGCCGCGGCATATTGACGTTGTGCATGGCTTTTGCGGCGCTGCGACCGAAGAAGATAAAAGGGATTTTTCGGGATGGCATTGTGCTGCTTGGCGCGTCGGCTTTGATGGGCGGTGTGCAGATTCTGATTCGCGAAAGCGTAATGACCGGTGCGCTGACGACGCTTCTTGTCGGTGGAATTCTGGGGTTGGGATTGACTTTATGGCTCTTTCGCATTCGGGTGAACCGCGTGGAAAAATGGGAAGTGGATGTGATTGTCCGGAAAGGCGGCAGGCAGGTGCGGTTTACTGCGTTGATTGACACGGGAAACCGTTTGCATGAGCCGGTCAGCGGATTGCCTGTTCTTATTGTGGAGCAGAGAAAAATATTGGAGCTGCTGCCGCGGGAATTCCGGGCGGAGGTGCCTCAAGCTGGCTTTAGACGCGTGGCCTTTGGGGGTGTTGGAGGAAACGGGCATATGAATGCCTTTCGTCCGGATGCGCTGCTTGTGAATTATTCAGATGGCTGGATGCGTGCTCCGGCAGTCTGGATCGGTGTGTTTCCGGGATACATGCCCGGCGATGTATGCGCGCTTGCTCCCGCAGTACTGGGGGCGATCGGGGAAGGAACGGAAGAAAATGTGGAGCGGTTTTGAAGGAGGGTAAAAAATGGCAGTCTTGGGAGCACAGAATATTCGTCAGACGGTATATGGGCTGATTGTGAAAATTCGCAGGGGTTCTGTGTGCTACATTGGCGGAAGCGATCTTTTGCCTCCGCCGCTTACGCGGGATGAAGAGGAAATGATGATGGAAAGAATGATGAACAACGATCCGGTGGCAAGGTCAATACTGATTGAGAGGAATCTTCGTCTGGTCGTGTATATTGCGCGGAAATTTGAAAATACAGGGATCGGAATTGAAGATTTGATTTCGATTGGAACCATAGGACTGATAAAGGCAGTCAATTCATTCAATCCGGAAAAGAAAATCAAGCTGGCTACATATGCCTCGCGGTGCATCGAAAATGAAATTCTGATGGTGCTCAGGCGGACGAACAGATTGAAGCTGGAAGTCTCGTTCGATGAGCCGCTCAATACCGACTGGGATGGGAATGAACTGCTGCTTTCCGATATTCTTGGCACGGAGCCGGATATTGTATCTCGGGATATGGATACGGATGCGGAACGCCAAATGCTGCGGGAAGCGATTCGCCACCTGTCGCTGCGCGAACGGGAAATTATCGAGCTGCGGTATGGTATGGCGGATGGACAGGAACATACGCAGAAGGAAGTTGCGGATATGCTGGGAATCAGCCAAAGCTACATATCCCGCCTTGAAAAACGCATTATCGTAAAATTGCACGATGATATGGCTCGGATGGCATAATTTTCCTGCTTGGGAAAAGCGTCTGCGGGGACAATAAAGGCGAATCCTATAAATTAAGGAGGGAATCCCATGCAGGCAACACAGACCATGATCCCTGCAAAGAGTCTGACCATTCTGGAAGACCAATTGCAGCACGAATTCCTCGCATGCAAAAAGGCGCGCGTCTATGCACAGCAAATGCAGGATGCGCAGCTGCGCAATGTGGCAACGCAGGTTGCAAATGCCCATTGTCAGCGATTTGAACGGTTGTATAACTATCTGAACAGCCACGCGTGAGGAGGATGAGTATGAGCATGAATCAGCAGGTAAGCCCCCTGAGCGACCAGGAAAGAATGGAGGATTTGATTGCGGAAGAAAAGTATATGATGAACACGTATGCTTCTTTTCTTCCGGAAGCAACCTGTCCGCAGCTGCGCCAGGTACTGCAGACCAATTTCAGCGATTGCGCGGCAAATCAGCAGTGCGTATATGATGAAATGAGCCGCAAGGGCTGGTATCCGGTGAAGAATGCATCTGTGCCGGATGTGGATGCAGCCTGTCAGAAATTTTCTCAGATGAAGTCGCAGATTAATCTGTAATATAGTTGTATCTGGGAGTGTTTCATTATTTCCTTTTTGTGGTATATATAAAGTAAAGGAGATGATGAACATGTGCGAAGTAAGAGTAACCGGCGGTGTGCTGCCGCAGGATGAAATTGATCAGTATGTAAAACGTGCGAGAGAGAAGTTCCACAGGGAGCCGAAGGGAATCGATATCCGCGTAGATGGGGATTTTGTGGAACTGAAGTATGATTTCGGTCATGTGCCCTTTGACCGTATCCGAAGAATCACGGGTTATCTGGTAGGTACACTCGACCGATTTAATGATGCCAAGAGAAGCGAAGAAAGCGACAGAGTAAAGCACGGCATCTGAACTTCGTATGAAAAAGCGTCCGTTTAATAACGGGCGCTTTTGTCATGCCTTCGGAAGGAGGCATAGTATGCCAGTAAACGCAGGATGGAGGTGGTAAAGTGAAAATTCATGTTGTCGGTGGCGATGCGAGGTTTGTGCGCTTGTCGGAGCAACTTTCGGAATATGGAGAATCTGAAAAAGAAGCGTACATATTCGGGAGTGCACGGGCGCTTTGTGAAGGTGTGAATCAGGTTCCGGCGGATGCGTTGGTAATGGCTTTTTCGACGGAAAAGATCTGCGTGGGGCGGAAGATTGTCAATCTCCTGGAGGATGAGGAGTTTTTGCGGGAAAATGCGCAGCTGACTGCGGAAGGGGCGATTGTCTGCGCGGCAAATTTTATGAAGGTGGCATTGCGGGGCAGCAAATGCCTGGTTGTTGGATTTGGAAGGATTGGGCAGGAATTGACGGATTTGCTGGTTGGAATGCGGGCGAAACCTGTAGTCTATGCACGCCGGGAAGAATCTCGCAGACGTGCTATGCAAAGGGGTGCAATTGCGACCGAAAGTTTGGAGGATGGAATCTCCGGGGCGAAGGCGGTGTTTTCTACTCCGCCTGAAATGGTTCTTTCGGAAAATATACTCACATGTGCGGCAAAAGATGCAGTGATTCTGGACTTGGCGTCTGCTCCGTTTGGAGTTGATCTTGAGGCTGCGCAGCGTTTGGGGCTGTCTGCATGGATAGAAAGCGGAGTGCCGGGGCGATACTGCCCGGAAAGTGCTGCTTTTGTGCTGGAAAGTGCTGTAAAACGCATTATAGATAGAGAAGGGAGCAATTTTACATGAAAACGCTGAAGGGCGCGCGGATTGGCTGCGCAATGACGGGCTCATTCTGTACCTTTGCGGAAGCTTTTGCTACATGGCGTAAACTGGCAGAGACCGGTGCGGATATGTATCCGATATTTTCGGAAAATGCCTATACGCTTGATACGCGTTTTTATACTGCAAATGCGGCGAGGGAAGAAATGGAGGAAATCTGCGGCAAAAAAATATGGCATACGATTCCGCAGGTCGAACCAATAGGACCCAAGGGAATGCTGGATTTGTTGATTGTTGCGCCATGCACGGGGAATACAATTGGAAAACTTGCGAATGCAATAACGGATACCTCTGTGACGATGGCGGCAAAGGCGCAGCTCAGAAATTCGCGTCCGGTGCTTCTTGCGGTTGCGACCAACGACGGATTGGCACAAAGTGCGAAAAATATAGGGGTGCTGATGGCATCAAGACACATATTTTTTGTGCCGTTTCGGCAGGATGATCCTGTCGGAAAGCCCAATTCGCTTATTTCTTGCTTTGATTTGCTGCTGGAATCGGCGGAAAAAGCGTTGAACGGGATTAAAATGGAACGGATGTTCGCGTAAAAATGCTCAAAAAGGCCTGGATAAACGCACAGTTAACATAAAAAGGTGTTGACAAATATCAAGGGGAGTGATATTATATACAAGCGCTCACGAAATGAGGCAAATCACGAAAGAGCGCGCACGAACCTTGAAAACGACATAGTGAAAAAGGAAGAGAAGAAACTAGAACAGTCAGATTCCGAAATGAGTTAAACGCCGAAGTGAAGCGAAAGCGAAGCTTTGGATAATGGATTGAACAGAAGAGTTTGATCCTGGCTCAGGACGAACGCTGGCGGCGTGCCTAACACATGCAAGTCGAGCGGGGATGGATGAAGTGCTTGCACA
>SVHC01000045.1 GCA_015056055.1 Clostridiales bacterium | reverse complement strand
AACGAAGCGCGCGCCCAGTGGGCGAAACCGCGCGGCGAGAGTCCAATGAGCAAGGAAGTACGTCAAGCGAATGCGATGACGGACGACCATTGCGAATTGTGGTCGGCAGTGGCGGGGGACGAACGAAGTGCGCGCCCAGTGGGCGAAACAGCACGAAGAGAGTCCAATAAGCAAAGGAGTCCAGTTAGCATAGCGAAGCTGGACGACTATTGCACATTGCGGAATGTTTACTTCCCCGTCCACATGTTACAGGCACTGCTTTTCTTTTCGCAATTGCGAACGCTTTTTACCGGCGGCAAATTCAGCCTTTTCTTCCTCGGTTTCAAGAATAAGCCCGGGAACGCGGGCAGGTTTGCCGTCTGCATCAATGGCAACAAGCACGAGATAGGCTACGTTTACCGATTTGCGTGTGCCGTCCAGCTCCTCTACATAGGTATCCACGCGCACTTCCATGGAAGTGTTGCCCACGTAGGTAATGTGCCCCGCGAGGGTCAGGGTGGAGTTTACGAATGCGGGATGCAGAAATTCAAGGCTGTCCACGCAGGCGGTGGTCACATCGTATCCGCTGTGGCGGCGTGCAACAACGGCTGCTACGATATCAATCCATTCCATCAGACGGCCGCCGAAAAGACGCTTTGCGCCGTTGATGTGCTCGGGCATCAAAATATATACCGATTCCGCACGGGAGAAGGAAGGGCGCTTCATGGGTCGTTCCATTATAAAATCACCTCGTATGATAGTGTTTGCCGCAGGGGGCGTGTTTTCCTGCTTATGATTGCATTTTAACCCGCAGTGCGGTATAATGAAACACATGGAACACTCCGGGAGGGATATTTTATGAGCATTTTACTTGCGGGCGGCGCGGGCTATATCGGCGCGCATACCTGTGTTGAACTTCTGAATGCCGGATACGATATCGTAGTTGCGGACAATTATTCCAACAGTCAGCCCGAATCGCTGAATCGTGTGAAGGAACTGACGGGCAAGGATTTTGCTGCATACGAAGTGGATGTGTGCGACAAGGACGCACTCCGCGAAGTTTTCGATCGCGAAAAGATCGATGCCGTAATTCATTTTGCGGGCTATAAGGCCGTAGGCGAATCGGTTGAAAAGCCACTGATGTACTATCGAAACAATCTGGATGCCACGCTCAGCCTTCTGGAAGTGATGCAGGAAAAGGGCGTTAAGCGCATGGTATTCTCTTCTTCCGCGACGGTTTACGGCATGGCGGAAAAGATGCCCCTTACCGAGGATATGCCCACCGGCGGCTGCACCAATCCCTATGGATGGACGAAGTGCATGATCGAGCAGATTCTGTTTGACCTTGCAAAATCCGATCCGGAATGGACGCTGGTTCTGCTGCGCTATTTCAATCCCGTCGGCGCACACGAAAGCGGACGCATCGGCGAGAATCCCAACGGTATTCCGAACAATCTGATGCCGCGCGTGACGCAGTCCGTCATCGGCAAGATTCCGCCGATTTATATCACCGGCACGGACTACAATACGCCGGACGGTACCTGCCTGCGCGACTACATCCACGTTGTTGACCTTGCAAAGGGCCATGTCTGCGCGATTGCATATGCCATGGAAAACAAGGGCGCAGAGGCGATCAACCTCGGCGTTGGCCGCGGATGCAGCGTGCGTGAATTGATCCGCGCCTTTGAAGAAGCCACCGGCGAAAAGGTTCCCTGCAGCGATGGTCCCCGCCGCCCGGGCGATGCGCCTGTGAGCTATGCGGATGCCGGTAAGGCGTTGAAACTTCTTGGCTGGAAGGCCGAAAAGGATGTTGTGGATATGTGCCGCGATGCATGGCGCTGGCAGAAGAACAATCCCAACGGATACGACGCATAAAGAATACCGGCGAATTCTTAGGAGGCCGTCGGCCTACGCAACGTCGCTTCGCGTCCAACCGCTATTTCTGGAATTTCAATAAATGCAAAAAAGTGCAGCTGCGTGGCTGCACTTTTTGTATAGGCTTCTTATAGAGAAACAACGTCCTTTGCAATATCGGGCATAATGCCTGTTCCGATAAACTCTGTTCCATCCAATAGACGGTAACCAACCGAGACAACTTGAGCCCTACCACCGCAACGAAGAGGAATCATACATGGAGTGCCGGTTGAGCCGGAGGTTGGCTCTCCAATCAATACTCCGCGATGATTACTCTTGAACATAGCGGCAAAATCTTCCGCAGCGGACATGGTATTTCGGGAAATCAATATCTGCAGCGGGCCTTCATAGATTGCGCGCTGATTCTCCGCGCCGTGGGAGGAGATATACTTTTCATATTTTGTGCGGTTCATCACACTTTTTGCATCGGCAACAGAATCTTCCGTCAATAATCCGTCCCTGATATATTGTTGAATTCTTTCTTCGCTATAATGGACAATTTGACTTGCACCGGCGGCATCTACTGCATTTCGTATCTGTGTCCATTTCTGGCAACTCTGGAACACGCCGGAGATGAAGAGTTCGGCTACTTTTGCTGCGTGGTAGGTGTTTCCGCCAATGTTGTCCCGTATATCTAGGCGTACCAGCGAGATATTCGGCACTGTTTCCAGTTGTTCTCGGACATAGGGCGCGTAATTTTTCAAAAACTCGTTGATCTTGATTGTTAAAATGCCGTCATTCATCGTGCAAGTAGGTTCAGCAGGACTGACAAACGGCTTTATAATCCTGTACTCATCCGGTGGGATATATTTCGTATGACCATCATTTAGGCTCGCCATAAATTCTGTCAGGAGACGATGAAAATCGCGTTCCTCACTTACCCGAAGGATTTTTTCAAGATAAGTGCGATATTGCTCGTCCCAATCGAATGGCAATCGATCAAAATACGGGAATTCCTCTTTCACCGTTGACCACAAAGATGAAAGGTCGAAAATCATATCGGCTCTGTTCATTCCGAATCATTCGCCTCCTTTTTCAATATATCAACGAATTCAAGGTGAGTCATAGTGCGAAAAGCATATGGGAGAGGAGAATTCTCTCCGCTCCCATTATAGCATATTATTTTGAATGTTGCGCAAGATTTTTTTGCGGCGATACAGCTGCTGCGTGGGACGTTCTTCATTGAAGTTGTGCCGGATGTGATTTATTGAACAACGCCGTCCAGTGTAAGCAATCCGACATTCGCTGCTTCGTGCCTGCGAATCAGCGGCTTGTCATCCGGGATGGACTGCATCACATTGGTGAGAATCAGCTTATCGATATTGCAGCCTTCCTCAATATCAATGGTGGGAACATCATTCAGATTCTGTGCAGGTTCCGAGCGGTACAGGCCGTTGATCACCACGGTGCCGACATGTTCGATGTCGTTCTGGAACCAGATCAGGCCACCGTGGCCGATGCCGGAAGTGCGGCAGGATGCTGCATGGATATTTTCGATGGTGATATTGTCAAAAAATCCGTAGTGCTGCACGTTGGCATCTTCTGCCCAGTGCGTGAAGGAAACCACATTGTATTTGTAATTGCCGTAGATATTGCGGATGGTGATGTGGCGCAGATGGGCTTTTCTGGAAAGCAGGCGAACGGCAGTCCATCCGTCATTGCCGCCAAAGATGTTTTCGATGGTGATGTTTTCGATATCGTTGTATTCGCCGGTGAAATCGCCCTCATCGGAATTCAGAGCGACCATATCATCATTGGTTTCACCAAACAGATTGGTGATGGAACCGTCTCGCGCCCATCCATTTACGTGGACGCCATCCTGATTGCCGTTCTTCTTATTGCAGTCAAAGTGAATGTTTTCTATGCGAAAACGCGCGGTATCCGTAAGCTGAATGCCGAAGCTGTTGGGATCCTTGATGGTCATGTTGATAAGGGTGAGATCTTCCGTGCCGGTCAGGCAGATCAGCTGGCCCCAGTTGTACAGCGGGTGTGTATATGCATCGCGGTTCTGCCTGGTATTGTTTCCGTCCCATACGCCGCCATCAATGGTGATGTTGCGGGTAACGGAACCGGGACCCGCATAGCGGTTGATCAGAATGGGGCAGTTGGCATTGTCCGCAAGGCGGAAAACGGCATTGGGCGAACAGATGATGCGCGTATTATCCCCAACCTCCAAAGGTGCGGTGATTTCATAATTTCCGTCGGGAATCATCACGATGCCGCCTGCATCGATCATTTTCTGAAGCATCTGCGTATGGCACATGGAATTCACTCCCTGTATGTTTTTTCGGATAAAAGCGGTATGGTTCTATTGTACCGCAAAAAGCGGGATTTGTGTAGAGTAAAAATGCATGTACAATAGTTGACAAGTACATATCAAAATGATATCATATAGATACAAGAAAGAAACGAGGTGTGTTTTTTATGAACGAAAGAATATTGAACGGCAAAAAGAACGGCATGCTGGTTATGTTGCTTACAATCCTTGGCATGATTTCCGCAATTGCTGTTTTTGCAGGCGGAGTTGTGCTGACCGAAACGACGGATATGCTCGCATTGGGTGTCATTATGGCGATTGTGGGCGGTCTGGGCATGTTTCTCGGCTGGATTCCGCTGATTGGTCTTAAAATCCTGAAGCCGCAGGAAGCGCTGGTTCTGACACTGTTCGGCAAATACATCGGTACGCTGAAGGGCGAAGGATTCTATTGGGTAAATCCTTTCTGCGTTGCAGTGAATCCGGCAGCGAACACAAAGCTTAATCAGAGCGGTGATGTAAAGACCAAGGCAGAAGTGACTGCGAACGGCGTTTCTGTGGAGATGCCCAATAAGCGCATGAGCCTGAAAATCATGACGCTCAACAACAATCGCCAGAAGATCAACGACTGCCTCGGTAATCCCATTGAAATCGGTATTGCGGTCACATGGAAGATTATTGACACGGCAAAAGCCGCTTTCAACGTGGAAAACTACAAGGAATTCCTTTCCCTGCAGTGCGACAGCGCCCTGCGCAACATCGTAAGAATTTATCCGTACGATGCGGCACCCGGCATCGACACCACCGGCGACGGCGTTGCAGATGAAGGCAGCCTGCGCGGCTCCAGCGAAGTAGTGGCAAAGCGCATTCGCGATGAGATTCAGGCACGCGTGGAAGAAGCCGGTATCGAGGTTGTGGAAGCACGCATTACCTATCTTGCCTATGCGCCCGAAATCGCAGCGGTTATGCTGCAGCGCCAGCAGGCAAGCGCAATCGTTGACGCGCGCAAGCTGATTGTTGATGGCGCAGTCGGCATGGTTGAAATGGCACTGGAACGCCTGAATGAAAAAGGCACCGTTCAGCTGGATGAAGAGCGCAAGGCGGCTATGGTTTCCAATCTGCTGGTGGTGCTCTGCGGTAACCGTGACGCACAGCCGGTTGTAAACTCCGGCAGCCTGTACTGATTATGACGGATAATCAGAAAAAGCAGATTCCGCTGCGCCTGTCCTCTAAGCTCTACAATGCCATTGCCGCCTGGGCAGAGGATGATTTCCGCTCCGTCAACGGACAGATTGAGTATCTCCTGACGGAGTGTGTGAAGCAGCGCAGAAAAAACGGGGGCTACGTTTCCGCCGAAATGGATAAGCCCATTGATCTGGAATTTTTGAAGGATGAATAAAGCAAGGCCCTGCCGGTTTCGGCAGGGCCTCAGTCCTCTGACAAACCCTGCAAACGCAAAAAATCCTTACGAGTGATAGAACGTCGTAAGGATTTTTGCTTGCTATGTCAGCAGCGCTTGCAGGCTGCGGTCACTTACGTCTATGTAAGCTCCCTTGCCTGCAAGTTTGCTTCCTTGCCTTGCAGGTTTTTTCAGGCTCTGTCAAATCGCTGACTTTGTCAACGATTTGAGGCCCTGCCGGTTTCGGCAGGGCCTTGCTTTATATGGTATACAATTTGATCGGGCCGATAAGTCCTCCCGCGGGTGCGAGGGCTTCAACCTTGACCATTTCCGCGTGATACGAGCCAACATCGGAAATGTGCTGCTTCGTAAAATAGTCTGTCCGTGCGCATACATTTGCGGCGGTGTTGGCAACGAGGATTTTCAGTTCATCGCCGGATTTTAGGCCGCGCAATTTCACGCGATAGGGCGGCATTGTCTTTTCCGCGACAGGTATCCCGTTGATGTAAATCCGAGCAAAGTGGCGCACATCGCCAAGATCAAGAATGACATTTTCGGAAGTGAGATTTTGCAGAACGGTGCGGTATTCCACCTCGCCGGAAAAGCCCTCGTCCCACGGCGCAAAAGCGGGAACCTTTTTTCCGTTTTCGCAGAGTGTGTTCACGATTCCTTTTTCGCCGAAGCCAAACTCGCGGACAATATGCCCTTCAACATCGGTTATGTCCGAAAGATACCGGTATTCCGCGTCTGATCCTGCCTTCTCTTTCGCTGCGGAGATATAGAATACAGCCATTTCTCCGCGCAGAAGCGAAATCGGAACGCATACCTCGCCATTGCTCTTTTCGGCATTTGCGAAAATACAGCTCCCGTCATCGGGGTCAATGCGATACACGTTTCCTTCTGCGGCAAAGGATATGTTTTCCGCGACGGTATCGCCCGACGTATTGCAGACGAGATATGCATAAGTATCGTCCTCAAAAACGACTTTTCGGGCCAGAATCGACGGATTTTCCCGCTTTATGCAGGGGACAATTTCGGACCTGACTTCGAAAAGCTTTTTAATTACGAGCGTATCTTCAAGTGCTCCCGAGGGAACAAATACATTTTCATATGCTGCAAATTCTGTGCAGAGAACGCCGTCTTTCAACGACGCTGCATTGACAAAATCCTCGTCAATGATATCAAAATCCACACCTGCTCGCTCGAGCATCGCGCCCATCTGTTCATATGCCTCTATGGCAGCTTTGCCGATAGTGCCTACACCGGCGATTGAGCGATACGGACAATACAGCGCAGTTTTCACATCCGCCCTTCCTCTTTCAAGAATATGAGAAATCCGTGCGGTATAGTTGTTGATTTCCGAAAGCATATCCATTCCGGGATATTCTTTAATGAAATTCGGGCGGTACTGGCAAGCCATTGCGGTTTCTCTGTCGTAAGATACAACCATGAAGTTAAAACGGCTGATGCCGCGTACTGCCTGAAAATTGACCACAAAGCGCATTTCTTCCGGCGTTACGTGGCTCCCATAAACCGCAAAGCTTTCGCTCAGGCAAAGGCTTCTGCCCTGCTGCCGCGCTGCAGAAGACGCGCTTCGGACCCAGAACTCATTTCCGCCGCCGCAGCAATTTCCGTTCTTCGGATAGCTGATCTGGCTCCAGATAACGTCGACACCGGGCACATCAAAGGCACGCAGAGTCGCCATGACATTTCTGTATCTGCAAATCCGTCCGCCATCCGTCTGATGGTCAAGATCAAGGTGACCGGCAGAAAGCATATTGTGCCTGTTGAGCCAATCTTTCATCGGAAGAAAATAGTTATGGCGTACCAATTCGCCGCAAAGCATGGTATAATCGCTTACTGCGCGGCTTTCTTTTTCTGTAGGAGGCGTTTTACCGCTGTGCGTATAGGGAAGATAGGGAAGCATGCTGTACCCGTATTTTTCTTCAAACAGCACATCCAGACCATCCGTCCAGTTGCCCATATACGCTTCATCGTCAAACATAAGATGGATATCCGAGCCGAGTGCACCACCGAATGTTTTTTTGTACGCTTCATGTGTCAGGGTTATAAACTCGTTCGTTGTTTCGCGTTTTGCGATATCCGCGCGGAGTCTGGTGGTTTCAAAAGTGGTATCCGCTATGGTGTATTGGAAAATCACGCTGCCTTTTTCGATTTTATCGCCGCTGCAAAGCATCTTATTTTCGCAAAATGCGGCAATTGCATCTTCCGGTACGGTATAATCTATATCTTCGCAGATATTGATCTGCGTGCATTTCAATTCCTTCATGGCCAGATGCGGCTTTTTTGCACGGATTTTTCCGCATGCCATTCCCGAGGGAAAGCCGCCCTCATTATAGAGCCATGTATACATGCCTTTCTCTTTTGCGTATTCGCATGCGTAGTGAACAAGGCCGAGATATTCATCCGACAAATATTCCGGGGAAAGGTGGGTTTTGCGCAGTGTAGGACGGAAATTTTCCGGCTCACCCAGAACATAAAAGGCGCGGATGCCGCCGGAGTACATTTCATCGATTTGGCGCTTGATGCCTTCTTTGGTGATTTTGCTGTTCCACTGCCACATATACACCGGATGCGCCTGTGTGGGAATATCTTTGAAATTCATACCGCTAGCCTCTTTATTTATAGTTTGATAGAATGAAAGGCCCTCCGCAATGGAAGGCCTTTTCTATACACTCTTTTACGGGAAGAGCATGATGATGAACTGGGATGCCAGAACAACCAGAACCAGAGCGATCGGGTAGGTTGCTGCATAAGCAGAAGCTACGTCGTCGGTGCCGGCTACGCCGATCAGGCTGCCCAGAGCGGGGGTGCTGGTCATACCGCCGGTGATGGAGCCCAGGTTGTTGAACATGCTGAGCTTGAGAATCTTCTTGCCGAAGAAGTAGCCGACGATCATGGGAACCAGAGTCATGGCAACACCGTAGAAGAAGTATTCCACGCGGAACAGTTCAACGAAGTCTGCGCCGCCGGGGATACCAGCGCCGATGAGGAACATCATCAGGCCCAGCTCACGGAAAACTTCCAGAGTGTGCTTGCTGACCTGCATGCTCAGCTTGCCGATGCGGCCGAAGTGAGCGATAACAAGAGCAGTCAGCAGCAGACCGCCGGTGGTGCCGAGGGAGAACTTGGAAGTGCCCATGGGGATCTTGATGCCGCCGACGATAACGCCGATAATGATGGCCAGTGCGAAGGCGCCGAAACCGAACTTGTCGATCTCGATCAGGCCGGTAGCCTGCTTACGCAGGTTTGCACCGTCGTTAACAACCTTCAGCTTTGCGCGTTCTGCATCCATATCGGCACGCTCAATACGCGGAACCAGCTGAACGAACAGAACAACGCCGATAACGCCGAACAGATAGGCAATGCCGTGACCAACGGTAACGGCGGTTTCCATCTCAGCTGCGATAGCGGGGTCAGTGTAAACTGCAGCAACGGTTTCCTTAGCGGCGGAGAATGCCGGGGTGCTGGTCAGAGCACCGGACAGGATACCAACTGCCATGGGAGAGTTGCAGCCCAGAGCAACGCATGCTACGCAGGTCAGAGCACCGGCAACGATGATGATGGCGCCCAGCGTGATGTAGGACTTGAAGTTCTTTTTCAGACCGGCGAAGAAGTTCGGGCCGGCGATGAAGCCAACGGAAGTAACGAACAGGATCAGGCCAAAGTTTTCAAGGATCTTCAGCGCGTTGCTTACGTAGCTGTTGCCCTTGAGCATCAGCTGGGATTCAAGGGGCTTAAAGAAGAAGCAGCCGAACAGCAGAGCAACGATGAATACGCCTGCGGTGCCCAGAGAAACGCCCTTGATGGATACGCGGCCCAGAGCATAGCCCAGGAAGGCTACGATGAACACGCAGAACATCATGAAAGAAATACCGGTAACAGAGATGGTGCCACCCAGAAGAGACATGGGATAATCCTCCATTCATACAGTCGTATACGCATGACATGTTTGCTATGCCATGCGTATATGATCGTCCATAGGAAAGCTCCGATTTGAAATCGGAGCTTTCCGAAAACGGTGCAATATTACTTGTCGTTTACCTTGCGGGTGTAGTCAGGCAGCAGCTTCGGGGAAGCAACGGTGCTTTCGATACCGGCATCCTTGAGCTCCTGAGCATAGTTCTCGACATGAGCGAGGCTCAGCTTGCCGAGGGTAACTTCCTTGCACTTGGCGCCTGCCTGCTGACCGGCGTGACGGCCGAATACGATGATATCGAGCAGGCTGTTGCCCATCAGACGGTTGCGGCCGTGGACTCCGCCAACAGCCTCACCGGCAACGTACAGGTTCTCAACGCAGGTCATGCCGTTTGCGCCGATTTCCAGACCGCCGTTCTGATAGTGCAGGGTCGGGTAGATGAGGATCGGGGTTTCGCGCATGTCGATACCGAACTTGAGGTACATGCGCAGCATGGCGGGCAGACGCTTTTCAAGGGTGCCCTTGCCATGGATCATATCGATCATGGGAGTATCCAGCCATACAGCCTTGCCGCCGTTGGGGGTGGAAACGCCCTTGCCGTTGGTGGAGCACTCACGGATAACGCCTGCTGCGTTAACGTCGCGGGTCTCCAGCGGATGGATATAAACTTCACCCTCGCTGTTAACCAGCTTTGCGCCCATGGAGCGGACCTTTTCGGTTACCAGAGCACCGAAGATCTGCTGCGGGAAAGCAACGCCGGTCGGATGGTACTGCAGGGTATCCTGATAGAGGAGCTTTGCGCCTGCGCGGTAGCCCAGAATCAGACCGTCTGCGGTAGCACCGTAGTGGTTGGAGGTGGGGAAGCCCTGATAGTGCATGCGGCCTGCACCGCCGGTAGCGATAACAACGCACTTTGCACGTGCAACCAGAACTTCGTTGGTTTCCATGTTGAGCAGGACGGCACCGGCAACCTTGCCTTCTTCGTCCTTGATCAGCTCGATAGCAGCGGTGAAATCAACAACCGGGATACGACGGTTGAGAACTTCGTCGCGCAGAGTACGCATGATTTCTGCGCCGGAGTAGTCGGCTGCAGCGTGCATGCGCTTGCGGGAGGTGCCGCCGCCGTGGGTGGTGATCATGTTGCCCTCTGCGTCCTTATCGAACTCGACGCCCAGCTCATTGAGCCACTTGATAGCGCCGGGAGCATCCATAACCAGCTTGCGAACGAGCTCGGGACGGTTTACATAGTGACCGCCGCCCATAACATCCAGATAGTGCATTGCGGGGGAGTCATTGGGCTTGTCAGCCGCCTGAATGCCGCCCTCAGCCATCATGGTGTTGGCATCGCCGATGCGCAGCTTGGTAACGATCATTACGTTAGCGCCTGCTTCGTGAGCTTCGATGGCTGCAGAGGAACCTGCGCCGCCGCCGCCGATGACCAGAACATCAACGTCGTAATCGATCTTGTTGAGATCAACATCGAGGTCCAGCACGCGGCTGCGGCCTTCGATCATCTCTTCGAGCTCAAGGGGAGCCTTCTCGCCCTTGTTCGGGCCGACCTTAATGGTCGTGAAGCCGGCATCCTTGTAATCCGGATGGTACTGAGCAAGGAGGTTTTCCTTCTCCTCAGCGGTCAGACGGCGGGGCTCAAGCGCGATATTCTTTTCGCGAGCGGCCTCGACCTTTTTCATGGACTCAAGCATTTCCTGAGTGAAAATCATTGTGCCGGCCCCCTTACTTTTCGATGTCACGATGGTTGTACAGTTCCTTCAGCTCGGAGACGGGCTTAGCCATGATTGCTTCGATGGCTTCGGTGCAAAGACCGTCTTCGATTTCCTTGACGCGCTCGGTCAGATGAACCGATTCGGGTGCAAGGTACTTGCCGTTCAGGCGGCGGGCCAGCATGGCAACCTGCGGATGGGAAATGCCAGCCGGGCAGCGGGAAGAGCAGATGCCGCACATTACGCAATCAAAGGACAGCTCTGCGCACTTGTCGTACTCGCCGCGCTGTGCATGAGCAATGTACTGCATAACGTTCAGATCCTGAGAGCAGCTCTTGGTGCAGGCGTTGCAGCCGATGCAGGAGTAGATTTCAGGATACAGCTGCATCATGATCTGCTCGTCGGGGCGAACCTTTTCGATGTCGTAGCCTTCCTTCACCAGCGGGAAGAAGGGCAGGGTTGCGACATACATATTGTCCTCAACGGTGGTGGAGCAGGCCAGGCAGGCCTTCAGCTCGCGGTCACCCTTGATGCGGTAAACGGTTGCGCAAGCGCCGCAGAAGCCGTTGCGGCAGCCAACGCCGCGAACAAGCTTGTAGCCTGCGTACTCAAACGCTTCCATGATCGTCAGTCCTGCGGGAACTTCATACTTTTTTCCGTACAGGAAAACAGTCAGCATATTTGCCATGGTTATTCCTCCATCAATACTCGTTGGGCAGCTCATCCAGCTCGTCAAAGCGGAATACCGGGCCGTCCTTGCAAACGTATTTGTCGCCGATGTTGCAGCGGCCGCACTTACCGATAGCACACTTCATGCGAAGTTCCATCGTGGTGTAAATGTTCGTGCGGGAGAAGCCAAGATCCATCAGCGCTTTCAGTACAAACTTGATCATGATAGGCGGACCGCAGACGAGAACCGTCTTGTTCGGGTCAAAGCCCAGTTCGGTGACGTAGGAAGGAACGAAACCTACATGGCCATCCCAGCTGTCCTGCGGACGGTCGATGGTCAGGTGTACGTTCAGGCCGGGAGTGCCGATCCACTCTTCCTGAATCTCGCGAAGGTCTACCAGATCATCTGCGGAACGGGAGCCGTACACAACGTCTACCGTGCCATAGTTTTCGCGGTTGTCACGCACATAGTTGATAACAGAGTGCAGCGGCGCAAGACCGATACCACCGGCGATAAACAGCAGATCCTTGCCCTTCAGGTCGCCTTCAACCGGGAAGCCGTTGCCGTAAGGTCCGCGGATGGTGACCTGCTGGCCGACTTCCATCTGGTGCAGCCACTCGGTGAGAACGCCGCACTTTTTGATGGAGAATTCCTGATACTCCTTAACGGTGGGGGAGGAGGTGATGGAGAACATCGCCTCGCTCACACCGGGGATGGAAAGCATGGCGCACTGGCCGGGGATATGCTCAAAGCACTTGCCGCCGCCAATGGCTTCCACGCGGAAGGTTTTAACGTCGGGTGTGTCACGGCGAATCGCGGTGACAACACCAAGCATGGGGATCAGAGAGTTGTTCATTTGTTACCCTCCCCAAAAGTCTTAATGACCTTGACGATGTGCGAAGAAACGGGGCACTTTGCTACGCAGCGGCCGCAGCCTACGCAGGAGAACATGCCTTCGTTGTTCGACGGGAAGTAAACCAGCTTGTGCATGAAGCGCTGGCGGAAACGCTGCAGCTGAGTGGGACGCGGAGTACCATGAGCCATCATGGTGAAATCCTTGTACATGCAGCTATCCCAGCAGCGATAGCGCTGAACGCCGTTGCCGGTGTCGAAATCGCGGATGTCGTAGCACTGGCAGGTCGGGCACACGAAGGTGCAGGTACCACAGCCCAGGCATGCGCTGGAGATTTCTTCCCACTTTTCGTCGCTGAACTTTTCCATCAGCACGTCGCCGCCCCAGCCTTCCAGGCTCAGGTCCTTCAGCGGCAGGCGGTCGAGGATTGCGCGGATGTTGGCCTTGGCGGCCTCAACGGCGGAATCGTCGGTCTCTTCGAACAGAGCCTTGACGGTTTCGGTCAGCTTTTCGCCCTTTTCGGTGACGGGCTTCCAGTAGAGGAAACCACCGTCGATCCAGGTGGAAACGTCGCCTGCCGGCTCAGACGGATCGATGCCGAAGGTCTGGCAGAAGCAGGTTTCGCCCGGACGGGAGCAGGCAAGGGTAACTACGGTGCCCAGATTGCGGCGGGTAGCATAGCCTACATCCACGGGGTCAGAGAGGAATACGCGGTCCAGAATGTCGAAGGAACGTGCATCGCACGCACGTACGCCGAAGAGTACGAACGGCTCGTCCTTGATCTCCGGCACGCCGACGGAGATGTTCTTGCCTTCCAGCTTGAAGCGGGCAAGTTCCTCGGTCTGCGGGAAGAAAGCATCCTTCGGGCTCTTTACCGTGTGCAGCGCGTCCAGACGGAGCGTTGCGTCTGCACTCCAAACTCCGAAATTGACCTGACCTGCGCTCTCAACGGGAGCGAGGACAGTGCCCAGGGAGGAGAGCAGCTCTTGAATGCGATCCATAGAAAGCTTAAACATTACTTATCTCCTCCGTATACGATAGACGGTTCAACATCGCCCTTGGTGAAGTTGGTCAGCGGGCCGCGGGAATCGGTGTCCTCGCCGGGCTGATACTCACCGTAGAAGGTGTCAACGTCCTTGATGAACTTGCGGTTGAGCAGGTGCAGCGGGATACCCTGCGGGCAAACGCGGCTGCACTCGCCGCAGTCCGTGCAGCGTCCGGCTACGTGATAGGCGCGGACGATGTGGAACATCTGCTCCTCGAAAGGATCGACGTTCGCCTTGCTGCTGACGCCGGAATTTGCATTGTCGAATACGCAGCTCAGGCAGGAGCATGCGGGGCAGACATTGCGGCAGGCGTTGCAGCGGATGCACTTGGAAAGCTCGCCCTGCCAGAAAGCGAAGCGCTCTTCGCTGCTCATGGCCTGGAGCTTGTCAACCATTTCGAAGCGATCGTGGCCGGGCTCTACATAGGGCTTGTCGTCCGCGATAACTTCGTCAAATGCCTTGTGTTCCTTGCCCTTGCAGCACAGGCAGCGCTCAAGCAGAGCTTCCTCGCGCGGGCAGGTTTCGTCGCCGTACAGGGTGTGAACGGTGATGGTGGTGCCGTCATCCTCGATGGAGAGGATGCCTTCGATGCCGCGTGCGCGCAGCTTGCGAACGTCCACCTTGCCGCGGCAGGGAATGCCCAGCACATACACGTTGTCACGGTTGATACGGTGCTCTTTAATCAGCTGGTTGAAGCTGTAGGTATCGCAGGGCTTGAGCAGAGCAAGCACCTTGCCATCCTTCTTGGTTTCTGCAATCAGATACTTGGACAGGTTTGCGCCGCAGAAATGATCATACTTCAGCTCGGCCAGCTCATCCTTGGTAAATACGGCCGGAGTGCGGTCGTAGGGCATTTCGCCGTCTTCCCAGCCCAGCACGCGGTTTACGGTGCCGTTCTCAAGAAGCTCAAGCGCTTTTGCCTTGATTTTTTCCGCTATTGCTTGCATCTCAGATCCCCCAACTTCACATTCTCGCCCAGCGCGGTAATCGTCTGAACGAAATCGTTCATCGTCGCTGCGAACTTATTGCCCTCAGCGGCGGAAACCCACTCTACGCGCGTACGCTCGCGCTCGATTCCCAGATAGTCCAGCATGCTGAACAGCAGGGTCATGCGGCGGCGTGCATAGTAGTTGCCGGTGGAATAGTGGCAGTCGCCCGGATGGCAGCCGCACAGGATAACGCCGTCAGCGCCGCGCTGGAAAGCACGGAGGATGAACAGCGGGTTTACGCGGCAGGAGCAGGGCACACGGATGATCTTTACGTTTGCGGGATAGGAGAGGCGGCTGGTGCCGGCCAGGTCCGCGCCCGCGTAGCTGCACCAGTTGCAGCAGAACGCCACGATTTTGGGCGTAAACGTCTTATTTTCGGTTACAGCTTGCATATCGCGTCTACCTCCGCCATGATTTGCCTGTTGCTGAAGCCCTTCAGGTCCATAGCGCCGGACGGGCAGGCAACGGTACATGCGCCGCAGCCCTGACATACGGCCTCATTGACCAGAGCGATGCGGCGAACTTCGCGCTTGCCGTGGTCGTTGACTTCCTTATCGATATACTCGATCGCGCCGAACGGGCAAACCTTTTCGCACGTGGAGCAGCCGTTGCACAGCAGCTCATTGGAGTTAGCTACGCAGGGGTTGCTTACGAGGCGATCCTTGGCGAGCAGGCCGATAACCTTAGCGGCAGCGGCGCCAGCCTGGGAAACGGTTTCCGGAATATCCTTCGGGCCCTGGCATACGCCGGAGAGGAATACGCCTGCGGTCGGGCTCTCGACGGGACGGAGCTTCGGATGGGCTTCGGTGAAGAAATCGTTGGTGTCCATGCTCGCGGTCAGCATCGTGGCCAGCGGGCGTGCGGACTTATCGGGCTCGATAGCGGCGGCCAGAACAACCAGGTCCGCATCGATCTTGACCTGCTCATTGCTGATCAGGTCGCTGCCCTGAACGAGGAGCTTGCCGTCATGCGGGACGACCTTGCCGACCATACCCTTGATATAGTCTACGCCGTACTGCTCGACCGCGCGGCGATAGAACTCGTCAAAGTTCTTACCCGGGGTACGAACGTCGATGTAGAATACATGCACATCGGTATCCGGATACTTTTCACGGATCATCATGGCATGCTTCGCGGTGTACATGCAGCAGATCTTGGAGCAGTAGGGCTTGCCGCAATCGGTGGTATCACGGGAGCCGACGCACTGCACGAATACGATGGTCTTGGGATGCTCGTTGTCGCTGGGACGGAGCAGAACGCCCTTGGTCGGGCCGGCAGCGTTCATCAGACGCTCGAGTTCGAGGCTGGTGATAACGTCCGGGGACTGGTTGTAGGCGAACTCATCGTACTTATCCAGGGAGATGGGATTGAAACCGGTAGCAGCAACGATTGCGCCGTACTGCTGGGTGATGATCTGATCTTCCTGCTTGTAGTCGATAGCGCCTGCAGCGCAGTTCATGGAGCAGATACCGCACTTATCGGTCTTCATCTTGATGCAGCTTTCGGGATCAATGACCGGTACGTTCGGGATTGCCTGCGCAAAGGGAATGTAGATTGCCGTACGGTTGGACAGACCGAGGTTGAACTCGCTCTTGGCCTTCTTGGACGGGCACTTGGTCATACATACGCCGCAGCCGGTGCACTTGGTCTCGTCGACGAAGCGTGCCTTCTTGCGGATGTTTACGGTGAAGTTGCCGACGAAGCCCTTCACGGACTCTACCTCAGAATAGGTGTAGAGGTGAATCTTCTCGTGCTGGGCGGCCTCAACCATCTTCGGGGTCAGGATACAGGCTGCGCAGTCGAGGGTCGGGAAGGTCTTGTCCAGCTGAGCCATCTTACCGCCGATGGTGGGGGTCTTTTCGACGATATCAACTTCGTAGCCGGCATCGGCGATGTCGATAGCAGTCTGCAGACCTGCGATACCGCCGCCGATAACCAGAGCGCGCTTTACAACCGGGCTTTCGCCGGCCTTCAGGGGCGCATTCAGGTGCAGCTTTGCGATAGCAGCCTTGGCAAGGATGATAGCCTTTTCGGTGGCTTCGGGCATGTCACGGTGGATCCAGGAGCACTGCTCGCGGACGTTTGCGATTTCCACCATGTAGGGGTTGAGGCCTGCGGATTCCGCAGTCTTGCGGAAGGTAGCCTCGTGCATACGCGGCGAGCAGGAGCATACTACGATACCCGTGAGGCCATACTCTTTGATGGCGTCACGAATACGGGCCTGACCGCCTTCGGAACACATATACTGATAGTCTGTGGCAAATACGACGCCGGGTTCGCTCTTAACCGCTTCAGCCACGGCTTTGACGTCTACGGTTGCAGCGATGTTGCTGCCGCACCAACAGACAAATACGCCGATTTTCTGCAATGAACTCACTTCTCCCCTTGGTTATTTCGCGTATTTCCGCATAGCGCTGGTGATGGCCTGCTGCGGAAGTTCGCTGTCCAGAAGTTCCGGAATATCGTTTGCGGTCAGGTGGTTTGCACCCTTCTGGCGGATCATCGCAAGGCGAACGCCTTCGATGAGCTTAGCGGGTTCAACGCCGCGCGGGCAGCGCTCAACGCACGCGAAGCAGCTGAGGCAGCGGAATACGGACGGAGAAGCCATAAGACGCTCGATATCGCCCTTTTCCACCATGGCCACGAACTGATGCGGATGGTATTCCATTTCGTCGTAAGCGGGGCAGGTGCCGGAGCACTTGCCGCACTTCATGCACTTGCGCGGATTCACACCGGTGATGCGCAGTACGGTTTCACGCAGCTGTTTGGAATTTTCAGCCATGTTACTCAGCCTCCTTTACGCCCAGTGCCTCGGCGAGCAGCTCGGTAAAGTAGTATACCTGCGGCTGATCGTCCGTGCGGTTGACCTGCAGATTGTAGCGGCACAGGGGGCAGGCGGTGATGACTGCTTCGGCGCCGGCATCCTTCATGGACTCGAGAATGCGGCCGGAGAGCTTCTGCGGAACAGACTTGTCCTCGAGAGTTACATATGCGCCGCAGCACTCGTTGCGCAGCACGGAAACAACGGGAGTTGCACCGATAGCGCGGATGAAATCCTCGAGGATCGTGGGATTCTCGGGATTGTCAAACTGCATTACGTTGTTCGGGCGCAGCAGCAGGCAGCCGTAGTAGGCAGCGATCTTGCGTCCGGTAAGCGGGTTGACCACTTTCTTTTTCAGCTCGTCGAAACCGATGGTATCGCGCAGCATTTCAAGATAGTGAACAACATTGGTTTCGCCTGCGTATTCTTCATCCAGCTTGAGGTAACGATTTACCTTGCCGCGGATGTCCTCATTTTCCTGCATATCCGCATTGACGCGCTTGATTACGTGATGGCACGCAGAGCACAGCGTGAGCAGCGGATTGCCCTTTTCCTTTGCGCTGTTGAGCGCACGGACGGAGGAAAGGCGCGTGGCGATTTCGTCCTGCGCGATGGGATACACCGCGCCGCAGCACTGCCAATCCGGCAGTTCTTCGATGGTCACGCCAAGAGCCTCGGCGGATTTGCGGGCATAAATGTCCAGATCCTTGCCTTTGGTCTTCAGCGTGCAGCCGGGAAAGTAACTGTAAACCATTTTAGCGATTGCCCCCTTACACCATCTGTTCGGGATGGAATACCTCGTCGAAGCGTTCCGGCGTGAGGAAACCGAGTGCCACGCAGGCTTCCTTCAGCGAGATGTTCTCTTTGTATGCCTTCTTGGCGGTCTTGGCCGCATTGTCATATCCGATGTACGGATTGAGTGCGGTTACAAGCATCAGAGAGTTGTGCAGGTTGTGCGCCATCTTTTCGCGATTTGCCTTGATGCCGCATGCGCAGTTGTTGTTGAACGAGCGGATGCCGTCAGCCAGCAGACGTACGGACTGCAGGAA
>SVHC01000044.1 GCA_015056055.1 Clostridiales bacterium | reverse complement strand
TTCCGGTGGCAATAGCAAGAGGGATCCACCTGTTCCCATACCGAACACAGAAGTTAAGCCTCTTAGCGCTGATGGTACTTGGCTGGAAACGGCCCGGGAGAGTAGGTCGTCGCCGGATTCCAAATAGAGCATCTTCAATTTGAAGGTGCTTTTAATATTTTGGTGGTTGGTATATGCGGGCTAATGTGCTATAATGGCTTTATAGATTAGTTAGAGATTGGGATGCTGATACAATGAATGAAGTTCAGAGAATACGGGATCTTGCCAAGGAAACGCTGGAGTATGCTTTAAGTGATGAGATGAATCGCAGGAGGAAACTCTGGACAGATCATAACAGCCTGATATTCACACGTCCTCCCATATATATACGCGCAATTCCGTGGGAGGAATGGCCGGATGTATATAAGTTGACATGCCAAGATCCTTTTTTGCGTGGATTGGAAGCAGAATTTCTTTTGAACCGCTACCGCATGAGTATCAGAAATGACGATACGATTATTGAGCCGTTTATTACGATGCGGGCTTCCGTGGCAGTTGCACCGGAAGGGGTGTATGGTATGCCGGCTAATCTGGAAGAGAAGGCCGAAGGAATAAAGGCTGCCAGATATAAGCCTGCGCTGTTTGAAGAATCCGATATAGACAAGCTGTATGTATTGCCGCACCAGGTAGATGAAGAGAAAACGAAAATACAAAAGGTACGCTACCAGGAGACATTGAACGGCATATTGGATGTGGCTGTAAGCAGGCAGGGTATACTGTGTGATATGTGGCAGAATGACATATCAACCCTGATTGCCAAACTGCGCGGCTTGGAACAGATCATGTGGGATGTATATGACAGTCCGGAATGGCTGCATAAGTTGGCCGCATGGATGAGAGACCGCATTCTGGAACAGATTGACCAGACGGAGGCTGCTGCGGGATTCCGTCTGAACAACCATGAGAACCAGGCAATGCCGTATTGCCATGAACTTATGCCGCCTTCTGCCAGCGATATGCCGGTATCTACAAAGCAGCTGTGGGGCTATATGGCTGCGCAGGAATACACCACATTTGGTCCTCAAATGTTTGACGAATTTATGTTTCAGTATCAAAAGCCGATTTTGGAAAGGTATGCTTTGACGGCATATGGTTGCTGCGAGGATTTGAGCAAGAAGATCGGCATTATCAAGCAGCTGAAAAATCTGCGGCGCATTGCGGTGTCGCCTTTTGCAAACATAGAGGAATGCGCACAACAGATTGGCGGCGATTATGTGTTGTCGTGGCGTCCGAATCCTTCGTCTGCATGTTCAAGGGGCGTGGATGAGGATGCGGTGCGTCGGGAATTGCGCAATGCGATAAGGATTTTTGACGAAAATGGCTGCAAGTGGGATATAACGCTGAAAGATCTGGAAACAACGTCCGGCGATTCGGGGGCTATTATACGCTGGACCGCAATTGTGCGTGAGGAACTTGAACGGCATTATGGCAGATAATCAAGGATAGAAACAAAAACAAGGCATCCTCATAATGAGGATGCCTTAAAGTGTTTTATAAAAGAATTATTGCAGCACCGAGAGAATGGTATTCAGCAAGGTAGCGGTGACGGCGGGGCCGCCTTTTTTACCGCGGATTACGATTTTTGCAAGGTCGCTGTCCCAAAGGCGTTCTTTGAGCTGCACGGTGCTTGCGAAACCATTAAGAGCAGTAAGAACGCAAACATCCGTCATGGGTTCGCTTTGACGACGCATTACCAGACGCTGAAGTGCAGTAGGAGCGCTGCCGATAACCATAAGCTTGGGTCCCGGAAGGGTGAGCGCATGATCAACGGCGATTTCGGCGCGGGTAACGCGGCGGGATTCAGCGAGAGATACCACGTAAGGCTCATCAATAAAACAGGCTACGCGGGCACCGTTGGAACCGAGTAAAGACGGATTGATGTCATTTGCCAACAGATCCGTATCTGCAACGATGATTCCGCCGGCGGCGATAAGGCGACGGATAAATGTCATCGCCGTAGGGCCGAAATGGATGCTGCTGATAAGGGCGGCATCGTCGTATTCAGCCTGCATACGCTCCAGCACGGACGTGATTTCTGCCGTGGTGAAGGGCATTGCGGGGCGACGTTTACCAGGTTCGCGAGACGGGTTACGATGCATTTTGACAATGCTCCTATTCATTATAATCATAGTATGTGTAATGTTCACTATTCATACTATACTTGTGCAGAAGGAAAAAGTCAAGCAAATCGGACAGGAAGAAGAGGGAATTTACATTAAATTAATTCGTATACAACAAAATTAACTGTGAAACGGCAGGTGGCATCCTATATGATATTGAAGAGGTGAAGAAAATGCAAATAGAATACTTATGGAATGAAAAGGCTCCGTTTCAGATAGATTTTCGTCCGTTTATGGAATGCAATCCGATTCCGGGGGCAAAGAGCGCAATTATCGTTTGCCCGGGCGGCGGATATGAATTCAAGTCGACAGAACATGAAGGACGGGAATTTTGTCGCTTTTTTAATGATGCGGGATATTCGGCATATCAGCTGGATTACAGAGTATTTCCATGCCACAGAGAGGCTCCTTTGCAGGATGCGCTCAGGGCTATCCGAATGGTTCGCGCAAAGGGATACGAAAAGGTTGGAATTATGGGATTTTCTGCCGGAGGAAATCTGGCATGCTGTGCCGCAGTTTATTTTGATGGCGGAAATCCGGATGCAGATGATCCGGTTGACCGCTTTTCTTCCAGACCGGATGCGCTTATTTCCTGCTATTCCGTTGTATCCTTTCAGGAATACACGCATGCCGGATCGGTTAAAGCACTTTTAGCAGGTGAAGCAGAGAATGAAGAATTGCAAAAGCGGTTCAGTGCGCAAAAGAATGTGAAAGATGATTCGCCCCATGCATTTATATGGCACACGTCAGAAGATGCAGCGGTTCCGGTAGAAAACAGTCTGCTGCTTGCCGGGGCGTACAGCGCAAAGAAAATTCCGTTTGAAATGCATATTTTTCCCAACGGCGGACATGGTCTCGGAATGGCACAGGGGGTTCCGGGGACAGAAACATGGTCGGAATTGCTGCTGGATTGGCTGAAACGGGAAGCGTTTTGAAAAAAATGGCAGTATTCGATGTTGAACAATTTATGCTGTATAGCGGTCTAACAATGCGTAACCGATGAAGAGAGGTGTGCTGCATTGAAAGTAAAAATAGTTCTTATTTTTTTGATATTGGCACTTGTGCTGAGTGCGTGCAGTTATCAGGTGGTAGAGGATAGAAAGACAAGGACGATACATGGTTTTCTCCCGGTGGCTCTGGCAGAAGCAGATACAGGGCCGCCCGAAGGGGAACGAACACTGCGGAAAGACATTTTCAACTGGTTCAAAACATTGTTTGACACTTTGAAAAATGTAGAAACGGAAGAAAAACTGCCAATAGAAGACGAGAAGGCAATCGAAGAAATTGTTCCGGCACCTACTCCGCTAGCCAACGGGGCAAGAGGAGATGATGTCAGAAGTGTGCAGAAACGTCTGCGCGAATGGGGATTTTTTACCGGAAGCGCAGACGGGATATTTGGAAGCATGACAGAACGGGCGGTGAAAGAACTGCAGACATACCTCCACAAACTGGGGGAATTGCAGCAGGAAAAAGAGCTGCCGGAACTGCGAAAACGCATAAGCGTCGTAAAATCTCAGGAGAAAACCGCTTCAGATACGCAGGATTCCACACAGACATACATCCCGGATGGTGTGATTGAAGGACGGCTGAAGGAGATACTTCTTGGCGAAGGTCAGTTCGCGCTTTTCCGTGAGGAAATGGCGCGAGGCGCACGCGGCGATGAAGTGCGGCGGCTGCAGACAAGGTTGTATGTGCTGGAATATCTTTCAGGTGGAATAGACGGACAATTTGGCGTGAATACGGCGAACGCATTGAAATATTTCCAGAAGCGCAACGGATTGAAACAGACAGGCATTGCCGACCATGAAACACAGATGCTGCTGTTCTCCGAGTATGCCGTAAAAAGTGACAAGCCGGAATTTCCGTATTTTATCGAAGTCAGCGTTGCGAAACAACGCGTGTACGCCTATGCGTGGGAAAACGGAAGCTATTCAAAACTCGTGCGCACAATGAAATGCTCTACAGGACTGCCTGAAACGCCGACGCCTGTCGGTACATTCTCCATGGCGGGACAGGCAGGAAAATGGTATTATTTTTCGAAATACGATTGCTGGGCACAGTATGCCTATCGGATTTATGGACCATATTTGTTTCATTCGGTAATTTACTCTGAAAAAGATACTTCGACTCTCAGACAAAGCTCTGTAAACAATCTGGGCAGCGCCGCATCCCATGGATGCATCCGCCTTTCTGTTGAGGATGCAAAGTGGCTGTATGAAAATTGCGCCGCCGGCACAAAAGTTAAAATATATTAAGATGAAAAGCACAGGGGACTGCAATCTGCGATGGGCAGAGAGCAGTCCCTATTTATTGAAATGACAGGAATAGCGGACGGACGGGGTGAATCCCCTCCGTCACCTGCGGTGACACCTCCCCTTGATTCAAGGGGAGCTTGACGTCGCGCGGGTCGACGGATTCCAGAGGCCGAAGGCTGAAGTGGCGGCAAACTTCGAGAGCCGCCACGGAACACCGGGCAAACGAAGTGAAGGCCAGTGCGGTGAAAGGAATTCGTCGGTATTCTTATGAGGTATGCATGCGAATAAGGCGAAGATTTTCGCGGATACGATCATTTTGAGGCTCAAATGAAAGTGCCTTTTCCGCCATTTGGGCGCTTTCGTCAAACCGATTCAAATGGTACAGCGCGACTGCTGCAAGGTCCCATGGCAGACTGCCCCATGCATCAGCGCTGCAGATATAGCTGGAGGGGCGACTTTGGATAGAGAGTGCGCGGCGTGCCATATAGATTACACCGTTCCAGTCCTGCTGCCGAAACAGAAATTGCGCGGCTTCCACCCATGGTTCACGCAGATGCGGCGCTTCGGCAACGGCACGATGCAGCCATCGAAGCGCTTCGTCCGGATGATCGAGTGCTTCTTCGGCCTGCGCAATGTAGCGCATGGAAGCACAGCGTTCATCTGCCCACGTCGCACGGGGAAGAGAAAGGTGCTGTTTTAAGGTACGGATGCAATCTGCCCAGCGGCCATAAAACAGATATTCTCGGCCGAGATAATGCATTCCGCGGTCATCCTCCGGATTCTCGGAGACCGAAAGTTCCAGAAGGGGAAGATATTGCGAGCGGGATTTATTCGGGTCAGCTCGGTGATCCAATTGGATTTCCGGACAAGTGATGATGTGCTGCGGCTTATTTCCGATATATTCCAGAACTTCATGCACAGGATGAATCCAGCGGAAAACGCCGTTTTTATGAATCTTTTCCGGGAAAAATACCACGCCCTCGCTGCCGTCTGCAAGAAAGTTCCAGGTATAACGGTAGCGTGCCTGCGTAGTTTTGTCCGACCAGGAGCGCTCCAGTGCTTTACGCCAGCCGGGATGAAAGATTTCGTCCAGATCGGTACAGACGCAGATATCAGCTTCCTTAGGAATAAGCGCCATGGAAGCGTTGCGGGCCGCATCAAAACGCCACGGATCTATAACGGCAGTCTCTACATGAGCGCCGAGCGAACGAAGGACAGAAACCGTATCATCGGTTGAACCGGTATCAAGTACGCAAACCCAGTCTGCCTCGCGCATGGATTCCATCCAGCGGCGCGCAAAGGCCGATTCATTTTTGCTGATTGCATATACGCAGACTTTATACAAAATGAAGACCTCCGTTTTTGCATGATATAAGCCCCGCATGGGAGAAAATCTCACGCGGGGCAAATTTTTTAGCCTACACGGACGGCGGTGAGGCTTGCTGCGTAAGCAGAGCTGTCAGCACCGGTGAGCGGTTCGAGGGATACGGTGCCTGTGCTGCGGTTGCGCAGGACAAGAGTATCACCGGCATCAAGCTCAACAATGGTTGATCCGCTGACCGGAACTTCTTCGTCAATGGTGGGAGCGAAGGTTCCGGAAAGGGCATATTGCGTGATGCCATCCAAGGATTCAAGGGCAACAATAATACCCGTTCCGGTGGTGGATGAACTCAGCGACAGGAACCAGGAAATCAGATAGGTGCCGGCTTCGTTTGCCGTGAGTTCGCCGGAGGTAGCGGTGTAGGAGAGTGATGTTCCGACAATGCGGGTAACAAGGTCACCGGCAGAAATTACGTCGCCGGTTGCGATGTCTGCCTCGCCTGCGGAGCGTTCGACATAAAGTGCTTCGTTGAAGGAGTTGCCGGTAGGACCGGTAGGACCAGTGGGGCCGGTCGGACCGGTGGGGCCGGTAGGACCGATAGCACCGGCAGGACCGGTAGCACCGGTAGCACCTGTCGCGCCTGTGGCACCTGTAGCGCCGGTAGCACCCGTAGCGCCGGTTGCGCCCGTTGCACCAGCAGGACCAGTGGGACCAGTGGGGCCAGTAGCACCGGTAGGACCGGTGGGACCAGTGGGGCCGGTTGCGCCCGTTGCACCAGCAGGACCAGTGGGACCAGTGGGGCCAGTAGCACCGGTAGGACCGGTGGGACCAGTGGGGCCGGTAGCACCGGTTGCACCGGTAGGACCGATGGGGCCAGTCGGACCAATATCACCTGCTGCGCCCGCAGGGCCGGTCGGACCGGTGGGGCCCATGATACCCGCAGGTCCCATAGGTCCGGGTCTGCCCATGGGACCCATAGGACCTACTGCACCGGGAAAGCCTGCAGGACCGGTAGGACCAGTGGGACCGGTAGGACCAACTACATTGCGGCAATTTGAGCAGGGTGACCAGCTGCCGGAATTTCCGCAAGATGAACAACCGCAAGCAGAATGTCCACATGACGAACAACTGCGCGAGGAGCAACCACAAGAACCACCGCATGAAGAGCAGCCGCAGGAAGAACAGTTGGAGCGGGAATTTATATAGGCAGAATTACAGCCGTACCAATTCCAAGGGCCATAATTTCCGTCAATAATAGGAAAGGTATTCCTTCCGGAATTGCAGCAATTGATCATGAATCAACCTCCAGGAACGTAAATCTTGCAGCGAGCGCTGCTGTGGCATCTTATGCGGCGGGAAGATGAGGTGTGCATGGCCGAAAATTGCAATGTAAATACTGAATTAACTTGACGAAGAACATTTCCATGCATATAATATAGGGAAGCAATGATCGGGAGGAGTACCCGTACGGCGCACGCAAGAGAGAAGCGGTCATCGGCTGAAAGCCGCTTTCGTGTAAAGATGGGGAATGCACCTGTGAGCTCCGCGGAGGAAATGCTGCGGCGGGTGGCGTCGTTATTCGCCTGCGAGTTCGGGAGCATCGGCTTCCGGAAGCAGAGTGGAACCACGCATCACCGCGTCTCTGTATGGAGGCGCGGTTTATTGTTTTTTATGGGCAGGTGAGCAGAAATGCGAACCTGTGTTGGAGGAAATATGTTCGAATCGTTTAAAGCGGATCTTCGCGCCGTACTGGAGCGGGACCCTGCGGCGCGCAATGCGCTGGAAGTGATTCTGTGCTATCCGGGATTTCGGGCGATACGCAGACACAGACGCGCGCACTGGCACTGGATTCATGGACGCAAGCTGTGGGCGAGACGCATTTCTGTGCGCACGCGCCATATGACCGGGATTGAAATTCATCCGGGTGCGACCATCGGAAGCGGATTTTTTATCGACCACGGTATGGGCGTGGTCATTGGCGAAACCTGTGAAATCGGAAACAATGTGACGCTTTATCAGGGCGTGACGCTGGGAGGTACCGGCAAGGACACCGGCAAACGGCATCCGACACTGGGTGATAACGTGGTTATCGGTTCGGGAGCAAAGGTACTGGGGCCGTTTACCGTTGGATCAAACAGCAAGGTCGGTGCAGGTGCAGTGGTACTGAAAGAAGTGCCGCCGGACAGCACGGTTGTAGGCAATCCCGGCCGTGTGGTGCGCCGCGCAGGCGAAAAATTGGCTGCGCTTGACCATATTCATATGCCTGACCCGATCAAGGATGCTATCGAGCGTCTGAACAAGCGCATTACCGAATTGGAGCGCTTGCAGGAGGGTTCGTCTCCCTGCGAAAAGTGTACCGAAAAAGAATGCCTTTTGAAGGAAGCAAAGGCCTGAAAACAACAATAATCCATATGGAGAAAGGATTTACCGAATTATGAAAATCTACAATACCATGACCCGGAAAAAGGAAGAATTCGTCCCCCTGAAGGAAGGCAAAGTCGGCATTTATGCTTGCGGCCCCACGGTTTATAACTATTTCCACATCGGAAACGCTCGTCCGTTCATTATGTTCGATACGCTGCGCCGCCATCTGGAACACCGTGGCTATGAGGTAACCTTTGTTCAGAACTTTACCGATATTGACGACAAAATGATTCGCCGTGCAAATGAAGAGGGCATCACCGTTGAAGAACTGGGCGAGCGCTTCATTGCGGAATATTTCAAGGATGCGGATGCGCTGGGCGTAAAGCACGCAAGTGTTCATCCCCGAGCCACCAAGCACATCGGCGAAATCATCGGTATGATCAAAAAGCTGGAAGCAAAGGGTCTTGCCTATGCAGTAGACGGCGACGTATATTTTGATACGCAGGCTTTCTCCGGATACGGCAAGCTTTCCGGTCAGAATCTGGAAGACCGCGAGGCAGGTGCACGTATCGAAGTTGATGATATCAAAAAGCATCCCATGGACTTTGCACTCTGGAAGAACCAGAAGCCCGGCGAGCCTGCATGGAAGAGCCCGTGGGGCATGGGCCGTCCCGGCTGGCACATCGAGTGCTCCGCAATGTCCTGCAAGTATCTCGGACCGACCTTTGACATCCATTGCGGCGGCGTTGACCTGATTTTCCCGCACCATGAAAACGAAATCGCTCAGTCCGAAGGTGCAAACGGCTGCGGCTTTGCACGTTACTGGATGCACAACGGCCACATCAATGTGGACAACAAGAAGATGAGTAAGTCCGCCGGTAACTTCTTCACCGTGCGCGACATCGCCAAGGAATTTGATCTGGAAGCCGTTCGTATGTTCATGCTGGGCGCACACTATCGCAGCCCCATCAATTTCAGCCGCGAAATGATCGAGCAGGCAAACGCAGGTTTGACCCGTCTGTACACCGCGCGCAACAATGCGCTCTTCCGTCTGGAAAATGCCGTTGGCGACGAAATGACCGACGCCGAAAAGGAATTCGCCGCACGCGCTGACAAGGCTGTGGTCGATTTCAATGAGGCTATGGATGACGACCTCAACACCGCAGATGCTATCGGCGTAATCTTCGAATATGTTCGCGATATGAACGCGGTGCTGACCGATACCGCTACCCGCGCTGCTCTGCAGAAGGGCATTGACATTCTTGCAGAGATGACCGGCGTTCTGGGTATTCTGACCAAGGAAGCTGACCTCGTACCCGAGGAGGTAAAGAACCTCCTGCAGGCACGCCAGGATGCAAAGAAGGCGAAGGATTTCGCACGCGCCGATGAAATTCGCGCCGAAATCGCAGCCCTCGGCTATGTTGTTGAAGACACTCCCAAGGGACCGAAGGCCCGCAAGGCTTAAGGGGCGCTTGAAATGAAGCGGCTTATATGTCTTGTGCTTGTGCTTTTGTGCCTGACGTCTGTATCGTTTGCCGAGGAGGAAAACCGGTATCTGGATATCGCGGGCGAACTGGCCAAGTGCGTCGGGATCCTGGCGAAGGATACGGGCTATCAGAGCTTGGTGGCGGCGCCCCATTTTGAAGGGCTGGAAGAGATGGCTCAGGCGGACTTTGAAACTGTCATCAGCGCCTATTCCATCAAAATTCCGGAAATGAAGCTGTTTCGGTTTCTTTTAGGCATTTCTGAAGAAGAAACGATGGAGGATTTCAGCTGGGAGTATATGTGCAGTCAGGCTCCGATGTCGGTGCTGAATATATACATCGGCCGATTGGGCGCTGAAGCCCTGGCAATGTCATCCATGCTGCGATATGCCAGAACCTATGAAATGCCCGAGGGTTTTGAACCCTGCATCATCCTTCTGGAAATGGATGGAGCAATGGTGGGCATAGGCTTTGCAAAGACGGGTGAAAACACCATAACAGCATCTGCTGTTCCGTTTCTTTCAAGCGAAGATGCCGGGGAAATTGCTGAACAGCTGCTGGGAAATGTGTTTCCGCTGAACATCAAGAAGATACGATAATACAAAAAACTGCCGCGCGAATCTGATCATATGATCAGAAACGTGCGGCAGTTTTTGCATGTTCGGAAAAGGGTGACCGGAAGTGAGAATTTCAGGCCAAAACAGCAATTTCGAAGAGCGTATTGACGCAGAGAAAATGCTGTGATAAAATTATGATGTACAAAAGATTGAAAGATTAAAATTAATGTATAAATAACATAAAAAGTGTCACGAAAATATGTTGAACAGAAACTATATAGTAAAAGGAAGAAAAGGCGTTTTTGCGGGATATAAAGAGGTTTGCCGAAACGGATTTCCGGCAGATTGCGGCGGATGAACTTACGGCAGAGGAGTTGATAGCTGAACTTCAGGAGAACGGCAATCGTATATTCGGAGAATAACAGTGTTACGAATGGAGGAGAAAAACAATGAAAAGAGCATTCATTTTTGTAATGGTATTGTCGATGCTGTTTTCGGCATTTACAGCGATTCCCGAGGGCGAAGAGAACATGTATCTTTCCATTGTGAAGATCGAGGATGATTGCGTATGGATTCAGACAGATAGGGGCCTTGTGCCGTTTTCGAAAGAGGGACAGGTGATTGGTGAAGCAGCCTATCCCGGTGCGAATTGCTATGCGATGGCGGACGATGGAAGCATATTTTACAGCAAGGACGGCGTAATCTATGCGCCGGATACTGCGCAGGAATGGGAAACGCCCTGCAGCACAATTGACAAATTGCAGGCAAACGAAGGCTATGTCGTTTTTGGTTCGGGAAAAGATCTGGGAAGGATCGACAGGAATACGGGAGAGGTGCTGACCGTTCCGCTGAGCTATGCTATTGGCGATATAGCAATGTATGACGGGGAATCATGCCTTGTATTGCCCAGTTCAACTTCTTTGGCATATTTGGAAATGGTAAGCTGTGCAACACTGCAAACATTGCAGCATGGTACATCTGCCATGCAGCAGAATTACTACTCCGGCGTTGACGTTGATGCGGGGGCGATATATCTGACCAACAGTATCGTAGGCATTGATAAGTATTCTACGCTTACATCCCTTGGTGAAACGTATAAGGCATTTGGATACGGACTGGGAAGGATTGATATGACGGTAAAAGATGGCGTGGTATATGTGCTGGAAACGGATGGCTTCACGTTTTATCCGGTCCGCGAGAAGACGGGTGAAGAGAAGGTCATAACTCTCGTGGGTGCGACGGATTTGATGGGAACCTCCAGCCGCATCACCAAAGCGGTGGAATTGTTCGAGGCGGAGAATCCGGAATACACAGTGCAGCTTACGAGCATGCCGAAAAATGAAGTGATCAAAACTGCGCTTATGGCCAATGAGCCGGGATATGATATTCTGGTTCTGCACACAGATAACAGCCTGGAATATAAACGGTCAGGGCTTCTTTATGACCTTTCGGATAATGCCGTGATTGCGGAGAATTTTTCGCAGTATATTGATATGCCGTTTTTGTGGGAAAAGGATGGCAGGCTGTTTGGCGTACCGATTGGTGTGCGTCTTCTGGGATTTAAAATTAAGGCAAACGATCAGGCTGCATATAATATCGACATTTCTCCGGAATGGACATGGGATGACTTTTTTGCTTTTGCGGAAGTTGCGCAGGAAAACAAAAGGCTTGTTGCCGATCTTTATAACGAATGGGAGTATATCCGCAGGCAGTATGCATGCCTGTATTGGGATGCCATGGAAGGGACTATCGATTACGATACGGAAACATTCCGCAGTCTTGTAGAAAAGGCAAAAGCGCTTAGTGATGCGGAATTGCTGAATCTGAACTACCAGCACAATCCCAAAGTTATTATGGAGGCGGGCAGTATAAGCTCGTTTGGTGACTTTGGTGATGTGATAGAGTACATTGATTTGGGAATGCCCATGATTGAGGGAAAGCATGTTACGCCGGTCGAAATGACGGCCTTCTATGCCAATGCATACGGGGAAAATTTGGATGCCGCCGTGCGCTTTTTGGAAATCTATTCGTCCAAGGAAGTGCAGATGGAGTATGTGGACGGCCCAGAGGGTATATTCTTTTCGGATTTGACGGAGTACACCAGCTATTCGAAGCTGTGGTCGCGGTTCAAAAATTATATTCCTTCGGAAGATGAATTTGCTCGGTACAAATTTGCTCTGGAAACGGGATATTTGACGTATGTCGACCCGGAATTTGAAAAGGTGGAAAGAGAACTTTTCCGGCAGTTTATAAATGACGAACTCACGCTGGATGAATTCATTTCCGAGCTTCAGGAACGCGCGGATCTTATGCTGGGTGAATAAAAAATTGCCGCTTCAAAATGGCTCAAACAGGCCTTTTGAGGCGGCTTTTTCAGCCTTTGCGGAAGGCAAAAAGTGGGCGGTAAAAAGGCAGCGATTGTCATTTCAGACGCCAAAATGTATAATTCAGACACGAAAATGTATGATTCAGACAGTATCCGTTGACAGGGCCCGATGGCGATGTTATCATTAAATCAGAAAAGCAACCGGTGCTTGGAAAAGAAAAAAGATAAAGGAGGAAGGAAAAATGAAGGTCACAAGAATGATTTCGTGGATGCTTATGATGGCGCTGATTCTGGGATGCGCTGCATTCCCGGCAGGAGCAGAAGGAGAGAAAATTGTACTTACCATTGTGGGCGCGGAAGATTTTATTGGCAGCAACACACGTATCCTGAAGGCGGCGGAAGCATTTGAGGCAGAAAATCCGGGATACACCGTGAAGCTTACAAGGATGCCGAAGGATGTGGATGTGCTCGCTGCGGTTGCAGAAGGCCAAGAAGGATATGATATTCTGGCTCTGGATGAAACCAATACCCTGGGATTCAAGCTTTCCGGCAATCTCTATGATTTTTCGGAAAATGCAGTGATTGCAGAAAACCTTTCTCAGTACATTGATATGCCGTTCCTGTGGGAGGCGGACGGAAGCCTGTATGGCATGCCGGTGTTCGTGCAGCCGCTGATCTACAGGGCAACGGTTGCCGATCTGGAAGCAGTGCAGATTGATATCCCCGCAGAGTGGACGTGGGAAGAATTCTTCGCCCTTGCGGATGAAGCAAGAGCAAAGGACAGGTTGTTTGCAATGTCTATGCTGGATGCAAACTGGGCAAGACGGCAGTATCACTGCGTATACAGTGATTTCTTCACCGGAACCCTGAATTACGATACGGACGCTTTCCGTACCCTTGCGGAGGGTTGGAAAGAACTTGACGACTACAATTGGACTGTTTCCGGCAAACTGCCCAACGCGGTTTTGAATGAGAGCTACATCTGGTGGAGCGGCGACTTCATGGAGATGGAACCGATCGTGGATATCAGTCTCCCGCGCATTGATGGAAAGACGGTTACTCCGGTTGAGGTAAAGGCGCTTTACGCCAACAAGAACGGCGCAAACCTGGATGCCGCAGTAAGATTCCTTGAAATCTACTCTTCGAAGGAAGTGCAGAAGGAATTCTTTGACGGCCAGAACGGTGCATTCCTGCCGGACCTCACCGAATCCGCCATGTATGAGATGTTCTCGCAGTTCGATAACTACATTCCTACGGAAGAGGAATTTGCGGCTTACACGGATGCGATTGCAACCGGATGCCAGATTTACATCGATAAAGAATTTGAGTCCACCGAAAGAAAGCTTTTCACCCAATTCGTAAGGGACGAAATCACCCTTGATGAACTTGTTGTTCAGCTGCAGGAAGCGGCGGACGCCAGATTTGCACAGTAACAATTGAAAAGTGACATAGAAACGAGGCTCTCCTGCCAATGGCGGGAGAGCCTCGTTTTGCACCTCATCAGTCACCTTCGGTGACAGCTTCTCCTCAAGGAGAAGTCTTTTGGGATTGTGGTTTTCTAAGCCTTCCCCTGTGAGGGGAAGGTGGCCGCCGCAGGCGGTCGGATGAGGTGTATCATTTTTGATAAAACAATCAGCCGCGAACCTGACCTTCGCCGGTGACAAAGTATTTGAAGGAGCAGATTTCTTTCAGCCCCATGGGGCCGCGTGCGTGCATCTTCTGGGTGGAAATGCCGATTTCCGCACCGAGACCGAATTCCTCGCCATCGGTAAAGCGGGTGGATGCATTGTGATAGAGGGCGGCTGCGTCGATTCGGTTCATGAATTCGGCAGCTGCATGCGCATCCTGCGTAACAATGGCTTCGGAGTGGCGGGTGGAATGCTTTTCGATATGGCGGATAGCGGAATCAAGGGAATCCACCACGCGCACGGCAAGAATATAATCGTTGTACTCGGTCGACCAGTCGCTTTCGTCGGCAAGCTTGATGCCGGGCAGGAGAGTGCAGGTCTTTTCACAGCCGCGGAGCTCGCATCCGATCAGTGCGGCGCGGGCGAGGGGAAGGAATTCCTTTGCAACAGCCTTGTGAACGAGCAGCGTTTCTGCGGCATTGCATACGCTGGGGCGCTGCATCTTGGCATTCTTGATGATATTTGCTGCCATGGTAAGATCGGCGGCGGCATCCACATATACGTGGCAGTTGCCTGCGCCGGTCTCAATGACGGGAACCTTAGCGTTTTCAACGACGGTGCGGATGAGTCCTGCGCCGCCGCGAGGAATGAGAAGGTCGATCACGCCGCGCATGCCCATCAGTTCGCGGGCGGTTTCGCGGGAAGTGTCATGAACCAGCTGAACACAGTCGGGATTCAGGCCGGCGCTTTCGATCGCAGTGCGCATGATGCCCTCAAGTGCGCGGTTGGAACGGATGGTTTCCTTGCCGCCGCGCAGAATGACCGCGCTGCCGGCTTTCAGGCACAGAACCGCGCTGTCCACCGTAACATTCGGGCGGGATTCATAAATGATGGCGATGACGCCCATGGGTACGCGGCGCTTTTCCAGCTTCAGGCCGTTGTACAGCTCGCGGGATTCCAGAATTTCACCCACGGGATCGGGAAGATTTTTCACCTTGAGAACGGCTGCCGCAATGGAGGCGATGCGCTTTTCGGTCAGGGTGAGGCGCTCAATCATGGCCTCAGAAAGACCGTTTTCGCGGGCGAGAGCAATGTCCTCTGCGTTTGCGGCGAGGATTTCCGCTACGTTTTCATTCAGGGCGTGCGAGATTTTTTCAAGGGCGATATTTTTTTCTTCTGCCGTAGCGAGTGCGAGAGATTTCGAAGCGTTGCGGGCATTCATGCCCATTTCGGTAAGAGTCATCATGCGTCCTCCTTCATAAATACGGTTCCGACCTGCTGACCTTCCAGAAGGTCATAAATACGGCTGAGATTCTTTCCGTTGATGATGGACATGGTGCAGTCGTTTTCAAAGCAGATCTTTGCGGCGGAAATCTTGGTTGCCATGCCGCCGGTACCGCGCATGCTGCCTGCACCCTCAGCAATTTCCTCAAGGTGATCATCGATTGCGGTTACGCGGGGAATCAGGCGTGCCTCAGGATGCGTGGCGGGATTGGCGGTAAAAAGACCGTCGATGTCCGAAAGAATGACCAGAGCATCTGCATGGGTGAGGGAAGCAACGACCGCGGAGAGCGTGTCGTTATCACCGACGGAGATTTCTTCCGTGGCGACGGTGTCGTTTTCGTTTACGACCGGGATTGCACCCAGCTGCAAAAGGCTTTCAAAGGTGTTGACAATGTTGTTCTTGCGGTTTTCGTGGTCAATATCTTCGCGGGTCAGAAGAACCTGTCCCAGTTTGTGATGGTATTCGGTGAAATATTTATCGTACAGGTACATCAGCTCGCACTGACCCACAGCCGCAGCCGCCTGCTTTTCGGGCATGGAACGCGCGGTGCGCGGGATGCCGAGCTTTGCAAAGCCGACGGAGATTGCGCCCGAGGACACGAGGATGATTTCGCGGCCGGAATTACGGATGTCCGACAGGATGCGGGCGAGAGACTCAATCTGGCGGATGTTGATAAGACCGGTTTCGTATGTAAGTGAGGATGTTCCTATTTTAAAAACGATACGCTTTGCGTCCTTTAACGATTTCATTTTTTTCGCTCCGATCCGAGATATATAATTTCGTGGGAATTGATCATTCGGCTGATATTGTTGCGCACAGCGCGCGGGAAAAGATTGATTTGCCGGATTTCTTCCAGCAGAACCCAGCGCTGGTCAACCTGGCATGCATCCGGCTCGGTAGGGGATGCGGGTGTTTCATCTGTGAGCTCGCACAGGAAGATGCAGTACAGTTTATGACTTGGATCTTTTCGGGGTGGGGAAATGCATTCATATATTCCGCACATGCGAATCGGTTTTACGTAAAGTCCGGTTTCCTCGCGCAGTTCGCGCGTTACGGCTTCGGTCAGAAGTTCGCCCGGATTTTGCCCGCCGCCCGGAAGAGCATAGTATTCGCCGAAACGGGAAATGCAGCGGTTCAGCAGGATACACCCTTTGTGATATACGAGCGCTTTTGCGGAATTTCGCACCTGCATGGCGTGCACCTCCTCTGAAAAAATGGCTTGTGACACTATTATAGCGCGATTTTACCTTCTGGGCATGTTAATTAAAATAAAGTTCATGAAAAGATTGTGGATGTTCGTTGATTTATACACATTGGATTTGATACAATTAAGATAAACAAAAACTATAGACGTGAGGGGATTTATTATGGCTATTGCAGTTATCATGCCGCGCCAGGGTCAGTCCGTTGAAAGTTGCATCATCACCAGCTGGAAGAAGAACGTTGGCGACACCGTCAATGTTGGCGATATCCTGTTCTCCTATGAAACCGATAAGGCCGCTTTTGACGAGGAAGCCAAGGATGCCGGCACTATGCTCGCACGCTTTTTTGAGGAAGGCGACGATGTTGCCTGCCTGACCAATGTTTGCGTAATCGGTAATCCCGGCGAAAGCTTCGCTGAGTTCGATCCCAACGGCGGTGCAGCCGCAGCTGCTCCCGCTGCTGAAGCAGCCGCTCCCGCAGCAGAAGCTGCCAGCGACGAAGAAACCGTTGTTATCGAAGCCACCGGCTCTGTTGCCGATGGTCTGAAGATTTCTCCCCGCGCCAAGGCAATGGCGGAAGCCACCGGCGCAGACCTGTCCAAGGTTGTTCCCACCGGCCCCGACGGCCGCGTGATCGCACGTGACGTACAGCGCCTCCTCGACGAAGGCCTGCGCGTAAGCCCCGCTGCCAAGGGCGCATATGCAGGCGGCGTAGCCGGTTCCGGCATGGGCGGCATGGTCACCCTGAACGACCTCAACAAGAAGGAAGAACCCGCTCAGGCAGCTGCTCCCGCAGCTCAGGCAGCTGCTCCGGCCGAGAGCGACACCTATATCGAGCCGATGACCAACATCCGCAAGGTTATCGCAAAGTCCATGCAGGCCAGCCTGAACAACATGGCTCAGCTCACCCACAACATGTCCTTCGACTGCACCGAGATCCAGAAGCTGCGTAAGATGTTCAAGGACAAGGGCGCAGACCGCGGCATGGACAAGATCACCCTGAACGATATCCTGCTGTTCGCAGTATCCCGCACCCTGATGAAGCCCGAGCACCGCGCACTGAACGCCAACCTGCTCGAGAACAATCAGATGAAGTACTATCGCCATGTCAACCTCGGCGTTGCTATCGACACCGAGCGTGGTCTGATGGTTCCCACCATCTTCAAGGCCGACACCATGAGCCTGAAGGAAATCTCCATCGCCGCCAAGGAACTGGCAAACGACTGCAAGGCCGGCAAGATCAATCCCGACCTGCTGCGTGATGGCTCCTTCACCGTTTCCAACCTCGGCTCCTTCGGCGTTGAGACCTTCACTCCCGTTATCAATCCGCCGCAGACCGGTATCCTCGGTGTAAACACCATCGTAAACCGCGTCCGTGAGGTCAATGGTCAGCTGCAGATGTATCCGGCCATGTCCCTGTCCCTGACCTACGATCACCGCGCTCTGGACGGCGCTCCGGCAAGCCGCTTCCTGCGCGACCTGTGCAAGAACCTCGAAAACATCAACCTGCTTCTGGCAGAATAACGGAGGAAATCCAAAATGTTCGATCTTATCGTGCTCGGCGGTGGCCCCGCCGGTTACCTCGCGGCAGAGCGTGCCGCTCACGCGGGCCTTTCGACCTGCCTGTTCGAAATGAACTCCCTTGGCGGCGTTTGCCTGAACGAAGGCTGCGTTCCCTCCAAGGCTCTGCTGTACTCCGCTAAGGTATATGAGTATGCCCTCCACGGTGACAAGTACGGCGTTAAGGTAGAAAATGCTTCCCTGGACCATCAGGCAGTTGTTGCCCGCCGCGGCAAGGTCGTTAAGACCCTCGTTTCCGGCGTTGGCGCAAAGATGAAGGGTGCAGGCGTTACCGTTGTTAAGGAACGCGCCGAGATCACCGGTCGCGTTGCAGGCGGCTACGAAGTGACCGCTGCCGGCCAGAAGTACGAAGCAAAGCGCATCATCATCTCCACCGGTTCCTCTCCGGCTCTTCCGCCGATCCCCGGCCTGAAGGAAGGCATCGAAGCAGGTTACCTGCTCACCAACCGTGAAGTTCTGACCCTGGATGCAGTTCCGGAGCGTCTGGCTATCATCGGCGGCGGCGTTATCGGCCTGGAAATGGCTGCTTACTATGCAACCGCAGGCAGCAAGGTAACCGTTATCGAAATGCTCGATCACATCGCAGGCACCACCGACCGCGAGATCAGCACCATGCTGCAGAAGGAATACCAGAAGAAGGGCGTTGAGTTCCTGCTCTCCACCAAGGTTGTTTCCATCGCTCAGGGCGAAATCGCCTGCGAAGCAGCTGATGGCAAGCCTCTGGCAGTTCAGTTCGACAAGGCTCTGGTATCCATCGGCCGCCGCGCCAACATCAAGGGCATTGGCCTTGAGAATGTCGGCGTTCTGACCGACCGTGCAGGCATCGTTGTTGACGATCACATGCGCACCAGCGTTGAGAACATCTATGCTACCGGCGACGTTACCGGTAAGTACATGCTGGCTCACACCGCATATCGCGAGAGCGAAGTTGCCGTCAACACCATCATCGGCAAGCGCGACGTTATGCGCTACCATGCAAATCCGTCCGTTATCTATACCCAGCCCGAAGTTGCCAGCGTCGGTTATTCCGAGGAAGCTGCAAAGGCTGCCGGCATCGATTACGAAGTAAAGAAGCTGTCCATGCGTTACTCCGGCCGCTTTGTGGCTGAGAACGAAGGCGGCGACGGCATCTGCAAGGTTCTCGTTGACAAGAAGCATCGCAACGTTATCGGCGTTCACATGCTGGGCAGCTATTCCTCCGAAATCATCTGGGGCGCTGCCGCAATGGTTGAGGGCGAACTGCGCGTGACCGACGCTCGCGAGATCATCTTCCCGCATCCGACCGTAAGCGAAATCATCCGCGAAACTCTGTGGGAGTTTGGC
>SVHC01000043.1 GCA_015056055.1 Clostridiales bacterium | reverse complement strand
GATGGTGGCATAGGACTTGCGGACGCCGATGATGCGCTGGTTGGAGAAGATGATCAGCGCTGCCAGGGAGATCAGCACGATACTCATGGCATAGCCGACATTGCGGGGACCATCGTTGATAAAGACCTTCATCTTGGTTGCCAGGGTGTAGTAGCCGATGCGGTTACCGAGGTTGGCGGCAACGCCGAAGGTACCGATGGACTTAGAGAGGGTCATGACGATGGAGGAAAGGATGCTGGGCAATACCAGCGGCAGGGTGATGGACTTGAGGATCTGGGGCTTGGTGGCGCCGCAGATTTCACCCATTTCCTCCAGCTCCGAATTGATGGAGCGAAGTGCCGAGGATACATTGATGTAAGAGAATGCGTAGTAGTGCAGGGACATACAAAGCACAATGGCGATGGGGCCGTATGCCAGCCAGTCAGGAATGTTCAAGCCCATGCCGGCCAGGAAGCCCAGCGCGCCGGATCTGGAGTTGCGGAAAACCGCCAGCCAGGACAGCGCCTTACACCAGGAGGGGATCATGTAAGGAATGACAACCAGCATACCCATGAGCTTTTTGCAGGGGATGTCGGAACGGACAATGAGCCAGCCCAGGATGGAGCCCAGCGGCACGGATACCAGCACGGTACACAGGCCGACAATCAGCGAGTTCTTCAGCGGCTCCCAAAGGGTGGCCGTCGCCATATTGCTGGTCAGCATGTATTTCCAATAGTACAGCGTGAAATCGCCCACATTGCCGCCGATTCTGCGCAGCTCAGATTTTGCGGTGGTGAAGGTGGATGCGATCATCTGCAGCAGCGGAATGACAATCAGACAAAACAGGATGACCAGGCTGATTGCGACAATCATGTTGAAGGGGTTTTTGATCACATTGAAAAACTGATTCTTTAGCCTTGTTTTATTGAATGGCCTTCGTATTGTCTGTGCTTTCACTCGATTACTCCTCTCTATAGCTTGCTGCGGTCGTTCAGGAAGTTTTGCCGCTATATACGCGGCAATTTCGAACATGTTTCCGTACAAATATTATACCAAATACGAAAATTGTGCTCAAGATTAAAAACACGAAAACAAAATATTCGTTTCGTAGATCCTAAATATATTGCTTAATTTTATGCAATCTGCCCATATTATCCCAGCCAATCTCAGCCGCAGTTTTCGTTCTGTTTTGCGCATTTTTTGAATAATCATTCTTTGCCACAATTATATGAATATATTCTTTCATATTTTTAGATTTTACATTTAATATCAAGTTATATCGGGAATTTATTGCAGGAATTATGATGCCATTCCTTCAATTTATAAAATTAAAACGTTTGCGCTAAAATTTCCGTAAATAGAATTATTCTAATTCGGTTATTAATGGTATATTCGGTGAGCATTTTTTGCGTTTCCGGGAATTATTTGCATTTTGCGTCTTTGGGAAGTCTGCGCGTTTATCGAAAACACGCCTGCCGGCATTTGAGATTTGCGACAATGCCGCGCGGCCGAATCCATGAGGCGCATAATGGTCGGCGTGTTTGACGCCATCCCCCGGTGCGATCGGTTTTATCCTGTTTGGGGTAAGATTGGTTATCCTCTCAACGACAAGAAGCAGCCCTCGGAGAGTTACTTCTCCGAGGGCTGTTTTGTTGGCATGTACAAGAATAGCGCAATCGCTTGCGATTTCACGTGTCGGCGGCTTGTATTAAGACGCCGACATTCTTCTGTAGAGTCTGAAAACCTTGAAATCACAGGCTTTTTCTTCATCAAAATGAGCGATGCCTGGTGCAATACCAGGCATCGCTCTGGTTGTTTTGGCTGTTTACGGACAACCGTTTTTACAGGAATCAGGGGTTACCGGTTGGTGATAGAGCGTAATCTCATTCCGTCCAGTAGGGTACATGCCATTGAGCATCTATGGTCAAAACCCCATCAACCATCACATAGCGGGTATAACTGGTTCCTGCATAGTCATCCTCGAAGAAGGATCTGCAATACTGCATGTTATTGAAAATCAGATTATAATATCCATCATCTCTCAGCTGATAATTCAGCGTACCTCTTTCGGATGACAAAAGCGGCAATCCATTTCGATCGGAATCAGTAGAATAAAGTTTACCCTGAATGCTATTGCCGAGAGGCATGAGTGTACAACATTCTAGTATAATTATAATATGCGCAGCATTTTGCATCAACCATGCAGAACTGTCTGCGCAAAGACATACGCCATGCCGTTCTGTATTGACAAAGTAGCTAAAAATACGAAAGCATTGATTTTACCGAGCAAATCCTATATAATCAGGTCACAAGGTTTGACTCTATGTTCCGGGGCAATCGGTTTTATCCTGTTTGGGGTAAGATCGCTTATCCTCGCATCGACAAAAAATCAGACCTTGGAGAAGAAATTCTCCGGGGTCTTTTTTGTTGCCGCAGAGTCTGAAAACCTTGAAATTACGGGCTTTTCTGCATATAAAACATTGATTTTATAAACATCAAGCTGCGAAAATGCGGCCTGTTCCTGTCCCGGCAGAGGATATAAAACTTTGCCCCAAACAGGATGAAGGCCTTTGCCCCATGACAGGGTGAAACTCTGAAAACCCCTTAATTGCAAGGGCTTTCGGGTGCTGAACAGCCCTCGTGGCAACAGTTTGGCAACACTTTTCCAATATCAACAAATAACGAGCTAACTGATTCATGTTGTTTCAGTTAGCCCGTTTTATTTTTAGTATCAAGTATCAGCGATCCCATCCTCGAACGAATATGCCAGATATTCATCTAATTCAGAAAAACGAATGAACTCCCTTCGATTTTCATTAAGGCAGCGGAGTACGATATCTCCATCAAGAGCGGGATAAATCACATAAACCTTCCGATTTCCGATTTTATGCTATCATTTTTAAACGGCAAAAGCTATATACCGGAGCTGTGAATCTGCATTTCAGGGTGAAAAAAGCGCATTTGGGGCCATGTACCTTTCAAGTTCCTGAAAATATGTTAGAATATTATCGTGCCGGAGAAGAAGCTGGCACAAAAATATGTTTAGAGGTGTTTTTTGTCATGAAGAAAATTCTTGCCCTCATTCTGTGCCTGCTGGTTTCCTTTTCTGCTGCTGCCTATGCTGAGGCTGCTTACACCTATAGCGAGTATGCCTACGATGAGAGCATGTTCGCCGAAATCGGCGGCGAATGGATTGCAATGGAAGGCCTGGGACTGATGTTCTACCTGCCGGACGTGTATCTGGCCGCTGAGCTTCCCGAAGAACTGGCAGCTATCGGCGTGATTGCCGCCTTCACCACCGAGGATTCCTCCAGCACCTTCACCATTTCCTATGGCCCTGCCCTGAACGTGGAAAACAATGCCGCAGCGAGCATTGAAGAGCTGGCAGCCTACTACGCCGCCGTTGGCGCCACCAATGTGGATATCATCATTGTGAACGGCATCCCGATGATCATCTCCATGATGCCTGCAGATGATACCGCAAACTATTCCGTATTCTTTGAGGACGGTACCCAGTGCGTCCTTACCTTCACCCCCGCTTCCGATGCGAATACCGCACTGCTGGCCGGCTTGATGAGTACCTCCCTGATGATTGCTGAATAAGCAAAGCTTTAGGTGAAAGCATTTTAAAGTAAATCCTCCCTTTTAAGGGAGGATTTTTCTGTTCGCAAAAGACGGAATCCAAATGCTGCGATATGGTGTTTTGCTTGGCCTGGTCTTGCCGGCAAAAATTCCCTTCAGCATATCTTATACCAGCGGAATCACGATCTGCAGAAGGAATATGCCGTTTTCTGCCGTAAAGCTGCAGTTACCGTTTCTGTGCTGCACCACGGACAGAATGCTGCGGCAGCCGTAATGCTGCTCCGGATTCTGCGCCACCGGCACGCCGTTCTGAAAGCATACATCGCCCGCATAGGAATTTCGGATCTCGATTAGCAGCTTATTCTGTTTGTCCCCGATGAACACGCCGATTTCCCGCTTTGCTCCATCCGAAAGCTTTGCGGCAGCCTTCAGCGCATTTTCAAGGCCGTTTGAAAGAATAACGCACAGTTCCGTATCGTTCAGGCAGAGTTTGGCGGGCAGCGCGGCCTTCACGGTTATGAAGCCCCCCATCTTTTCCGCTTTTTTCTGGAAGGAACCGAGCAGAAGGTTTACCGTATCATTTTCGCAGTAGCGCCGGGGAACAATGGCTTCAATCTCTCCGGCGGTTCTGCGGATGTAATCCACCGCCTGTTCCGTTCTGTCTGCAGCGAGGAGTGAGGAAATCATGCCCAGATGATGGCGCATATCGTGGCGGTAGATGGCTGTCTGCTCCTGAACGGCATGCAGGGTATTTACTTCGCGCCTGGCGTGATCCAGCTCCATTTCAAACATGAAGCTGTGCTGCTGCGCAATCCTGAGCTTTTCCGATTCCCGCTGAAGCGCGATGATGAAGAGCGTGAAAAAGAGCAGCATGGCCGTAGGCAGCAGCTCCTGGAAGGCTTCAATATCTGCATAGCGCCGCTGGGTATAAATCATAAAATATTCATAAATATAGTAGAGAACCGGAAGCGCACCAAACATCGGGAACAGCTTTCCGGAGCAGCAGAACACTTCATGAATGGAGCGCAGGCAATAGCGGTCGAGCAGGAAAAAGAGGATCATGCACAGGGAAAGGTGAATAACCAGCGTTACCACAGGCATCCGGCAGAAGATGCCCACTACCAGCCCGATCCAGCGCATCAGCTGGCAAAGGGAATAGGAAATGATAATGGACAGCAGCGCCGCACCCCACTTCACATGCAAAAACAGGATCAGGGCCAGCACAATGGGCAGATGGGTGATCAGCGGATAGAGCCGCCATATCCATTCGATGCCCAGAAATTCCAGAAGAACCGCCTGCACCAGCAGCAGCGCCGGACACAGCAGCGCAAACAGGCTGCCCTGCTTCCGTGCAAAACAACCGCAGGCCAGCTTCATTGCGCTGTATACGCCGAAAATCAGGATATAGGTATAATACAGAAGATCATAAATTGCCGGCTGCATGTTCAATCCTCCCGATCGCTGAAGAGATAGGTCATGTATTGTTTCTGCACATCATTATAAAGAAGGCGCGAGACCGGCAGGTTTTTGCCGCTGAACATCAGGCATCCCTTGGAGGAGAGAACAGATACATATTGCATATTTACTATGTAGGACCGGTGAATCTTGGCAAAGCCCGGATGGGAAAGCAGCTTGTCCTCAAACGCAGATATGGAACCGGTCAGCTGGCGCACGCAGTCATCCGCCATATAAAAATACAACTTCTTCTGGTTAACTTCCAGATGGGAGAGATGATAAAATGGAATACGGAAGATGCTGCGTCCATTCTGAATGGACAGGCAATCCTGAAAACTTTCCTCCTGTGCCTGTATCTGCCGGAAGAGGTCTATCAATTCCCCACTCTGAACGGGTTTGAGCAGATAATCATAGGCCTTCACACGGTAGCTTTGGTATGCGTATTCCGTGGTGCTGGTCAGGAATATAATCTTTGCTTCCGCATCAAAACTGCGGATTTCCCGGGCTACGGATATGCCGTTCATTCCGGGCATCAAAATATCCAGTAGATAATGGGTGAAGAATTCCTCCCTGGCAGCCGAAAGCATGTCCTGGGCGCTGGTAAATGTTTTAAAGCGCACGGGCATTCCACCCTGGGAGGCATAGCTTTCTACGATTTCCGCAATCTTCTTCAGCTCAAGGGAATTATCGTCACAGATTGCAATGTTCACGCAGCCACTCCTCTTTAGTAACCACTGATTACTTTAAAATCATACGCATTTATTCTATCATATTTTTCTGACAGTGCAAAGCACAAACGGCCTGTATGCCCATGCATTTCAGGCCGAAAAAAGAGCATTTGAAGCCGAATGGCTTTCACGCAGCCCCATAATATGGTAGAATATATTTGTATCGTCCAATATGCTGGTGCAAAATGTGTTTTGAGGCGTTTTTTTCATGAAGAAAGTTTCCGCCCTCATTCTGTGCCTGCTGAACTACATCGCCCTGGACGCCACCGAGCCAGGCATGTACATGTTCGCCTTCAGCCCCGCCGATGATCCGGTATTCCGCGCGCAGGCCGGCCTTATCGTCGCCACCCTGCGCTGCTTCTAAGCAAATCAATGCCGCCGGTAGAATTGTCTGCGGCATTATTTTTACAGATGAGGAGAGAACAGCTATGATTGAAAACGAAAACAAAAAGCTTTCCGAAGAACTGAGCGACGAACAGCTGGATCAGGTTTCCGGCGGCGCATCCCAGGACATGGGCTGGATGGACGACGGCATTCCCAGCCATTGGGCAGTAACCTGCGCCAACTGCGGCCTGCAGTTCTTCGTCCGTTCGAACAAGGATTGTCCCTCCTGCGCGAATAAGGAAGTTATCCTTACCTATAACAACAACAAGCCCATCTACGATTCGGATCGGCACGGTGGGTACTGATCTTCCGGAAGATCAAACGAACGCAAAAGTACGCAAAAAGGATGGAAAATGCTATGCTTACAGGCTCCCTTCACGGAAATAACCGCCTGATCCGCAAGACCATACTGCGGATGTACCCCGCGAGCTTCGCGGCCATGTTCACCGTAAGCATCGCCCTGATGATAGATACCCTGCTCGCCGGCGCGATCATCGGCCAGCAGGCCATCGCGGCAGTGGCCATCGGCCTGCCCGCCATCGGCATCTTTCAGGCCCTCACCCAGACCATCATCAACGGCGCAGGCATCAAGATGGCCATCTTTGCCGGCCGCGGCGACCGGGAAAGCCTGAAGCAGACCTATTCCCTGGGCCTCGCGGGCACGACGGTGATGGGCATCATCTTCGTAAGCATTTGCCTGCTGCTGGCTCCGCAGCTGACCAATCTGCTGGGCGGCGCCAAGGCTCCCGCTGCGGCGACACAGGCAAGCATCTACCTGCGCGCCAGCTCCATCTGCATTGTGATGGGTTCCATCAACACCTATCTGGGCAAGATCCTCTCCCTGTACGGCTATCAGAAGGCGGTTTTCCGCGCCGCCGTGATCGCCATGCTGGGCAATGTGGTTTCCTCCATCCTCATCATGAAGGTTCTTCCCGCCGATTATACCATCGCCGGCCTCGGCATCGGTACCTGGTGCGGCGGCGGCCTGGCCGTGCTCTCCTCCCTGATTGAGGTAAAGCGCCGCAAGATTCCGCTGCGCTTCAGCTTCAAGGATGTACACATCTGCCAGCTGCCGGGAATCGCCCGCATGGGCATTTCCTCCTCGGGCAACACTCTGGCGGACAACGTGGTCGCAGGCCTGGTGAACAATATCATTGTTTCCGGTTTCGCCGGAGGCACCGCCGCGCTCTCCGTCTACACGGCGGTAAAGGGCGTATTTTCCTTTGCCATCACTGCGGTTACGGGCATCACCACCGCGTCCGCACCGCTGCTGGGTATCCTCTTCGGTTCCCGCGATAAGAACGGCCTGCTGCGCACCGTGAAGGAAGGTTACAAAGTGGGCCTGGTGCTCTCTGTCGTCTGGTGCGCCATACTTGTCGCTGCGCTGCCCCTGCTGGAGCGCTTCTACGGTATGCAGGCTATATCCCAGTTCCGCTCCGGCGTGCTGGTGTGTATGCTGTTCATGCCGGTACACCTGCTGATGCGTATCTTCATCCAGATGTTTGAATCTACGGAAAAGATCGGCATGGGCATGCTGTATTCCATCGTGCCGGATTCCATTATCTATCCCCTTCTGCTGGTGGTTCTGCTGCCCCTGCTGGGCTATAACGGCATTTGGATCTCTTATGCCGGCAACGCAATCCTCTTCCTTCTGACCCTGTATCTGCTCCGCTCCATCGCAAGCCGCAGCTTACGCCTGAACATGGATCGCATGCTCTGCCTGGATAAATCCATCCGGGACAATATTCCCGAGCTGGACATCAGCATCCATTCCAGCAATACGGATGTAACCGGCATTTCCACGCAGATGCATGAATTCCTCACGCAGCAGAATGCCAGCCCGAAAACCGCCTATCTTACCGCCCTGTGCCTGGAAGAGCTGGCAGCAGATTTCGTGGCCCACACCACTCTGCAGGGAGACAAGGCGGCGGAACAGACCATCATGGATATCAAGATGTTCTCGGAGGAAAATTTCCACCGCATCATCATCCGCAATGCAGCCGACGCCTACAATCCGCTGGATTTCGAACTGGATGATGAAACCTTCTCCAAGGTCGGCATCAAGATGGTGCAGAAGCTCTGCCGCCGCATCGATTACAATTATGTTTACAAGATGAACATCATCACCATCGATGTAAACAAATGAACCAACGAAGGGAGAAAGCACTTATGAATCGTAAGCTTTGTCTTTTCATCGCCCTGCTGATGTGCATCTTCAGCTGCAGCTCCGCGCTGGCCGACTACACCTTCTCCCTGAGCAAAGGAACCAAGGTGTATTTAGAACCCGGCTACTACGCTGATGTTGCCCAGACCCTGAATGCAGACGGCGTATTCACCATCGTGGAAGAACAGCGGGATGCTTACGGCAATCTCTTCGGCAAGCTGAAGTCCGGTGCAGGCTGGGTTAGCGTATCTTCCGAAAATTATCTGATGCCCCTGTATGCGGGAGATGAAATCTATGCCGGTCCCGGCTGCGACTTCCCTGTTGTGGATGGCCTCACTGAGGACGGCACCTTTACCATCGTCGCCCAGGCCTGGGACAGCGCGGATAATCTCTGGGGCAAGCTGAAGTCCGGCGCGGGCTGGGTGTTCATCAAGGGCATGGGCGCTATGGCCTATTCCCCCATCTATGCGGAGTTTGCCGGTGAAGAGCTGATCGCCAAGGGCCCCTATGAATATGTTCTGGTGGATGAAAGCCTGGAGGCCAGCGAAATCGCCATTTACGCTAATGAGACCCTGAAGGATGTGTGCTTCTTTGAGCATGTGTACGGCGATAACGGCTGTGAAGAAAATCCGCTGTGCAACCTGCCGGCCCTGACCATCGAAATGCCCCTCGTGGCTGCCGTTGGTTTCTACGGCGAAAGCACCATCTACGGCATTTCCTTCACCGATGAAGCCGGCATGCAGTACTGCTATGACATCAGCATCAGCGGTCTGGATGGATCCCTGATCTTCAGCGAAGTGCACTGATCTGTGTTTTCCGGAAAGATGCAATACAACGAAATAACCATATAAAAAGCAGCCTGTTCCATGAACTGCTCCCCAATTGTTAGACAGTATGGTATACTGAATAATAATTGGGGAGTGATATTTATGCCAAAGGGAGTACCGAATAAAAAGTATACGCCAGAGTTTAAGAAGCATGTAGTAGAAACCATGAGAGAAGAAGGATTGAGCTATGCAAGGACAAATGCTGTTTGTTTTTTTCGTTAACCTGGACAAGCAGGATAAACTTCCCGCAATTGTTGAGCGTCTGTCCCGGGAAATGCCCTTGGAGCTTGTGCGCTTTCCGATGCCCTCTTCTGATGAGCTGGTTCTTACTCTTGCTGATTTTATGATGGACCGTGGGTTTTCTTTTTCCCGCGAATCCATTGATTATTTGAAAACCATTATGCCAAGTTTTATGTCCATCAAACACTTTGATGGTTTTCAGACTTTGGAAAACCTGGCAGATGAGATTATCTATTCCTACTGCTCTAAAGAGGAAGTATCTTGCCCATACATCGCCAAAGCGGATTTGCTTTTTATCGAACAACCCAACGGATATCTTGAACGAATCGGAAATTCTCAAATGAGGACCACGAATCACCGCCGCATTGGCTTTGATGCCAGGAGGGATAAACAATGAATGAACATTATGATGCCTACCGGTATGAAACCACAGCGCACAGCATAACAAGCACCCGTTGGGCCAGCGAAGAAGAAATCAAAGAGTCTCTTACCAAGGTCAGATTGCTTGATAAGCATTACCCTGCCTGCGGCTTGCCTCTGATCAGTGATGGAAGAATCGCTTATGTGAATAACAGCGATTCTCATAGTTTGATCTTTGGTTCAACAGGCTCAAAGAAATCCCGTCTATTTGCAATGCCTATGATGGAGATGATCGCCCGCGCGGGTGAATCCGTTGTATGCACCGATCCCAAAGGTGAGCTTTACAGGAGGACAAGTGGATTTTTCGCGCAAGAAGGCTACGACATAAAAGTCTTGAATCTGCGCGATCCGAACCAGAGCAACGGATGGAATCCACTGCAAACCGCGCTAAAATACCACCAGCAAGGAAAGACAGATATCGCCGCCTCTTTGATAGGTGATTTGAGTTATAGTATTTTTTCTGACAGACCCGGCAGCAAAGAGGATCCTTTTTGGAATCAAAAATCTCGTGCCATCTTCCAGGGGCTGTGTCACATGCTGCTCAATCGCAGTTTTTTCAATGATTCACAGGTGACATTGAGTTCTGTGCTGGATTTAGCAATGCAGCTGGATTCTGCCTCCGATTCTTACGATGATTATACTACAAATAGTCTTTTGAAATTCTATGATCAGGACTCTTTGGCGCGAATCAATTTGGATTCCGCGATATTGGGTGATGTAAAAACTGTCATGAACATCCACGCAAGCTTTATGGGTCCAATGCAATTATTCTTTTCGCGCAAATCACTTGTAAAAATGCTTTCCACCAATGATATTTCCTTTGAATCTTTAGGATTGCAAAAGAGCGCGCTCTATATCATCATGCCCGATGAAAAAACAACCCTCCACTCACTGGTTAGTTTAGCAATAAAGCAGTGCTATGAAATATTGATAGACGTTGCGCAAAACACGCCTGCTTTGTCGCTGCCATATCGTGTCAACTTCTTGTTGGATGAGTTCTCAAATCTGCCTCAGATACCTGATATGAGCTCTATGATTTCCGCTGCCCGCAGCCGAAACATTCGTTTTTATTTAGTTATTCAAAGCATGCAGCAGCTTGTCAGCAAATATGGCGAGGACGCCCATACCATAAGGGGCAATTGTACAGATTGGGTTTATCTCACAAGTCGCGAGCTTTCCCTTCTAAAAGAATTGGAAGATCTTTGCGGGCACGATCCTAACACAAGAACTCCTCTGATCTCTGTATCTCAGCTCCAACGTTTAAACAAAGAAACCGGTGAAGCGTTGATTCTTTGCGGACGCATGTATCCATATCTTTCTCATTTGGCAGACATCGATAATTATCCCTTCTCTCATCTGCCCATGCATCCTTTGCCGCAATTGCCTGACGAAGCACCATCACGCATCAATATAAGATCAATGCTTCAAAAATCCAAATCAAAAAATGATGAGGAAAGGTTACAAAAACTAATGCAAGCTCTATTGGAATAAAGCTTGCATTGGTCCCTGAAATACACAATTAATGCCACAAAAATGCTATGCGCTCTGAAAGCATCCATCTTTCGGGCGCATAGCATTTTCTTTCGTAGATACTTGAGTTCCGGCTTCCATTCTCAATTCCCCATACAGGGAAAGGTAGTGTCAAGCAGGATTTTTCTTGAGACACCGAGATTATCAGTTAATCATTCCGCAAAACGAAAAACCAGCATAAAAATCAAGTTGCGCGTCAATCATGTTATGCTATAATATATCCATAAACAAGGAGAATAGCGAGGGAGCACATATGAAGATTCTGATAGAGTTTTATGATATGGATGAACCTCTTTTAAATTTGATTTCCGCCCTGGTGCTTCGCCCGGACATTGTGGTTTTCATGGGCAATGAAAAAATTCGCAAGCAGAAATACCAAAGACCTCTGCAAAAAGCATTGAATATTGCTGGAATACATGCCGAATTGAAATTTGTACCGGTTAGAATGCAGGATTATCAAATGGTTTTTGAGTGCATGGAATCTGTTCTGGATCAATATGTGCAGGACCACTGCATTATTGATGTGGTGGGCGGCAATGATCTGCTGCTGCTGGCCGCGGGGCAATGCTGCGCCGACAGGGATATTGATATTATTAACCATCGAATCGGCGAAAACAGTTTGATATGGCTGCGAGGAAAAAACGCCGGCAATAAAATGAGTTATGATATTCATATGGACGTAAGCCAGGCGATTACTCTGGCAGGCGGAGAATTGCTGCGTCATGGCCATGTAAATCCGAAAGATCTGGACGCGGGCTTGCTGAATACCATTCTGAACGTCTTTAATGTATACAACAGGAACCGGCACAAATGGCCGTATTTCGTAAAATATCTTCAGCAGCTGGGAAACCCCGATTATTGGGTGACTGATGAAACTGATATTCGCGCGCCCAAGCGTATCTTCTGCGGAGGACAAGCGCTGTACGTTGATCTGGGTATTCTAAGTGAGCTTGCCGAAGCCGGAGCCATAGAAGATATCCGTGTAAATTCAACCGAATGCGCTTTCCGTTTCACTTCCGGGACATTGGAAGCTTATTTAAAGGATGTAGGAATCTGGCTGGAATTGTATCTGTACGCTATGATGCTCAAAAGCAAGCAGTTTGACTCTGTGGAAATAAACGCTGTTGTCAGTTGGGACGACGACGATGAGAAAACAGACACGATCAATGAAATTGATCTCATCGCAACCAAAGACACGGGCAAGATATTTATTTCCTGCAAAACAGCGATTCCTGATAACGCGGCATTGAATGAAATTGCCACATTGACGCGGCGCTTCGGCGGAAAATACGCCAGAGCCGCGCTTGCAACCATGTGCGATCTGAAGACGGAAGCTCCCGCTGTATTCCGCAGAGCGATTGAAATGGGCATTTCAGTAATCGACGCGGATGATTTGTTCGGGGATGCGCTGATGAATCGCCTTGAATCCATTTGCCCAAGTTGGAATTGAGTTCTCCAATCCCTTCTTGATGGAAAAGTAAATTCATGGTAAAATAAATGTAGTATGTTTAAAAGAAAACCACCCTGAAAGGTTGTGTCGTTCTATGTCTCACCTCATCGACTTTGATGATGTTTTCAGCACTGAAAACCCCTCGCGTTCCGAACAAGCCGAACCCTCGCCTTCACCCAATCCCACGCCGCGGAGAAATGCCTCTTCCATCAAGATTGGATTTAATAGATATCGGGGACGAGTGCGGCGTATAAGCCATGACCACACAAGGCCTTCTTTTGCAGAAAGAATTATTGACACTTTGATTTTCGGCAAGCCATTTTCTATGGCCCCTGTTCTCTTCACTGTCGATATTGGTTTGGATAGTTTCGCCAACGCGCAAAGCGAATACAATTCCACACGGAGTATAACGTTTTATCAGGAAAATACCAATATTCCGATATACAATGATGATTTAATTATCGTTCACGGCAAAAAAAGCTTTAATGGCACTATCTTTGCCTCTTCGATTCAGAATACGCAAAATAATGTTAAGCTATTCTGCGGCTTTCCCGCCTGGGGCGTTCGTTTGATTGTTTTGACAGCGTTGCTCTTTATCTTTTACATAGGCTCCGCTCTGCTGACCGGAATAAGCATGCCTTCGGCCGACAGCAGCCTAACTCCCGAAACAACCAATGCGCTCTCTTATATCATTCTTATTCTGCTGGCACTGTATGCTCTTGTATCTGCCATGCGCAAAAACAGAAAGCTGCGTTCCACAATTCTGTGGGTAGGCGCAATTTTGCTATCTGCTCTCTTCTTTCCAACCCTTGGCTATATAATTGTTGCAATCTTCGCAATAAAGCTGATGCTGGGCATCTGAAACACTTTCTATTTCCAGGCCTATACTTCAACGTGCCGGGAAAAAATCTTCTACGGGAGGGCAAAAAGAAATGAGCTATTCCGATGAATTATCATCTTTGAATCGCAAAAGCGTTCATACCTCACAAACAATCAGTATCCCCCACTATGTTGATGCGAATATTGACATAGATTATTCATGGATTGAAATCCGAGGCACCACGGATTATTTGCAGGGAAAGCCGTTGCAGCAAAGCGCAAAACTAATGGAACAATTGCTTACCAGTGTTGGCTCTGTTTTGCCCATATTGAATTCAGACTGCAGCATCGCGCTGCGTATCGGGTTTATCGAAAACCATATTCAATTGTCACTGGGCTGCCCATGCGAATTAATTGAAGTTCTTGAATCCAGTCTGCGCGCCCTGTATCCGGGAATACATACCTGTCAGAATCATGAACCAGCATTTCGATCTATATTCCGTAATTCTCCCACATACTCCGGCTGTCTTATAGGATATCCAAGCCTGGCACAGGCTGATTCCCAAAACGAATGCAACGAATTGCCGTTGGATCAGTTTTTGAGAGGCGTCCACCATATCCCATTCTATTTTGTTGTAAGCGCACAATTGATGCGCAATAAGCATCTCCAAGGGCGCCAGTCTTTCATCCAGGATAAAATACCCGAAGCAGCGTATAAAGCAGAGAGAGTGACCACCAATAACGATAGTTCTTCTCAGACTATCGTTAATCATGCCGCAAAGCAATATCTTGAATCTCTTGAAAAATATGAGGATCTTTGTAAATATGCCCAAAGCTCTGCGCTATGGGCTGTTACCGTTACATATGCGTCAACTTCAGAAATCTATACCAACAATCTTGGCGGATTGTTATGCGCGGCGCTAAACGGCAACAGTTACGAGGTTCCGGAGCCAATAACAAACCATTCTATATCAAACAACTCTCAGCAAAATGATAATGACATTTTCGCTTTTAATAATTTACCATATTGCACCTATATGAGTACCCGTGAACTGGCGCGCTATTTCGCGCTGCCGCGTGAAGAGTATGCGGGGTATTATGTAGATCAATATGTTTCTTTTGATGTTGACAATCGCCCTGGCCGACGAAGCAATGGTGATTATCACCTGGGAAGCATCGTGCGTTCATGTCAGGAAAACTCACCGGTGGAAGGAACGTACAGCATCGATCTGGATGACCTTACCCGGCATGCATTGATTATTGGTCTCACCGGCGGAGGTAAAACAAACACTTCCAAAAGCCTTCTCAGGCAGCTTTGGTCCGAACACAAAATTCCTTTCCTCGTAATCGAAAGCGCAAAGCGCGAGTACTGGGAGCTTTATAATCTCACCGATAACAATGGGTGGCCTGTTTTTCCCCAGAATAATCTCAATGTGTTTACTGTCGGCGATGAAAACCCGGCTACCTCCTCGCCATTTCGGCTGAATCCGATGGAAGCAGAGCCTGGCAGTTCGCTGCAAACGCACATCAATAATCTGCTTGCAACTTTCTATGCCTCTTTTGAACTCTACGCGCCCATGCCGTATGTATTGGAAAGGGCCGTATATAAAGTATATGAAGACCGCGGTTGGGATATCGTTACCGGAGAAAACAAATTTGGTCTTAACCGTTATCCTATGTTGGAAGAACTCAAGGATGCCATCATCGAGGTAACAGATTCCCTAAAATATGACGCAGAAGTGGCTTCCAACGTTAAAGCCGCGCTCACCGCGCGTATCACTTCGCTTATGGTTGGCGGCAAAGAATTCATCATGAATACGCCCCAGAGCATCAGCATGGATTATTTGCTGAAAACACCTACGGTTCTTGAGCTGGAAGATCTCGGCGATGATGATACCAAAGCCTTCGTAATGGGTATCCTGCTGGTGCGCATTTATGAATACCGCCAACAGAAGCAGTACGAAACAAGCAACCGCATTGGAGGCGGCAAGAGTCTTCAGCACATAATCATGATTGAAGAAGCACACAGATTGCTTAAAAATGTCCAGAGCAACGGCGAGGGAAATCAGACGCGAGCAAAAGCCGTAGAGTTTTTCTGCAACATGTTGGCAGAGATTCGCAGCTTTGGTCAGGGTTTTTTCATTGCTGATCAAGTGCCCACAAAGCTCGCGCCTGACACGTTGAAAAATACCAATCTAAAGATAATCCATCGCACAGTAATGCAGGAAGACAGAGAGGCCGTTGGACGCGCCATGAATATGCGCGACGATCAAATCAGTTACTTAAGCGCGCTGCGTGTTGGCTGTGCCGCCGTATTCAGTGAAGGTGATAACCGGCCCAAGCTAATTCGTTTCCCGCTTCAGCTGAACAAAGGTAACTTAACGCGTCAAGAGGCAATACGACATTGCCGGGAGCGCATAAACAGTGAATGTTCCTCTGTTTTCGTAAAATCCGATAATACACCGGCTTGCTATTGGTGCGCGCACCCATGCGAATACAGCAAACAAGCCAATGAGCTTCTCAAAGGTCTTAATGGAGCAGGCTGTATTCTGAGTACTTTGGATAAAATTGGCAACATTAGAGAAATCTCTGCTTGGAATGCCTACTTCTCAATGTTTCCAATTTCTGATGACTTTTCTCTAAAACTGTGTTTTATCGGAAAAGTTATACATCGTAACTCTCTGATGACCAGTGCAGAGAATAAGAAGCTTTTGCGCGATTTTGTAGTTCAGAATACCGATAAATCTAAATAAGCGAGGTATCCAATATGTCTATATTTGGTGGAAGAGGCGGCGGAAGCAGCGGTGGAAGAGGCGGCGGAGAAATCAGCAGCAGTTCTTCCGGTTCTGACAAAGGTTCTTCCTCTTCCGGAAATGAAGTATCTAAATCTGCTTCGACTGAGGTCAGCAGCAGCCATTCCACAGAAGTCTCAAATACCGTTCAAAGCTCTGTCGATGCTCAAAACACAGGCATTGAAAAAGCGTCTTCCGCGGATGGCGCCAAAGCAGCAGCCAACAAAGCCTCTGCTAACGAAATTTCCTCAAACTCCGCCAATGCCTTAGAGCGCAAAGGTGAAAAAGCTCAAGAGAATACTGAAAAAGCAGCTCTGTCAAATAAAGAAATACCGCGCTCTGGTGAAAAGGTAACTGAGTTAAACAGGGAGATCCTGGAAAAAGAGAATCAAAGAATCAAAAGCGATTTTGAAACCTTTGCAAGAGAGCATTGGCAGGAAGAGGCAGAAGTAAAGCTGCAGTTAATCAATGCTGCCCTTGAACAGGCAGAAGAATGTTACTCCAAGGTAGAGTTGATCGCAGAACAGGATGAACATCTCTATCAGTATTCAGATCATACTCCGAATCGTCACATTCGACAGGTTGTTGAGAAACTAATACGGCAGCTGGAGCAATTGAAGCAAGCGGCTGCAGAGCATCCTGAAACCTGGGCGAATACCTTTTCCAATTTCAAAGGGGAAAATACTCTGATTTATGCCGGAGTCATGCATGATGTTGGAATGGCAGGTTCTGCCGATGATAGATCCGACTTTTTAAAGGCATATAGCGATCGCTGCGCCGCGCATGATCCAACGAGCAAAGATACTGTGGGTGATATCATACGAAAGAATCACTCCGGAGAATCAGCTATGTATATTCTATCCCAGAGAGAGAATATACAAAAACTCAATGCCCAGATTCAGGAAAAAACTCCAGTTGGAGAAAAAGCTGATTTAATAAACGCGGATGAAGCAGCTTTGTTGGTCGCCTTGCACTCTAAAAGCGCAAATATGGGGGGCGGAACCGTTCTCGATCTATCCGATCATCAAAAAATCCTTGACTATACAAAAGGTTTAAAAGAAAAAGCGGCAAAAAGAGGGTTGGAATTCAACGATGATTTTCTTTATACCATAGATAGTCAAACCGGTGAGCGTGTAGCCAACGAAGAAGCGATTCTGCGCGTTGCGACAGAAGCTATGGCCTTGCGCTTAGGCGATTCTTTTCGGCCGTCTTCTGATGTACAGCTTACACAATCCGGAAAGGCTGTGCATATTGACGTATCCAAAGTTGACAAAAACGCAACAAACCTTGAGGCAGAAATGAATGGCGCTGTTGTTAGCTTCTACAACGAAAATGGTATAGAAGAAACATCCCATCGATTGGATATTCAAGAAGAGCTTTCTCAAGAAGAATGGGATAAACTTTCAGAAATAGATAAAGAAACGCTTCGTAATGTGCACAGCAGAAAAACAATGAGCAAGGCATTTGCCGTAGGCGAAAAGAACATACTTGATATGAACCCCGGTGCAATCGCAAACGACAATGGCACCATTTATACCGATGTATACCTGCGAGATGGCAACTTGTGCCCGTGCGCCACGGCATTTGCCATCGGAGAACGCTTTGGCGAATCCAATACCGGTAATATGAAGCTGCGTGATCATATGTGTTACCGCATCCATTCTCTTGAGCCCATTACCGAAGACCGAAAAGCCCTGCTTCAATTCCAGCTGCAAAATGAAATCGAAAAGTTAAATAACAAAGAAATGGAAAAGGCGCTTAAGGCCAGAATGGAATCCAACCTGATCGAAGATGGCAGCGTAGTAGTAGAAGAAGTGGAAGACGCCACGGAATCCCATAAGTCAGCAGTTGACGAACAATTCTCTGAAAGAACGAATATTCGCTTTGAATTTGTTTAGGCGCAAGGAGGGAGTCGGATGTATACTAAAAAAAGCACTCTGCGCTTTAACGCGCAGAGCATCAGCAAACTAAACGCCATCTGGTTTCAAATATGGAGTTTTCCACTCATTTGTAATGAGCGAACCCAGATCAACACCCTCATTCCTAAAGAGGATGGTCTCCATTTCTATCCTATGGATCTCGGACCATATGTGTTTTCCGCAATGACGAGCAATATAAATCCTGCATCGTATTCAATTTCAACTAAGAGCATATCCATATCCCTTAGCTTGGCCGATTCCACTCTATCTATGTTTGCGATAGATGAAGAAGCAGAATTCCTATTGGAAGCCCTCAAGAACCACGTCAAGGGAATTAAACATGTCGATATTATCGGCGAAGCGAAGCTTGGATGGGAACATTATAATGTTGCTCATTTGCTTAACAGCCCTCACTGGGTGCAAATATTGTCTGAAAAGATGAGGGAAGAGAATCGCAAAGATTTCCGCTGGATCGGAGGCAAGAGCAATTCTGCATGCGCAGATGAGCTCCCCGCGCATGTCATTCCTGATTTTATGCTTGTCGGTTCCGGAGACAATTTCATTTGCTATGATCGAGAAAATGATCGATTGGCAGGCGGTTGCAAATCGAAAGACATTTGGAAAGACCACAACAATCCCTGCTAAATGACAGAAGCGGAATTGTTTAAGCCTGAAAAATGCAGGGATGAGTGGGAATAATGGTTTAAACAAGAATGTCGGCGTCTTAGCTTCGCAAGCCGCCGACCCGGCACAGGACCTTCCTACGCGAAATCGCAAGCAATTGCGCTATTCTGTGCAATTCAAAAAAACACCTCAGGATACAACGTCCTGAGGTGGTTTTTGTTAGTTCAGCAGATAGATGCCGAGGTTCAGGTAGCCGGCGAAGGTTACCCACAGAAGATAGGGGATCATGAGGCCGCCCGCGGCCATTGAGATCCGATAGAATAGGATGAGGGCAATCAGAATCAGAATCCACAGGGCAATCAGCCAGATAAAGGCGAAGAGATAGGCCGAAAAGCTGAAAAAGAGGATCGGCCAGAAGAAATTGAGGGCAAGCTGGAGGGCATAGAAGAGGATTGCCCGGGAAATATCGGTCCGCGCCGCACCCGAGGTCAGCACCAAATAAGATGCGACGCCCATGAGGATATACAGTATCGTCCAGACCACGGGAAACAGCCAGCCCGGCGGCGACAGCGGCGGTTTGCTGAGGGTTTCAAAAGTGTCCATTCCCCCGCCCGTAAGCAGCGCGGCGATACCGCCCACAGCCAGCGGAACCACCAGGCAGACGATCAGCAGTTTTTTATCGATTTTCAAAAAAACACCTCCCTGTTCATAGGATATGGGAAACAGGGAGGGTTCATTCTTTTTTTGGCTTAGCTTATTCTTCCTCGCCCTCAACGCG
>SVHC01000080.1 GCA_015056055.1 Clostridiales bacterium | reverse complement strand
AACCATGCAGTCCAAGAAATATAAGATCCGGCCCGCTGCAAAGAAAAAGAACATTGCTGGCATCGGCGGCGGCATCGGCGGCATGGAAACGGCGCTGGTCTGCGCAAAACGCGGCCACAATGTAACGCTTTATGAAAAGGGCGATAAGCTGGGAGGCGTATTCATTGCCGCGGCTGCTCCGTCCTTTAAGGAAAAGGACCGCGCTCTGATCGAGTGGTACCGCCGCGAGATCACCCGCTATCCGATCGAAGTAAAGCTCAATACAGAGGTCAAGGATCTTGCCTCCGTCACTGCGGATGAGATCGTCATTGCTACGGGCGCAAAGGCCAACCGCATCCCGGTTCCGGGCATCGATAAGGGCATTCAGGCCATTGATTTCCTGCTCGGAAAGCAGCCGGTTGGTGACAATGTCGTCATCGTGGGCGGCGGACTTACGGGCTGCGAAATTGCATACGAACTGTATCTGCAGGGCAAAAAGCCCACAATTGTCGAGATGAAGGACGATCTGATTGCAGTTACCGGCGTTTGCCTTGCAAACTCCAGCTATCTGCGTGATTTCTTCAAGGCCAATAAAGTTCCGGTGCATCTGGAAACCGGTCTGTGCGAAATTCAGGACGACGGCGTAACGGTAAAGGACAAAGCCGGAAAACAGTTTAAAATCAAGGCGGATTCCGTCATCCTTTCCACGGGATACAAGCCCAATCCGCTGGTCGAAAAGGCAAAGAACGTGCATCTCGTCGGCGATGCCAATAAGGTGGGAAATCTGCGCACCGTTATCTGGCAGGCGTGGGATGTTGCGATGAAACTGTAATGCCGGAAAGCAAAGGAGCGATACGATGTTTTTGACCGATGAACAAAAAGCCATTCTGAATGGCTCAAAGGGCGAAACCATGGCGAAGGTCCTTAAGACCCTCGTGATGTACGGCGAAACGTTCGGGGCAGAAAAGCTGGTTCCCGTTACTTCGGAATACAACCATCTGGTTACATCCTTCGGACTGAAAATGATGGGGCCGGTATTTGAACTGATGCAGAAACTCATCGATGCGGGCGCAATTTCGCAGCAGAAATTTTCCGTGGATCCCCGACCGCTGGATAAGAATGTACCGGCCAATTTCCTGCAGAATCTGATTTTCAATAAGTTCATGTATTCCCGTCAGGATGCGTATGAGGAGCAGCTTAAAAAGCTCGGTCTGATGGATGAGGATGCATTCAGCTGTGCATGCTATCTGGATCAGATGGGGAACAAGCCGAAGATGGGCGATGTGCTCAGCTGGGCAGAATCTTCCGCTGTGGTATATGCAAACTCCGTTCTGGGCGCGCGCTGCAACCGCAATTCCGGCATTATGGATATCATGGGCTCCATTGCCGGATACGTGCCGTTCTTCGGCCTTTTGACGGATGAAGGACGCAAGGCAACATGGGTTGTGAAGGTGGAATGCAAAAAGAAGCCCGAGGCGCAGCTTCTGGGCTCTGCCATCGGCATGAAGGTCATGGAAGATGTACCTTATATAATGGGTATGGAGAAGTGGCTTGGAACCGAACTGGATGATGCTGCATGCGCATATCTGAAGGATTTTGGCGCTGCAACCGCTTCCAACGGTGCGGTTGGTCTGTATCACATTGCAAACCTTACGCCCGAGGCAAAGGCACAGGGCGAATCTCTGATCGCGGAAGGCGCGAAGGTCTATGTCATTGACGACAAGGAACTGGAACGCGTAAAGAACGAATATCCTGTGATCTGGAAGGACAAGGACGCCAAGCCGAAGCTCTGCTTTGTTGGCTGCCCGCACATGTCCATGCAGCAGCTTATCGACTGGACGGTGAACGTGGAAAATGGCCTGAAAGCCTCCGGTAAGAGCAAAGTTCAGATTCCTACCGTGTTTACCACCGCACCTGCAGTCAAAAAGGAATTTGAAAAGACGGAATATGCCGCGCGGCTTGCAGCCACCGGCGTTATCCTCAGCTATATCTGCCCGTTGATGTACATGAACAATCCGCTTGCAGGCAAGATGCCGGTTATCACCTGTTCCAATAAATTGCGCACCTATACGACCGCGCGTTTCTATACCGAGACCGAAATTCTTGAAAAGATCACAAAGGGAGGTAACTGAAGATGAAAAAGTTTGTTGGCCGCGTCGTTGCGCCGGGCACGGTTACCGCCCCTGCGCTGGTATCACACGGCGGATTGAATACGCTGGCTTCTTTTCAGAAGGCGCTGCAGTTCGGTGATAAAAAGGCTACCTGCGGCGATCAGAACAATCCGGATTTGTACAACAAGGAAATGCTTGGAAAGGCACTCTGTCTGCCGCAGACCATTGGTTCCACGACGGGAGGACTGGTGCTGTACTGCGCGTGTGCAATGGGCAGGCAGCCTGCCTGTATGCTGTTTTCCAAGCCGATTGATTCGCTGGCAGCGGCGGGTTCCATTCTGGCATCCGTCTGGCTGGACGGTGTAAATATGCCCGTGGTGGACAGCCTCGGCGAGGAATTCCTTGAATATGTCAAAGAGGGAATGACCATCACCGTTGAGGAAAACGGCGTCGTCTGCGTGGAATAGTTTTTGGGGCCGGATATACAACGTCCTGCACTTCGACTGAGGTGCAGGACGAGGTTTGTCAAAAAACGCGAATATCGTTTAGCTGGAAAAGAAAAATTTAATCCGCAGCGGCGGCATGTACGGCGCGAGGAGCGAATTTTTTCGAAGGTGAGCCAGCGAACCGAAGAAAAAATCGCTACATTGCAGATTTCACGCCCGAAATCTTTATGATTTCAGTGAAATCTGG
>SVHC01000004.1 GCA_015056055.1 Clostridiales bacterium | reverse complement strand
GGCAGCCGGGCTGAAAGCTTTGGTTCCGGCGATGCAACTCCGCCTGAAGTATGGGGCTCCGGAAGTTCGTCTGATTCATCGTGGGGAAATAATTCTTCCGGCGGTTCATCTTCCGAAAATGATTTCTTTGGTGGTTCGTCCTCCGGCAATTCTTCCGGAAGTTCCTCTTCAAAGGGGTCTTCTCCCGCAGTTGAACCTGAAATGATCGTCAATATTCCGGCTGATGTAGTGAATAAGGATATTATTATCGAAACACCCCGGTATGAAATTACGGCGACTTATACGTTGCCGGAGGGGGAAGGACCGTTTCCGCTCGTTATTATGAGCCACGGTTTCCTTGGCGGTCGAAATCAGCGCGGCGGATTTGCGGCAATTGCGGTGGAGCTTGCACATCAGGGTATTGCATCCATTCGAATGGATTTTGCGGGTTGTGGCGATTCTACAGCCGATTTTCAGTTGAACAATCTTACCGGCATGGCTTCAGACGTGATTGCCTGTCGTGAATGGGCAATCAACAATCTGCCGGTAGATAAGGATGCAATCTGCCTGCTCGGCTATAGCCTCGGTTCGCTGGTTTCCCTTTGCGCAACGCTTCATATGCCTGACATCTGCAATGCAATGGTATTGCTTGCGCCTGCCGGTATGGTGGATATTCGCAGTCTTTATTATTCGCAGTATCAGGAAGCTTTGAAAGACGGATACTATACGACTGTGTCATACGGTAAATCCTACAATGTAAGCACGAGCTGGTATGAAGATCTGTTTTCCCTCGAAATCCTTCTGAAAACCTACAATGCCCGCGCAAATGTTTTTATGGTATACGGAACCCGCGATACACTCCTGTCGGTTGAAACTGCTCTGCAGTGTGCCGAAAAGCTTCAGGCCAAGAAGCTTGAAATTGACGGTGCATACCACAGTCTGGGTTTGAGCGGCACAATGCCGGCCATATTTGAACAGGTTAAATCGGGTGTAGTGGAGTATATCACCGGAATTTTTGCTCCTGAAATATCCGACTTTGGCGCATTTGGCGAAGAAACTGCTGAAGAAGAAACCAAGGCTCAGACTGTGCAAGGTTCAGGAACAATTCATTTCGGCAATTAGTTTTAAGAGCGTCCAAGCCGTTTCTAATGTATTTTTAATCCTGTTCAAGGATGTTGTAATCTTCGGATGATATAATTCAGACATCGAAAGAAGAACGGAGTGGAATACAATGACAAACTATGAAATGGTCGAAATGCTTCGCGAAAAAGCTAATGTTACATACGAAGAGGCAAAAGCTGCTTTGGAGGCGGTAAACTGGGATCTTCTGGATGCAATGGTACTTCTTGAGAAGCAGGGAAAGGTAACAGGTAATGGCTCTGCCTACACCACTGCATCCGAAACAAATGACTCTGCCAAGAAATCCCGGAATGGTCACAAGGAAAGCGATTTCCGGGGCGGAGTGCGTCGCCTGCTTATGTGGCTGCGAAAGCTAATCGGAATCGGAAATGTGAATTTCTTTGTGGTTTCACGCAATCAGGAAGAGCTCTTCTCATTGCCGGTAACGGTGGTGGTCGTGTTGCTTCCGCTCGCATTCTGGCTGATTTTCTGGCTGCTCCTGATCGGCTTGTTCACGGGATTTAAGTATTCGTTCCGCGGGCCGAATCTGGGCAAGGATAAAATCAACGAAACCATTGAAAAAGCCAGCAAAATGGCAGACGATTTCAAGGCAGATATAGCGCAGGGCAACTCAACGGACGAAAATCAATAAATTCAACGGGGTGTCAAATATTGGCACCCTTTTTATCAATCATAAGTAACCGCTTAAATACGTGTTGCGGAAAGGAAACGGCATGGCGGACAGAATTCTTATCGTGGAAGATGAACAGAAGCTTGCACGATTCGTTGAACTTGAATTGACGCATGAAGGCTATGAAGTGGACAAAGCTTTTGATGGGCGCAGCGGGTTTGAAATGGCGCAAAGCGGAAAGTACGACTTAATACTGCTGGATGTGATGCTGCCCGGAATGAGCGGTATGGAATTGCTGCGACGACTGCGAAAATCAAGCGATATTCCCGTCATTATGGTCACAGCACGCGATGCCGTTATGGATAAGGTGACGGGACTTGACATGGGTGCAGACGACTATATTACAAAGCCGTTTGAAATTGAAGAAGTACTGGCACGCATTCGTGCAGCTCTGCGCAAACGTGCGTGTGTGGCTCTCAAAGAAGAAAAGCAGGTTTGCGGAAAGCTTGTACTGGACACAGCGCGTCGCAGCGTAGAGTATGACGGAAATGCTATTGTTCTAACCAACCGTGAATTTGAGCTTTTGCAGGTTCTTATGGAAAATCGCTCCATTGTTCTTTCGCGCGATAAGCTTCTTGAGCGCGTATGGGGCTATGACTATATGGGCGAAACAAATGTTGTAGATGTATATATCCGGTATCTGCGTGCAAAAATCGATGATATGTTTGGCGTGAAACTGATTCATACAGTCCGTGGAGTGGGCTATGTTTTGAGGGAATCACAATGAATGCAACTAAAAGAATGACTTCTACCGCCAGACGATTTTCGCGCGCGTGGATGGGGGAATTGTTCTGGCGATATATCTGGCTGGATATTGTATTGATTGTAATTGGCATAATCTACCTGATATATTCCGCCGAAAAGGCAGTATACGGAATGGAATGGTCACCCTATATTTTGCGCAGATTTGCTGCAAATGGAGGAAATTCTCTTTGGCAGCGAATTCTGGGCATTGTATATTCCTTTCAGGGACCGGATGGTCTGATGCACGAAATTGCATTCAGAAGTGTATTTGAAAGCATCAAACCCTTCGGGCTTATTCTTCTGTGTTTTGAAGGAATCAGCTGGATATGCAGCGCCATCGCGTCCGGAAGGAAAACACGACGGTTACTTCGTCCTCTGGATGAAATTGCAAAAGCTGCTCGGGAATTAAGTATGACTCCACCGCCTGTTAAAGATACACACGTTCTGGACGAGGAAAAATTCCACGATCTGGAAGCAGCGCTGAATCGTATCAGCCCCGGTCAGCCGGGAGAAAAGCTGCACACCGGCGACAGAGATCTGGAAGGTTTGGAAGATGCTATAAACGATCTTCTGCAAAGAGTCCATGAATCCTATCAGCAGCAGGCGCGCTTTGTATCAGATGCTTCCCATGAATTACGTACTCCGATTGCTGTAATTCAGGGCTATGTCAATATGCTTGCGCGCTGGGGCAAGGAAGATGAAAAGGTTCTGGATGAGTCTATTGCGGCTTTGAAGTCGGAATCCGACTATATGAAAAAGCTGGTTGAGCAGCTCTTGTTCCTTGCCCGAGGCGATATTGGAAAGAATCATTTCGAACTGCAAAAAGTGTCTCTTTCGGAAGTGATGAAAGAAGCATACGAAGAATGCCTGATGATCGATCAGATGCACGAATATCATTTGAAGTGTGATACAGAGGTATTTGTCCTTGGCGATGCTGCCATGCTCAAACAGTGCGTCAGAGTTTTTACGGACAATGCTGCAAAATACACTCCGGAAGGCGGAGAAATCTTCCTTCGTGCTTATGAAAACGCCCAAAGCATGGTTTGCTTTGAAATTCAGGACAGCGGTATCGGTATGAAAGGCGAGGATGTTGAACACATTTTTGAGCGTTTCTATCGTTCGGATCCTGCGAGAGATCGAAATTCCGGCGGAACCGGTCTGGGGCTTTCGATTGCAAAATGGATTGTAGACAGGCACAGCGGACATATAGAAGTTCTATCACGCGAAGGAATCGGTACAAGGTTCACCGTATGCCTTCCGGCTGTGGAAGCACTGGAAAATAACCGATAATTGGCAAGACGCACTTGGTATGGAGCAATGTATCCATGCAAGTGCGTTTTCTGAAATTCATTTGACAAAATTGTACTTTCACTATATGATATATAGGAATACATTTTGCGGAGGATACGGTTTTGCTGTTTAATTCGTACATATTCATACTTCTCTTTCTGCCGCTGACTGTTTGCGGATACTTTCTGATCAACAAAAAAAATACGAAAATCGCTTCGGCATATCTGCTGGGCATGTCTCTGTGGTTCTATGCATACTTTAATCTTGCATATCTTCCGTTGATTGTCGGAAGTATCGCAATCAATTTCGGACTCAATAAGCTTATGCGCCACGTAGACTCAAAGGGAAAACGCAAGGCGATAATGCTGCTTGGCGTACTGCTGAATATCGGCGTTCTGTTCTATTATAAGTACTATGATTTCTTCGCCGAAAATGTAAATGCCGTATTCGGAGCAGATATGACTCTTTTGAATCTGATTTTGCCGCTCGGCATCAGCTTTTTTACCTTCCAACAGGTTTCCTACATGGTGGACAGCTATCATGGCGAAGTTCCTGATTATCCGATTCTTGACTATGCGTTGTTTGTTACTTTCTTTCCGCAGCTGATTGCAGGTCCAATTGTTCTTCACTCCGAGGTTGTTCCGCAATTTATGGATCAATCCAAGCGTAAATTCAATTCGCAGAATTTCGCGCGCGGTATGTTTGCCTTTGCATTGGGTCTTGCAAAAAAGGTTCTTCTGGCTGATGTATTTGGCATTGCGGTGGGTTATGCCTTTGGCAACGTAGAACTACTGGACTCTACCAATGCTATTATCGGTGCAGTCAGTTATGTCTTCCAGATGTATTTTGATTTCAGCGGATACAGCGACATGGCCATTGGCCTTGGTTGGATGTTCAACATTGAACTCCCCGTGAACTTTAATGCGCCTCTCACTTCAAGAAACTGTAAGGAATTCTGGCGCAGATGGCATATCACATTGGGACGTTTCTTCACAAGATATATTTACTTCCCGCTGGGCGGAAGCAGAAAAGGCACGCTGCGCACCTGTATCAATTCGCTGGTTGTATTTGCCATCAGTGGTCTGTGGCACGGTGCCAATTGGGGATATGTTATCTTTGGTTTGAACTGGGGCATCATGCAGGTTGTCAATATCTTCGTCGAAAAATGGTGGAAGAAGATTCCGGGCTTTCTGCAGTGGTTGGGCATGTACGTCGCTGTTGTTCACAATGCGGTATTTGCACAGGCGGCTTCCGTTAAGGATGCCTGTACCCTGATCGGAAAAATGTACACGTTTGATTTCGGTCCCATTGCGCAGGAAATCACAGATGGTTTCCGTCCGATGGAAGTTGAACTTTTCCTGTATGACATTGTGGGCAAATTTGTATCAATGCCTGCATGGGCAGGTCTTGCTCTGTACATGATCGGCGGATATGTTCTTGTACTTGGCGTGAAATGCGCCGCTCAGCTGGTACGCGAATTCAAACCCAACTGGAAGAATGCTCTCGTAACTATAGCACTTACCGGACTTTCGATTCTTTCATTCTCGGGTGTTTCGACATTTTTGTACTTTAATTTCTAAGGAGTCCATCGCATGAAAAACAATCGTTGGATAGGTTGGGTCGCCGGAATACTGATTATTGCATTGGTGGGGTATATGGCACTTGTATATGTACTGGACCCCGTAATGCATTATCATGCGCCGTGGTTTGGGCTGAAGGCGCAGAACGGTACCGCGCGATACAACAATTATGGAATTGCCAAGAACGTGGAATTTGATTCCGTCATTCTGGGCGCAAGTACATTCCGTCATGCAAAAACGAGCGACTATAATACGCTCTATGATGCCAATGCCGCCCGCATTGTATTTATCGCTGGTTATTACCGTGAGCAAAGCGACTGGCTGAATTATGCTTTTGAAAAGAAAGGTTCTTTGGACAATGTATTCTGGATTCTGGATGCGAAAGGTCTACTGATCGGCAAGGACGAATATCATTATCCGAATATTCCTACGTATTTGTATGACGATAACCTCATAAACGATATTTCCTATCTGCTCAACAAGGACATGCTTCCATGGATGGTGCGAATGCTCACCAATCATACGCCGCTTAGTTTTGACAGCAACGACTGGCGCGACGATACCGGAACTGATGCAATCATGAAAGTATATGAGCGCTCCGATACAGTAAAAGCGACGTTGCCGGTAGATGATGCATTCATAGCAAAAGTAGAGGGGAACATCCGTCAGAATATCGAAAGCATCGTTATTGCGCATCCTGAAACACAGTTTACCTTTGTAACGCCTCCGGTGAATATGTTCTTCTGGGACGGCGTAATCCGTGCAGGTGAACTTGATCAAATCATGGCAGCGCAGCGCATCGTTTACGATATTCTCAGCAAGTACGAAAACGTACGCATCTTCAACTTCCTGGATTCCGAAGAGCTTTCGAAGAATTATGATCTTTACAGCGACACCGTCCACTATTTGCCGGAAATCTGTACTGATATCTTTGAAATGACGGTTGCCGGGGAATACATGCTCACAGACGAAAATATTGATAAAAAACTGAATGCCCAGCTTGAAATGATCACGGGATATGACTATGAATCCCTATTTATGAAGGAGAATGAAAAATGAGCCGTTTGGGTGACAGCATTAAAAAAGCGCGTCTTGCTGCCAATATGACCGAAAAGCAGCTGGCAAAAAAGTGTGGCGTAGCTGAGAGCTTTATCAAAGAGGCTGAATCCGGTCGTCGAATTGTTTCTGATGATCAGGCACAGCGAATCCTGAAAGTCCTGGGCGTAAAGAATCCCGTTTCCACTGAGCTTGAAGTAGCGAATGAAGGGGAAGTGAAGCTTCGTGCCAAGCCGCGTCCTTACATCATTCCCGTTCCGGAAAAAGAGCCCGAAAAGAAACAGACCGAAGAAGAGGTGCGCGCTACCGGCGAAGCCAATGATGCATGGCTGGATGCACTGGGCGGCGTAGTAAAACGCGTTCCCGTTATCGGTGAGGACAATGTGGTTATTGATCACATCCTTATGCCCGTCATCGGCGGAAAAATCGAAGGTGCTCATCCCGAAAAGGTACTCTTTTATCGCTGTCCGGATGATTCCCTGCGCGGCTTCCGCGTGTATGCAGGTGATTTGCTCCTGATGGTTCCTGCAAAGACGGTGGTATCCGATTCCATTATGCTGCTTCAGAAGGATGGCAAGCGCATAGCCCGCAAGGTTACAAAGCTCGACGGCGGCAGGCTCAATGTGCAGTCCTTTGATGTGGATTTCGTCAGCGAAATTCTGCCCAATCAGGACGTATATGTTCTGGGACTGTGCGTAAAACTGATTCGCTCTATGTAAGAAAGCAAAGACGGTCGAAATAGTTTCGACCGTCTTTGTGTATCAGAATTACAACAATATACAAATCACGCCGCCATTGCCTTCGTTGATAATCTTCTGCAATGCTTCCTGCATTTTCTGACGGACGTCTTCGGGCATCATCATGAGCTTGCCGGAAAGCCCTTCGCGGACGAGGTCGTTCAGGGATTTGCCGAAAATATCGGTTTCCCAGATTTTATTCGGATCGTTTTCGAATTCACTGAGAAGGTACTGCACGAGTTCTTCGGACTGTTTTTCGGTGCCGACAATGGGGCTGACTTCTGTCTGAATATCGACGCGGATAAGGTGGAGGCTGGGCGCGCTTGCCTTGAGCTTCACGCCGAATCGGCTGCCTTGTTTGACAAGTTCGGGCTTTTCGAGGGTAAGCTCGCTCATGATGGGCGATACCATGCCGTAGCCTGTGGAGCGTACAGAGGCAAGGGCGCCTGCTACGCGGTCGTATTCGCGCTTGGCATAGATGAGCTCGGTCATCAGCTGGAAAAGATGTTCTTCACCTTCGATGGGCTGGCCGCTTTCTTCGCCAAGCACGCGGTAAAATAGTTCGTCATTCAAGCGCAGGCGATAGGTGAGAGCCCCTTCATTCAGGCGCATTTCCTCCACCTGTGCACTTTCTGCATCGCTGAGTTCCATTAAGGCAGATGCCAGAACGGCGTGATCGCGCACACGCTGCATCTTTTCTGAAGCAGACTTCACGGAGCTCATTATTGATTCTACCAGCCAGTGCGTAGGTTTAAGAGCGTCCACCCACTTGGGAACGATAACTTCAATCTCAGAAAGCGGGAATTCGAAAAGCAGGCTTTCCAGAAGTGAATTGACATCCTGAATGGTCATGTGCTCTACATCAATCAGTGCAGTTGTAACGCCGTATTTTTCGGCGAGAGTGGATTGCAGCTGCATGGCTTCTTCACTGCCGGGCTGGTTTGTATTTATAACGAGCACAAATGGCTTTCCAAGTGCTTTCAATTCGCGTACAACACGTTCCTCGGCTTCGGCATAGGCGGAACGGGGAAGGTCTGTAATGCTGCCGTCCGTCGTGACTACAACGCCGAGCGTGGAATGCTCCGCAATGACCTTGCGCGTGCCAATCTCAGCTGCTTCTTCAAATGGAATATCGTGATCAAACCATGGCGTGCGTACCATGCGTGCGTTTTCGCCTTCATTCAGCCCGAGCGCGCCGCGTATCAAATACCCTGCGCAATCAACAAGGCGCACCTGTATGGATGCCTGGTCGCGCAGCGTAATTTCAGCCGCTTCATTGGGCACAAAAATCGGCTGCGTGGTCATAATGGTGCGTCCGGCGCCGCTTACCGGCAGTTCGTCCACAATCCGTTCACGGCGGTATTCTCCTGTTATGTTCGGAAGAACCAGAAGCTCCATAAAACGTTTTATGAAGGTGGACTTTCCGGTACGTACCGGGCCGACAACGCCGATGTATATGTCGCCATCACACCTGAGTGCGATATCGCGATAAAGATTCTGATTCATACTGCGCCTCCTGCCATGAGATTTGCCCTGTTTCACGATATGAGCGGTGCGGACGTGTTATGCGACTTTGCGCTTGCTTGTTTTCGCGCTATCCTGTATAATAGAAAAAGAACAGGAGGCTTACATGAAGAAACGTATTGATGCAAAACAGCGTGTACTGAATACTCTTATTTTTGCGTTGCTTGCTGTGCTTTTGCTGATGACATTGTACATAATCCGTTCCGAAAGAGAAGCAGAACGCGCTCGTCTTCTGAATGAGGAATATAAAAAGCTTTATTCTGAAATGGCTGAAAACATTACGCCGCAGCCTACGAGCATGCCTTTCGCTTCACCGAGCGCCGTACCGACTCCTGAAATTACCCCTGCACCAACAATTCCGGAGGATGCAATTACCGTTGAAGTAGACGGCAAAATTATCGTCCTGCAGACGCCGGATGCCGATACCATTCGCGTAGCTGCGCCGACTCTGCCCACTGTGAATGAGGCATTTACGGCGCTTTTAGAAGAAAACCAGGATGTTATTGGTTGGCTGAAAGTATCGGATATCGTTGATCTTCCTGTTGTGCAGCATGATAACTCCTTTTATCTGAATCATGGTCTGGATGGTGCGGAGCTTAAAAATGGTGCGCTTTTTATGGATGAAGCCAATCTCATCTATCCGCTTGATTCCAACACATTGATTTATGGGCACAATATGAAAGACGGCTCTATGTTTGGCAGGCTTTCGCGCTACATGGAGCAAAACTATCTGCGCAGCAATCCGTTGATTGAGTTTACCACACTCTATGAAACGGCAAAGTACGTTCCTTTTGCAGTGTTCAATGCGTCTATGGAAGAAGGGAATGAGGATTTTTTTGAAATCCGAAAGCTCTCGTTCGTCATGGAAGATTCGTTTGATCTGTTCATTGCGCAGCTCAGAGCAGAATCCGAATATTATGTTCCCGTTGATGTAGAATTTGGCGATTCACTTTTGAGCCTTGTAACCTGCAGCTATGAACAGGATGACGGACGATTCATTGTCGTTTGCAGAAAACTGCGCGAAGGGGAGAATGAGGCGGATATTGCCGAACTTGCACGTCAAGTGAGAAGCAGAAAATAATCTGCTTTCACATATTTTCGAAAGCTTTAAATTATAGTTGATTCAGACACTTGCAGTTTATGCCGAAATCTTCTATAATTGAAGTAGTAACTCTGAGATTATTATGATACGGAGGAGATAACAATGATTAATTTGCCGGAAGTAAAACTTGGTATCGTTGCCGTTAGCCGTGATTGTTTCCCGATCGACCTGAGCCAGCGCCGTCGCGCAGCCGTAGTTGCTGCCTATCGTGCCGCAGGCAATGAGATCGTTGAAATCGAAACCACCATCGAAAACGAAAGCGATACCATGAAGGCTCTTGAAGAGCTCCGCGCCGCAGAGGTTAATGCTCTGGTAGTTTACCTGGGCAACTTTGGCCCCGAAGGTCCGGAAACCATGCTGGCTGAAAAGTTCGGTGGCCCCGTTATGTTCGCAGCAGCTGCAGAGGAGAACATTGCCGTTCTGTCCAGCGAGCGCGGCGATGCATACTGCGGTATGCTTAACGCAAGCTACAATCTCAAACTGCGCGGCGTAAACGCCTATATTCCGGAATATCCGGTCGGTACCGCTGCAGATGTTGCCAATATGATCGCCGAATTCGCACCGGTAGCACGCGCTTACCTGGGCGTTAAGGATCTGAAGATCATCACCTTCGGTCCGCGTCCGTTCGACTTCCTCGCATGCAACGCTCCCATTGCTCCCTTGTTCTCTCTGGGCATCAACGTTCAGGAAAACTCCGAGCTGGATCTGCTGGCTGCTTACAAGGCCCATGCAAATGACCCGCGCATTCCTGCCGTTATCGAAGATATGGCGAAGGAACTGGGCGATGGCAATAAGATGCCCGGCATCCTGCCGCGCCTTGCACAGTATGAAATCACCCTGCTCGACTGGATCGAAGCAAACCGCGGCGCTGCTAAGTACGTTGTACTGGCAAACAAGTGCTGGCCCGCTTTCCAGACCGAGTTTGGTTTCGTTCCCTGCTATGTAAACAGCCGCCTGACCGCACGCGGTATTCCGGTAGCATGCGAAGTTGATATGTACGGCGCACTGAGCGAGTTCATCGGCACCTGCGTGACCGGCGAAAGCGTAACCCTGCTCGATATCAACAACAGCGTTCCTGCCGATATGTACGCTGCCAGCATCGAAGGCAAGTTTAACTATCGTCTGAACGAAACCTTCATGGGCTTCCACTGCGGCAACACTCCCATCTGCCGTCTGACCAAGGGCACCATGAAGTATCAGCTGATCATGAACCGCGGCCTTGAGAACGGCGGCGAGCCGGATATCACCCGTGGTACTCTTGAAGGCGACATCGTTCCCGGTGAGATCACCTTCTTCCGCCTCCAGGGCAATAAGGACAGCAAGCTCCAGGCTTACATCGCTCAGGGTGAAGTACTGCCTGTTGCAACCGAGTCCTTCGGCGGCATCGGCGTATTCGCCATTCCGGAGATGAACCGCTTCTATCGCCACGTTCTGATTGCTGACGGTTATCCGCATCACGGCGCCGTTGCATTCGGTCATGTAGGCAAGGCTATCTTCTCCGTTCTGAAGATGCTGGGCATTGAGAAGGTCAACTTCAATCAGCCCAAGAGCATGCTCTATCCCACTGAGAATCCCTTCGCATAAGATTTGTTCATAGTAAAACAGCCTGTGCATTTTGCACGGGCTGTTTTGTTTATGAGTAGAAATATCAGAACCATTTTGATCCTGCCATAAGAAGTTTTTCGGCTTCTGCAAACATTTCTGTTATTATTTCACCGGCAGGTTGTTCCTTTTTAACGAGCGCTGCAATCTGGCCCGCCATAAAGGTTCCTTCTTCCAGATTCCCCTCAAGTGCCGCTTTGCGGAGAGCTCCTGTACCTATCTGTTCGAAATCTTCGTTAGAAAAAGTCGTATCGTATTCCATATCGCGCATAAGGCGCATCAGAGGACTTTTTAATCCGCGTACAGGATGTCCTAAACGGCGGCCGGTAACCTGCGTATCAATATCGCGGGCTGAAAGAACCTTTTGCTTGTAATTCTCATGAATATGGCACTCGGTTGCGCAAAGAAAGCGCGTACCACATTGTACGCCCGAAGCACCCAGCATAAAAGCGGCTGCAATGCCACGTCCGTCTGCAATGCCGCCTGCTGCAATTACCGGAATATCAACCGCATCCACAATCTGCGGAACCAAAGCCATGGTAGTCAGCTCGCCAATGTGTCCTCCTGCTTCACAGCCTTCTGCAATGACTGCCGATGCACCTGCGCGGGCAACACGCTTTGCAACTGCGACAGAGGCAACAACAGGTACAACTTTAATACCTGCCGGAATCCAATTCTTCATGTATTTTTCCGGTAGCCCTGCACCGGTAGTTACAACCGGAACATGTTCATCTGTAACCACCTGCGCTACAGCATCGACATGTGGGCTCATCAGCATGATGTTTACTCCGAATGGTCTATCGGTTGCTTCTCGACAGGCGCGAATCTGCGTGCGCAGATAATCTGCATCCATACTCATTGCAGAAATAATTCCAAGGCCGCCTGCATTTGACACGGCTGAAGCCAGGTGTGCTTCTGAAACCCACGCCATTCCACCCTGAAAAATAGGATAGTTAATGCCGAAAATCTCTGTAACGGGTGTTTTCATCATAATACCTTTCTGCATCCTATAATTAGCTTTATAAATCAATTATATATTCCCATTTCATATGATGTCAATACATATATTTATGTGCTGTAGTGTTATCAAATTAAAGATAAAATCGTACTTGTGCCAACCATAATTGTGTGATATAGTATTACGGCAACAGGAGGTCATAGCATGATTACAGACTATTTCTGGGATTTTGATGGAACACTCTTTAATACATATCCGCGAATGACGCGTGCGGTTTTGCGTGGATTAGAAGCGTTTGGCATTTCCGCTGAATATAGCTGGATTCTTCAGAATATGAAAGTTTCCCTTGCAACAGCAGCAAAAGCCGTTGAAGAGCGCTATGGTATAAAAGCAGATCAAGTTGTTGGAGGTTATCGCTTCCACGCCGAAGATGAGGGGATAGAAAGCATCATCCCATATAACGGAGCCAGCGATGCGCTGCGTGCTGTTGTTGAGAGTGGCGGCAAAAACTATCTTTATACGCACAGGAACATTACCGCACTTCAAACATTGGACTTTTATGGCATACAAAACCTGTTTCATGATGCCATTACGGCTGAAGACGGCTTTCCTGCAAAGCCTGCGCCTGATGCACTTATACACCTCATAAAAAAACACTCGCTTTGTCAGCAAAGCTGCGTAATGATTGGTGACAGACCAATTGATCTTGAAGCAGGTGAAAGAGCTGGAATGCAAGCTGTGCTGTTTGACCCTGAAGAATTTTATATTGATTATCCGGCAAAATATCGGTTTACAAGCTTTTCATCCCTGCTGGATGAACTAAAATAACAGACCGGCGGATTCCTATGAATTCGCCGGTCTGTCTTAAACTTAAACAGCACTGAAACTAGACGATTGTTACACCCTCAAAAGAATCCCGAATATAGCGCATAACAGGATTCAAACTGTCATATCGGGATGCTTCAGAACGGAAATGAAAGGCATATATACGCGTGGCATTGGATATGAGAGCCACATAGCCTTTTACCTCAACGCCATCCTTGGTGGCAGTATAGGTGGTAGAAAGCGCAGCTCGGTCAATCAGCGTATCACCACTTGCAAACTCTGTATAGCTGAAATCCTTAAGATCCTCGCTAAGATATTGCATATAAGCAGTGCATTCGGAACGGAACTTCTTGTCGTCGACATCCTTGCTAAAACCTTTTACTGCCAACGAAACCATGGAATCAATTTCGCCGCTGTTTACAGGTTCATGGAAAGAGACTACGTTGGTTCCATCTCTCTGTACCCAATGCGTCGGCACCAGGAATTTCAGACGGATAGTATTATTGCGGTACTCATTGTAGCTGTACTGGCTGGCGGAAAGGCGCGCAACGGGAGTAGGAGAAGGAGCAACCGTGGGAGAAGGTGTTGCTTCAACTTTGGTTTCTTCTTCACTGCCCGTACATCCGCACAGCAACAGGAGAATCATGGCAAGAACAAGTGCGAGCAGACGTCTCACGATCCCGCAACCTCCTTTGTATCCCCTTGAAGAGCGATTTGTTCATTCAGAAGATCAATATCACCGCATCCAAGCGTGATTACAAGGTCACCTTCCTGCCAATTTGCGCGAAGGTATGCCTCAGCATCATCAAAAGTAGGGGTGTGATGAACTTCTACGCCACGGGCACGAATGGGTTCCAGAAGCATTTCGGTGCTGATGTCGCCCGGATCCGACTCGCGTGCTGCGCAGATGTCGGTAATCAGAAGCTTGTCAACATTGTCAAACGTTTCAACAAAGCCGTCAAACAGGGATTTCGTTCGGGAATAGGTATGCGGCTGCCACACTGCCCAAAGGCGCTTATGCTGCTGCATTTTTGCAATGCGCAGAGCATTTTTAATTTCAGTGGGATTGTGACCGTAGTCCTGATATACACGAACACCGTCCGTGACACTAGTCAGTTCAAAGCGGCGATGCGCCCCTGTAAAATGATACAGCGATTCGGCAGTGCCATGCATTGCAATGCCCAGTTTTTCGGCAACGGCGATTGCAGCAAGGGCATTAAGCACATTGTGCTCACCCGGAACCTGAAGCTCCACTTCGCACAGAGGATGACCAAACAGTGTTGCTGTAAAGAAAGCTCGTCCTTCTTCGTCATAGCTGATATTCTCTGCGCGAATTTCATTGTGCGGTTCGATACCGTAGGTGCGTGTGCGGCACTCAAGCTTTTCAAGGACACGGCGCACGCGAGCATCATCGCCACAGCCGATTACGAAGCCATAGGACGGCACAAGGCGCGCATACTGCAAAAATGCATCTTCAATATCGTCAATATCCTTGTAGCAATCCAGATGATCTTCATCAATATTGAGAATCACTGCGATTTTAGGAAAAAAGCGGAGGAATGTACGATTGAATTCGCATGCTTCGCAGAGGAAATAATCCTTGCTGCCCATACGCGTGGAACCGCCGATAGCATCCAACTCACCGCCGACATGTATGGTGGGGTTTAAGCCATTTTCCACCATTACCTGAGCCATCATCGAGGTCACAGTCGTTTTTCCGTGCGTTCCGCTGATTCCGATGGGGCAGACATACTGCTGTGCAAGAAGTCCCAGAAGATCAGCGCGTTCAATTTCGGGAATACCATTTTCCTTAGCGTATGCGCGCTCCGGATTTTCTGCGCTGATGGCAGCCGAATAAATACTCAGAGCACTGTCTTTAATATAGTTCGGTTCGTGGCCAATCTGCACAGGAATCCCCTTGGCACAAAGAGATTCTGTTTTATGGGAAGCAGTACGGTCCGAGCCGGAAACCTCCATGCCCATTTCCTGCATCAGCATAGCAAGTCCACTCATCGAGCAACCACCCGCGCCAATAAAATGGACACGTTTTCCGGTGAATTCTTTCAAATTAATGCTCAAATGTAACTCTCCTTTTCGGACAAAATATCAGTTTCATTATACGACAACAGGAATAAACTTTCCAGAGCTCTTAGGCAGAAAATATGCTGTGCGATTGTTAAAAATGCGTTTGAAGCATCGGTTTTTTCACAGGGTGATAGAAAAGCTGCGCACATTAAAGTATAATAAATACGAAATGTTCAAACTTCCGGAGGATGAATAGGATGGAGCGTGTAAAGAGAAATGTGCGGATGGCTATCATCTCGCAGCAACTTACCAGTACACCGAATCAGATTCATACACTCAACGAATTTGCGCTTCTATTTGACGCTGCCAAATCCACAATCAGTGAAGATATATCGCTTCTTACAGAGGCATTTAAACAGTATGGCGCCGGCATAATAGAAACGGTTCCCGGCGCAGCCGGCGGAGTCGTATATCGCGCACTTTCCAACAATCAAAGCATGCAGGAAACAGTAGATCAGCTTTGCGCTTATTTAAATGAACCGGACCGGATTTTGCCGGGAGGATTTCTGTACACCTCCGATATTTCCAGCGACCCGCAATTTGCAACGCGCATCGGCGAAATTTTCGCTACCCGTTTCGCTGCACAGCACCCTGATATTGTCCTTACAATGGAAACGAAGGGAATTCCGCTCGCTTTAATGACCGCAAAACAGCTTGGAATCCCCCTTGTAATTGCGCGCAGGGATTCCAAAGCTTATGAAGGTTCTGCCGTAAAAATCAATTATGTCGCAGGGCGCAGAGACGGTACGCAAGTGGATACCATGACACTGGAACGTCGGGCAATTGCAGCCGGGCAGCGCATACTCATCATCGATGATTTTGCTAAAAACGGTGGGACCATTACAGGCATGGCTGAGCTGGCAAACGAGTTCGAAGCAACTGTTATCGGTGTCGGCGTAATGGTCGCAGCAAAAGAGTTGGATCTGCGTATTAACTGCGATGTATGTGCACTTGCTTGCATGCACGAACTGGATTATTCCCGCCGGATTGTAGCAGTCGAAGGGCTCCACTTTGAATCTTGACACAGAAATAAATATCGCATACAATGATGATATAGCAATTGCTGAATTATTCATAGGCGCATTGGCATTGCCCTTCACAGCATATGCTGCCTGCAAAAATCTCACGCCAATGCAATATATCACTAAATTACAGAGTACTACAGGACAGAAAGGCGGCGAATGCGATATGAACTACAATAAATCCACCATCAAATTGTTTACAGGTAATGCAAACCCGGAACTCGCACAAAAAATAGCAAATCACCTGAATATGCCGTTGGGCAAAGCAAAGCTTACTACCTTTTCCGATGGTGAAATTTGCTGCGAAATCCAAGAAACCGTGCGCGGGTTTGAGGTATTCCTGATTCAGTCGCTGTCCAATCCCGTGAATAACAATCTGATGGAATTGCTGATTATGATTGATGCGGCAAAACGTGCATCCGCAGAAAAAATTACGGCAGTTATCCCATATTATGGCTATGCACGTCAGGACAGGAAAGTAAATCCGCGAGATCCGATTACAGCAAAACTTGTAGCGGATCTTCTTACAGCTGCAGGTGCAGATAGGATTCTGGCCATGGATTTGCACGCAGCGCAGCTGCAGGGATATTTTGATATTCCGGTTGATCATATTCTGGGTGCGCCCATCCTTGCTGCACATTATCTGGAACGCCGCTTTGACGGGGAAGATTTCGTCGTTGTTTCTCCTGACCTTGGCAGCGTGGGACGTGCGCGTCAATTTGCAAACAGATTGAATGCTCCGCTCGCTATTGTTGACAAGCGCCGACCCAAGGCAAATGTTGCTGAAGTTATGAATATCATTGGCGATGTAGAGGGGAAACGTGCACTGCTTGTGGACGACATGATTGATACAGCCGGAACACTTTGCGGTGCAGCAGAAGCTATCGCAGCGCGCGGTGCAAAGGAAATATATGCCTGCTGCACACACGGCGTATTTTCCGGACCTGCTCTCGAAAGAATTGAAGCAAGCGTAATCAAAGAAATTGTAACTACTGATACGATTCTGCTGCCTCAGAACGGTCCGGTTGGCAAAATCCGTGTACTCTCTGTGGCAGAAACCTTCGCAACCGCTATTGACCGAATTTATGAACATCTGCCGATCAGCGATATGTTTTGTTGAGGAGCAGAATAGAAAGCAATTCAGGAGCTGTCATACCGGACTGGATTGGTTTGGCAGCTCAATTTTTGTTCTCTGTGTATACCACCTTTAAATACAGAGGAACTATTTGCCCAGGCAAGGAGATATTTATGGTACTGATTATTGGACTTGGCAATCCCGGCGCACAATATGCGCGCACGCGTCACAATGTTGGTTTTGATGTCGTTGAAATCCTGGCCGCACGCAACGGAATCGAATTGAATAAATCACGTATGAAGGCGAAAATAGGTGAGGGGCGCATTGGAAACGAGCGCGTTGTCATTGCACAACCTCAGACCTATATGAATTTAAGCGGTGAATCGGTAACTCAGCTTGTAAACTGGTATAAGCCCGAAGCAGATAAGATGCTTGTTGTTTATGATGATCTGGATTTGCCGTTTGGTCGTGTACGCATCCGTCCCAAAGGCAGTGCCGGTACGCATAACGGAATGCGCAATATCATTGCTCTTCTTGGAAGAGATGATTTCCCGCGCCTGCGCGTAGGCATCGGCAGACCGCCGGAGCACTGGGATATTAAAGACTTTGTGACTTCCGGATTCCAGACTGCAGAGGAAAAAAAGACCGCGTTTCAGGCGTATCTATTTGCAGCAGAGTGCATAGAAACATTTGTAAAAGAAGGTTTTTCACGAGCGCAACAGTTCGCATCTACGCAGCCTTCTGACTTCGGTAACAGGGAGGGTACATGAGCGATAACCTGCTTTCCTGCCTCTTCGAACCGATTTATGGTTCGGAGCCTTTTCGCGTGCTTAAAAATGCCATAGAATCCCCTTGCGAGGCGTACGTATATGGAATCGAAGATACACAGCGTACGCATATGCTTGCTGCACTTGTCGCGCAGACACAACGACCGCTTGCGGTAATTGTAGCGAATGATGTAATAGGGCAACGAATGGTTGAAGACATGAATGCCATGATTCCTGGAACGGCAGCACTCTTGCCCGCCAGGGAAGTTTCATTCATGAAAATGGCTGCCTCAAGCCGCGAGATCTCTATAAGAAGGTTGGAAACACTGGGAAACCTTGTTACGGGGCGTACTCGCGTATTGATCATTCCGGCTGATGCATGGATGCATCGACTGATGCCGAAAGAAAACTTTCTTAAGCATATTATCACGGTTACCGAGGCTGATATACTTGATCCGCGTGACCTTGTGGCACAGCTTACTGCAGCCGGATATGAAAATGTTCACATGGTTGAAGCGCGCGGGCAGTTTGCCGTTCGCGGCGGCATTGTAGACGTATATCCGGTTGGTTCAAGCAGTGCGGTACGTCTGGAATTTTTTGACGACGAAATCGATTCTTTGCGCGAATTTGACGTTCTTACACAGCGCTCTGTAGGGCGCTGCAGCAAGGTTACCTTTTATCCTGCGAGCGAAGTGCTTCTTTGCGATGAAGAATCCCATGAAGCGGCACAGCGTCTTGCAAAGCTGATAAAAGAAGACGATGCCAATGTTAATACAGTCAGCCGTCAGCGCGAAATCGAAAAAGAATTTGATCTTCCACCTTTTGAAGCGCTTTTTGACATATCTGACGATGATGGTGATTTACCGGATGTAATGGAGTTGAAAACCGCTAAATCATCAAAAAAGATTGACAAAAAACCTTTACCTTCCCGCATCCCGGAAACCTCTAGCCGCAGCAGCTATGCAAGCGTAGTAGATGCACTCAATAACGGCCGGCGAAGTGATGCCCTTTTGTCGCTGATGGGCATTCTTTATGAATCCACACAAACTGTGCTGGACTACATGGATGCGCCGATCGTAGCCATGGATCAACCTTCACGGCTGCGCGAACGCTGTGAAAATCGTGCGTTGGAATTCGAAGAGCATTTCAAGGTTGCTTTGGAACGTGGTGAAGCTTTAAGCGAACAGGCTGAACTGCTTTTAAGATATGATGAATTGCTTACGCATCTCAGAAAGCACAGCGTTGTTCTGATGGATTCCTTCATGCGAACGCTTCCGGATTTCAGGCCGGGATATTTGATCAAGATGGAGGGCATGCCATCCATCGGATATGCCGGTAATATCAAGATGCTGGCCGAGCGCATCAATGAGTTGCGCAGCCGAAACTATCGCATCGTCCTTATGGCAGGCGGTGTCGCGCGTGGTGAGCGTCTTGCACATGCTCTCAAGGAATTTGAATGCTTTGCTTTCTTTTATGATAAAGCTCCGGAGACGATCAAGCCTGGCGTAGTCATCATCCTGCCCACCGCTATTGGGAAAGGTTTCCAGTACGATGATATCGGACTCTGGGTCGTATCGGAAACGGATATTTTCGGAGCTAACAAGCAGCGAACCAAAGGTAGGGCGCATTCCGGCGAAAAAATCGCCGCATTCACGGAATTGTCTGTCGGCGATTATGTGGTACATGAAGACCACGGTGTCGGTCAATATATGGGTACAGTACGCCTTGCAAGCGAAGGTGTATATCGCGATTTTTTGCATATTCGTTATCAGGGTGCTGATAAACTGTACATTCCTATTGACCAGTTGGACCGCGTACAAAAATATATCGGTGCAGAAGGAGCAGCGCCGAAAATTAACCGCTTGTCCGGCGGAGAATGGCAACGTCAAAAAGCCAAAGCCAAAGCATCTGTTCGCGAACTGGCAGGTGAGCTTGTAAAGCTTTATGCAGAACGCGCCGCTGTCAAGGGCTATGCATTTGAACCGGATACTCCGTGGCAACGTGAATTGGAAGACAGATTCCCATACGAAGAAACCCCGGATCAGCTTGTCGCAATTGAAGAAATCAAAAGCGATATGGAGTCCGACAAGGTTATGGACCGTCTGCTTTGCGGAGACGTCGGGTATGGAAAAACAGAGGTGGCCCTGCGCGCCATTTTCAAAGCCGTGATGAGCGGTAAGCAGGCTGCATTGCTCGCACCCACCACAATCCTTGTTCAGCAGCACTATGCCACCATGATGAATCGTTTCCATGGATTTCCCGTTCAGATTGAAACGATCAGCCGCTTCCGCACGCCGGCCGAGCAGAAGCAGATCATGGAAGATCTGAAGGATGGCAAAATCGACGTCATCATCGGCACGCATCGCCTTCTGGGTAAGGATCTGAAGTACAAGGATCTTGGCCTTCTTGTCGTGGACGAAGAGCAAAGGTTCGGTGTCGCACATAAAGAAGCCATCAAGAAGCTTAAAAAAAGCGTCGATGTTCTTACGCTTTCAGCAACACCGATTCCCAGAACACTGCATATGTCCATGGTTGGAATCCGTGATATGAGCCTGTTGCAATCTCCTCCGGAGGAACGCTATCCTGTACAAACCTATGTCGTGGAATACTCTGACGGCCTTGTACGTGATGCCATTTTGCGTGAAATGTCCCGAGGCGGTCAGGTCTACTTCCTCTATAACCGTGTTCAGTCAATCGATATGATGTATAATCGTCTGAAAAAGCTGGTGCCTGAGGCACGAATTGTTGTCGGTCACGGACAGATGAGAGAACATGCTTTGGAAGACGTCATGCTTGATTTCTACGAAGGAAAATTTGACGTACTGCTTTGCACTACCATTATCGAGGCAGGATTGGATGTACCTCGCGCAAATACGATGATTGTGTGCGACGCAGATAGGTTCGGGCTTTCACAGCTATATCAGCTACGCGGCCGCGTCGGAAGAAGCAATCGCCTTGCATACGCCTATCTTACCGTCAATCCCAATAAAGTAATGACGGAAAATGCCGATAAGCGCCTAAGCGCCATACGCGAATTCACCGAGTTCGGTTCAGGCTTCCGTGTTGCAATGCGCGATCTTGAAATCCGCGGCATGGGAAATCTTCTCGGTGCCGAGCAAAGCGGTCATATGGCTGCCATTGGCTATGATCTGTACGTTAAGATGATCGAAGAAACCGTGCATGAACTGCGTGGCGACCCGGCACAGGGAGATATTGAAACCCGAATGGAAATCAAGGTAGATGCATATCTGCCGCACGAATATATCTCCAATGAGCTGCTGCGTGTAGAAATGTATAAGAAAATTGCCGGCGTATCTTCCAGGGAAGCCCGCGAAGATATTCTTGAAGAGCTAATCGACAGATTTGGCGATCCGAACCGCCCGGTAATGAATCTTATCGATATTTCGCATCTCAAGAGCCTGTGTTCGCGTATTGGTATCGATCTTGTCACGGCCTCAAAACCCGGGCAAATGGTCATGCGCTTTGCGCAAAATGCCGAAATCGATGTAATGAAACTTGTAGAAGCCGTTTCTAAACGGCAGGACTGCCTGAATCTTCAGGCAGGTTCGATGACTTCGCTGATTTATACAAAAAAGAATGCTGCAGCGGAAGACATGTTGCCCAGCGCAGTGGGCATAATGGAAGGCGTTGTGGAGGAGATGATTTAATGGCCTTTTTGCCTGTAACTGCCGATGAAATGCGCGCACGTGGTTGGGAACAACCAGATTTTGTGTACGTAACCGGCGATGCATATGTCGACCATCCTTCCTTTGGATTGGCAATTATTTCCCGCGTCCTCGAAGCAAACGGTTATCGCGTAGCAATGCTTCCGCAGCCCAAATGGGCAAATACGGAGGATTTTATGCGTTTCGGAAGGCCGCGGATCGGCTTTCTGGTCACTGCCGGTGTTATCGATTCCATGGTGAATCACTATACAGCCGCAAAAAAACCGCGCAGCAGCGATGCATATTCTCCCGGTGGAAAGGCAGGTTGCCGTCCGGACCGCGCGACCATTGTGTATTGCAACCGCATTCGTGAAGCTTATGGGGACATTCCGATCGCTATCGGTGGTGTAGAAGCATCACTGCGCCGATTCGCACACTATGATTACTGGGACGATCGCGTGCGCAATTCCATTCTGGTAGACAGTGGCGCAGATGTTCTTATGTTCGGAATGGGTGAGCGCGTTATTCTCGAAGTCGCACGCTGGCTGGAAGAAAAGCGTCCTTTATACGAAATGCGCATTCCCGGAACGTGCGTTATGTCACGCGATCCGGAAGAGCAGTATATCACCATTGAGTCTTCCGCAGAAGTTGCAAAGGATAAGCCTGCGTATGCACGTGCATTCCTCACACAGTATCGCCAACAGGATCCGGTTATTGGAAAGGGTATCAATCAACTGCATGGAAAGCGCTATCTTTTGCAGAATCCTCCTGCAATGCCGCTATCACAGCATGAATTAGATGCAACATACAGTCTTCCGTATGAACGCACCTACCATCCGATGTATGAAAAGGACGGCGGCATTCCTGCAATTGAAGAAGTACAGTTTTCCATTGCAGCAACGCGCGGCTGCTTTGGTTCATGCAGTTTCTGTGCGCTTACTTTCCATCAAGGTAGAATTGTCACTGCACGAAGCAAGCGCTCCATCGTAGAGGAAGGCAGACTGATTACAAAACAGAAAGGCTTTAAGGGCTATATTCACGATGTTGGTGGTCCGACTGCTAATTTCCGTCGTCCTGCCTGTGATAAACAAATGGAGAAGGGGACATGTCCCACCAGACAGTGCCTGTTCCCGACCCCCTGTAAGAATGTAGTTGCGGACCATTCGGAATTTGTATCAATCCTGCGAGAACTACGTACTCTTCCGGGTGTCAAAAAGGTATTTATTCGTTCCGGTATCCGTTTTGATTATCTGCTGCTGGATAAGAAGGATACCTTCCTGCGAGAACTTGTAGAACACCATATTTCCGGTCAGCTGAAAGTGGCGCCGGAGCACGTAAGCCCCAATGCACTTTCCATGATGGGAAAACCCAAGGCTGAAGTGTTTGAAGAATTCCGTCATCGTTATGAAGCAGAAAACGAGCGACAGGGAAAGAAGCAGTATCTGGTACCGTATTTTATGTCCAGTCATCCCGGCTGTACTTTGAATGATGCCATTCTGCTTGCACAGTATATGCGCAAAACCAATCTTCGCCCGGAACAGGTGCAGGATTTCTATCCCACGCCCGGAACGCTTTCTACGGCAATGTTCTATACCGGTCTGGATCCGCGCACCATGCAGCCCATTTATGTGCCGAAGCTTCCCAGGGAAAAGGCAATGCAGCGCGCACTAATGCAGGTTACTCGTCCCGAAAATCGCGAGCTTGTGTTGGCAGCTCTTAGACAGGCAGGCCGCACAGACCTGATCGGTCATGGAAAAGACTGTCTGATTGCTCCGTCGCCCAAAAAAGATGATACGCACGAAACCGGAAAAACGCATGGCGAATCATATTCGCACGCAAAGAATGGTCGAAAACTCAATGGAAGCAAAACGACCGACAAGAAGCGTGATGACAACCGACATGAAGGAAATCGACGCGGAAAAGGCGATTCAGAGTATGCCCGCGATTCCAGAAGTAAAGGGAACACTCAGAAAGGCGCATCCAGAAATGCTGTTCGCAGCGAAAAGGCGCCCAAGCATCCGCCCAAAGGTCGAAAAAGGCGCTAGGTCTGTTTAAAAAATACCATAGTTTCTATATTGACAGACCAAGTTCGGTTTCGTATAATATGAGTATATTATCTTCTACAATCAGGAGCGACCACCGATGAAAAAAGGCGATGTCAGAAAACAGCAAATTCTTGAAACAGCAGAGCGTCTGTTTTATCAGAACGGCTACGAGAATACGTCTGTTCAAATGATACTGGATGAAATGAACCTCTCCAAGGGGGGATTTTACCACCACTTCGAATCAAAGTTGTCGCTCCTTGAAGCGATTTGTGTACGAAAAGCGGAAGAATCCTACGAAAACGTAGAGCAGGTAGTTTATGATATGGATGCGAATGCCCTAACTAAGCTGAATGCACTGTTGGGGCGCAGTGGTCTTTTCGATCAGGATAGTATGGATTTCATTGCCCTTATGCTGCAGGTAGCATACAGGGAAGGCAGCATCCTTCTCAGGGAACGTATGAAGCAGGCATCCATGGCTAGAGCCCTAACCTACATGCACGTAATCATCAGCCAGGGAATCCGCGAAAAGGTGTTTTACACGCCGCATCGGGAAGAAATCGGAAAAATGCTTCTCATGCTGGGTCACAATTTGACGGATGAAATTGCTTCTGCTATTGCATCCGATGGTCCCGCGCATTCCATCATCGGGAAGGTTGTTTCTCTCCTTGAAACATATCGTCATTCCATCGAGTTGATTCTGAATGCACCTTATGGCTCGATTGTGCTGTATGATGTCTACAAGATTGTCGATATGTATTGCAAAATCAAGGGATTGATTACCCCGCCAGAGTTTATTGTTGAGGACTGACACTTCAAAAATAACCGCGAATTTTTCAGATTCGCATCGGTTCACTATTCTTGTCTTCCATAGTAAATCCGCCTGTTCCGTATTTAGGAACAGGCGGATTTACTATGGAATTGTTTATAAAACCGGCTTGTGAATCAAAAGTGCTTTTTCCATAAGCTCAAAGTGTGCAGTTCTGCAGGAAATCAGCTCACCATCCAAGTTAATTACAATGTCCTCGTTTGCATACAAAGAAAGCTTTTTGCAGCGACAGAAATGCGCAATCGGATGTGCAATATGTTTTCCTGTTACAAACATTGGAAGCAACTTCAGAATCTGTCCTTTGTTTTTTAGCGGATCAACGGTAATAACATCGAAAAGGCCATCATCTATCAAGGCTGTTGGGACCGCCTTCATGCCCCCTCCATAGAACTGCCCGTTTCCTATAGACATTAGCGTAAGACCCATATCCCGTTCCGGCTGTTCATCAAAAGACACTTTAACATTTATGGGAGAAAAATGCCTTATTGCAGCAATAACCCCAAACAGATAAGGAATAATTCCGCGTCCCCAGTTTTTGAAACGCGCAGTCTGCAGCAAAACCTGTACATCAAATCCAATTCCAGATATGTTGGCAAAAATACGGTCATTCATTCTTCCAAGATCGATGCGGGTGGCAGGGGCTGCAAGCTGCTTCGAAAGTGCCTCAATAGGATCCTGTGGAAGATTCAGCACTTTCACAAAATCATTTCCGGTGCCGCACGGAACGAAATAGCACGCAACATTACTGCCTGCCAGACCGTTCACTACTTCATTCACAGTGCCGTCCCCGCCCAGAATCGCAGCAGCCTGTGCATTTTGCTCAGCCAGGCTGCGAGAAATTCTTTCCGCTTCCCCTGGGACAGAAGTCATGCAGGTATGGTATTGCATCTTTATAGATTCAAGATACCGACAGACTTTTTTGTGTGTTTTAAGTGCCAGACCGTGCCCGGCAACAGGATTTACAATCAATGTCAGCATTTGTACATCCACTTTCTTTGTCGCAGATTCCACTTATTGATATCAGTATAATTCTACAGCAAAGAAATTGTCAAGCACTAAATTGATTCAATCGAAACTGTAATTTGCATATTTGCATTTGCAAAACTTTCTCGCCATTGATACGCATTCCATTCATCCAGAGTTTTAAACTGTCTGGAAGCAGCAAAAGCAAAGCCAAAGGGTTCTGTTTTAAAAAGGCGACATGTTTCAATAAGGTTGACAACATCATCTGTAAACCTTGCTCGAATTGTTTCTGTGTCAGGCGTTACTGTAAGCGCCTTAACAGCCAAATCGAAGTTGAGATTTATTTCTGGCTTTCCAATATCCTTGCAAAGATCAACACGATTCGAAACCGGCTTTTTCAATTTTAGCTGTACCGTGTAACCATCAACAAAATAGGTCATATCCGTGCTTTTTCCCAGAATCATATTCAGTATTTGTGTTTGTGTACCATTCAAAACACCAACCATAACCCCGTTTTGCAGAAGAGCTGCCCCCATATATTCATTGACAGCAAGTCCGGTACTGGGAAGTGAGCCCGGATAGGAATCCTCTACAGCATCTGGGGGCACATTCCGAAAATGCCTTTCATCGGAAGTAGCTGCATATATCGCAACCGGATCCGAATATCGCGACTGCGTAAGATAGTGCACCTGCGAAATCAGTGCTTCCGGAATAAACCCCTGATTCCTATAGTTTTCAAGCATCGCATTTACGCTTGTTGAAAGCCTTGTTCCGATTTCCGGTGTTTGTGTTGATAGAAAATCCTTGGCATTTCCAGCACAAATTATAAGTTGAGCTGAACCAAACAGCCCATAGGTATGCATAAGTTCTGTCATCAGCGCAGGAAAAAGTGGAGAAGAAGCTATCTTTTGCGAAGCTACCAGAGAAATCATTTGCCGGTAATTCAGTTTTCTCGGTGTAACCGCTTCCAATAGAATTAATGCTTCAGAAAAGGTAGGGGCACTTGCAGTCGAAATCACATAGGATGCTGATGAGTTTTCTCCTTCTGCACTGCCTGAAGGCGCAATTGACGGAATCTGAATGGAAATTACGCAATCTCCACTATCGTTTAAATCAACACCCATTGTAATCACATACGCATTGTGCTCTACCTGCTGTGCCATAGAGCAGCCGCTTAGAACGGCAGAAAGAAGCACCAGCGCAACTGCAGTCTTAAAAACGCGCATGTTTGCCTCCTTTCCGGAATCGTACTGCGATTGCTGCAATGATGAATGGGGCACTGTTCATCACTGAAATATATGGTGCAATCCGTGCCGCCACATTTTGATCAGCAATGTGCATCGCCGCAAGTATCGCTGCAGACAGAGCGCATCCCCACACTGTCCGGTTAAATCGCAATTTCGGAAATGCCATAGTCAGTAGTCGCGCAGCAGAAAACAGTGCAAATCCCTGTGCAATCATGAGGCTCCCATACCATAAAAGCACATACGGAAACTGTAAAAACGTGGGCGATAGCCCATTCGAAAGCAGCATGCTCAGCCGATACTCACGGCTTTGCGGAACAGAAAGCGATTGAGGTACAAGCATGGATACCAGCGCGGACAGTATGGCAGTTACAAGTACTATAACGCCAAACAAAATCAAAAATACCTTCGGAGATGCATATGTGACTTTTTGAGATGCGGCTGTTTGTTTGCCGGATTGTATCATCCATAATGCAGAAAAAGCAGTAAATGCACTCAGGATTTTTGTACTACCGAAAAAAATCGCATTAAAACCCGCTCCCCATATCGGAAACAAGTAATTTGCCTGATACACAGGAATATGCCTACCGACTATAATGGCAAGTAATAATGGAATAAAATAAATCCACATTCCGGCTACGCCTCCGATAGCTCCAGCACCTGCACATGCTACGATTGCAGCTGCAATTAGCGACGGAAGCGTAGCTACCGTTGTAATATGAATTTCCTGTGCGCCGTACAAAATAGAAGCCATCAGCAAACGTGATACAGCGGCGCTTTCATATAGCATTCCGGCAGAAAGAATTAAAGCTACAGCCTTCATGCCTCTTTTACCAATGCACAAAGTCATAAGTTCTTGGGGAGATGCTTCTTTGTCCAGATGGATAATCAGATATATTGATAAAAGCACCGGTATATACATAGTTCCGGCCAGAAGAACTCCGGCCCATCCTGCATTTGCAAGTTCCGGCGAATCGATAAATGCCGTTTCGAAGGCGCGTACACTCAGCGCAACGAACCCAAGAGCACAGGCGCTGCGATAGGATAAAAGGTTCATTTTTTCTCCTCTTTCAGCCAACTATTTTCTCGTGAGTAGAAACTGAATTGTTTCTGAAACCATGCCGGAAGCCTCGCAATAAGGTCCGGATTGTGCGGGCGCCAAGGTGCAACCGGAGCAAAAAACGGCACTCCAAATGAGCTTACTGCGCACAAACGTCCAAACGTAATAAACGAAGCGAGCACAACTCCATACAATCCAAGCCATCCTCCCGCAATCAAAAATAGTAGCCGCAAAATCTCAATTCCAATTCCCAGAGAATAATTGGGTACTACATAGTTTCCCAAACCTGTCAATGCAACGATAATGATAAGAATCGGACTTATTATCGATGCACTTACCGCAGCCTGGCCCAGAATCAAGGCTCCCACAATTCCCAGTGCAGATCCAATCTGCGATGGAATACGTGTTCCTGCCTCGTTTATAAGGTAAAATGCAAATTCCATAAACAAAACTTCCACGATAATGGGAAAGGGGACATTTACCCTTGTTTCGGCAATCGAAGTAAGCAGTCCCAACGGAATCATATGCGAATGGTGGACTGTAAGCGCTATATATACTGCCGGAAGATACAGCGATATCAAGATACCCAGCAAACGCACGATACGCACAAATGAACCATATTGCCACCGCATAAAAGAATCGTCCGACGCATGAATAAGGTCAAAAATTGTTGTTGGGAATACTAAAGCATACGGAGACGCATCCATCAAAATCAAAATCTGTCCGTCTGTAAGAGCTGCAACAGCACGATCCGGTCGTTCCGTCTGCAGAATTTGCGGAAAAAGCAAATTGGGATTTTCCTCCATAAGTTGCATGAGATGGCCTGTATTGCGTACAAGCGGTTCCGATATATTTAATAGCTTTGTACGCACGCGGTTCAGAATTTCAGTGTTTACCACGCCGTTTAAATACACCACCGCGCATTGTGAAGATATTTTCCGGCCCACGGAGTGCATCTCCGTTACAAGCATGGTGGAAGCAAGATATCTTCGAATCAGGGTCAGATTGGTTCTTAAACTTTCAATAAAGCCCTCCTGCGGACCAAGTACAACAGCTTCTGTTTTCGGCGCATTGACAGGACGCTTCTCGTACTGACGCGTATCAAGCAAAATAGCCTCTGTACAGCCATCTATCATGAAGATTGCCATCCCTTTTAAAAGTGCTGCTGAAATTTCATCAACCGTACATTCCATGGCAGCTTGATTTATGGATATCACATTTTTTAAAAGATACCGGGCACGTTCGCTTTTACTCAAAATTTTTGAGGCATTATGCTCCATACACGGGCGCAAAATATACTCATCGATAAGTGCATTCCCTGATAATCCCTCAAGAAAAGCGACACATGCATCCGCTTCCAAGGATACGAATTCACGCACAACAAAGTCCTTATTGATATCTGCCTGCATAACAGCTTTTATAAGCTCAATATTCTCTTTTAACGAAGCGGATAAAGACCTATTTTCCAAAGGCGCATTCGGAATTTCAGGCAAAAAAATCGCCCCTTTCAGGATTTTGCTTAGCATTTCCCGAAAGGAGCAATTTAAAACCCGTACAGCATCAATTGCCGAACATATTATCCGTCAAAAGGCCTGTCAGTGTGATCAGGCTGACTTCTGGCTGATTGAACAGACGGAAAGGAAGCTTCACATCACTTGAAGTGCTCAAGCCGCCTGTAACGTGCAGAATAGAACTGCCCAAGCTTACCTGTCCGCTTACGCGTGCCTGATCCGGAAACCAGCCATTCATTCCATGGAGCGCATCCGGGATATACATCGCACCGTATCCCGGCATTTTCCATACGCCACCACAGTAGTGTCCGGCAAGAATCAGATCAGCCGAATGCAAATATTCGTTGGGTGTATCAGAATGGTTGTCCTGCGTAATAGAGATCATCGAATCTGTGGGCGGCACATGCGCCAAAGCGATGTGGACATCGTCCGCACCCATTTGTCCAGCCGCATTCAAAAGCTTCTGTGCAACGCGATATCGATAATCTGTAAAAGGATATGAGGCATAGTCTGCACCAATTCCACTGAGATAACCAATCAATTCCGTTTCAAGTTGATCTTCAAAAATTGACACAGTCTGCTTTGCACTTACGCCAAGTTGAGAAAACGGTGATATCCACAGTTTGGTTCCGGTACTGCCAATCGTAACAGCCTTCGGAGAATCTACATAAGTAGCTCCAATTTCAATTGCATCCAGAATCCAATCTTCCAGAACAAGCTCTTCCAGTGTTCCTTCACCTTCGCGCAGCGAGGCACGAAGAGGGCCGGGATCTGCATCGCCTGCGATAAAATACACATTGTTTTTGCGCTTCAACCCGCGCAGAAATGCCAGAAACGGTTCCGCATCTCCGCTCGTACCGACCATGTCGCCTGTGATAAGCATAATGTCATACGAGAGCGAATTTATTGTGCGCAAAAGCGCAGTCTGGTCTGCACCAAATTCCGCAGCATTCAAATCCGAAACATGCAGAATGGTATAATTCTCCAAAGCATCCGGAAGACCCGCCACGCCAACTGCTTCCATGCGGACATAGGTGCTCTGATTCTGCAGAACCATGACCATAAGTAGCGTAAGCACAAGACATGCACAGATGAAAAAGCGGAATGAAATAAGCGGGCGAATCTCTTTATCTGTAGCTACACCTTCCGAGGAAGTAAATCTGTTGAATCGCTGTATATTTTTGCCTGCAAAATCACCGACGCGCTTGGCGGTAGATTTTTCCTTGGCATTCTTTTTCTTTTCAGCAGACTTCTTCGCATTCTTTTGCGCAGGTACTTTTGAAGAAACCCGTTCTTTTGTCGCACCAGCTTCTTTATCAGCTGATGTCCGTACTTGTTCGGTTATAGTATTATTTTTATCAGAAGCCGTTTTTCGTTCTTCTGCGGACATACTTCGCATCCTTTCCGAAATTGCTGTACGGCACAAAATATATGCCTCATTAAATTATAAACGCATATCGCAAATAAGGCAAGGTGTGGTATAATAAAACATGGAAAGTTTTTGGGTTGATAGGGGGAAAAAATGTGGCGAAAGCAAAAATATCGTTTATATGTGCAGAATGCGGATACGAGTCTGCCCGATGGTATGGTAAATGTCCGCAGTGCGGAAACTGGAATTCTATGACTGAGGCAGAAAAAACGCCACAGGCAATAGATGCATCCAAGCGCAACCGCCATGCCAGTGCAGGAAACGCAGAGCTGTTTACCATTGGAGAAATTCCTGATGATGCAGTCAGCCGTATTTCTTCCGGAATAGATGAGCTGGATCGTGTCCTCGGCGGCGGTATTGTGGAAGGTTCCGTCGTACTTGTCGGCGGCGATCCAGGCATAGGAAAGTCCACACTTCTTACGCAGGCATCTGCAAACATCGCAAGGCACGGAGAAATTGTATTGTATGCCTCCGGCGAGGAATCTACCCGCCAGATCAAGCTGCGCGCAAATCGTCTTGGAGCAGAAGATTCGGGGTTTTATGTACTTTCAGAAAATGACATGGAAGCTATTATCAATCGTGCGCAGGAAATGAATGCACGCCTTCTGGTAATTGACTCCATCCAGACTATGCTTCTAAACGGCGTTACAAGCGCTCCGGGCAGCGTTTCGCAGGTTAAGGAATCTGCAATGGCTCTTTTGCGTTTTGCCAAGCAGACCGGATGCAGCGCAATCCTCGTAGGTCATGTAACAAAGGAAGGTTCCCTTGCAGGTCCCAGAGTCCTTGAACACATGGTTGATGCCGTCTTGTATTTTGAGGGAGACCGCCAGCACCAGTACCGTATGCTGCGTGCCGTAAAAAACCGCTTCGGTTCCATCAACGAATTGGGCATGTTTGAAATGACCGGTGACGGCATGCGCGAAGTAAAAAATGCTTCCGAAATTCTGCTTGCGGAAAGGGCAGAGGGGGCAAGCGGTTCCGTGGTAATGTGTGCTATGGAAGGTTCACGACCCATGCTAACGGATGTACAAGCCTTGGTAGCAACTACCGTTTTCGGAAATCCGCGCCGCATGGCAAGCGGTATCGATCAGGGGCGTCTTGCGCTTTTGTTGGCAGTGCTCGAAAAACGCGCCGGATTCCGCATGTACGATCAGGATGTATACATTAACATCGCTGGCGGAATGACGCTTACAGAGCCTGCTGCAGACCTGAGTATTGTGCTTGCAGTTGCATCTTCCGGTTGGAACGTATGCGCAGGTACTAATCTTGCCGCAATGGGTGAAATTGGGCTTTCCGGTGAAGTTCGCGCAATCCCACATGCGCAGCGCCGCGTGGATGAATGCGCTCGAATGGGCTTTACGCGCATCATACTGCCGCGTGCCAATCTGAAGCAAATCAAAGTCCCCGAAGGTGCAGAACTGATAGGAGTAAGCTCCGTCGCCGAGGCAGTCATGCTGCTGAAGCGAAATAAGCAGGATGGTTAACGGATTTGTTTATAGAGTAACTTTGTCTTTTGCAGGAAGCAACCGCTAATGAAACACTCAATTCTATAAAACAAAAATATCAATAACTCTCCTCAAACCTGGCGTCGCAGTAAGAGAGGGGATTCATCGTTTCCTTCCGCTATTCTTTGTTACTTACAATAAGACATTCGGCACGACCATTTCCGTGGTTATGCCGAATGTTTTTTGTAATTACGCTTTATCTTTTCAATATAGCACGCCTGATTCGAACTGCTTCGTCTTGCATTTGTTGCGCAGCAATCGTATTTCCGGACATATACAGATTGCTTGCCAAATGACGCATAGCTTTTTCTATAGCGGATGCAAGTTCGAGGAATTCCAATTGTGTATCAGCTATCATTCTGTCAGATTTTTTGTCTGTACAAAAGTGAAGTGTCACAATATCGTTTTGTTTCTTTCCTGTAATCCAATATGGTCCATCCTCAAATAATAGTTTGAATGTAACTTCGCCTGCATTTGTTATTCCCAGTATAGTTTCGCCCCACCAGCATAAAACTGTTTGAGCGAAATCTGTCCATTCGTCATCAGGAAATGTACCATCTTCAGTCCTGCAATAGAATGTACATGTAAAAAGCGCATCTGCAGTTCCACCATATAAAAAATCCGCTTCACTGACAATCTCAAACAAATTTCCATCCGTCCCATCACTGCTTCATTTGCTTTTCTCGTGTCTTGCTTATTTCCTTCTTTTGTTCTTCTTTACAGCAATCAACACCGGCGGATCATTCGGCTGATTCAGGAATGCCTTGGTTACAACGTCATATTCCTGTGCCGGAAGTGCACATGCCCATTGAGTCAGCGCATGAAGCTCACGCGTTCCTTCTTCATGCCCGGGGTATACGCAGATGGTCATAAGGCCGCCTTCCTTCAAAAGATCAAGGCATACCTGAACAGCTTTAAGCGTAGTTTCGGTGCGCGTGGTCAGAATCTTTTCAGTGCCCGGAAGCCATCCCAGATTGAACAGAACCACATCCACCTGCTCCGTTACAAAGTCAGCTGCATTTTCATGGCCAGAATGGAAAAGACGCGCTCTTTCTTCAAATCTAAGAGTTTCAAGACGGGCGGCGGTTCTTTCAAGTGCTTCTGCCTGAATATCGAAAGCATAGACAAGACCCTGTTCGCCGACCAATTCGCAAAGCCATGCAGTATCATATCCATTTCCCATAGTAGCATCAATAGCACGCATGCCGGAAAAAGAAGCCTCCTGAATCATCGCCTGCGCCCAATGTCGTGCACTTCTGAAATCAAAACTCATTTTATCACCTCATGATCGAACGGAGGCTGAGTCTGCCTTGCCATTCTCATTATACATTGCAAAGATACATCAGTGTTATTATACCAAACCCAACGTGAAAGTAAAGTGATTTCAAAAGGCATTTACGTATTTAGATGCATAAAAAAATCCGCACCGGACATCCGATGCGGAAAAGAAACTTACTTGATAACGTCGAAACCGGTGTACTTGCGCAGAACTTCCGGTACTACGATGCTGCCATCACCCTGCTGGAACTGTTCCACGATTGCAGGCATAAGACGGCTGGTGGCCAGACCGGAACCATTCAGAGTATGAACATATTCGATCTTCTTGGTCTCAGCGCGACGGAAACGGATGTTACCGCGGCGTGCCTGGTAATCACGTGCGTTAGAAACGCTGGAGCATTCCTTGTACTCATTCATGCTGGGCAGCCACAGCTCGATGTCATAGGTAGTAGCCATGGAAGCAGAGCAGTCGCCGGCAGCCAGCTTGGACAAGCGATAGTGCAGGCCCAGACCTTCAACCAGAGCGCATGCCTTGTTGATCAGTTCTTCCAGAGCCTTGGTGCTGTCTTCCGGCTTGGTGTACTGGAACATTTCGATCTTGTTGAACTGGTGGCCACGGATCATACCGCGTTCGCTGGCACGATAGGTGCCTGCCTCACGACGATAGCAGGGGGTGTATGCAAACAGCTTGCGCGGAAGCATAGCATCATCCATGATTTCGTCGCGATAGAGGTTGATCAGGGCAGTTTCAGCCGTGGGAAGCAGGAAATGGAAGCCTTCTTCAGTCAGGCGATAAACATCCTCTTCAAACTTGGGGAACTGGCCGGCAGTCAGACCGCACTCGTAGGTAAGAATGTGCGGCGGGAGCATGAACTCATAGCCGTCCTTCAGGTGCATCTCGATGAAATAGTTGAGCAATGCCCACTCAAGAATTGCGCCCTTGCCGGTGTACAGCCAGAAACCATTACCACCCATCTTTACGCCGCGCTCGTAATCGATCAGACCAAGCTTAGTGCACAGATCAACGTGGTTCTGCGGTTCGAAATCCCATTCGGGCTTCTCGCCAAATACCTTTACAACAGCATTGGCTTCCTTGCCGCCAGCCTGAACATCTTCTGCCGGCAGATTGGGGAGAGCGAGCATGAAGGTACGGATCTTTTCATCCAGCTGGGACTGTTCTTCGTCCATTACCTTAACGCGGTCAGCCATTTCCTTGAGCTGAGCCATAAGCTCGGTGGTATCCTCGCCGCGCTTTTTCATAGCGGGGATTTCCTTATTCATGCGATTGCGTTCAGCCTTCAGTGCCTCGTTTTCTGCAAGCAGAGCACGACGACGTGCATCCAGCTCCAGGAATTCGGTAAGATCCAGCGTATAACCACGCTTGGCAAGACCTTCTACAACAACTTCCGGCTGATTACGCAGCAGATTGACATCCAACATTGTTTGTACCTCCAAAAAAATTGCACCCCTGCCACTGCAGGGGCGATGATTTATCGCGGTGCCACCCTTTTCAAGCCCAAAGGCTCCTCAGCGGTTATATCGTACCGCGGCCGGTTCGCTCATCACGAACTGCTCAGGATTGGAAGGCACTGCATTTTTCTGTCGGCTCACAGCACCCGCCGACTCTCTGAAAAGAAAAATACATACCCGATCCGTCATCGCTTTTCATCTATTATATTCATTTTGAAGATAAATGCAAGTCAATACGGCAGATTTTACATGCATCTGATATACTTGTATCGGAGGTGGAGGAATGGCTATCATAATAAGAGCACATGCAAAGATCAACTGGTCTTTGGATATTACAGCGCTACGCGATGACGGATATCATGAGCTGAATATGTTGATGCAGCGTATCACGCTGGCTGACGAGCTTTTGTTTGAATCTGCGCGCTGGCTTACTCTCAATGTGGATGGAAAAATCGTCCCCACCGGTGGTCGTAATTTGGTTATCCGCGCAGCCAATGCCCTGAATGACTATATGGGAGAACGTAAAGGTGCAAAAATCCGGCTAAAAAAGCAAATTCCGGTGCGTGCCGGTCTTGGCGGCGGCAGTGCAGACTGTGCAGCCACTTTGCTGGCGCTGAATAAGCTATGGGGATACAATCTTCCCGAAAGCAAACTTCTTGAAATCGGCGCAACGCTCGGAGCAGATGTCCCGTATCTCCTGAAAGGCGGCCTTATGCATGTATACGGCATTGGAGAAAAGATGGAACCTGTAACGGGCGCTCCTGTGCTGCCGTTGGTATTGTACCGTACCGGTGACGGCCTTTCTACCGCCAGCGTTTTCGGTGAGTACGACAGGGAAAATACCCGAAAAGATGCCATTGATATCATAGGAGTGGCAAAAGCCCTTGCCGCACGCGATCTTAGAGAATATGATCGTCTTTCCGGTAATGTACTTGAAGAACCCGCTATACGCATGATGCCCGAAGTTGCAAATGCGATGAATAAACTTCGTTCTCTTGGCGCTGCAGCTGTTCGTATGAGCGGCAGCGGTTCATGTGTATTCGGAGTATTTGAATCTGATCAGGCCGCGCAGCGTGCACATGCTGCATTCCATGGATCAATACTAGCGCACTCCATGGAATAGGCTGACTTCCGGATTTTCATAATTTAAAATTAAACGGTATAAATTCCGGCAAAATGACCGACGCTAAACACACATCCGACAGGATATGGGAGGAAAGTGTGTGAAGCGTCTTTTTTTTATACTGTTTACGATATTTGCATTGTTTTGTCCTCATGCGCAGGCCGCTGAAACATCCGTTGTGCCGATAGAAGATTATGTGCGCCTGCATGTGCTGGCAAATTCCGACAATGCTGAAGATCAGAGGCTGAAACTTACCGTCCGCGATGCAGTGCTCAACTGCGCCCGAGAAATGCTGAAGGATACATGCTGTACCGACTGCGCCTATGAAATTCTGACTGAACACAAAGCTCTACTTGAAGACTGCGCACGTCAGACAGCCGAAAACGCCGGTTTTCGCGGCAATGTCAGCGTTGTTACCGGCATATTTGAATTCCCGGACAGGCAATATGGTGAACTTCTTGTTCCGGCCGGGGAGTATCGTGCCGTAAGAGTTCTGCTTGGAGAAGCTGAAGGGCAAAATTGGTGGTGTGTAATCTATCCTACACTCTGTGCCATAGATGAAAATAATGAATTCATTCCTGAACGAAGTAAAATTGTATTCTATTCCAGCATTGGCAGATGGCTGCATACAGCCCTTGGAGGTCGAAAATGATGCGCAGAAGCATAGCAGCCGTGCTCTGCCTGATGTTTTGCGCCGTAATCTTTCATACATCAGCACTGGCTGATGCGATTCTTTCCCTCGGTTCGCGCGGCGATAATGTAACCAAAGTTCAGAAAAGGCTGATTCAGTATGACTATCTTGACGGAAGTGCTGACGGCGTCTACGGGCAGAAGACAATGGATGCTGTTAAACTTTTCCAGCGTAGAAACGGCCTGACTGTAGATGGCAGAGTCGGCTCCGATACCGCTGCAGCACTCGGAGTAAGCCTCACATCATCTGGGAGTACATCTTCTGCTTCTTCCGTTGCAATTATCTCAAGCGATCATCGGTTACTTTCCCGGCTTGTATATGCCGAAGCACGCGGAGAACCTTATAAAGGAATGGTTGCTGTCGCAGCAGTTGTGCTGAACCGTGTAAAAAGCTCATCCTTTCCAAATACAATTTCCGGTGTGATTTATCAGAAAGGCGCTTTTTCCTGTGTGTCGAATGGATCAATCAACAGCACGCCAAACAATCAATCCATTCGTGCCGCACTGGACGCCATGAACGGGTGGGATCCCACCGGCGGTTGTCTGTATTTCTATAACCCCGCCGGTACAAGTGACCGTTGGATTCGCACCCGTACCATTCAGACCGTAATCGGCAACCACAAATTTGCCGTGTAGGAAGGAGGGAAAACCATGTCAGGCAAATCCTCCATGCATACACGCCTTGCCGCAATCACCATGGTTGTTTTACTGATCGCAATGGTAATTGCTAACTGGGCACAGGCAGAGCAATTGGATCAAACACAACTGCAGATCGTTTCTGTATATCAGAGAGCATTCTACGAATCCGTAGAGCTTCTAAGTGGGCTTCAGCTCAATCTTCGAAAGCTTCTTGTATCAGGAACCGGCGCACAGGAACAGATGCTGCTGAATGCAATTACACAGCAGGCACACGGAATACAGGATAATCTTTCTCTTTTGCCATTGGGGCAGGAGACCATCGCTGCAACTTTAAAGCTTGTCAACCAGACCGGGGACTATGCCCGCACTCTGGCAGACACAATTGGCGCAGGCGGCATCATCACAGCATCAGACTGGAAGCAGCTTAATATGCTTTCTGAAGGCCTCACTGCGTTTTCTTTGAAGCTTAATGATCTGCTTGTACGTTTTTCAGAAGGCGAAAGCATTTTCAGTGCAACTGATTTCGAACCAGATAAGGACACGGCTCAAATAAACGATATTGAGCCTGCCGTTGATTATCCTGTACTTTTATATGATGGACCTTTTTCCGAAGGAAGAGATACTGCCACTTATGCCGGACTCATCGGTGAACCGGTTGATGTCACAGAGGCGGAAACAATTTTGCGTTCCTTTGTCCAAAACGGTACCGGTAAAAGTGCTCAATGCATTCCTGTCGGAGAGTCCACCATACCGGTAGAATGCTGGGAATTTGCCGTCACATCCGGCGAATATATAATGAGCGCCGGTGTTACAAAAATTGGCGGTCACGTCCTATATATGCTTCCAGAAAATGATGTTGCAGAAAAAAGACTTGCCAAAGACGAATGCATCGAAAAAGGACTGGCGTTTTTGCTGAACGAAGGGTTTGGAAGCATGACTCTCAGCTATTATCGTGCGTTCGACGGAATTCTCACGGTAAATTATGCAGCAATGCAAGATGATGTTGTACTTTATCCCGATCTTATTAAGCTACAGATATCTATGAAAGACGGGGCAATCATCGGTATGGAGGCTTCCAATTATTATGCCAACCACATCGCGCGAGAAATAGCGGAGCCTGCACTTGATGTATCCGATGCCACCAACCGTATTAATGATGCTCTTTCGATTAAAAGCGCTCGTCTGTGCATCATTCCATTAGATATTGGAGAAGCCTTGTGCTATGAATTCAGTGCAAACAAAGGGGAAGAGGGATACCTGGTATATATCGATGCAATCACCGGACTGGAACGGGAAATCATGCAGCTTGTCGATTCGGGGGATGGTATTATTGCGCAGTAACGTAAAATACGAAAACAAAACCACTTCACATTCAGCAGGCGAATCGCATAGTATGCAGCAGATACCGCCGTATACGGAGCGTGAAACCATGATTGCAAGAGGAGAATTATACAGTGCAAGTCTGGATCCGGTCGTTGGATCGGAACAGGGAGGCATACGCCCCGTGCTAGTTATACAAAATGATGTCGGTAATCGTTACAGCCCTACTGTGATTGTGTTGGCTGTAACCGGTCAGCTCGGAAAAGCCCGTCTTCCTACGCACGTCAGTGTTCCTGCGCAGGGGCATGGATTGACAAAGGACAGCGTCGTCCTTGCGGAACAGATTCGTACTCTGGATAAGCGCAGACTGCGCGAGAGAATAGGAACACTTTCGCCGGAGTTGATGGAAAAAGTCGGAGAAGCCGTCAAAATCTCTCTTGGCTTTGAAATATAGTTCCTTCGGGCTTATATGTCCGCTGGCAGCATAGTAAAAGAGCCGATGCCCTAAAAGCATCGGCTCTTTGCGATAAATATTACTTTCTGGTTTCCGGCAGGCTTGCGGCAGCAATGGACTGGCCAACGCGGCGGCTGCTTTCATCCGGAATGTGGAGTTCAATCGAAAACTCGGGGAATTCACCCGCAAGAACTTCCTTTGCACGCTCCAGAAGAATGGCGCCACCTTCGCCGGAAGTAACGCGTCCCATGATCAGAACATGCTTAATATCATAGAACATGGCATAGTAAGCAACAGCATAGCCAAAGTACACGCCGATCGTTTCATAAATCTTCTTTGCGCGGGGATCTCCTTCTTCCATGAGCTTCTGAACAGCCTTCAGACGGTGTGCAAGAGGCTGTGTGCTGTCAAGCTCAATACCTGCAGCAGGAGCAAGCTTAATAACCGCATCCTGAGAGAAATATTTTACGCCGCAGCCGTAGTCACCGGACCATTCATCCACCATGGAATCAGGGTTGGCATCAACCGGAACAAATGCAAGCTCATTCAGCCAGCCGGTAATATTTCCGTTCTTGTCAACATAGCCACCGGCTTCGCTGGTGCCCATGGCAATACCCATAACTTCGGTATCATTCAGATCCATCGCGCCTGCAAGTGCGGTAACATCACCGTCATTGGCAACTTCCAACGGAATATCTGCACCAATTTCGCGAGCTACGTCAATGTACATGTTCTTGACACGCTTCTCAAAGTCTTCCGGAGAAACCTTGATAAACAGTGATGCTGCGCGGATCTTATTGTTGATATAAACGCCCGCAGAGCTTACGCCGATCGCATCAACACGGGGCATGTGGCTTGCAGCAGTCTTCATTGCAGCGAGAATTCCATCGTACTGATACTGCGGATCGCTGTTCTCCTTCGGGAACCAGAGAACCTCTTCGGAATATACCGTTTCGCCATCAATAACTGCGCTGACCTTGCGATCGCTTCCACCTGCATCAAAACCGATGCGGCAGCCATCCAAATGGCGACCGATGGCGCTGGAGGCTTCACGAGCTTCCGGTACTCCACACGGGCATTTAGAAATGATCACCTGGAATTCGGACTCATAGATGCCGCTCATAAAGTTTCGGTCAAATTCACGCAGACCATTCACTTTGTAAGCTTCCTGAATTCTCTTGCACAGATTTTCCGGACCGGACAGGATAATTTTGTATCCGCCGCGCATCCAAAGCAGGGACTTGATCACGCGCTCAACAATGTTGAAGTTAAGCTCATCATCTACTCCGTCGGCAAGAACACGCATATCATTGCGAGAAACAAAACCCTGGTCACGCTCGATTGCAATCAACAGATCTTCGCCGCCCTTTTCATTTACAAGGGCCTTAAAATCGCGAAGGGCAACGCTCAAAGGAGCAAAGTTCGGCTCCAGTTCGGCTACATAACGAATGTTCATCAGGAATGGCCTCCTTATGCAGAATACACTTTGTTGCCGCCAATATAAGTGGCAATTACTTCGAAATTATCGTCCGCGAGGAAAATATCGGCATCTTTGCCGGGCTCAAGGCTTCCCTTGCGGTCATCCACACCGATCGCACGCGCAGGAGTAAGGCTTGCCGCATTTACAGCTTCCCAAACCGGGCAACCGGTGGCGTTCATGAAGTTGCGAACCGCATGATTCAGCTTCAAAACGCTTCCCGCAATCGTTCCGTCAGCAAGGCGGCACTCAACACCCTTTACAAAGATCGGCTGACCGCCAAGCGTATATTCGCCATCCTCCAGACCGCCGGCACGGGTGCAGTCAGTGATCAGAACAAGCTTATCGCCTTTCATGCCGCGAACAAGGGGATATACGGCGGGATTGATATGGAAATCATCGCAAATCATCTCCGTGGTTACATCGGAAAGCAGTGCCGCGCCGACAACGCCCGGATCGCGATGGGCAAGGGGAGTCTGTGCGTTAAACAGATGGGTCACATGGGAAGCTCCTGCAGCAATGCCTGCCTTCGCCTCGTCGTAAGTGGCGTTGGTATGGCCAATGGATGCTGCAATGGAAGTCTTTTCCTTCACGGTCTTAATGCACTCAAGTGCTCCGGGCATCTCAGGCGCAAGAGTGAAAATGCGGATAACATCGGCATTGTTCACAATCAGTTCCGCATTCGGTGCCAGAATATTCGTTTCAGCCTGTGCACCTTTCTTTTTCGGATTGATAAACGGACCTTCCGCATTTACACCGAGGGCACGGGCGCCCTTGAAATCTTCGTTTTCGCCAGCTTTCATCAATGCGCGAACCGCGTCGAGCGCTGCGTTGATCTCGGCAACGGATACCGTCATAGTAGTGGGCAGCCAGCTGGTAACACCGTTTTTTGCAATACCTTCTGCCATGGCTACGAGACCTTCGAACTTGCCGTCCGAAGTGTCCTCGCCCAGATAACCGTGAATATGCATATCCACCAAACCGGGAGCAATATATGCACCCTTTGCATCAATCCACTCAATATCATTCTGTTCGCGTACGGAATCCGCATCGACCAGACCAATGATTTTTTTATCAAATAACAATGCCGCGTTTTCTACGATACCGACAGGGGTAATAATACGGCCATTTCCAATTGCGCGCATAATGCACCTCCAACTATTTCCTACTAGGTATTCTAACAAAAGATTATTGCTTATGCAAGTAAATCCCGAAAATCATTGACATAAATATCACACAGCGAAAGAATTTCATCTGTTTGTTTCCGCCAGACAGGCTCACTGACCGCCACCACTTTTGCCCCTGCGCATCGGGCAGAGCGCATCATTGCAGGCGTATCCTCATAGACGACCATATCATCAGGCGAAATCATCATATGCTGAGCAAGCACATTCCAGAATTCCGGATTGCTTTTGGAAATCCCTACCATACCGGGCGTAAGAACATCTTCAAAATACTTCAAAATATCCTTGGACGCAAGCGCATTCTTAGCAATGTCCTTCTCGGTATTTGTGGCAACGATCATGCGTACACCGGCTTTTTTCAATGCCGAAAGATATTCCGGTACACCAACTTTGGTTGGAATTGAAGCATATCTTGTGCGCATGATCTGCTCATTTGCAGCTGCAAAATCATCTACCGTCATCGGTAAATTGTATTCTCGAATGAATGTCTCAGCACAATAGCGTGTAGTATATGTATCCATATCCACCCGCATATGCTCAGGTACGGGAAGAGAACATTTTTCCAGGAATTCCTTATTCAGCACGCGCCATACAGGCATGGAATCAATCAGTGTTCCATCCATATCGAATACGGCTGCACATCGTCCAAAGTTCAGCATATATTCCTCTTTATTATAGTTTAATATTGTGCCATTTTCCACTATTAAAACGATGCAGCATACTTCTCATACGCACGATCATATCAATCAAACTTGCGCTCCATGCACCCATGAGCGCAAATACCGGAATCTGGTTCGTCCAGTAATCTATTACGTTCAGCCACGATGCGCTGCTATGCGCTACCTGAGTGGTTAGCGGCGTAAAGAAACGTGTGATTACCGTAACTGCAGTAAAGCTCAAAACCGGGCGTATAATTGCCACGCATATAAGCATGACCTTTGCAACATAGCGCGTATCACCGGCGCCGCGCAAGGCACCGCCAACAACGACAGCCGACGTCTGAAAAGGTTGGAAGAGGGCAAGAATAAGCATAATGGTAGCGGTCGTATTGATTACCGACTGTTGGGATACAAACAAAGATACCAGCGGATACCGGAAGGTCAAAATCAGCGTTGCAAGAATAATTGCCGTTGTCATAGCGATGCGCTGTGCAATCTTACCGTACATCTGCGCAAGGTCCGGTCTCTTTTTTCCCAGCATCTGACCGACCAGAGAAGTTCCGGCTACTCCAATACCGTCGCCAAAGGTGAACGAGAGGTTCAAAAACTGCATGCCGATCTGATGAGCTGCAAATGCAAGTGTTCCAAGTTCTGCTACAATGCGGGCGTACAGGAAGAAACCGATTCGCAGAGCAATCTGCTCAAGCATGGCGTTGCCGCCGACCTTGGTAATTGCTTTTACAGTGTCCTTTTTCAGTCTCCAGTCTTCCTTGAAACTAAGCCGCAGATAGGTATTTCCATCCTTGCGGAACACCGAATACAGTGCCAGACACATACCTACAGTGAATCCGATGGCAGTGGCAAGCGCCGCACCTTTTGTTCCGAGTTTCGGAAAAAATCCGACTCCGTTGATCAGAAGGTAATTAAATACTACATTTACCAGGTTGCTGCATATATTCACGTACATGGTGGTGCGGGTATCACCCACACCGCGCAGTGCGGCGCAAAGACCCATAGACAGCGCGTTGACCGGAAGAAAATAGGTGAGGATGCGGAAATACGTTTCAGCGTCATCAATGGTATCGGCTTTTGCTCCCGCCATGGTCATAAGCTGGCGCGAGAATGTCAGGCCAATCGTCATCATAACAAGAGAAAGGGCGAGAATAATAACCACGGCATTTCGCAGGGTTTGGTTCGCCTCATCCTGACGTTCTTCGCCTTTTCGGCGGGCGACAACGGCAGTTACGCCAATGTTCATAGCAAAGAAAATGCACAGCATCAGCATACGGGGCTGGCCAACCAGACCGACGGCTGCAATTGCAGATGCACCGATTGTGCCTACCATCATGGTATCTATTGATCCAATCAAAGACAAGAGCACCATTTCCAGCACAGACGGCAAAGCTATGCGCAAAAGCTCCCTATATGCCTGACCCGTAGAAGGAACTTCACCCAGTGCTCCCGTCTTGGGAAGCAAACGTCCAATTCCATAAATTCGATTTAACAATTTTGCCATTATACACACCCTCCAATTTGCACTTAAATATTATACCACACTTAGGTTAATGAAAAAGACGTATTGGAAGCAAAAATTAAGCTACTTCAAAACTTTGGTCAAGATGCATATAAATCACGTCGAAACAAAGCAATCCCCGGAGTAAACTACCCCGGGGATTGAAAGATATTAAAGTTTATTCATCCAGAACATACATTCCAGTACCGTTTTCGCCGTTTCGGGCAGTAATCCAGCGCCCATCCGTAAAATCCGGAACAGGTACAGGCATACTACCCATTGCAATGGATTGCTCGCTGAGCGCAGTAATGCACATCCAGCTTGCGGCATCATATACATCAATCGGCGGATTTTCGTTTTTCTGCAGGCTTTCTACGAATGCACGCAATACCAAATAGTCCATGCCGCCGTGACCGCCTCGCAGACCAAACTCTGTATACTCCTTCCAGAGGGGATGTTCATATTCTTCCATCCATGCCGCGTCGCTTTCCCACGTATGCGTCCAATGATTCGGATCCGACTTTGTAATCCCATCTATATAGATAGAACGATTGTCTTCCATCCAGATTCCTTTCGTTCCTTGAATCTGGCCGCCACGGGAATACGGACGGGGCAGAGTACAGTCATGCGTAAGCACAATCGTTTCACCGTTTGCACATTTGATCATGGTAGTTACAATATCGCCCTGATTGATCTGTGCTTTTGTGACAGCATCTTCCGGACGTTTTTCCTTCAACCATGCAGAAAGACCCGCAGCCTTTGAAGACATTGATGTCAGGCTGACCATACGGTTTCCGCGGTTGATATTCAGATATTTTGCAATCGGCCCCAGTTCGTGTGTGGGATAGAGTTCTCCGTTGCGATGCAGGAAATGGCGCTGACGATAATGTTTGCTGATATCGCCCATTCCAATTTCATCGCGCAAATCATGTGCATATGCGCCGCGGCAGTGAACAAGTTCTCCGAAAACACCTTTGCGAATCATATTCAGCAAAGTCATTTCTTCCTTGCCATAGCAGCAGTTTTCCAAAAGCATCACCGGAATTCCGGCTTTTTCACTTGCACGTACCAACTGCCAGCACTCATCAATCGAAGAAGCGCCACCTACCTCAAGCGCAGGACGCAGACCATTTTCCAGTGCTTCAACCGCTATGGCGATATGCGTCTCCCAGCTGGAAAAGATCATCACTGCCTCGATATCGCGGCGAGCAAGCACTTCGCGGTAGTCTGTTACGGCGTCAGGTGTATAGTTGCGTACTTTTGCAACGGTTTCCTGTCCTTTGCCAAGTCTTTCAGGCAGTATGTCACACACAATTGGAATTTCAACATCTTGCATGGAGAGCAATGTTTCCATCTGGCCGATTCCACGTCCTCCAAGACCGATTATGCCAAGGCTCACTGTACGGCCAATATCTCCCATTTTCATTGGTACATTCCTCCTGACTATGAATCAAATTCACATGATATCAGTATATCATATTACACACCCGAATTCTACCTGGACGTATGACGATTCGTTGACGTGTGTAAAGACATGTGTTATAATAAAATTAAGAAAGGAGATGTTTTCCATGCATTACTGTTCCAAATGCAGCTGCCTTACGCAGGAGGAAATATGCCCGAAATGCAAAAGGAAAGTGCCTGAAATTGCACCGAATGAACCAGTACTTCTTTCCGGCATGGACACATTCACTGCCTCCCTTCTGGAACCGCTTCTGAGTGATGCCGGAATTCCTTATTCACGAATGGGGCAGACGGGCACAGCATTTGCGGTATCCGGCGGATTAACATTGGAAGAAATCCGTATTTATGTGCCTTACGGAGCCTACGAGCAGGCGCACGAGCTTTGGGAAATGCTTTCTTCCGCGGAATCGGTGCAGTAATCACGATGGATAGCCCAAGAATTTGTTAAGATTTCATTCTTGCATTTCATGTATCTTTCGTGTATAATATATAAAAAATCCGATAATACCACAAGGAGATGATCCTCATGAAACTGATCATTGCAATCGTACAGGATGAAGATTCTTCCCGCCTCGTTAGTTCTCTTATGAATGAAGGTTATGGCGTAACAAAACTGGCAACGACGGGCGGTTTCCTCCGTTCTGGTAACACTACGCTGCTTGTCGGTGTAGACGATGCAAAGTTTGACGGTGCCATGGCTGTAATCGAAAAGGTTTGCAAAAGCCGCAAGCAAATCGCATCTTCTCCGTCTCCTGTCAATGGCGCAGCAGGCATCCACATGCCTTATCCGATCGAAGTTACCGTCGGCGGCGCTACGATTTTTGTTCTGAATGTTGAGCAGTTTATTAAACTCTAAATGTTAATCGGACTTGAAAAATTGGAAGAGCATCTTTTACGCTCGGTATATACCGGGCGTTTTCCCCATGCTCATATTTTTGAAGGACCGTTTGGATGCGGAAAACGCACCCTAACAGATCTTCTGTGCCGTGTGCTGCATTGCGAGAGTGAAAATCCCCCTTGCGGAGTTTGTCAGCAATGTCTGCGTCATGCACACGGAAATCAAGCGAATATGATTCGCTTTGTTCCGGAAAAAAACGTAAAAGTCGAAGAAATCCGCAGTCTTTTAAAAGAAGTTGCCGTTCGCCCGTTTGATGGTGGACGGCTTACCGTTGTTATTGAATGTGCAGACAGGCTCACCCCGCAAGCACAAAATGCTCTTTTGAAAACATTGGAAGAACCTGCTGATTATGCTGTATTTTTTCTGATTACGGAAAGAATCAGCGCCCTTTTGCCCACAATCATTTCGCGCTGCGCAGTGCATCATGTATATCCTCTCAGTGAAGAAGTATGTGCACAGGCACTTATGCAAAAAGGAATCGAACCCGAGCGTGCTTTACTTCTTGCGCAGGCAGCGCATGGTTCTGTGGGTCGTGCCATGCAAATTGACGCCGACAAAGCGTATATGGATGATGTGCATTCGGTAAACTCTATACTGAATGCCGTCCGCACAATGGCAGATATTCCCGGTGCCGTATCTCAGCTTGCAGATGATAAACGTGACCCAGGCCGTACCATGGATTTGATTGAAAGCTGGGCGCGAGCCCATTTGATGGAGAATGGCATTTTGCCGGGAGCACGTCTTCTGGAGTGCGTAGCAGATGCTCGCATGCGGATGGCAAGCAACGTTTCCAAGCAATACGCCATGGAAATCATGCTTTATAATACAATTAAAAACGGGAGATAGGAAAGGAGTGCGCCATTTGATGAATGGCGCGGAAACAATGGCGAAAGTTATTGCAGTCCGCTTTCAAAAAGCAGGAAAATTATATTATTTTGATCCGGCAGATATCTGGGTAAATGCAGGGGACTATGTTATTGTAGAAACCGTACGCGGCATTGAACTGGGTGAAGTGGTAACCGGCGCACGCGAAGTTCCCGAAGAAGCGATTGTTGCTCCGCTCAAAAGTGTTCTGCGCATGGCAACGGAAGAGGATCTCCGTCGTGCGGAAGCAAATGAAGCGAACGAAAAAATTGCTTTCCAGCTAGGTCTTGAAAAAATTGCTGCCAGAAATCTCGAAATGAAGCTGATCAACGTGGAATATACGTTTGACAACAGCAAGGTTATCTTTTATTTCACCGCAAACGGTAGAGTTGATTTCCGTGAACTGGTCAAGGATCTTGCTTCTGTTCTGAAAACACGTATTGAGCTTAGGCAGATTGGCGTACGCGATGAAGCCAAAATGCTCGGCGGTCTGGGTTCCTGTGGTCGTCCTATTTGCTGCCGCACTTTCCTGGGCGATTTCCAGCCCGTTTCGATCAAGATGGCTAAAGAACAGAATCTTTCCCTGAACCCTGCAAAAATTTCCGGCCAGTGCGGAAGACTTATGTGCTGCCTGAAATACGAACAAGATCATTACGAAGAAACGCTGAAAAAGCTTCCGAAGATAGGCCGTGAAGTTTCCACCCCTGACGGAAACGGCGTAATTGTCGATATCAACGTCCTGCGCGAAAAAGTGAAGGTGAAAATCCGTCCGTCGGATGATGTATTTGAGGTTCGTGAGTATTCCATTGATGATGTAAAACGCGCCGAACCCAAAAACAATCAGCGTCAGGAAAGCAAGAAATCTACTCCTGAAAAAGTGGAGTCCCTTGAGAAAAACGACATTTCCGAACAGATGGAAAAAGTCGAAAAAAAGGTGGAGGCTTCCAATAAAATCGACAAGGGCGATAATGCAGAAAACGCAGAAAACGGAAAAGCCGCCCGTAAACGCTATCCCCGTCAGAAACCCGCAAAGGTTCTGAGTACCGATCAGTACATCGAACGCGAACGGGATAGACGCGATCAGGATGCATCTCCCAATACGGACGATAACGACAATCAGCAGGATAGCGGCGCGGAGGAATAATCAATGGCACGCAAGTCTATCGGCGGGTCATTTCTTGACTGGCTGATTCCGCCGCGCACCTTGAATCTGAACAAGGATACACAGCTTCTGAAATTGATCGCTATGTTGGCCATGCTTATTGATCATCTGGGGGCAGTGGTATTTCCCCAATATCGCTTCATGCGTATTATCGGTCGCGTGGCATTTCCTCTTTATGCCTACTGCCTTGTTGCAGGCTGTATCTATACAAAGGATATCCTGCGCTATATCGAGCGCATAGCGCTTCTGTTGCTTGTATCACAGCCGCTGTATGTCGTCGTAATGAATCATATGTCCGGCTCAATGTACGCAGTTTCCTTTGCAGAATCTCCCGTTCGTGCAGCTTTTAACTTTTATCTGGAAAGTTTTCACGATCCGAGCATTTTGTTCACGCTGCTTATCGGACTGATTCTGCTCTGGTCAATTCGTGACAGGAAATTCATTATCACAGCATGTGTGGGAATATTTCTGTATTTCACATACAGAATAATGGATTACAGCTGGCGTGGCATTGTGCTGATGTTGCTTTTGTATTTATTCTCATCTAGACCTATATTGTCCATGCCTCTCGTTACGGCGTTTATGATCTGGTGGGGAATGCAGGGGAATGGTTATTCTTTTATGGGAATTTCCTTTGGCATACAGATGTTTGCCATATTTGCGCTTCCCCTGATTTACATTCCTACAAATTCGCGCATCAAGCTTCCCAAATTCGTATTCTATCTGTTTTATCCCGCCCATCTTTTACTGGTATGGGGAGCAAAAATCCTGTTTTAACTTGACAGGCTTTATGCTAACGGTTATAATGCAAAGCAGTGAACGATGATGGAAAGAGTAGTGCGATTTCCGGCCTGTTCAGGGATGGTGCGCCGCGACTGAAAGCGCCCACTGGCCAACCGCAACGAAGGACATTCCGGAGTTTCCGTATTTATACGGCGCGCCCAGCGTTATCGGGGTGAGATATAAATCAGGGTGGTACCGCGAAGCACAGCCTTCGCCCCTAAGAGGGCGGGGGCTCTATTTATACTTTTGGAAGGAGAATATCTATGTTGACTCAGGCGCCGAAAGGCACTCAGGATATGCTGCCGGATGAGGCTCACATTTGGCAAAAAATTGAAAAGGCCATGCGCGATGTGTGCGCACTGGCCGGTTACCGCGAAATTCGTACTCCGGCATTTGAGCATACCGAACTGTTTCTGCGCGGCGTAGGCGACACGACCGACGTTGTTCAGAAGGAAATGTATACCTTTGAAGACAAGGGTGGTCGTTCCATCACACTGAAGCCCGAAGGAACTGCCGGCGCTGCCCGTGCATTCATTGAGGCAGGTATGCCTTCTCAGCCGCTGCCGCAGAAGCTTTATTATTCCTATTGCCCGGTTTTCCGTTATGAAAAGCCGCAGGCAGGCCGTCTTCGTGAACATCATCAGCTCGGCGTGGAAGTTTATGGCGCTAAAGATGCAAGCATCGATGCAGAGGTTATCGCGCTTGCAATGCGCGTACTGCGCGAAATCGGCATCGGAGACCTGAAGGCAAACATCAACTCTCTCGGTTGCCCCAAGTGCCGCGCCAAGTACAGCGAAGCTTTGAAAGAGTTCCTGCGTCCGCAGCTTCCGCACCTGTGCGAAACCTGCCGCAGCCGCTTCGATCGCAATCCTCTGCGCATCATCGACTGCAAAGTCGACAGCTGCAAGGAGCGTGTACAGGGTGCTCCCAAAATGCTTGACGTACTCTGTGACGAATGTCATGATCATTTTGAGCAGCTTAAAGGCTATCTCACCGCGCTTGAAATTCCCTTTGATATCGATCCCGGCATCGTGCGCGGACTGGATTATTACACCAAAACGGTTTTTGAAATCATTCCGAAGAACGGGGGTCTTACCATTTGCGGCGGCGGCCGTTACGATGGTCTGATTGAAACGCTGGGTGGTCCCGAAATGTGCGGTATTGGCTTCGGCATGGGTGAAGAGCGCCTTATCGGCGAACTGCGTGCCCGCAATTGCCTGCCCGAAGCACCGCGTCTGGCGGACGTATTCGTTGTTACCATGGGAAATGCAGCCCGTATTGAGGGACTTAAAATCGTTAAGGAGCTTCGTGATGCAGGCATTCGCGCCGACATGGATCATGCTGCACGCAGCATGAAAGCTCAGTTCAAGTATGCCGGCAAAGTAGGCGCACCGAAGGTCATTGTTATTGCAGAAGATGAACTTGCTCGCGGCATTGTAAAAGTCCGCGACATGAATAAGAGCGAGGAAGTCGAAGTACAGCGCAATACAATTATAGAGGAGATGCAAAAATGAACGGATATAAGAGAACGCATTATTGTGGCCTGCTGACGAAGGCAAATGCAGGCGAAACGGTTCAGCTTTCCGGTTGGGTGCAGCGAACCCGTGACCTGGGCGGTGTAGTATTCGTGTGGCTGCGTGACCGTGAAGGCATGGTTCAGCTCGTGTTTGACGATACGGTATGTGACGAAGCTACCGTTAAGCTGGGCAAGTCTCTCCGCGGCGAATATGTAGTAACTGTTGTCGGCGAAGTGCGCGAACGCGCTGCAGAAGCCGTAAATACGCAGATGGCTACCGGCGAAATTGAAGTCGTTGTCAAGGAAGCCGATCTTCTCAACAAATCCGAAACCCCGCCGATTTACATTGATGACAAGGCAGAGGAAAATGAAACCGTACGCCTGAAATACCGCTATCTGGATCTGCGCAAGCCCTCCATGTTTAACCGTCTGAAGCTGCGCCATCAGATTATCGCCAACGTACGCAGCTATATGGATGCTCAGGGCTTTGTTGATGTTGAAACTCCGATTCTTACCAAGTCCACGCCCGAGGGCGCACGTGACTTCCTTGTACCTTACCGTGGTAAGGCCGGCGAGTTCTACGCTCTGCCGCAGTCTCCGCAGATTTACAAGCAGCTTCTGATGCTGGCCGGCTTCGATAAGTATTATCAGGTTGCACGCTGTTTCCGCGATGAGGACAACCGCGCCGACCGTCAGCCGGAATTCACGCAGGTAGACGTCGAAATGAGTTTCATTGAGCCTGAAGACATTCAGACCGTTATCGAAGGCGCATTTGCCCGCGTATTTGAAGCGGTTAAGGGCATCAAGCTCGAGCTGCCGCTGCCGCGCATGACCTGGCGCGATGCCATGGAAAACTACGGTTCCGACAAGCCTGACACCCGCTTTGATATGAAGCTCGTGGATGTATCCGATGTAGCAAATGACTGCGGATTCCCGGTATTTGCCGATGCAGTTGCAAACGGCGGCACGGTTCGCGGCATCAATGCTAAGGGCTGCGCCGACATGACCCGCAAACAGATTGATGCGCTGGGTGAATTTGTAAAGACCTACCGCGCAAAAGGACTTGCATGGGTTGCATTCCCGCAGGGTGCGGCTCCGAAATCCTCTTTCAATAAATTCCTTTCCGACGAACTGCTTGAAGGACTCAAGACCCGCATGAATGCTGAGGAAGGCGACATCCTGTTCTTTGTAGCCGATAAGAAGGCTGTTGCTTTGCAGGCTCTGGGTGCACTGCGTATCGATATCGCTAAGAAGCGCGATCTGATTGATCCCAACCGTTTCGATCTGTTCTGGGTAACCGAATTCCCGCTGTTTGAGTACGACGAGGAAGAAGGCCGCTACGTTGCCATGCACCATCCCTTCACCAGTTGGATGGCAGAGGATGAGCAGTATCTTGAAAGCGCTCCCGACCAGGTACGTGCCAAGGCATATGACCTCGTTCTTAACGGTATCGAGATGGGCTCCGGTTCCATTCGTATCCACCGCAGCGACGTTCAGGCCCGCATGTTTGATATGATCGGCCTTTCTCAGGAAGAAGCTATGCACCGCTTCGGTTTCCTGCTTGAAGCATTTAAGTACGGCACTCCGCCGCACGGCGGCTTTGCTTTCGGTGTTGACCGTCTGGTCATGATTCTCACCGGCAGCGACAACCTGCGCGAAGTTTTGGCTTTCCCGAAGGCGCAGAATGCAAACTGCCTGATGATGGGCACGCCTTCTGACGTTCAGGATGTTCAGCTTAAGACGCTGCACATTCAGGTAACTGAATAACTATTGGTTTGAAAACAGCAGGGTGACACAAAATGTGTCGCCCCGCTGTTTTTTTGTGAGACCGTATGACACAGAACCTGAAAGCCGTTATAGTTCAAAAAGCCACATTCTCCGGAAAATGACCTTTTGTTGTGCATGGTTTGAAATTTTTTTATAAGTATGATACAATGTTTCCACTATGAACTAAACGGCAGGAGGACTCACAATGCATAAGTCCGGATATCGCTCAGCAAATCACTTCAGAAATATAACCAGGATTTCTATAGCCTCGTTTTTGGTAATCCTTCATCTTTTTATGCTTTGTTGCGTGCCGGCATTTGCAGAAGACACATTCAGCACTCCTGGACTGATCATCGAGATTGGGGAGAAGGCAGGTGACCTTCGTTTCAGCTGGATGACAGACGAAGATGGTGCTTACACACTTCTGCTCGCACCTGCGCCTCTGGTTACAAACGGTATATTTCCGCCCGAAAGCTATCGTACATCATTTGTACAAACCGCCGACGGAATATACACCGCTTATGTCGTTCATCTCGAAGAAAATACTGAATATTCCTATCGCATTGTAGATGGCAGCGGCAATATTCGTTCAAATATTTATTCGTTTTATTTGCCCAGCAGAGATTCCTTCACCTTTTTATTTTTGGGTGACCCTCAGATTCGCTCCTATGAAGCAGAAGCAGATGGTGCAATGTGGGCAAACACCATGGATAATGCTTTGGCATTGTACCCCCAATCGGCCTTTGTAACCGTCGCCGGTGACTTGGGTGATGTTGCAAAAAAAGCGGAATATCTTGCATTCCGCAGTCCTGAATCTCTAAAAAGCATACCCGTCGCTCCGAATCGCGGCAATCATGATGCTAAATCAGAATATTACGATGAACAATTCTCAGAACCCAACGCCAACGGCTGCAGCTATTATTTTACATACGGAGACGTACTTGTAGTTGCACTGGATTCCAATATCTATAAGTATCATCGCCATAAAGAATTCCTCGAAAATGCCATCGCAGCAGAAAATAAGCGCTGGGTAATCGTCACCATGCACCACTCCATTTACAGCGTGGGTGAACATGCAACTGGCAGCACAGTGACAAGTATGCGACCTGAATATGCAGCCATGTTTAAGGAATTAAATGTGGATCTTGTTCTTTCCGGACACGACCACAGATATTGCCGCACATATATTATGGACGGAGAAGATCCCACTGAAAAAAAGGTCGGGATCAAGCAGCCGGGAGAAACTCTGTATATTTCCTCCGGCTCTGCATCCGGAACCAAATATTACGACCTCGCCAAGCGCGTGGATTCTTTCAAATATGTGGCCTATTATCTCAAAAACAAGGAGCCGGTATATACCGCCATTCACGTCACAAACGACAGGCTTTTCATCGTAACACATGCCGCCGAAGGAATGCGCATTATTGATACATGCGTGATAGAAAAGGAATAAATTACACCATGATTATAAGCGCAAGCAGAAGAACTGATATCCCCGCATACTATTCAGAATGGTTTTTTAACAGGCTTAAAGAGGGATATGTTTATGTACGCAATCCCATGAATCCGCGTATGATAAGTTCGATATCCTTATCCTCTTCTTTGGTAGACGGCATCGTATTCTGGACAAAAAATCCTGCTCCTATGCTGGATCGCCTTTCTGAACTTCAGAACTATCCTTATTACTTTCAGTTCACCCTGACGCCGTACGGAACTGATATAGAACCAAACGTTCCGTCAAAAGGACAGTTTATTGTGCCTATGTTCCGGAAACTTGCCTTAATGATTGGCAAAGAACGTGTGATATGGCGATATGATCCAATCCTGATCAACGAAAAGTATTCCACTGCGTATCATATCAAATACTTTCGCATTCTTTGTGAGCGTCTGGAAAATCACACTGAAAAATGCACCATCAGTTTTATCGATCTTTACAGCAAAATACTGCGTCGAATTTCTCCTCTCGGCATTCGCCCTCCAACGCAGCAAGAAACGGAAGATATCGCAGGGCATTTCAGCGAGATCGCAAAAGAGCATGGATTATGCATCGATACCTGCTCCGAAAAGATTGATTTCAGCACATTTGGCATTAATCGCGCCAGCTGCATCGATGGAAATCTTTTGGAACATATCGGTAGATATAGCCTTAATGCAAAAAAGGATAGCAATATGCGCAAGGATTGCGGATGTATCGAAAGCATTGACATCGGAGCTTACAATACTTGCTCACATGGCTGCATCTATTGTTATGCAAATTACAGCGATACATGCGTAACAAACCATGCTGAAATGTATAATCCTTATTCACCACTGCTTTGCAGCAGTATAAAAGAAGGGGATATCATCAAGCCCCGTTTAATGCATTCCCTTCGCCAAAGTCAAATCAGCTGGTTTAATGACTAAAGGGCCGCTTTTATTAAGCAGCCCTTTTTGCATACCGTTATTTGTCAAATGCCGGATTCATTGCATAGAAATTTTTGCCGTCAAGCTGTTCCTGAACATATCGCAGCGCTTCTCCAAATCTCTGATAATGCACAATTTCGCGTTCTCTAAGGAAACGTATTGGATCGCTTACATCCGGATCATCTACAAGGCGCAGAATATTATCATAGGTCACGCGCGCCTTCTGTTCCGCTGCCATAGATTCGTGCAGGTCTGCAATCGGATCACCTTTTGACTGAAACATGGCAGACATAAACGGCATTCCGCTTGCAGCCTGCGCCCATACACCGCCGGTATGATCGACATAATAGTCATCCATGTTCTGTTCTTTCAGTTCTTCAGCCGAAAGGTTGCGCGTAAGCTGGCGCATGATTGTTCCAACCATTTCCAGGTGTGCCAGTTCTTCCGTCGAAATATCGTTCAGAAGGCCTGCAACTCTACGATACGGCATAGCAAATTTTTGAGAAAAATACCGCATTGAAGCACTAAGCTCACCATCCGGGCCACCAAACTGGCTGGCAATAATCTTGGCAAGCCGCGCATTCGGACGCTTGATGCTTACGGGATACTCAAGGCGCTTTTCATAAATCCACATAGTCGTATCCTCCTATTCCCAAGGCCAAGGTGTATCAACCCAGCGGTATTCAGACGTGCGCATTTCACTATCTACAGATAATGGGCCACAGTATGCTTCATAGTTGCATACTGCTTCACAACGCCTTTTCAGCGCCTGATTGAGAGCCTCCTTCGCAGCACGACTTGCAGGATGCGTATCCAGGAAAAGCTGAATATCTATCACCGCAAAACTTGCCCCACAAATTTGTTTCATCATTTCATGATTCGGCATACCTATTCCTCCGCAGCCTCAAAAGGCAGGTCAAGAGCCGGAAACACCGTTCCACGCAGAAGTGCGGTCGCATCGTTATAAAGCGGTTCCCATGGTTGCATAGGCGTATATGACATAGCAAGCGGCATGCCGTCTGCCGGACAAATTACAACTTCCCGAATTTCCATAATCGGATTCTCCTTTCGTTTGCGGCTGATATCCGCAATTCACCATATGCCATATGCATATTTTTTGACAACGCATAAAAAAACTGCAGCCGTGCATTCTAGAAACAAACTTGTTTTCAGGAGGGATACTATGCGGCAGCAGATTCCTGTGTTTCGAAACGAAGGCCAGCCCCGGCCTGCAAACCGAGAAATACGCATGCGTCCCGCGCGCGGAATAGGAGGAAGAAATCATTGAAATCGGATATGCACAATCAGAAATACGATGAACTCGTCAAAAAAATGACCCCAAACAGCCGCATGCTCAGAGGGTATGTTCGCGCATTCTGGGTAGGCGGCACAATTTGCTGCATCGGACAAGCTCTGAATCTTCTGGGTAATGCTCTGGAACTCACTGTTATGACAAGTCCCATGTTCACTTCTATGGTATTGATTTTTATCGGAACTACGCTTACCGGCTTTGGTGTTTATGACCGGATTGGCCGATACGCTGGGGCCGGTTCTATTGTGCCAATCACCGGTTTTGCCAATTCAATCGCCGCTTCCGCTATTGAGTTCCGCCGCGAAGGCTTAATACTCGGCCTTGGTTCACGTCTTTTTGCCGTAGCCGGTCCTGTACTGGCATACGGTATATCTTCATCTATACTCGCAGGACTGATTCATTGGGGGCTTGGGAGGATAGGATAAATGACAGAAAGCGGGAGAAGCATTTTCTTTTCATCTAAGCCATCCATATCTGCCTGTGCATCTATAGCAGGTCCCAAAGAAGGAAAAGGACGTTTCGGCGATCTGTTTGATATTGTTCTGGAGGAGGATCTTCTCGGACAAATCAGCTGGGAAATGGGGGAGAGCGAAATGCTCCGGCGTACAGCAGAGCTCTGCTGCAAAAAAATCGGACTTTCCATATCCGATGCGGAAGCATTTTTAAGCGGAGATCTCAACAATCAGATTATTGCCTCTACATTCGCAGCACGCGCACTGGAAGTCCCTTTTTTCGGACTTTACGGCGCATGCTCAACATTTGTAGAGTCGCTCCTTCTGGGAGCTATGCTGGTAGACGGAGGATATCGAAAGAATGCATTGTGTGCAGCAAGCAGTCACTTCTGTACAGCTGAAAGGCAATTTCGCTATCCACTAGAATTGGGGACTCAGCGACCTCCATCCGCGCAATGGACAGCAACCGCAGCCGGAGCTGTATTGGTAAGTCACTCCTCCGCAAAATCTATTGCACGAATAACTGCCGGAACTATCGGTAAGGTGGTTGACAGACATATAAAGGATGCCAATCACATGGGTGCTGCGATGGCACCGGCGGTCTGCGATACAATTTGTGCTCATTTCAAGGGAACAAACACAACCCACAAAGATTATGACCTGATCGCAACCGGTGATCTCGGATGGATAGGGAAAAATATTCTGATGGAACTTCTCAAGGAACATGATCTTCAGATACCTGATGAAAAACTCATTGATTGCGGTGCTTCCATGTATTATGCCGAGCAGGATACCCACGCCGGCGGCAGTGGTGCTGGATGTATTGCTGCTGTCACATGCGCAAAGCTTCTTCGCGAAATCGAAGATAGCAGACTCAAGCGGATTCTTATCGTAGGAAGCGGAGCGCTTTTAAGCTGGACAAGTTCGCAGCAAGGGGAAAGCATACCAGGCATTGCATATGCCGCTGTTCTGGAAGGAGAACCAAATGAATGAATTTTTGATGTTTATAAAGGCATTTGTAGTCGGCGGCGGCATATGCTGCATTGGTCAGGCGCTGATTCAGAATACCAATATGACCAGCGCACGCATTCTGGTATTGTTTGTAGTATCAGGAGTCATTCTCACGGTAATCGGAGTCTATAAGCCGCTTGTAGATTTTGCCGGTGCAGGCGCAACAGTTCCGCTTACCGGATTCGGGTATTCTCTTGCAATGGGCACATTGGAAGCTGTAAATAAATATGGAATCTTCGGAGCCTTTACCGGCGGCATAACAAATACCGCCGCCGGTATATCGGCAGCGGTATTATTCGGGCTGATTAATGCTTTGATTTTTAAGCCCAAAGCAAAGCCTTAATTATTCCAGTCGTCCTTCTCGCCAATGCTTGCGGCAAAGGGCTGTATAGCTTTCATTGCCACCCAAAACAATCTGTTCGCCTTCCTTTATGATTTGTCCATCGGAAATACGCGCGTTCCAGATGGCCTTTTTTCCGCACCAGCAAACTGTTTTTACTTCTTCAATGGTATCCGCCCATGCCAGCAGCCATTTACTGCCTTCAAAGAGTTCTCCACGGAAGTCGGCACGCAAACCATAGCACATGACCGGAATATCATCGTCATCTGCAATTTCTACAAGACGCTGTACCTGTTTTTTCGTCAAAAACTGCGCTTCGTCTACAATAATGCAATTGTATTGGCGGTAGTCAATAGAGTCAATCTCTTCCACAAACGCACAGGAGGCACTCAGGCCGCAGCGCGATGCAACCGTATGTTCACCGTCGCGTTTGTCAAGGCAAGGCTTCAGCAAAAGCGCCTTCTGTCCGCGTTCCTGATAATTGTACTGCACCATAAGCGCATTTGCGCTCTTGGATGAGCCCATGGCTCCATATCTGAAATAAAGCTTTGCCATTTTATCACTCTCCGAATTACAAATTCGATAAGTAGACAAAAAATTCCTGCTTGACAGTTTGTTTTATACAGATACAATAAAATCAGTATTATGATGCGGAGGAACTGTCCATTGAAAATCGCCGGTATCATTTGTGAATATAACCCGTTTCACAACGGTCATCTCAGACACATTCAGCTCACACGCGAAAAAAGCGGATGTGACCGGGTTATCTGCTGCATGGGGGGCTCTTTTACCCAGCGCGGAGAGATGGCAATCGCAGACAAATTCCTTCGCGCAGAAATGGCGCTTCGTTGCGGAGCAGATGCGGTAATCGAGCTTCCCGCACTTTATTGTGTACGCACGGCAGATGTGTTTGCCTCCGCCGGAGTACAGTTGCTTACAGCAGCCGGAGCAAACATCCTCAGTTTTGGCAGCGAAATCACTGATATTAGCACGCTCCGTACCCTTGCTGAAATGCGGGAAAACGAACCGGAAACAGTATCGGCACAAATACAGGATGGTTTGCGCTCCGGAAAATCCCATGCCCGTGCACGTGGCGAAGCATGGAGCACTTATATGAATCTGGATACAAATCGTCCCAATAGCATTCTCGCAGTGGAATACATACGCGCAGTGCAAAAGTTTTCCTGTGACATGGAGCCGCTTCCTATCCAAAGACTCGGAGAGTATCATGGAGAAAACCTGGATACTTTCGCCTCTGCCACAGCAATACGCCGCGCCATCCGAAGTGGTGACGAATACAGGCACAGCATTCCCGAGCCAGTCCATTCTCTTATAAAAAACGCTGCCATCTCGGAAAACATTGATAATCTCGCTCTGTATTGTCTGCGTACCGCTAATCTGAAGACCATTCTGGGAGCAGATGAAGGACTGGAAAATCGTCTGCTTGAAGCAGCGCTGGAATCTTCAACGCTTGAGGAAGTAATCGAAAAAGTCAAATGCAAACGCTATATCCGAGCCAGAATCACACGTCTTATCGCCGCCTCAATGCTCGGAATCACTTTCCAGCTCGCCAAGAATCATCCAAATCCCGAATACATAAGGATTCTCGGTTATCGCAAAGAGTCAAAGGATCTTCTTGCGCGCATGGCAAAAGGTCCGCTCAAATTTGCATCCCGCGCATCCGAACTCCGCGGGGACGAAGTTTTTGAGCTCGAAAGACGGGCTACGGATTTATGGGGATTATCTACAAAAGATTCATTTTTGCGTAAGGCCGGAAGAGATCTCACGCAAAAACTGCTTGTTTTATAGATATGATGATTGATAAAAGCTCTTTATCAGCAAAACATAATAGGAAATTCGCTTGCATATTGCGTTTGATGGGTTTATAATAAAAAAATAGGATTTTTATGCACTGGAGGGCACATGCGCAGGAAAAAGATAACCGGTCGCTTTTATATGTTCTTGCTCGTAGTGGCCGTGGTTGCGTTTTTGCTTGTACGTACCTTATTCCCGTCTGGATCAGCAGAAGCCGTTATCATGCTCGCTACTGCAACCGATACGCAGTATCTGGATGCAGTAATTGTGCGTGATGAGACGGTTGCTTCGTATGCCGGCGTGACGCGTATTGTCTACGTGGCGAATGAGGGTTCCCTTGTAAACAAAGGGGATGAAATTGCGTACGTATATTCCGCCGGATATTCCGAAAAGGAAATGCTTCGCCTTGAAACCACCCGAAAAAACATTCAGGAATACCACAAAGAACTTCTTAACAATATTGTGGACGGCCAGCTTTCCTCTCTGGATTCTGAGGTAAAGGATAGGGCATTGGATCTTAAGGCGCTTATAAGCGGCCAATCCAAGGGCAATCTTTTGAATCTGACCCAACAGCTTGAAACCGCAATGCTCACGCGTCAGGAATATCTGCGTCAAAACAAGCGCGAAGACTTGCGTTTGAATCAGCTTTATGAAGAAGAAACCAGCCGCCTGAACGCAATTTCTTCCTGGCAGACAACGGAAACAGCTTCCCGTCAGGGCGTTGTAAGCTTCTATCTTGATGGTTACGAAGAAATGCTGACTGTAAACAATGCACCCATGCTTACCGTAACCGATGTGAAAAACATTCTCTCAAACAAAGTCAGCGCTGCACGTACCACGCAGAATGTTTTCCGCCTTGTAGATCAGAACAACTGGTATCTGATCCTGATGTCGACGGACGGGCAGTGGAACCCCATCAATGGCCAGGAATACAGTTTCCAGTTTCAGGGATACGAAAACCTGATTTACAACGGAACAATTATCGGCATCCAGAAATCCGGTACGGAGTCGGCCGCTCTCCTGCAGGTAAATGATCCGATTGATGCACTGATCTATCAGCGTTCCGGTAAAGTCATCATTGGCACAAATCTGTCTGGTTTGTCTGTACCGAATTCTGCAATTATAGTTGAAGCAGGTCAGACCGGCGTTCGACTGAGCGATATTCCGGGTGGTACTTTTGTACCGGTTGAAGTTTTGTCCAGTGATGCAGCCAACAGTCTGATCAGGCCGCTTGCAGAAGGCGCACTTTCTGCAGGGCAGAGGGTATTGCTGAAATGAGTAGTTTAAAAGACCGATTTGAATGGTATCAGGACCGTCTCAATGATGCATCCGGAAAATTCGGCGGTGTTACTATATGTGCAGTCACCAAAACACAGCCGGTTGAAATTATCAATGCGGCATATGATGCCGGCGCAAGGGTCATTGGTGAAAATCGTGTGCAGGAGTTTTTGCAGAAATTCCCTGCATTAAATCCCGAATTTACCATGCATTTGATTGGACAATTGCAATCAAATAAGGTAAAATATATCCTTGATAAGGTCACAATGGTTCAGTCTGTTGACCGCGAAAGCCTTGCAAGAGAAATTCATACACGCGCAGTAAATGCCGGACAATGTATGGAGGTTCTTGTCGAAGTCAATATTGCAGGCGAAGCCAGCAAGGGCGGCGTTCCCCTCGACGCACTCGATGCATTGCTGCGCGAAATGTATGCAATGGAAGGCTTAAAGGTTCGTGGGCTTATGACCGTAATGCCGGTATGCAGTGACCCCGAAGATATAAGAGGCTTGTTCCGGAAAATGCGTTCTCTCTATGATGCGCAGATGGATGCAGGTCACGAATTTAACTGCCTTTCAATGGGAATGTCCCATGACTGCCTGATTGCGGCAGAAGAAGGCGCTACCATGGTCAGACTTGGAACTGCTCTTTTCGGAGCAAGACAATAATGGAGGCACAAAATATGGCAGGCAAGAATAGCCGTTTCAATAAAATTCTGCAGACGATCGGTATCGTTGACGACGTAGAAGAAGAATTCAACGACAATCGTGATTATTACGGTAGCGGACGCGAATCTGATTTCCGCGGTTCGAATCAAAGGGATTATGCAAAAAATGATTCCTCTTTCGGTTACAGAAATTCGGGCTACGGCAATTCTAATGCACGCGATTTTGAGGATGATGCATTTTCTTCGCGCAGCAATCCCCGCTCCCAGCAAAATCAGGGATTCCGCCAGCAGCAGTCCCGCCAGAATGATTTCGGGCAGAACGGCAGTTATTCTCAGCGTGGCAATGTAACTTCTATGCCTCCGCGAGGTAATTATCAGCAGGATTCTTCCTTCTCCGGTCGTTCCAATTCCCGTTCCGGCTTTGAGAGCCGTCAGGGTCGAAATCCTCAGGCCGACATAAAGCCGCATACTGCAATCTATGCCATCCGTACGCTGGAAGAATGCCGTGACGTTATCGTCGACCTGATTGAAGGAAAAACGACCGTTGTCAACCTTGAAGATCTGCGCAGTGATTTGCAGCAGCGTGCCATTGATACGCTCAGTGGTGCTTCGTTTGCTCTTAATGCAGTTCTGCGCAAGGCTTCCGACAAAATCTACCTGATTGCACCGGTCGGTGTTCAGATTGACGATATGGGGGCTTCCGAAAGGAGACGCTAATGGTTTACGCTATAGTGGCTAAAGTTCTGTATGGAATCAATCTGTTTTTTGACATTGTTACGTTTATCATGATTCTCTACGCATTTATGAGTTGGTTTGTGCGTCCCAACAACGCATTCTATCAGTTGCTGGCTCGCTTCTGTCAACCCATAGTTGCTCCATTTAGGCCAATTGCAGCCCGCTTGATGCAAAGCGGATTTATGTTCGATGTGAGCTACATTCTTGCTTTTTTTGCTATTCGCATCGCACAATATCTTGTAGTACAGGTTTTCAAATGGATTCTAATGCTGCTTTTCTAGAAAAACGTTTCTGCGATCTTGCGCGTCGTGAGGGGAAAACCCGCTTTCTTGAACCCGGTGAAATGACAGTTCTTGCACGCAAGGCTGCCCTCGAAGAAGGTGTACAGGTGCTGTTTTGCGGCGGTTATCCGGAAGCCGAGCGCACAGTTGCAGTATTTTATTCTTTCATCGAGCCGGATGAGGATTTTATTTCTTGCCTAAAACTGGAATGGAACGTAAAATATGCCATTCCGGGACATCGTGATTTGCTCGGCGCAATTATGGGTCTGGGCATTGAACGCGAAATGTTCGGTGACATTCTGGTAGGAGAAGGTTGCGCACATGTATTTGTTCTGACAGAAATCGCAGATTACATTCTCAGCAATCTGGATTCCGCCGGGCGTACAAAGTTGCATGTTTCTTTTGAAACCGAAGAAATTCATCTTCCTGAGCCTGAAGGCGTATATCTGCGCGAAACAGTCAATACTCCGCGACTGGACGCAATCATCGCCGCAGGATATGATCTCAGCCGTGAAAAAGCGCAAAAGCTGGTTTTACAGGGATTTGTAAAACTAAACCACGTTGAATGCACTCATACCGACGCACACCTGTCCGATAATGATCTGATTTCTGTTCGCGGCTTCGGAAGGCTCCGCCTTATCGAAATCGTGGGGGAAACGCGCAAGGGACGCACTGCAATACGCCTGTTTCGCTATGGAAAGTAAAAGCAGTTATTCTGCTTTTGTAAAAAGGATTTTTGCGCATTATGCGCGAATATAGTATATTATCACCATATTGACACACCGAAAGGAGTTCATACAATGGCTATCACCGTAAAAGAGATTCGCAACAAGCAGTTCGCTTCGCAGCGCAATGGTTATAACAAGGATGAAGTAGATGATTTTCTGGATGAACTTGCCGATCAGTTGGAAGATTTGATTAAAGAAAATCTTTCCCTTGCAAAGCAGCTTATGGAACGTCCTGCTGTTGAAAGCCAGCCGGTATTCTTTGAGAAGCCTGTTGAAGTTCACAAGGAATCTACTCCTGCTACAAGTGAAGCCGGCTACGACGAGCCTTCTTATTTCAAGAATCTTGAAACCACGCTTCGCGAAACCCTGATCAATGCACAGCGTGTTGCAGATGAAACCATTGCTGAGGCTCGTAAAAAGTCTGCCCAGATGGTTGCCGAAGCAGAAACGACCGCTGCTTCCATGCTCGCATCCGCTAAGGCAGATGCTGATGCAGCTAAGTCTGAGGCTGACGAACTTCGCAAGAATTCCGGTGAATACCGTGCGCAGTTCCTGCAGTTGATTGAAAACCAGATTCATCTTCTCAATGCAGAGGATATCCTGTTCAAATAATAGAACCTCATCTTTCCGGGCATAATATGTCCGGAGGGAGTTGCATGGAGAAAAAAGAGCTTAATGCACTCACAAGGCAAATTGACCGTTTGCTGTTTGCTCTTGAGAGAATGCATTTGCACGAATACGTCGAATATGTCACAAACCGAAAGCGCCTGCTTGTAACTGCATTTGTTGGTGGAATTGCGCGCGGCTTTGGGTTTGCCATAGGATTTTCAATATTGGGCGCAGTAGTCGTTGTACTGCTGCGCTATATTGTTGCAGAAAAGTTCCCCGGCCTGGGGGAGTTTTTTGCGGAGGTATTGTATGCGGTTCAAAAAAGGCCTTGAGGTCGGTATTGTTGTTTTTGCCGTATTGATTCTGGATCGGATAACAAAATACTGGGCTATGAATTTCCTAAACGAGCCTCGAATCTTTATTCCAAATATTCTGCAGTGGCGTTACTGCAAGAATACAGGCGTTGCCTTCAGTGCGCTAAGTGATACCGGTGTGCTTGTAATCTGGCTCAGTGCCATTATGCTTGCGCTTCTTGCAGTATATCTACTCCGGAAGCCACAAATCTCTAAAGTTGTTCAGTTCTGCCTTTGGGCAGTTCTTGCTGGCGGTCTTTCCAACCTGTATGATCGGATACGTTGGGGATTTGTGGTCGATTTTATCGAACTGCTCTTTGTGAATTTCGCTGTATTTAATATTGCCGACTGTTTTATTACTGTCGGAGCAACGCTGGCAGCCTGTCTGCTGTTTTTCCGCAAGGAGGACGCCCAATGAGACTCGATCTTTATGTGGCCGAAGAATATCAGATCACACGTTCACGGGCAATTTCCCTTATTAAAGACGGATGTGTACTGGTGAACGGCATAGTACAAACCAAAGCAGGTTACGAGCTTCGCAGCGGTGACTCCGTCAAAGCTGATATCCCTGCTCCGGTTCCGACCAGCGTTGAAGCACAGGAAATCCCGCTAAGAATTATCTATCAAGATCAGGACCTTGCAGTCGTGTTCAAGCCCTCCGGCATGGTTGTCCATCCCGCTGCCGGCAATCCTGATGGTACACTCGTCAACGCACTGCTCGCGCACATGGATGATCTTTCTGGAATTGGCGGAGAGTTGCGTCCCGGCATCGTTCATCGCATCGATAAAGATACCTCCGGTCTGCTGCTGGTTGCTAAAAACGATAAAAGTCACGTATCCCTTTCGGAGCAAATCGGTGCGCACACCGTGGAACGTGCCTATCTTGCCATTGTGCAAGGGAGAATGTCAAAGGATTCCGGCGATGTAGACCGACCCATTGGGCGTCATCCAAGTGATCGAAAAAAGATGGCTATCGTTCCCGATGGTCGCAGTGCATTTACACACTGGTCTGTCTTGGAAGAGCTGCGAGGCGCAACCTATATTGAAGCCAGGCTGAAAACAGGTCGTACACATCAGATTCGCGTCCATATGGCCTCTATCGGACATCCTGTATTAGGGGACCCCGTTTACGGTCCTAAAAAGCCCCCTTATCCGGTAGACGGCGGACAGCTTCTGCATGCATACAAAATTGGATTTATTCACCCCAGTACAGGGGAGCATATGACTTTTACCGAACCTCCTGAAGAACGTTTCCATCTGTGGCACAACAAACTGAAATTAACCTGACAATGATTACAGCCGGATCAAAAAATTCCGGCTGTTTTTTTGCAGCCATTTCCACTCATAGTGTCTTTCGCATCAACACACAATAGCCTTGACAACGGCTGTTCGGAGGGATGTTCATGAGAAACATGCGGCTGCTGGTCGGAATGCCGGTAATCTGTGAGGGACGTAAACTGGGGCGTGTCGTGCAGGCACAGGCCTCTGATGATCTTACGCACATGATCGGATTATTCATTGATGCAGGTATCCGAGGAACTCGCTTTATTCCCTCTAAAGATGTCATCATGCTGGGTGAAGTTGCAATTCTTGTTGACTCTGCCGGGCAACGCAGCGAGCGAAAGGACTGTGGGTATCCGCGCAGGGCTCTTGACACTGAAGGAAAACGTCTGGGTGCGATATGCAGTGCTAATGTAAACGAAATTAGCCTGAATATTGAATCCCTGGAGCTTTCCACAGGTTGGCTTGAAGATATTCTCTCTGGTCGAAGACGTGTAAAGCAATTTTCCGTGACACAGCCGGGCGGTGAAGTTGTCGTAATTGAATGGGAGGGGGAAACAGAATGAAGGGAATTGTTACCGGATGCGTTCTTGGCGCCGCCGCTGTTGTGGCATTTGGAATGATGAATCGTCAGACCCAGAAGAAAATGTATCGCGCAGCAACGCAGGCAGGCGCTAAAATGATGCACAAAGCAAACGAACTGATGGGTAAATAAACGCCTATGGAACGTGTTTTTCAGCCGAAAGCGAAAACATGGAAGCTGATCGCATTCGCCGCAGTTCTTGCGGCGTCTGCGATTGTTCTTTGGAGATACGTAGCTCCGGTCATACGCCTCGTAGCAGGCGGGACCGTCTTCGCCTTTCTGTTCGATCCGTTGTGCGAAAAACTCGCCGTCCATGTGAAACGCTCTGCAGCTGCAGCGCTTGCAATCCTCCTTGTAATCGGAAGTTTGGGTGGTGTACTCTTCCTGCTGGCACCTTACATGGCGCAGCAGGGTGAAATACTGCTAAGTGCGATTCCTGGCTCTGTATCTGTGATCCGCAACACATTGAATACTGTGTTGACATATCTGGAAGACAAAGGAATTTCAATCGGTTTACAGGCAATGCAAATTGATTGGAACGCATTTTCTCAATTCTTAAACACTATATTATCAAACGCCATAGGATTTTTCAGCGGAATAGCATCCGGAATTTCCTCAGTTATACTAATGCTTGTGATGGCATATTTCTTTCTCAGCGATAAGGAACGGCTACTCCTGCGCCTTGAAATGCTCGTTCCACTCAAAAGCAGAAAATTGGCTATCAGAATGGCCGGAGCAGTCAAACGCGAACTAATATTGTATCTGCGCGGCCAACTTATGATCTGCCTGACCATCGGAATCATATCCGCTATTGCACTTGTATTTGTAGGAATCCCGTCCGCTTTACTCTTGGGAGTTCTGATCGGCATATTAGATCTCATTCCGTATTTCGGACCGATCCTCGGAGGAATCCCCGCCGTAATCCTCGCATTTGACGGCGGTATAGCAAAAGTTTTGCTTACGATCGCCGTTCTTATCGCCGTTCAACAGTTTGACAATGTCTATATCAGTCCACGAATAATGGGAGACCTTACCGGTATAAGTCCAGTTGCCGTCCTGTTGGCATTAACACTAGGAAACAGCATAGCAGGAATTGTAGGAATGTTGTTCGCATTGCCAATATTGTTAATCCTTAGAATTTCCTTAAGAGTTTGGGCTCAACGTCATGAAACCAATTGAAATTTATCCGTTCATGGTGTATAATACGGATAGAGTCACGCGGCGAAAGGCGGTGCAGATGCATTATGAGCGGCAATGCAGGCGAAACCAGGCAGTTCCGTATCAACGATGGAGAAAATTCGGCGGAACAGATTATTCAGTTGGTATATCAGGCCCTGAAGGCTAAAGGTCACGATCCGATTATTCAGATCGTGGGATACATTATTTCCGGCGATCCCACTTATATTACCAGTTATAACAATGCCCGTTCATTGATTAAGCGTCTTGAGCGTGATGAAATTCTGGAGGAATTCGTTCGGTTTTATGTAGAAAACCACGATGACTGATTTTATGGAAGTTAGGCAACTCGGACGCGGCGGCATGTTCGTTTCACGTCTGTGCTTTGGTACCCTGACGATGGGTCCAATGCAGCGCGGTTTTTCCCCTGAAATGGGGGCGGCGCTGCTTTCTTATGCATACGAAAAGGGGTTCCGTTTTCTGGATACGGCCGACATATATGACACATATCCCCATATTCGTATCGCGTTGAAATCATGTGACTATCACGTGAGCACGAAGGCCTATTGCTGGGATGTTCCCACTGCAAGCGCAGCCCTCGAAAGAGCATTCCGCGGTCTTGACAGGGAATATGTTGATCTGTTCATGTTGCACGAACAGGAATCCATTCATACGCTTCGCGGCCACCGAGAAGCTCTTGATTACCTGAACGAGCAGAAGGCAAAGGGCAAAATAGGGCAAGTAGGCATCAGCACGCACTATTCCGGTGCGGTTCGCGCCGCAGCACGCTTTGGCGGCATTGATGTTATTCATCCGCTTATTAATGTTGATGGTATCGGAATCCGGGATGGTTCGCGCGAGGATATGGAAAATGCAATCCGCTATGCGCATGATCTTGGAATCGGTATTTTTGCAATGAAGCCCTTAGGCGGAGGTCATCTGATATCAAGCAACGAACGCGCACTTCGTTACCTGCTGGATGCGCCGTGGGCCGATTCGATCGCTGTAGGCATGCAGAGCGAAGCAGAAATCGATGCAAATGCAGCTATGGCATGCGGCAACTCTTCTTTTATGGAGCCGCTTTCACACAGGGAGCGAACCCTTATTATACAGGATTATTGCGAAGGCTGCGGCGAATGCGTAAAATTCTGTCGGGCAGGTGCTCTTCATCTGGAAGACGGGCATGCAGTTGTTGACAGAGAGAAATGTGTATTATGCGGTTACTGCGCAAGAGTATGTCCGCAGTTTTCTGTAAAGGTGATCTAATGAAAAAACGAGTACTTGCATTGGATGTCGGTGACAGACGCACAGGAGTTGCTGTAAGCGACGATCTTGGTATCACCGCACAGGGCGTGGAGACAATTGAAACCCGCGGATTGGAACGGGATGTTGCCCGTGTAAAGGAAATTGCCGATTCCTATCAAACGAATCGCATCCTGATTGGGTTGCCGCGCCATTTGGATAATCGTGAAGGCATTCAGGCGGAGCGGTCACGCACGTTTGGAAATCGCCTTACGGATATGGGATTCATCATCCGGTATGAGGACGAACGGCTTACTACCGCCATGGCTCACAGAGCGCTTCTGGAGGGTGACGCAAGCCGCAAAAAGCGCAAACAGGTGGTAGACACAATTGCTGCCCAGCTGATTTTGCAGGGATTCCTTGATGCTGGCGGATGGCCGGAAGAACAAAAAAACGAGGAGGATAAACACATGGAAGGCGCAATGGAAAGAGATAACATCGTTGAACTGTATGACGAGGATGACAACCTGGTGCAGTTTGAGCATGTCATGACCGTTGATTATGAAGGTGCCAATTACGTTCTGCTTGCTCCCATCGAAGATGGTGAGGAGAGCGATGAGGTAATCATTCTGCGCATCGAAGAGCAGGACGGCGAGGAAGTATATGCTTCTATCGAAGATGAGGCACTGATCAATGCCGTCTTCTCCAAGTATCTTGAATATGTCGAAGCTGAAGAGGACGAGGAAAATTAACATTTTTTCGCTTGTCGTTTTTCAGAAACTGTGGTAATCTCATGAAACATACTGTTGCTATGATGAAGAGAGTACCCATGCGGCATTCCCACAGAGAGTGGCGTCCAGGCTGAAAACGCTGCGGAAAAGAACATGGCGAAGTTCACTTCTGAGCATCTGCTTCCGAACTCACAGTAAGAGGCAGCGGACTGATCCTCGTTATCCGGATCAAAGATTGATCGATTGGATTGAAATGCGGGTGGTACCGCGTGGCATATGCCTCGCCCTGTAATGCAGGACGGGGCATTTCTATATGTACCGGCGCACTCATCCGCACGTATTTAGGAGGGCATAAGGACAATGCAGGAGAAACTTCAGAGCATTCAGGCACGCGTGATGGAGCAGCTTGATCAGGCTGCCGATACAGCTGCACTGGAACAGATTCGCGTAACCGTGCTGGGCAAAAAGGGCGAACTTACAGGCATTCTGCGCTCGATGGGTCAGCTTCCCCCGGAAGAACGCCCTGTTATGGGTCAGAAGGTCAACGAGCTTCGTGCACAGATTGAAGAAAAAATGGCTGAGCGTGAAGCAGTGCTTCGTGAGCGCGAAAAGGCAATCAAGCTGGAAAAAGAATCCATCGATGTAACCATGCCGGTTGAAGACCGCACCATGGGTGCCATGCATCCCTGCAGCATCGTACTGGATCAGCTTCTTACTATCTTCACCGGAATGGGCTTTGAGGTTGTTGAGGGTCCTGAGGTTGAATACGATCACTACAATTTTGAGCTTCTGAACCTCCCCAAGAACCATCCGGCACGCGACGCACAGGATACCTTCTACGTCGATGATAATATCGTTCTGCGCACGCATACTTCTCCCGTTCAGGCTCGCATTATGACTACCCGCAAGCCGCCGATCCGCATCGTATGTCCCGGCCGTACTTACCGCGTTGACGAAGCTGATGCAACGCATTCCCCGGTATTCCAGCAGATCGAAGGCCTTGTAATCGACGAAAATATTACCATGAGCGATCTTAAGGGTACTCTGGATACATTTGCACGTCATCTCTATGGTGAAGGCATCACCACTCGCTTCCGTCCGTCCCATTTCCCGTTCACTGAACCGTCTGCCGAAGTTGACCTCACTTGCGCAAACTGCAAGGGTGCAGGTTGCCGCGTCTGCAAGGGCACCGGTTGGATCGAGGTACTCGGTGCAGGCATGGTAAACCCGAAGGTACTCGAAATGTGCGGCATTGATCCGGAAAAGTACACCGGTTTTGCGTTCGGCATCGGTATCGAGCGTATCACCATGCTCAAATACAGTGTTCCCAACATGAAGTACCTGTGGGAAAACGACGTACGCTTCCTGAAGCAGTTCCGTTAAGGGGGAAACAGAACAATGAAAGTGCCGATGAAATGGCTCAACGAATATACAAAAATTGATCTGCCGGCCGAGCAGTATGTTGAAAAAATGATCATGTCCGGTACCGGCGTTGAAGGCTACGATAAAACCGGAGACGATTTCTCCGGAGTTGTAGTTGGACTTGTCGAAAAAATGGAACGCCACCCGGATTCCGATCATCTGTGGATTTGTCAGGTTGATGCAGGCGAAAAGCTTCAGATTGTTACCGGCGCCCAGAATGTGTTTGAAGGTGCATATGTACCTGTTGCAACTGTTGGTGCTCAGCTGCCCGGCGGCATTAAGATCAAGCGTGGCAAGCTGCGCGGCGTTGAATCCAGCGGCATGCTTTGCTCCGGCCCCGAACTGAACGTTCCTGACGGGCTGTATCCGCACTGCGGTGATGAAGGTATTCTGATCTTTGCCGAGCCTCATACTCCGGGCGAAGATGTAAAGCCGATCTTTGGTCTGGGCGATACCATCGTCGATTTTGAAATCCTTGCAAACCGTCCCGACTGTCTGAGCGTTTGGGGCCTTGCACGCGAAAGTGCCGCTGCTCTGAAGGAGCACTTTGTATTGCCCGAAATTACCGTAGAAGAAAACGGCGAAGGTACCTTTGACGATTATGCCAAGGTTGATGTGCAGGACAGTGTAAACTGCCCGCGTTATGCTGCGCGCGTAATTACAAACGTAAAACTCGCTCCGTCTCCGAAGTGGCTGCGCGAGTATCTCCATGGCGCAGGTGTTCGCCCCATCAACAATATCGTTGATATTACCAACTTTATCATGCTCGAAACCGGTCATCCCATGCATGCTTTTGACCTTGATAAGGTTAAGGAGCAGACGATCGTTGTCCGCCGCGCACATGACGGTGAACATCTGACCACACTTGACGGAAAAGAGCACGTTCTGACCGGCGACATGCTGGTAATTGCCGATAAGGAAAACGCCACCGGCCTTGCAGGCATCATGGGCGGCGAAGAAAGCGAAATCACTGAAAACACCAGCCGCGTTCTGTTTGAGTGCGCCGCTTTCAACCGTGGAAACAACCGCATCACTTCCCGTACTCTGGGCATCCGTACAGAGTCTTCTGCCCGTTTTGAAAAGGGTGTTTGCCCCGAAACCACTATGGAAGCTCTGGATCGTGCCTGCATGCTGGTAAATATGCTGGAATGCGGAAATGTTGTTCCCGGTGCATTTGATTTCTATCCGAATCCTGCTCCGGTACGCACTATCCATGCAAGTGCCAAGCGCATTGCAAAACTGATTTCCGTTCCGGTTACTGCAGAGGAAATGGAAGATATTCTGAATGATCTGTACATCGAAACCGAGCTGGATTCCGATGGAGATACTTTGATCTGCACCATTCCGGCTTACCGCATGGATATCGATCGCGAAGCCGATCTTGCAGAAGAAGTACTCCGCATGTACGGCTATGATCACATTCCTTCCACTTTGATGCAGGGCGTTACCGTTATGGGTCGCCGTTCCGAGCGCCAGATTCTGCTTGACAAAGTAAAGCGCGTATTGGTTGATATGAACATGTACGAAATGTACTCATATTCGTTCATCAGCCCCAAGTGGATTGCAAACCTTGGCCTTGCCGAAAATGACGTGCGCATGAATGCCGTTAAAATTCGTAATCCGCTCGGTGAAGATACGAGCCAGATGCGTACTTCCCTGGTACCGTCCATGCTGTCCACTCTGGCAATGAACATCAACCGCAGCAACGCTCAGGCACGCCTCTTTGAAACTGCTCCCATCTTCCTGCCGAAGACTGAAGGAGAGTTGCCGGAGGAACGCCTGTCGCTGAGCATCGGTCTGTATGGCGAAAACGAAGATTTCTACACCCTGAAGCAGATTGTCCAGCAGCTTCTGTACGCATTCGGCGTAAATGAGAAGATCGAAAAGGGTGCCGACTGCTACTACCATCCCGGCCGCAGTGCACACTACGGAAAGATCGCTCAGCTCGGCGAAATCCATCCTGACGTAATGGAGAAGTTCGATGTATCCCGCCGCGTCTATGTGGCAGAAATCGATCTGTCCCTGCTGAACGCTGCAGCCACGGAGATACAGTCCGTACGCGAACTGCCTCGTTTCCCGGCAGTCACCCGCGATATCGCACTGCTTACCGATGAATGCGTCCAGGTGGGTGATCTGATGGATGCCATCCGCACTGCCGGCGGTAAAAACCTTGAAGATGTACGCCTGTTTGATGTATATCGCGGTGATCGCCTCGGTGCAGGCAAAAAGAGCGTTGCTTTCGCAATGGCTTTCCGCGCAAACGACCGCACTCTGACCGATGAAGAAATTGCATCTTCCATGAATAAAATTCAGGCCGCATGCGCAAAACTCGGCGCACAGATTCGCCAGTAATTTTGCATCTTTTCACCCTGCCGTCAGATATTTCTGTTCCGGCAGGGTGAATCATACTCTCAATACATAAGGAGCTGAATCGATATGGCCAGTTCGGACAAAACAAATATTCACGCCGGACACAGAGCCAGGCTAAGAAAAAGAGCCGAGCTTGCAGGCCTGTCTACCTTCAATCCGCATGAAGTTCTGGAGTTTGTCCTTACAATGGTCATCCCGCGCAAAGACGTAAATCCGCTTGCGCATGAATTGATAAACCAATTTGGAAACTTGCACAACGTAATTTATGCAAGCGAAAAAGATCTAAGGCAGATAAAAGGAATCGGTCCTAAAAGTGTCAAGGTTTTCGAAACCCTGAAAAGTTTTGAGCAGTATCTGGATGTGTTTGTTAACCAGGAACGTTTTGCTATGGATACTCCGCGCGCAGCAAAAGAAGTTATAGCCGAGCATCTTTCGTTGCACAAATCCGGAAACATATGGCAGTACAATCTTGATATCAATGACCGCTTTTTGAGTGCGGATCTTATCTGTGATTATCACGATCATTTATGGGACCATATGCGCGAGATCAGCATGTCAGTTTCTGCCAGCGTACCAAAAAGCGTATTATTTGGCTGCCGGGTTGATCATCTGGATAGACATTTCCGTCAGGAAGCTTTCGCAATACAAAAAGTACAGGATCAACTTGCTCTTTTGGGCATCTATCTGCTGGATTATTATCTTTTTGTCGGAAATGACGTTTACGATACTCGCGGTGCAGTGCTGCAAAGCAGAATACGTTCCTCGCAAATTTTTGAATCTCCTATGCTGTTTCGGGAACTTCCGGAAAAAAACGAAAAATGATAGACATCCTCTGGATTTGCAAGGATGTCTATCATTTTTTCACAATATTCTCTGTTATTGCACGGGCTCCACATACAGTGTTTTCTGATTGGTATAGATCACAAATCCCGGTTTTGATCCGGAAGGCTTCTTCACATATTTTTTCAATGTATAATCCACCGGAACCCTGGAACTGTCACGCCCCTTGGAATATTTGGCAGCAAGCGCCGCAGCATACCGTATTGTTTCTGCATCCGGATTTTCGCGGGTAATAATCACATGTGAACCGGGCATGTCCTTTGCATGCAACCAAACATATCCTGGTTTTGCCGATGCAGTAAGCGCATCATTCTGGCGGTTGTTTTTTCCCACAAAAATTTCCGTGCCACTTTTGGCTTCAAATCGCAACGGGGAAGAGGGAGGCAGTTTTTTTATCTGGCGGCGGCTTCGTGTAGCACGAACATACCCCTGTGTTTCCAGTTCTTCGCGTATCTCGGCCAATTCTGCTTCCTCAGTGCAATTTTCCAGACAAAGCAGTTGTTCTTCCAGATAACGCAATTCTTCCAGTGCAAGCTCCTTCTGTTCCTGCGCAAATTTGCGTGCAGAACGCGCTTTTTGATAGAGTTTGAAATAGCGCTGCGCATTGGCAGTAGGGCTAATCTTTTCATCCAGTGCAATCTCCATGGGAGTCAGGTTTTCGTCATAATAGTTTGGAACCGAAACTATTTTTGCACCGCGCTCAATCATATAGAGATTTGCCATTAAGAGTTCGCCTTTAATTCGATAGTCTTCGGATCTCTCACAGTTTAAAAGCGCCTCTTCGTGGATGGCTAGTTTTTTTTCAGTTCGATCCAGATTGGTTTTCAGCACTTTATGAAGCGTAGCGGATTTTTGTTTAATGCGTTCAGCACTGTCACGCGCCCTAAAAAATTCATCCAAGCACGTACTCAACGAAATCTGAGGATTGGACTTCAGATATGCCCGGCTTCTGTACTCAATGGCAGCAGCATCGCAAGGAGTATCCTCCTCCGGCAAATAAAGGATATTGGGCCGGAATTCCTGCAGCATCTCATTGATCACATTCGTAATTGCTTCTGCAAGCGTATCAAGAGAAAGGCCGGAAATTACCGCATCCTCACTTCCAAGTGTTCGGAACGCAATTTCTCGTGCCGTCTGCGTTGAAAGACCGCTGATGCATTCACAGAGTGCCTTATGTAATGTCGGCGGCGCAGAAAAAAGTTTTTCGGCCAAAAGCTTTGTATCCACCTGCAAAAACGGAATCTTTCCGTGGGCAGGCGGTCTCTGGTAAAATAAGCCCGGCAACACCTGACGCACGCTGGAAATCTGCTCCGTTACATGCCGGACACTATCGATGATCTTTCCGTCGCAGGCTGTAAAAATAATGTTCGAATGCTTTCCCATGAATTCGCATACGAGAGTCTTGGTTGTTTTTTCGCCCATCTCGTCATAATGCTCGAACTCAAATTCCAATATACGATCGCAGTCAATCTGGCGAACATCCGTCACGCGCGCTCCAACAAGGTGCTTTCGCAAAAGCATACACATCATCGGAGGCTCAAGAGGATTGTTCTTTTTTATATGTGTAACATGTGCACGCGCACAGCCCGCGCTCGCAGAAAACAACATACTGAAATTTTCGTTGTGGTTACGTACCGCGATGAGAATCTCGTCTTTTTCCGGCTGCGTTATCTTGTCAACACGCGCACCAACAAGTGCTTCATGCAGCTCGTTTGAAAGATAGTGCAGAGTAAAACCGTCCATCGGCATAGCAATTTACCTCCACATATCGCATGGGATTGGCAAAAGAAAGCAATCTTAGCTATTCCTATACGATTTCTATCCCATATTATACAGCATTGCAGAAAACAAATCAACAAATATGCATTCTTAACCCTTCTTTAAGCAATTGCAACAGAAAGAAAGATGTGCTAAAATGAAAGGGAATACCCGTCCCCTGATCAGAATAGATTGAATCGAACGCGGACATGGAACAAGGGAGGGTATAAGTGATGAATGGCAACGCAAATCAGCGTAAACTGTATCTGTTGGCGGCTCTTTTACTGGTTGTAACGGTAGCAATGTGTTTGGCATGGCAAATGTGGACTCCGGAAACTACAAACTTCCCGGAATCATCTCCTGCTCCGTTCGGTGAAACATACCTTGCCGGAACGCCTGAACCTGCAGCCCAATCCAGTCCTTCGCCGATGGTGAATACTGTGGTTTATTATCAGGACAACAGCGGCTATCTGGTGCCCGTAATGCGCTCAATTCCTGAAACCGAAGGAATAGCCAAGGCAACGCTTTCCATGATGGTACAATCTCCGTATAACGATATGGAAGCTGCACGTCTGGGTTTGCGCACGGTATTGCCTGAAAATGTTACCATTGATCTGGATGTTTTAAGTGATGGCACAGCACGCATTGATCTTTCAAAGGAAGTTCTGAATCTCGCTGACGCTGCTGCGGAATCCGTCATGGTTTCTGCAGTCGTACAGACACTTACGGAATTTTCAACCATCGATCGCGTGGAATTTCTTGTCGGAGGACAGGTAGCAGAGACACTTACGCACGGCACCAGTATTTCCGGCAGCTTTGAACGCAGCGCTTTGAATCCCGAAAGCTCCGCACTAGCGATCGAAGACGCTAAAATGGTCACGCTCTATTTCCCCGGCGATACCGGAAATCTGATCGTACCCGTAACGCGAATGGTTGCAGGCAATGCGGATATCGACACTGCAGTATTGGAACTTCTCAAGGGTCCCAGTGCAACCAGTCCTCTGGAAAATGCACTGCCCACAGGATGTGCACTTCTTGGAATTACCGTTGACGGCAAAGTTGCTACCGTGAATTTCACAAACGATTTTATCCGACTTGTAGAAGAAACGGATGGCGGAAGAATGGCTCTGCGTGCGCTTGTTCTCACTTGCACTCAGTTTATGGGAATTGAAGAAGTACGGATCGAGGTAGAGGGGAAACCTTATGACCCGGGCGAGGATACACTTTCTGTTCCGACATTTGTAAATATAGCTTCCGACGTAGAAGATCAGTTTTTGCAAACGCAGGCCAGCGCATTGTTTGAATAGTTTTAAATTAGCAAATCATACAAAGGAGAGTTACAGAAATGGCAAACGGAAGACCGGTCAAAATTCATGTAGACTATACTGAAATGGCGGCAGGCAGTGTTCTTATCGAATGCGGACGCACGCGTGTATTGTGCACCGCTTCTGTAGAGGACGGTGCGCCGCCTTTTTTGCGTGGAACCGGAAAAGGTTGGCTGACGGCAGAATATGCCATGCTGCCCGGTTCCACCGCACGCCGCAAAGCACGCGACGGAATCAAAAAAGACGGCCGCAGCACGGAAATTCAGCGTCTGATTGGTCGTTCTCTTCGCGCCTGTATTGACCTTGAGCGTTTGGGCGACAGAACAATCACCGTGGACTGTGATGTATTGCAAGCTGACGGCGGTACCCGCACCGCATCCATTACCGGTGGTTTTGTTGCCGTTTGTCTGGCCGTTAATCGCCTTATGCAGGAGAAAAAGCTATACGATTCGCCCATCATCCGCCAGATTGCAGCTGTAAGCGTCGGCATCGTGGATGACGAGCTGGTTCTGGATTTGGACTACGCACACGATTCAAAAGCACAGGTCGATATGAATATCGTAATGGCTCGTGATGCGCAGGGAAAAACGGAATTTGTTGAAGTGCAGGGCACAGGCGAGGGAAGGCCGTTTTCGCCCAATGAGCTTACCGGCCTGATCAATATCGCTCAGGAAGGTATTGATAATCTTATGAACGCACAGATTGATGCGCTTGCCGAACGCGCCTGCGTACTTTTCAAAAAGCCCAAGCTTGTTCTGGCCAGCCGTAATCCCGGAAAGCTGAAGGAACTGCGCGTGCTTTTCGGAGAAGACTATGATGTTTCCTCGATGGATGAAATCGGTATTCATGTTGATGTTGAAGAAAACGGAAAGACCTTTGAGGAAAACGCTATTATCAAGGCAGAAGCTCTCAAAAAACTTACCGGATGTGCATCGCTTGCGGATGATTCCGGCCTTGAGGTAGACTGCCTGAACGGCGAGCCGGGCGTATATTCCGCCCGTTATGCCGGAATGCACGGTGATGATGCTGCCAACAATCGCCTCCTTGTAGAAAAAGTAAAAGACGTTCCCGCTCCGCGTACCGCGCGATTCGTAAGTGCAGTAGCGCTCGCACGTCCCTGCAAGGCAACCGTTACCGCCCGCGGCGAATGCGAAGGTGAAGTCATTCTGGAGGCAAAAGGCATGGGTGGATTCGGCTATGATCCGCATTTCCTTTCGCACGATCTGAATAAAACTTTTGCAGAGGCCGGTGCCGAAGAGAAAAATGCAATCTCACATCGTGCACGTGCTTTAAAGAATTTGGTTGAGAAACTCAAGGAATCGTGATATAATAAGACAAAACTGCAAGAAATGAGGCGGTAGTGTGAAACGCAGGATCGGTTTGTTGACCAGCGGCGGAGACTGCCCGGGCTTGAATGCGGCAATTCGCGGCGTTGCAAAAGCAGCATATGAAATGTTTGACGCAGAAATTGTCGGCATATCCGACGGATATTCCGGTCTGATCCATGGTGAATACCGCGAAATGTCTTCAAGAGATTTTTCCGGCATTCTCACGCGCGGAGGAACTATTCTTGGAACCTCCCGCCAGCCATTCAGTGAAATGCGTGTAATTGGCGAGGATCAGGTGGACAAGGTTCGCGCCATGAAGGACAATTATAAGTGGATGAAGCTGGACTGCCTCGTAACGCTCGGCGGAAACGGAACCCATAAAACGGCCAAGCTACTTTCGGACGAGGGTATGAACGTTATTGGTCTTCCTAAAACAATCGATAACGATATCTGGGGAACCGATGTCACCTTCGGCTTTCACACTGCTGCGGATATCGCCACGGAAATTATTGACCGCCTGCATACCACCGCTGATAGCCATGGTCGCGTCATGGTCGTGGAAATCATGGGAAACAAGGCCGGATGGCTTACTTTGCAGGCCGGCATGGCAGGCGGTGCAGACGTAATTTTGCTTCCGGAAATCCCTTATGATATCGACAAGGTAGCAAAGACCGTCAATGCCCGAAACAAAAACGGAAAGGGCTTTACCATTATTGCCGTGGCAGAAGGTGCACGCTCTATCGAAGAGCAGGGTATGAAAAAGAAAGAGCTTTTTGCCAATCCATATCGCACGGCAGCGCATCGTGTTGCAGAGCAGGTAGCCGCACGCACAGGCGCAGAATGCCGCGCAGTCGTTCCCGGCCACATTCAGCGCGGCGGAAGCCCGTCCAGCTATGACCGCGTACTGTCTACCCGTTTCGGTGTGCATGCAGCAGAGTTGATCCGCGATGAAAAATATGGCGTTTCCGTTGCCCTCATCGGCGATAAAGTTACTTCCAATCCGCTTGATAAGGTAGCCGGCATCACCAAACTCGTTCCGCCCGATCATCAAATGGTCAGAACCGCAAAGCAAATCGGCATTACTTTCGGAGATTAAGCAAAAAGGGGAATACACATGAAAAAAACCGTTCATCTCGTTGCCAATGCCCACATTGACCCCATTTGGCAGTGGGGAGCAGAGGAAGGTATTAGCGCCTCCCTTGCAACATTCCGCAGCGCGGCAAATCTTTTGGAAAAAAACGAAGACTTTATTTTTGCGCACAACGAATCTCTTCTTTATCGCTGGACCGAAGAATTCGAGCCGGAACTCTTCAAACGCATTCAGAAGCTGGTAAAAGAGGGCCGCTGGCACATTATGGGCGGCTTTGAAATTCAGCCCGACTGCGTCATGCCCAACGGTGAATCCATGATTCGTCAGATTCTTACCGGTCAGACGTATTTCAAAGAAAAATTCGACATCAATCCTCAGATTGCATATAGTGGCGACGCATTTGGTCATAGCCGCGGTCTTGTTCAGATTCTCGTCAAATCCGGCTATCTTGGTTATGTCTTCCAGCGTGGCGACGAACCGCCCAAGGATTTCTACTGGAAGGGATTTGACGGCAGCGAAATTCAGTGTCACAAACTGCTGCGCGGCTATGGTTCTTCTCTGGGAATCACATGCGAGCAGATGCAGGAATGGCTTGAACGCAATGAAGGTAAGCTCGAGGATGTTGAAACCTATTACTGGGGCGTAGGCAACCACGGCGGCGGACCTTCCCAGCGTGATATCACCATGTTTAACGAATACAAGGGTGCAAATGGCGAAGAGGGCAAGCCCGGCTTCGTATTCAAGCACTCTACTCCGGATGCCTATTTCAAAGAGGCGCAGGAGCGTCTGCCGCTTGACAAAACTTATGACAAGAGCATCGGACCGATCTTTGTCGGCTGCTATACCTCCGTCCACGAAATCAAGCAGATCCATCGTGAACTGGAAGGCGCTTTGCTCAACGCTGAGCGTCTTGCAGTCGCCGCCGAGCAGAATGGCGTGATGGAGTATCCGCACGATGAGCTCAACGATGCATGGCGCACACTGGAACTGTTGGAATTCCATGATGTACTGCCCGGTTCTCACACGCGTCCGGCATTTGAAGCCATGATGAAAATGAGCAGCCATGCCATCGAAATCTGCCGCCGCATCATGAACAAGGCTCTGTTCCGCCTGTCCGCCATGGAACCGGTTGCAGCCGAAGGTGCCATTCCGTTCATCGCAATCAACCCGCATCCGTATCCCGTAAAGAATATTTTTGAATGCGAATACATGCTGCCTGACCAGAACTGGGACCTTGATCATTGGATGAGCGGTGAAGTATATCACGATGGCAAAAAGATTCCCTCTCAGATCGTTCGCGAAGACAGCAACATTCCGCTGGACTGGCGCAAAAAGATGGCATTCGAAGCCGAACTCAAACCTTTCTCTGTAACCCGTTTCGATTGCCGTCTGGTTCGCGTGGAAGGACAGAAAGACAGCGCAGAAGACCGCTATGAATTCGATAATGGCGAACTGTATGTCCGCATTTGTCCGGAAACCGGTCTTATTGATGAACTCAAGGTAAACGGCACTGCCATCGGCGGAAAAGGCCTGGGAGCCATCTGCGTTTATAATGACTGCTGCGATCCTTGGCTCATGACCTCCAACAAAATCACTGATTTTGCCTACGAACTTAAGCTTGCAGAAGGCACTAAAGTTAAGGTCATTGAAGACGGCGAAGTATTCACCATTGTTGAGTCGCAGTTTGCTGCCGAGGGTATCAAAGCCACAGTGCGCTACCGTATTCCCAAGAAGGGCAAGAATATCCGTCTTGAAGTATTCCTCAACAACCAACTCGTTGAAAAGATGATTCGCATCAAGTTCCCGACCGCCAGTGAAAATGCAACCCTCATCGGCGATACCATGTTCGGTCTTGAAGAAAAATTCATGGACGGCACCGAAAACGTTTCCCAGCGTTTTGATATCGCGGAGTGGGAAGGCGGCTCTCTGGGTGTCATCAACGACTGTATCTACGGCGGCTACTTTGAGAATGGCGTGCTCTACAAGAGCCTCCTGCGCTCGCCGACCTATTGCGGTCACTGGCTCGGCAAAGAACGCCCGATTTTGAAGTACGACCGTTTCAATGAATACAGCGGTCTCGGCAATTATCGCTATATCTTCGAACTGATTCCCGCCACCGGTGACTGCCGTTTCGAAACCGTACGCGAAGCACAGATCATCAATGAACCGGCATTCCTTGTAAACCACTTCCCGCCGGGAGAGGAAGCAAAGGCAAAGCCGTTCGCCATCAATGTGGAGGGTGAAGTAAGCGTAACTGCCATCAAGAAAGCCGAAGACGGAAACGGATACATTATCCGCGTATTCGAACCTGTAGGTAAGGCTGCATCTTATGTTGTAACCTGGGGAGATATCCGTTTTGAAGATACGCTCAATCCCTTTGAAATCAAAGCTTTCCGCGTAAACGACGGAGAATTCAAACCCTGCGATCTTATCGAACGCAATCTGTAAAAATCCAACGTCACAGCCGCTCACTTTACAGTGAGCGGCTTTTCTCATATCACAATGTCTAAGGTAAAGAATCGGATTCCCATGGGAAATTTCGTTTTTTCCTCTTCCAATTTTCGCGCAATGTGATATACTAAAGGATGGTGGAAAGTCATATGCTGCATCGGACGGAGGGGATAGAATATGAATCTGAAACGTGCTGCAAATTCTGCGCTTTCTGTAACGCTGATTATTTTCCTAAGCAAAATGTTTGGTTTTGTGCGCGAAATTATCGGAGCAAATTACTTTGGCACCGGGATGGAAAAAGCTGCTTATGATTCGGCATACTCACTGTTTTATCTGCCGATCCTGTTGTTTTCTTCCTGCATTACTTCAACGGTCGTGCCTCTTTATGTGCATGAAAAAACCAATAATTCACTGAAAGACGCAAATCGTTTTGCATCCAATGTTACCAATCTGGCTGGTGTTCTTTCGCTGATTGTTGGCATCGCAATGATTGTTTTTGCGGAGCCTCTTGTAAAGCTGATATATGGTGGATTTGCGGGCGAAAAGCTGGATATGACCGTCAAGCTTACGCAAATTATGCTGACGGGTCTTATGTTCTTCGTAGTTGCAATCGTGCTGACAAGCATTCTGAATGCAAGGGGACAATTTATGGCAGCGCAGCTGACCGGCTTCCCGCTGAGCTTTTGTTCCATTCTTGCAACGATGTTGTTTGCGGGAACCCATGGCGTAGTTGCCGTGGCGTGGAGTGTGGTCATTTCCGGCGTTCTGCAAATTGTGATCATGCTGCCATTTTTGCGGAAGGACTTTACTTATTCTCCGCGCATTCAATGGAAAGATCCGCGTGTTCGTCGGCTGATCGAACTTGCAGTGCCGGCAATGCTCGCCATGGCCGTAAGCGAAATCAACCATATGATTGATCGCTCACTGGCATCCGGGCTGAACGGACCTGATATCCCGGCTATGAACTATGCATTCAAACTGATCACCTTCATTCTGGGCGTAATTGTAGTACCGATCACAACCATGGCATTCTCCAAAATGAGCCGCATGGTTTCGCAGAAAAATCCCGAAGGTATGATTGCCACGCTGCGTGAGAGTATCGAGCAGGCCTCTTTTATGCTGCTGCCGATCTGCGCAATCTGCGTTGTACTTGCACAGGATATCATTCGTGCGGCGTATATGCGAGGAGAATTCGGAGCTGAATCTCTTGCTGTTACAAGCGGAGTGTTCCAATACTATGTAATCGGTATTATTGCCTTTGGACTGAGAGATGTCTTCAACCGTGCATTCCAGGCTCATCAGGACAATGTAACACCGCTTTATGTATCCATCGGTACAGTCATAACAAACGTAATTCTGAACCTGATTCTGCGCAAATATATGGGCGTCTACGGTCTTGCGTTGGCAACATCGATATCTGCAACGCTCGGCGCATCTGTTCTGTTCTTCCTGCTGCGCAAAAAGCTTGGTCACATCAATGGTAAAAGTATGCTGGAAGAACTTTTGAAAATCGCTGTTGCAACGGTCATCGGCACTATCGCAGCAATTGCACTGAATCATTTCCTGCCGGCATGGACAGGGTCGTTTATGCGCTTTGTGCGCTTGTTCTGCGCAGGTGGCATATCTGTCGCTGTTTATCTGGCGGCGTGTATTGTACTGCGGTCAAGGCAAATGCGGTCCATCTGGAAAGTATTCCTGCGCGGAAAATAGCTCCGCTGCCTTCTAATTTGATATAAGAAACTGGAGAATATACATGGAAGACAATCGCTTAATCGGTTCCGGATTCCGTATGGAAGAAGCCGATGCAGAACGTTCATTGCGTCCTACAACGCTGGCAGACTACTTTGGTCAGCAAAAAGTCAAGGATAGTCTGAGCGTATATATGCAGGCTGCCATCGCACGCAGGGAACCATTGGATCATATCCTTCTTTATGGCCCGCCGGGTCTGGGAAAAACCACACTCGCAGGTATCATTGCATCCGAAATGGGACACAACATCCGCGTCACCAGCGGTCCTGCAATCGAGCGTCCCGGTGATCTGGCATCGATTCTTACAAACCTCAACGAAGGTGATGTTCTCTTCATCGACGAAATTCACCGTCTCAGTCATTCGGTTGAAGAAGTTCTTTATCCCGCAATGGAGGATTATGCACTGGACATTATGATCGGAAAAGGTCCTTCTGCCCGCTCCATGCGTCTTGATCTGCCGCGTTTTACGCTGATCGGCGCAACGACCCGCGCCGGAATGCTGACTTCGCCTCTGCGCGACAGATTCGGTATCAGTTTCAGGCTTGAACTGTATTCCCCAAAGGAGCTGGCCGTTATCGTTATGCGCTCTGCCAGAATCCTGAAAATCGATTGCGATAATGATGGTGCACTTGAAATTGCCTCCCGTTCCCGTGGTACGCCTCGAATCGCCAACCGATTGATTCGCCGTGTACGCGACTATGCCGAGGTAAAGGCCTCCGGAAAAATCACCGATCGTGTCGCCTGCGCCGCGCTGGATATGCTGGAAATCGACGAACTTGGTCTTGACCATACCGATAGAACCATGATCAAAACCATGATTGAAAAGTTCGGCGGCGGGCCTGTTGGACTCGATACACTTGCTGCCAGCACAGGAGAAGATGCTGCGACGATTGAAGATGTATATGAACCTTATCTTCTGCAGCTGGGCTTTTTGATGCGTACACCGCGCGGCAGAATCGCCACTGAGGCCGCATATCGCCATCTTGGCCTTGATAACCGCATGCTAAATGGACGTGAACCGGCGCAAATGCGCTTTGATATTGGTGAAAACGAATGAAAACAGTTGATTTTTGGTATGATCTTCCGGAAGAAATGATCGCGCAGACGCCGATTGAGCCTCGCGATCACAGCAAGCTCATGTGTATTGACCGCAAGAGCGGCGAAATTGAGCATAAGCATTTTTACGACATTCTCAACCATCTCACAGAAAAAGATGTTCTTGTTATCAATGAAACAAGAGTTATTCCTGCCCGTCTGCACGGAGTGAGGGAAAGCGGCGGCGTATGTGAAGTATTCCTGCTTCGACAGTTGGCCCCTAAAATATGGGAGACCTTGGTAAAACCCGGCAAAAAGCTGCGTGAAGGTACAAAAATTTCGTTTGGTGAAGGCCGAATCACCGCCGTAATCGGACAAACCACCGATGTGGGCGGCAGAATTGTGGAATTTACCTGTGAAGGAACCTTTGAAGCCGCACTTGACGAGCTGGGTGAAATGCCGCTTCCTCCGTATATTCACGAAAAACTCGAAGATAAGGAACGCTATCAAACGGTATATGCCAAAGCAGAAGGCTCCGCTGCTGCTCCGACTGCAGGGTTGCATTTCACGCCGGAATTGCTCGATAAAATCCGTGCAAAAGGTGTCCGAATTCTTCCGGTGCTTTTGCATGTAGGACTGGGAACCTTCCGTCCCGTAAAAGTTGAAAATATTGAGGATCACGTAATGCACAGCGAATACTGCGAAATCACGCAGGATGCTGTCGATACCATTTTGCAAGCTAAAGCAAATGGGGGACGTATTGTAGCAGTCGGCACCACCAGCGTACGCACGTTGGAATCTGCCGCATGGGACGGAAATCTGAAACCCTTTGCAGGAGAAACCAATATCTTTATCACTCCCGGATACCAGTTTAAAGTTGTTGACGCACTCATTACCAATTTCCATCTGCCCGGTTCCACACTTTTGATGCTGGTCAGCGCGCTTATGGGTAGGGAAACTGCTTTGAATGCCTACAACACAGCCGTCAAAGAAAACTACAGATTCTTCAGCTTCGGCGATGCAATGCTGATAGAATAATTCCGGTGCGACTGACTAAATCACTACAAAAACAAAGGAGACTAAAATGGGAAAACTCAATTTTCGTTTTTCTGACTTGCGCCAGGTAAGGCCTGCGCATGTATTCCGCTGGATAAAAGGAATGGTAACCGACGGTTGGTACTATGAAGGTGATCCTTCCAGCAAAGACCGTTTCCGCCTGCTGATGAACAGCTACAGCGGTAACATCGTAGGCAACCTGATTGGCGGCAGCTTCTATACTGGTCTTTTGCTATTGATGCAGGCCGATGACGGCTTTATCGGTCTTATGTCCATGCTGGGAACAGCCATCAACATGTTCCAGATGTTTGCGCCTCTTATTCTGGAACGATTCGAAAAACGCAAGAAAATCCTGCTCACGCTCAGTGCGATTTCGCAGACGCTGAATATTCTGCTCATAGGTCTGATTCCGCTTTTCCCGATAGGCCATCAGGGGCAGCTTTCCGTTTTGGCAGTCACGATTGTTACGATCAACCTGATTGGTATAATCAACGGTCCCGGTACATCGGTATGGCATCTTCAGAGTCTCCCGCCGCACACACGAAATTCGTATTTTTCGCTTGTAACCCTGACTACAGGTCTTTTGACCACAATTGTCAATTTGACCGCCAGCTGGGTAGTTGACTCCTTCCGCGCAAACGGAATGGAATATCAGGGAATCCTGCTTCTGCGCATTATTGCAGCAGCAATTGCAGCAGTGAATCTCTTTTCCGTTTCCCGCATCAAGGAATATCCCTACGAAAACAGCGGAAAAGGGTTCTCCATTAAAGACCTCTTTATAAAGCCCTTTAAGGAAAAACTTTATCTGCGCACCATCGCAGTACTTTGTCTCTGGAACTTTACGGCAAATATTCCCGGCTCTTATTTCTCGATTTATCTGCTCGGCAATCTGGATATGAGCTATACATATCTTACGTTGGTAAGTTCCATGAACATTCCCATTGTTCTCCTGTTTACGCCCATCTGGAGTAAAATGATCCGAAAGCGCTCGCATTTTACCACATTCTATCTGACAATGTCCGTTTATCTGCTGAACTACATTTTGCAGGCATTCGTTATTCAGGAAACAACTTGGTTGTATGTAGTAGCAATGTTTATTGTATGCGTCATGGGCGCCGGCATCAATCTTTTGATGTCCAGCATTGCCTATGTAAACATTCCCAGCGAGAATCAGACTGTTCACCTTGCGTTCTACTCCACAATGGGTAATATCTCGGCTCTTCTGGGCGTTACCGTAGGTCGTGAATTTATTCTGGCTACAGAGGGTATCAACATCACGCTCTTGGGAATCGAAATGGTAAATAAGCAATATATTCTCCTTCTCACAGCAGGCGTAATGATTATTTCCACAATTTGTATTTTCCTGATACAGCGTTCACTGCGTAAACACGGACAGCAAAGCTAATTCTAAAGCCGTATTCTTTCGGGAATGCGGCTTTTTTCCTGCTATTGTCACAACAATACGTTCTTATTTAACTTGCATTTTTCAAAAAAAAGTTTATAATAGTCAGAGATAGTCAAAGAAAGAAGGGTTGAATATGGCTCAGCTAAGCGATTCCATCGAGCGTTTTATCAAGGATTTGATGGATGAGGAAATTCAGATTGAACTGAAGCGCAATGAGCTTGCACAGCATTTTGGCTGCGCGCCTTCTCAGATCAATTATGTATTGGCAACGCGTTTTTCCATTGATCATGGCTATGTAATTGAATCCCGTCGCGGCGGCGGCGGATATGTAAGAATTGTAAGGATTCAACGTTCAAACGATGAAAGTGCCATGTCTGTTTTACTGAACAGAATCGGAAATTCTATCGATGAAGATTCCGCTGCCGCAATCATTATGCAGCTGCTGGAACGCAAAATTATCACGATACGAGAAGCAAAATTGATGCGCGCTGCTATTAGTCAGAATGCTCTGGCTCTTCCCGTCAGTACCAAAGATGTTCTGCGTGCTGCAATTTTTCGCAATATGATATCACAGGCTTTTGTAAACCATCAAAAGGGGGAATAATAGGGATGATGTGTGACGAATGCGGAATCCGTCCGGCCAGCATACGGCTGACAACAATTACCGGCGGCGAAAAAAAAGAGCGAAATCTCTGTCCCACCTGCATGGCCAAACTGAAGACAACCATGCCCGAACTGGATTTTACAAGCTTAGCCGGCATTCTGAGCGGCCTGTTTCAGAATGCCAATAAGGCGACAAAAATAGGAGAGGAAGCTCCGGATATTACCTGCGAAAACTGCGGCATGAAATACGAAAATTTCCGCAAAACCGGCCTTCTGGGATGCGCCGAATGCTATACGCATTTCCGCGAACCACTGGAAAAGCTGATTATGTCTATCCATTCCAACACCCAGCATACCGGCCGCGTACCTGGAGGTATTGCAAAGAAAGTATCCCTTAAGAATACAATCGACCAGCTCAAGGGAAAACTTGTTGAAGCAATCGCTGCAGAAGAATACGAAGAAGCCGCCAAGCTGCGGGATCAAATTCGCATGCTGAAACAGCAAGTAGAAGCAGAGGAGGCGGAAACGAATGAAACCAACTGATACCCTTGAAAGAGACGTTGTCGTTTCCAGCCGCGTACGCCTTGCCAGAAATTATCGCGATATTCCGTTTGCCCCTTCCATGAACCGCGATTGGGCGCAGGAAACCATACGCCGCGCAGTAGACGCGCTTGCCGGTGAGAAAGACGTTTACCACCTGATCCGTATCGGAAATCTGACGAATGCCCAGCGCAAGCAGCTTGTTGAACATCACCTGATTAGCTATGATCTTTTGAAATTTGCAGAAACAAGCGCAGCTTTGATCGGTCGTCAGGATACTATATCCGTTATGGTCAACGAAGAGGATCATCTCAGAATTCAGGGGTTGCTTCCTGGTCTTCAAAGCGAAAAAGCCGCTGAATTGGTGTTTGAACTTGACGATATCTTAGGACGCGACAACAATTATGCCTTTGATCCGCAATTGGGTTTTCTAACCAGCTGCCCTACAAATGTTGGTACCGGAATGCGCGCCTCTACAATGCTGCATCTGCCTGCTCTGTCAAAAATTGGAAAGCTTAGCGCCGTTTTACAGGCCATTTCCAAGCTTGGTCTTACCGTACGCGGCATTTACGGTGAAGGCAGTGAAGCTCAGGGAAATTTGTATCAGTTATCCAATCAGGTTACCCTGGGACGCAGTGAAGATGATATGCTCAAAACATTGACAGCTGCGACCATGCAGGTGGTAGCATTTGAACGCAATGCAAGAGAAGTTCTTTCCAAAAAAGATACCGTACTGCTGGAAGATCGCCTGATGCGCTCCTATGGTCAGATTGCAAATGCCCGCATACTTAGTTCAAAAGAATTCATGGGGCGTTACTCTGACCTGCGTCTTGCTGCAAGCATGGGATATATTGACATGAGCTATGAGTTTATCGACGCGCTTATGATGGATGCGCAGGATGGTTCGCTCAGCATCGATGAAAACGGCGAACTGACAGAGCGCGAACTGAATATCCGCCGCGCAAATTTTGTTCGCTCCAAACTAAACTGAACTGAAAAGGAGTCATCCTATGGCGATGTTTTCTCGTTTTACAGAGCGTGGACAGCGCGCTCTTGTAGCCGCACAGAAAGAAGCGGCACAAATGGGTAGAAATTATGTAGGCACCGAGCATCTGTTGCTTGGTATTCTGGCAGACCCGGGTAATGCTGCCGGTGCGCTTCAGGGAATTACGCTGGATTCTGCCCGAAATGAAGTCATCCAGATGCTGGGACGAGGAGATGATACCTCTCCCATACGAACGATGGTATATACTCCCCGTACAAAAAAGGTTCTCGAACAAAGTGCAAAGGAAGCTCGAGACCTGAAGCACAACTATGTTGGTACCGAGCATTTGCTGCTTGCCTTGATTCATGAGCGCGAAGGCGTTGCTGCAACTCTGCTTACCAAGATGGGCAAAAATCTGCAGAAAATGCGTGAAGAAATTCTTCGTTCCATGAATGGCGAAGACAATGCTTCCGGCGAAAAAAATGCCCCTAAAAACGAAGGTACTCCCACGCTTGACAATTTTGCAAGAGATTTGACCAAGGCTGCAGAAAACAATGAATTGGATCCCGTTATCGGCCGCGCAAAAGAAATAGAGCGCATTGTACAGATACTTTCCAGGCGTACAAAAAACAATCCTGTATTGATTGGTGAACCCGGTGTAGGAAAATCTGCCATTGTAGAAGGTCTTGCAACGCTGATCGTTGAGGGAAATATCCCCGAAATTCTGCGCGGAAAACGCGTAGTTTCCCTTGATTTGGCCGGTATGCTTGCCGGTGCCAAATATCGCGGCGAATTCGAAGAACGACTCAAAAATGCCATGGCAGAAATCAAGAATGCAGGAAACGTGATCCTGTTTATTGATGAGCTGCACACCATGGTCGGTGCCGGAGCCAGCGAAGGCTCTATCGATGCAGCAAATATTCTGAAACCTTTGCTTGCACGCGGCGAACTGCAGTGCGTGGGTGCAACAACGCTGAAAGAATACCGCAAATATATCGAAAAAGATGCTGCTTTGGAACGCAGATTCCAACCTGTTATGGTTGGGGAGCCCACCAAAGAAGAAAGTGTAGCGATTCTGCGCGGTCTGCGTGATCGTTATGAAGCACATCATCGTGTACAGATCACAGATGAAGCCATAGAAGCGGCAGTGCATCTTTCAGATCGATATATCTCTGATCGCTTTTTGCCGGATAAAGCCATCGATCTGATCGATGAAGCTGCTTCCCGCGTGCGCATTAAGGCATTTACTGCGCCGCCGGATATGAAAGAGCAAGAAGCTCGCATGGAGATTCTTAGCAAAGAAACCGAAGAAGCCGTCGCGCATGAGGATTTTGAAAAAGCCGCTCAGCTTCGTGATGAAAAAAAGCACCTGCAAAACGAGATTGCTCAGCGCCGCAAAGAATGGGAGCAGCGCCGTGAAGAACGCGTCGAGATTGTAGGGGAAGAGGAAGTTGCTCAGATTGTTTCCGTCTGGACCGGAATCCCCGTCTCCCGCATGACAGAAGATGAAGCCGCGCGCCTTCTTAAGCTGGAAGAAATTCTGCACAATCGCGTCGTGGGACAGGAAGAAGCTGTTGCCGCAGTCGCGCGTGCTGTTCGTCGTGCACGTGCCGGTATCAAAGATCCGCAGCGTCCCATTGGTTCGTTTATTTTCCTTGGACCGACCGGCGTAGGTAAAACGGAACTTTGCAAAGCGCTCGGAGAAGCACTTTTTGGTGATGAAGATAGCCTGATTCGCGTGGACATGAGCGAATATATGGAGAAACATTCCGTATCGCGCATGATCGGTTCGCCTCCGGGCTATGTGGGGCATGAGGAAGGTGGCCAGCTCACCGAAAAGGTACGCAGAAAACCGTATTCTGTTGTCCTGTTGGATGAAGTTGAAAAGGCACATCCCGATGTTTTCAATGTACTTCTTCAGATTCTGGAAGATGGTCGCTTAACGGATGGTCAGGGACGCGTCGTTGACTTCAAAAATACCGTTATCGTAATGACATCCAACGCCGGTGCTCAGACGATTAAAAAACAGCGTACCGTAGGGTTCGGAAGCGTGGATAATCGTGAAAAGACCTATGATCAAATGCGCAATAATATCATGGACGAAATCAAGCAGGTATTCCGTCCTGAATTTCTGAACAGACTTGATGAGATTATCGTCTTCCACGAGTTGACTGGTGACGATATTGACCGAATCGCCTCACTTATGTTGAGGTCTGTTCAGAAGCGTCTCTCTGAGCGCGGTATCGATATGGAAGTCGATGCCGAAGCCGTATCCATGCTCGCAAAAGCCGGATTTGACCCCCAGTACGGTGCACGTCCGCTGCGCAGAACAATTCAGCGTAAGGTGGAAGACGCCCTCAGTGAGGAAATTCTCTCCGGCAGAATCCATCTGGGTGACAAAGTGCATGTAACGGCCAATGGAGAAGAACTTCGCTTCACACGTATCGTTGCGGATACACTCGCAGATCAAGTAGTATTGTTGGATGAACAGTAAGTATCTTTTGTAGTATTGTTTGATTCGGCATAGCCGGCGGATTCGTAAGGGTCCGCCGGTATTTTTTACTTTTATATGCTATACAACCATCGGTTGCAAAATATAGAGCATACCGCCATTGTATTAGCATAATAAATCTATATAATAGAGCTATCAGATCTGAAAATACAATCACGAGGAAAAGTATGAACAATATTGGAAAACAGATAAAAATGCTTCGTATGCGTCGAGGAGCCACGCAGGAGGCAATGGCACGTCACTTTGGTATTACGCCTCAAGCAATCAGCAAATGGGAATGTGGTTCTTCCGTCCCTGACATCGGGTTACTTCCTGATTTATCAGCGTACTTCGGGGTCAGTATTGACGATTTATTTTCTATTTCTGACGAAACACGAATGGAAAGAATCCAGAATATGCTCTATGATGTTCGCTTTATAAATTCTGCTGATGCAGAAAACGAGCGTACATTCCTGCTGGAAAAAGCTTATCGCGAACCCGGCAACAGCGAACCTCATGAAATGCTTGCAAATCTGGAGCTTCATTTGGCTCAGGAACATAACGCGCGCGCAGAAGATTATGCACTGGAGGCTATGAGGCGCAATCCACATTCTTCCTATGCATGGACCGCACTTTCACACGCCATGGGCGGAAAGCATGTCGACCCCAGAAACAACACTCACAATGCTCTGATTGCGCATTATAAGGATTTTATCAAGAACAATCCTGACTTTTTGAGCGGATATGCGTGGCTGATTGCACAGTTGATTGATGACAATCGCTTAAAAGAGGCCCAAACTTATTGCACCTTGATGGCCCAGCAAGGCAGCGGCTATTTTGTAACGGTACAAAAAATCAAGCTTGCACTGGCAAAGCGTGACATAGATACAGCAAAAATGCTATGGGAACAAATGGGGCAAGATTATCCCGAAAACTGGAGCGTTCACCATTGGATCGGAGATTTTCAAGCTCAAACCAGAGATTATACATCTGCCAAGGAAAGTTACCGCCGTTCCATTAGCTTGTTGCCTGTGCCTCGTTTTTCTGATCCAATTGACTCGTTAGCGCAGGTTTGTGAAATGGATGGAGATATTCTCGGAGCAATAGAAGCCCGGCAGCTTGAATTGGAAATTTCTGAAAAAGAATGGGGTGATACGAGCGGCGAATCTGTAGAATCTATTTTGCGCGAAATCGCGCGTTTGAAAAAACAATTGTAGCACTCGCTAAATACATACAAAAACAGGTTCGCACATCTACCAATAGCGGTAGCGCGAACCTGTTCTTTCTAGTTTTTAAACCATTCCATCAATAGACTTTGCTTTCTGTTTTTCTGCGGTGAAACTGCCTCCGATTCCTCTCCAACTACCAATCTTCCCATTTCATACAACGCCGCATGGCGCGGAAGAACAGAATAAGCTGTTTCGGCTTTAGATGATACAATCGTTTCATCCACGTAAGAAATACGTTCTCCTTTTTCTCCTGTCAGAGAAGCAATAATTTTACGGTTACCATCCTCCGTGCGCATAATCAGATATTCCACACCATCCTCGGGCGCAGTGAAGCGTATTTCAGGCTTTTCAGCCTTGTTGAGAACCACTTCAAGATCCATAACCTTCTGCGGTATATTCCAATACGGAGACACCGAAGATGGAACTTTTCCAGCCGTGAACACCTCCTTTATCCGGTATTCCGGAGGCGTAAGTTCAGTCGCAAGAAGGATAGCTTTCAATTCATCCAGAGCCTTTTTATCAATATAAACCCGGGTAATCCCATGTGGAATCGTAAAATCCCCTCCGTATAAAAAATCCTCTGTAGCCGACAGAAACTTTGCCGCAAAACGCGCCGGATATCCGCTGCCTCCGGTGCCCTCGGGCAATGCGTGCATTTCGTCCGGCATGTCAAATCCCATCCATACAGACACAACTACAGATGGAGTATACGCCACAGTCCATATATCTCTGTTACCATTGGAAGAAGGCATTTCTACAGTGCCTGTTTTGCCTGCTACCGCAAAAGGAACGGAAGCAAGTGCCTTAGCGCTGCCGGAGTCAGCCGCAGTTTCCAGCATGCTGGTAAGGATAAATGCACTTTCTTCACTGAGAACACGTTCTGTTTCTTTCGAATAACTATAAACTATTTCGCCTTTATTGTTCTCGATTCGGCGTATCAGATAAGCCTTATGAAAATTTCCCTTGTTTGCAAGCGGCTGGTAGGCATTTGCAAGTTCAAGAGGGGAAACACCGTATGTCATTGATCCCAAAGCAAGTGAAAGATTCTGATCTGCAGCATCAACAGGCAAGCCTAGCCGCTGTGCATATACACGCACAGCGTTTATCCCAACGATTTCCGCAAGATCCAGTGTTGCTACATTGAGCGACCTTGAAAGTGCCTCTCGCATAGTAACCTTACCGTAGTAATTGCCTCCCGCATTTCCGGGCATATAGCCATCTCCGAACTCTCTTTGCTCATCCAGCAGAATGCTTGTAGGCACAAAACCCGCTCCATCCACCGCCGCAGCATAGGTAGAAACAGGCTTGATGGCAGAACCCGGCTGACGCGCAATCTGCGTGGCACGATTAAGACCACGACGCATTCCATAATTGCGCCCGCCAATAAGAGCAATAACCTGTCCGCTGTCTGCATCAAGAGCAACAAACGCAGCCTGAACAGGTGTTCCATCTGCTGCCGGATCAGGAAAGTTGCCTCCGTTTTCAAACAAAGATTCGGCTGTCTTCTGCGCTTCAGGATCAAGGCATGTATATATACGATATCCTCCAGTCAAAACCTCATCTGCACTGACATCCAGCAATTTTTCAGCCTCAGCAAGCGCGGCATCTACATACCATCCAAACGGAATATCCTCCATATCGGCAACATTCAGTCCCAGCGGCTCATTTTTTGCCTTCTGCGCAGTTTCCATATCAATAAAATTGTATTCGGCCATAGCATCAAGAATAGAATTTCTCCGTGCAATCGCTTTTTCCGGATGAATTGTAGGCGCATAGCCGGAAGGGGATTTTATCACCGCAGCCAAGAGCGCTCCCTCCGAAATTGACAGTTCCTTTGCACTCTTCTGAAAAAAAGTATTGGATGCAGCTTCAATTCCATATGCGCCGACCCCTGATCCTGCTCCGCCAAAATATACAGTATTTAAATAGATCTCCAGTATTTCATCTTTTTCCATTTGCCTTTCCAGCTGCAGGGCAAGCCATGCCTCCTGTGCCTTTCGGGACATCGATTTCTCTCCGGATAAATGCGTTAGTTTAATCAATTGCTGCGTTATGGTAGATGCACCCTGAGCATATCCGCCGATTCGTATATTGGCAACCAGCGCTCCGCCTATACGCCATGGATCTATGCCATAATGTTCATAAAACCGTGCGTCCTCAGCAGCAAGAAAAGCATTCCGTACCGATTGAGGAATGTCATTCAGCGAAATTTGAATTCTGTGCTGAGCCGAAGCAAGGATCCCAATTTCGGAATCTTTTCCATCATACAGAATCGCCGTTTGCTGATAATTCCGAAGTTTATCGATATCCAACCGTGTCCAATTCGTAATATCCAGCCGCCATATAAATATTGCAAGTGCAGAAACTATAACTCCCCAAATGATCCGCCCATTTTTCCTTCTTTGTTTTTTCATTCCGCTTCCTCCTGATATGCCATATAGCATAACCTGATTCTGCGTGTTTATGCCAAAAGATGCTTGTAGACGCATAAGTATCAATATAGTATAATTTTATTGAAAAAACAATGAGGTGATTGATAGCGTGAACAAACGATATCTGCTTATATGCGCCGTCGTGTGCACTTCATCTTTAGGAACAGCTCTTATGCTGTCGACTGGGCAAGATGCAATGTTTTTATCACAAGCCAGCCGGATTCTTTTTGCGGCATCACTCATTTTGATGTTATTCATCGGATTTATGAAAAAAGAGCCGGAGCATGCTGTTGCCGGAGGATTCAAGGGGAGTATTGCAATCGAAAACGCACAATCTCATGTCCACTTTTCAGATGTCGCAGCAAATGAAGCGGCGCTTTCTGCTCTAAATGATTTGGTTGATTTTCTGAAAGAGCCAGAAAAATACGCGCAGATGGGGGCAAGAATTCCGCACGGCGTTTTGCTGTACGGCCCACCCGGCACAGGAAAAACTCTTCTTGCACGTGCACTGGCAGGTGAGGCAGGTGTTCCGTATTTTGCGCTTTCCGGTTCGGATTTCGTAGAAATGTATGTGGGCGTTGGAGCCAAACGCGTGCGCGAATTGTTTTCCCGAGCAAGAAAAGCCGGAAAATGCGTAATCTTTATTGACGAAATTGACGCAATGGGCAAGAAACGTGATGAAGTTTCCTCAGATGAACGTGAACAGACACTCAATGCGCTTTTATCAGAAATGTCCGGTTTCAAGCCAAGCGATGGAATCATCGTACTTGCAGCCACAAACCGTGTTGATTCTCTGGACCCCGCGCTGCTTCGTCCCGGAAGATTTGATCGCCAGATCGAAGTCGGTCTTCCTGCGCTTAAGGAACGACTGAGTATTCTGCGTCTCCATGCGCAGAATAAGTCTTTGGCCGAGGAAGTCGATCTTGAAGACATTGCAAGGAACACCAGTTATTTCAGCGGAGCTTCTCTAGAAAACCTTTTGAACGAAGCTGCAATCCATGCCGTGCGACGCGGAGCAGAGCGCATCGAACCGGAAGATATGGATCATGCTTACCTGAAAGCTATAGTTGGTGATACAAAGTCAAGCCGCGCATCCGAAAACGAAAAACGGCAAATTGCAGTTCATGAAGCCGGACATGCCATTGCATCCAGGTATCTCCAGCCGGAACATCCAATTGCCAGAATCAGCATTCTTCCGTCTGCAAAAGGTGCCGCCGGTTACAACGTAATCATTCCCAAGGAAACGATACTGACTGATAAAGCACAGCTTTCCGCGCAAATTCAAGTTCTCCTTGCAGGACGCGCTGCTGAGTCACTCTTTTACGACACTGAACATTTGTCTACCGGCGCCGCAAACGATCTGATGCGCGCGACGGAAATCGCATCCGCGATGGTTATGGAACTGGGGCTTGAAAACGAGCCTTATGTTTCTCTGCGCGCACTAAACCGTCTGGTTGGCAGCAGCACCAACGCAGCGGAAGTATGCAAACAGCGCCTGCAGCAGGAATATATGGCCGTTACAGCGCTTCTGGAGGCACAGATGCCCAAGCTCCGCCATCTGACCGATGCATTGCTTGAGCATGAAATGATCACAGAAAAGGAGCTTGACTCCATTTTGTCGATCGAAAGTGAAAAAGCGCCAGCATAGGTGTTTTTTGTCAAAGGGAAAATATCTCTCCATGTTGAATCATCCCTCTACTTAGCAGAGGGGTGATTTTTTTGATTTCAATGGAGATAAGAAAACACGATCTGATTGTAACGCTCGCCGGAGATTTGGATCACAATGCCGCCGAGGGAATGCGCGACAACCTGGACGAACGAATCAGTGATAGTCGGATAAAGCGACTGATTTTCGATATGCACGGCGTGGATTTTATGGACAGTTCCGGAATCGGCATGCTCCTTGGAAGATATCGAATCATGAGCCGCAAAGGCGGCAGCGTAGCTGTGATTGGCGTAGGGAAGCGGGTAGACCGCATTTTTGAAATGGCAGGCTTATACCGGCTTATAGAAAAGCTTGCATAGGAGGAAAATATGAAAATTGTAAATGAGATGTGCATGGATTTTTATGCCTGCCCGGAAAACGAGGCTTTTGCCCGAATGACGATCAGCGCCTTTATTTTACCTCTGAATCCTACGCTGGAAGAGATGGGGGATGTAAAGACCGCCATATCAGAAGCGGTTACAAACGCCATTGTGCACGGATATAAGCAACTGGGCGGAACCATACGGATGCACGCGACTCTGACAGCGGATAACATCCTTACCGTGGACGTCATTGACAACGGATGCGGCATAGAAGATATAACCAAGGCACGCGAACCATTCTTTACCACAGAAACAGAATCCGAACGCTCCGGAATGGGCTTTACCGTAATGGAAAGCTTTATGGATTCTGTCGAGGTACGTTCACGTCCCAAATACGGAACATCCGTTCGCATGCAAAAAAACTTTGCGGCAGTGAATCTTCCTGCCGCAAAGCACGCTTGAAAACGGAACGGAACGAAAGCCTGAATGATACGATTCTTCTGGCGCAAAGTGGGGATACAAATGCTATGAACAAATTGGTAAACGATAATGTAGCCCTGGTAAAATACATCGTAAAGCGTTATCTCGGTCGCGGAAAGGAATACGACGACCTGTATCAACTTGGTTGCATGGGGCTTGTAAAAGCCATACGGAACTTTGATACCGCATACGGCGTAGCATTTTCAACATATGCCGTTCCCGTAATCATGGGGGAAATACGGCGTTTTCTGCGTGATGACGGCCTTGTGCGGGTTTCGCGTTCACTCCGCGACAAGGCAAAAATCGTACTGGCATTCCTGAAAGAATACGAAGAAACAAATTTTCGGCAGCCTTCCGTAGGCGACATTGCTGAAAACCTGAATATGACCAAGGAAGAAGTTATCCTGGCACTGAACGCGCTGAAACCCATGCGTTCCCTGGATGAATCTCTATCAGAAGACGGCAGCATGACGCTTCGTGATACCATAGGAAGCGACCCATCCGAAGCAATCGACAAACGGCTGGAAATCGCGCGGCTTCTGAAACATTTGCCGGAAGAAGAAAAGCGGCTGATTATCCGCCGCTATTTTTACCGCGATACGCAGACAGAAATCGCCAAAGATATGGGCATTTCACAGGTGCAGGTTTCACGCATGGAAAGCCGCTTGATAGAAAAATTGCGCAAACAGGCTCAAATCGAAGCCTGAATGCGCAATGGATTATTCTTCATCTTCTTCGGCAGAAATCTTTTCTTCACGCAGTACGACGGATTTTGCTGCTCTGCGGCGCAAATCATCGCTCATAGCGGCGTAATGCCTGCGCGTAGTATTGACGTCGGAATGGCCCAGAACGTCTGCAACAAGGTAAATATCGCCGGTTTCGCGATAGAGATTGGTTCCGAATGTGGCCCGCAGCTTATGCGGGCTGATTTTTGTTTTAAGCGGCGCTGCAATGCGCGCATATTTTTTGACCATATTTTCGACTGCATCCACGCCGATGCGTTTTTTCTGCAGCGAGAGAAACAGCGCGCTTTCATGACCCGGCAAAGCAGCCATCTTTTCGCGCTCGGCCAGATAGGTTCTGAGCAAGTCGGCCACTTCATCCGGGAAGTACAAAATAGCCTGATTTCCGCCTTTGCGTGTAACGAGAAGGCCATTGATAGAAAGGTCCACATGGTCAATATCCAGTCCTACAAGCTCGCTGACACGCATTCCCGTGCCAAGAAAAAGGAACAGGATCGTCATATCGCGAAGGCGAGTTCTTTCAGCATACTTTTTTTGCCGTTCGGAAAGCCCTTCGCTGGTTTCGACAGCATCAAGCAGCCGTGCAACCTCGTCAATTTCCAACCGGATTATGGGCTTTTCATGCCGTTTGGGCATGTCTACAAGCACGCTTTCGTCCTTAGTAATTCTCTTGTTCTTAAACAGAAATTTAAAAAAGCTTCTAATCGCAGCAAGCTTTCGCATTTTGCCCAAATTGTTGTTTGTTTCGAAATCGTCGTTTTCCTTATAATACAGATTCAGATAATTGAGATAGGAGGTAATGTCCGAGGACGTAATTTCATCCCAGTCAACATCCAGAAAAGTTTCCGGCGTCTTATTCGCAAAGTACGGAATTTCGCTGATCAGATACCGATAGAATACGCGCAAATCGATTGCGTAGGCGTACCGTGTAAGCGGCTGCGTAGTGGATTCAATGCTCAAAAGAAAATCACGGCATGCACGCGGAAGCACGCGCAAAACATCGCGCGTGCGTTCTTCAATCTGAACAGAATTTTTCTGAGCAAAGGTAACTTTTGCAGGCATCGAACGAAACCCTCCACAAACTATCGGAAAAAGCTGTCTTTAACCGATAGTTTTACTCTTCCTCTTCCATGATGATTTCGTCGATTTCGATGGCTCTGTAATCCGCTTTATCCAGGTTCAGGCACTTCATGCAGTTATCGCAAACCTTATTCGGATCCAGATCACACATTTCACATTCGCCGCAATCCGTACATTCCACACCCGGGCGCAATACGCATTCCTTAAATTCCATTTTCAAAACGCCTCCGAACGGTTTCTAAGTCTTTTCATTATATCCTGATTGCATCTGCTCGTCAAGCACATAAATTTACTTGTCGCTCGATAATAAACGTGATATAATGGAACAAACATTCTAAAAACCAACGCGAGGATGTGTATTATGAGAAACTCTGATGCGAAACGCGAACAGATCTTGCAATTTATCCGCACCGAAATTGAGACTAAGGGCTATCCCCCGTCCGTTCGTGAAATTTGCCAGGCAGTTAACCTGAGCTCAACATCCACAGTGCATCTTCATCTGCGCACCCTTGAAAACCGCGGCCTGATTCGCCGCGATGCATCCAAACCGCGCGCACTCGAGGTAATCGACGGCAGCGCACCGCGCGGAAAAAGCGTTCCGGTTGTAGGCCGCGTAACAGCGGGCACGCCGATTCTTGCTCAGGAAAATATTGATGAATATATGACCCTGCCCTCTGATATGACCAACGATGACGATGCATTCATTCTGAATGTCACCGGCACAAGCATGATCAACGACGGCATCATTGAAGGCGACCGCCTGATCGTGCAGCGTCAGAACAGCGCACGCAACGGCGAAATCGTAATTGCCATGATCGAAGACGAAGCCACCGTAAAGCGCATCTATTACGAAAACGGTCATGTGCGTCTTCAGCCGTCCAATGATGCAATGGATCCCATTATTGTCGATTCTGTGGAGGTTCTGGGAAAGGTCGTCGGCCTTTTCCGCTATATCAAATAAGCTATGATTCAGAACAAGATTCGCGCCAATTATCACACGCACACGCCGCGCTGTTTCCACGCTGCCGGAACCGAAGAAGAATATATTCAGGCGGCAATTTCGCACGGATATGATATTCTGGGCTTTGCCGATCACGGTCCCTGGCCGTATGACGATGGATTTGTATCCCGAATCCGCATGGTATGCGATCAGCTTCCGGAGTATATTCAGGCCGTGCATTCCGCTGGCGAAAAGTATTCCGGTCAAATCCGCGTGCATTGCGGACTGGAAATGGAGCATTTCCCCCGCTATACTGCATGGCTGAAAGATGCCTTTTATGAATACGGTCTGGACTATCTGATTCTGGGCAATCACTACGATACGTACGAGAAAGACAGCGTCTATTTCGGAAGCTGCAAGACGAAGGAGCATGTACGCCGCTATGCGCAGATGACCATAGCCGGCATGGAAACGGGCCTGTTCCTCTATGTCGCCCATCCGGACCTGTTTCTGAGCGGATATCCGGAATTTGACGATACCTGCGCCGAATGCAGCCGGGAACTGCTGCGTGCCTCCCGGGATTTGAATGTTCCTTTGGAATACAACCTGCTTGGAATCCGCAAGAGCACCGAAAGACCCTCCCGCGGCGTCGGCTATCCTTACGAACGTTTCTGGGAAATGGCCGCTGAGGAAGGCTGCACAGCGGTTATCGGCATCGATGCGCATACCCCCGCACAGCTTTATGATCCGGAGCTTTTCGATCTTGCCGCTACATACCTGAAAGCCCTTGGTATCAAAAGGCTGGAAACCCTGGACGAAGAAATCAAAACGCGCTATTTTAAGTAGCTTACGAATACAACGCCTGTGAACAAACTCGTTCACAGGCGTTGATTCTTTTTTATGCAGCCTTTTTAATAACCGTCATAAACTCGGTCGTGGCCTGTGAGATATGCATATTCCTCCACGCCATCTTGATCGGTCGCCACTACGCTGAGCGTAAGCCTGTATGTACCTGCCGGAACGGCGGAGTATATGTGATCTATAGCAAAAAGCATGGTATTTGCTTTTTCATCATTCCACGTTGCAATCGCACACCATTCTGTGCTACGTTTTCTGGTCTGCTTCTGCCAAAGGGTAAGAGTCAGATTGATAGAAGAAGCAGTACCTATCATGCTTGCTGATCCATAGCAGCTGGCAACGCCTGCACCAGTAAAATTAAGCTGAACGGTTGCACCTGTAATAAATCTGTACCGCGGCATGGGAGTTCCCTCTACCCATTCCTCTGCCATCGCGCAGCGCTCGCATGGGCTCATACCCGGCACAGAAAAAAGCATACATATTGTCATGCATATCAGCCGTTTTAACCATTTTCGCAGTCTCATTGAGATCGCCTCCCATTGTATCCTTCTGGAATATAAGACGATATGAGAGCGCAGTCTGCAACCAAATTCGGAATAAAATTTTAGTTTCTCTTTTACAACTTCGCTGTGTTCAATTATTGTTACCGTATTGGTACGATACCTTCAGCAATCTTCAGCCCAATTTCCAAAGATTCATTAGTTTGCAGCCAGAAATAGCGGATATCATTTGCCCATGCAATGATAAATTCGCCATTTTTTTCAAAAATGATAGCTTTATGCCCATTTATTTTTCCATCGCTGATTTCAAACTCTTCCGTACTTTTTACCGTAACCGAATCTTTATCGCATTCTTCAAACATAACATATCCGTTGTCCACTCCATATTTTACACAACCACTATATACTTCACGGCATTCATATCTCTCCGGCATATAGCTAAAATAGTACAGACCTTCCCATTCCTCCGGCACAGGGATGCTTTTTTCCGGAGTCATGAACATATCCACATGCCCCTTCTGATGATTGTATTCATCGATAAAAAGTTTCCCAATCGCTGTACGGATAGAAGGAACCGCAGCAGCTGCGACCGCCAAACCTGAAATGCACACGCAGACAATCATGAGGCATGCTGCCAAACGCTTTCCTGCCAATAAGAAAGAACGTGCAAAGACCTGCTCCCTTCTTCCCTGCCGTACAGCTTTCCCTAGCCTATTTTCTATGCGTTCCATGGCGGAATCCGCCGCTTCGATGATTTCTTCCTTCGGATTGAGACCTTCCTGCAGGCAGGCAGCAATCTCCTCATCCTCCAATTCGGAAAAGGCCATCTGCAATTTCATGCCCAGCAGTTCTTCCTGCCGCTCCTTACTCACTTTGGTTGTTTTTACATGTGCCATTATTTTTCCACCTCCATGATGCATTTGAGCTTTTTGCGTGCGCGTGAAAGTCCCATCCGCACGCTTGCAGGCTGAATTCCGAGTTTCTCCGCGATTTCCTTATCCGATAATTCCAGATAGTATTTCATGCGCAGAATTTTATACTCCTTTTCGTCAAGCTGCGCAAGTGCCTGCTTGAGAGTGGTTATGCTTTCCGCATGCAGAAGATCCGCTTCCACGTTCATACAATCATCCGGAACATCCGCATAAGAATTTTCGTCATCCGTCAAAAAATAGTATCCGTTCTGCCGATTCCGTTTCCGCACGTAATCGATGGCTGTGTTCCTGACAACGGAAACAATATATCGCGGCAATTTATAGCCACTGAGTTTTTTCATTTCATCCGCATTTTTGATCATCTTCTCGCAGGATTCAGAAACGATATCCTCTGCATCATGTGCATTCTTCGTAACGCGCATTGCAGTGGAAAACATCAAATACCGATACTCCCGGAAAAGCTTCTCTGCAAAATGATCTTCTCTGCCGGAGCGAAACAGCTTCGGCAAAGTATCCCCAATTTGAAACATATATGTACCTCAAACCACATCTGTTGCCGTTATTATAGCATACGGATTTATCCATTAAAACAGACTTGCTGTTTTTTTAATGCACACATGTGTGCTAAAAATCCCGGCATGATGCCATGCCGGGATTTTCGCTTAAATATCAGAAATATCTTAGAAGTTTACGCGGACGGTTGCAAGATCGTTGCCTGCGAGTGCAACGGAAACGGTGTTGCCCTCGATTGCAAGAGCCTCGCCCATCTCGTTTTCGAGGATATTGGTACGAGAAGCTGCGGTAGGCGCAACAGCAAACGTAAGCTTTGCGCAAGCAGCATCTGCAGCAAGGTTCGACAAACGAACGATCAGGGAATTGCCGTCTTCAGCCCACTTGATGGCAGATACATATGCGCCCTCTGACTTCACGAAGCTGCCGTTTGCGGGCAGGGTGCCTGCGCCGGGCTTGTGCACGCACAGATACGGCATCGGGCGGTTTGCTGCCTGCGCATCCTGCGTCTGAACGAGTGCATCCTTTGCATCGGTTACTGCCAGAGTGATGCGGAAATCATGCTTGCCGCGCTCCGGATCCGGATCGGGATCGAATGCGCCGCGCAGCAGAGTCAGCTGCATCGTGTTGTTCCAGCTGCGGAAACCGTACTTGGAATCGCTGGTGAGCATCAGTGCGGAAGCATTCTCGTTCTCCGGAATTGCCACGGTGAAGCTGTTTGCAGGCAGGTCCATATCCATGGGATCGCGATCCAGAACGCCTGCGGGAATGTCATAGCGGGTCTTGGAAGATGCATAGGCATACGGAGCAGCAAATGCAAGCTGCGGAATATACGTGCGCCAGTCACCCAGTTCATCCCAATTGCAATCCACGGAGAATACCAGAGCCTTTGCGCCCTTATCCAGCGAGATGGTAGCCTTCAACGTGGAATTCTTGTGGAACTTCATTTCAAGCGTAATGCTCTTGCGGAGTTCGCCCCATGCAGTGCCCTGCTTGATGCGAACTTCCTTCGCGATCATCTCGCGTTTGAAGTAACGGCCTACGATCCAGCTGCTCATGCCGCGATCGGTATCCTCGAGGATCTCAACAAAGCCTGCCGGATTTTCCGGAGCAACCAGAACCTGACCGTCTGCCGTGCGCAGGGAGTTCAAAAGACCGGTGGTAACATCGAATTCTGCGCGCAGATGCTCATTTTCAAGGACATAGGGACTATCCGGGAAATGAACGTTGAAGGAGTTATCCGCCATAGAGATCGAAAGGGGTGCTTCCTGAACTTCGTCAAGAACAACGCAGTTCCAGCCCATGCCGGGAACTTCAACTTCAACCAAGAGTTCCTGATGGACGTGACTCCAGTATTCAAGCTTTTTACCGACCCACTGGAAAGCAAGCTTGTTGCCTGCGGTATCCGTTACCTGGGTACGGGAAGTGTTGCCCAGCCAGTCCCAAACCATGATGCTCACAACTTCCTTGCGGGTCTGAGCGGAGGGATTGAATACCTGGAATACGCGGGTAAGCTTTCCGCCGCGACCGGTCGACTGGACGCGGAAACGCTCTGCGCCAAAGCCAACGCCTGCGCCTTCGGAAATGCTGAATTCATCCGTACCGTTTTCGACAACCATAGAGGTATCGGTATTGGCAGAGATGGCGCGCATAGCTGCGGCATAATTGGTGTTTGCAACGGCGAAAGCACCGGAAGCTTCTCCCAATGCATATTCACGCGTTTCGCGAACACCGGAACCGGTGAGAATATCATGGAACTGATTGAAGAGGATCTTGCGCCAACCTTCTTCAAACTGTGCAGTGGGATATTCGCTGCCGGTCAGAATCTTAGCGGCAGCGCTCAGTGCCTCAGCCTCGCCCAGAGAAGCTTCGCCACGGCGGTTGGCAGCCTTAATGCGGCTCTGAGTGGTATAGCATCCGTTGAAGATAAAGTTCAGTTCGCCTTCGACAACTTCAAAGGTATCGCGGAACTTTTCGACGCATGCAAAATAGTTGGCATAGGTAGAGAAGATGATCGTGGGGAAAATGGGCCATTTCTGCATCTTATGCGCAATTGCCAGATCTCTGCGGGTCGGTCCGCCGCCGTGATCGCCTACGCCGTATACCCACAGGAAGTCCTTAAGTTCGCCGTGCTTGGCGCAGAAGGTGGGCGTCTGAACAGCAAGGGACGGATAAACGCCTGCATTGTACCAGGTGGGCTCGCAGTACAGAAGGACTTCTTCGCCCGTGGGTGCGCGCCAGCGGCGAATGGTCTGCTTATGAGCACCGCGGCAGTGGTAGTAGTATTTTACGCCGCCCTTGGAAAGGATGGCGGGAACCATAGCAGAGTGACCGAAGGTATCCGGCTCGAAATCAAAATTCAGCGTAGCGGGATCGATATCAAGGAGCTTGCCGAGGTAGTTCTTGGTGTACAGCAGATGGCGCGCCATACTTTCGGAAGAAGGCATGTTCTTATCTGCCTCAACCCAAGTGGAAGCAGAAACTTCCCAACGGCCTTCCTTGATACGCTGCTTGATCTTTTCAAGCATTGCAGGTTCATACTGCTCTACAATGCGATAGCAGGAAGCCTGCGACTGCGCGAAGGTGAACTCCGGATCCTCATCCATCAGGGTAAGCATCGTACGGAAGGTCTCCAGAGTGATCATAACCGTCTCGTGCCATGCCCACATCCAGTTCATATCGATATGAGCGTGACCAACCATATGAACAGTATATGCTTTTGCAGCAGCCTGCAGAGGCATAAGAGCCTGTTCAGCTTCGTTGGCACAAGCTTTGGTGACAATTCCATCTTCTTCAATGCCCTTCAGAAGGATGGCAACAGCTGCCATAACCGTATCATCGTAAGCACCGTTTGCTGTTTCGGAAAGAGAAGCAGCGAACGCTACTTCGCTGACAACTCGCAGCAAGTGCTCCGGCGTGGACGGCTTCAGAATTGCATCGAACTCATGGGGGGCTTTTTCGAGGTCAAGATGCCGGTAGAGGGTAAGTAACTGTTTCTTAAGTTCCATAGTTAAACCTCCTGATAACTGGCAATATATGTATGCGGATAGTTCCGCCATACAATCAACATAGTTGAATCACTGCTTGCACAGAACAGCTTCAAGGGCATTGTCAATTGCGATCTTTCCATGTGCAAAAGTCAAGCCGCCCTGCAGATATCCGATATACGGCGCGCGAATGGGTGCATCCGCGCTCAATTCAATGCTCGCACCGGACACAAACGTGCCTGCTGCCATAATAACGGAATCCTGATAGCCGGGCATTGCCCACGGCTCAGGCACTGCATTGGAATCAATCGGCGAGGATGCCTGAATCGCCTGACAGAATTTGATAAGCGGCTCTGCTGCACCAAAGCGGATCGCCTGAATAATATCATTCCGGGGCGCATCATAAGCGGGATTTACGTCGAATCCCGCAAGTTCCAGCACGCGCGCAGCATAAATCGATGTTTTCAGTGCCTGCACCACGACATGCGGTGCAATGAACAGTCCCTGAAAAAACGGCTGATAGCTGCCGGCATAGGAACCTACCTCCGCACCCACACCGGGCGACGTGAAACGGTAAGAAACCTTTTCCACGCAGTCTGCGCGCCCGAGGATATAGCCGCCGGTCGGCGCAAGTCCGCCGCCGGGATTCTTGATAAGGGAGCCTACCAGAAGATCCGCATGCGGTTCGGAAGTGTTCGTGAATTCACCGTAGCAGTTGTCAACCATGACAACTACATTGGGATTGGCTGCATGAATA